>NZ_JBOHHT010000025.1:0-50765 GCF_050725655.1 Sphingopyxis sp. | reverse complement strand
CGATTGCGGACGTTTGATCTCCCCTCCCGCAGGCGGGAGGGGTTGGGGGTGGGCAGCGACGTTGCGATGGCCCACCCCGCTGCGGCTAGCCAGCAAGCCTCGCTGCCCCTCCCGCTTGCGGGAGGGGATACCCGCGCACCCACTCTTACGGTCGCTTCCCACCCCAAAGCGGAAATTGGCCGTTATGCCTCGGTCAAATCCAGCATCGTACGCGCATCGAGGCCGATGCGGCGCATCTGTTGCGCGACGGGAGGCCAGACATTGGCGAGGAAGTCGGCGCGCATCAGGTCGCGGAGGCGCTCGGTCGCGCCCGCGGCGACGAACATGCCGACGCCGCGCTTCACCGTGACCAGTCCCTCGTCCTGAAACGTCTGATACGCCTTCGCCACCGTCAGCGGGTTGGCGCCTTCCTCGGCGGCAAGCGATCGGACCGACGGCAACATGTCGCCGTCGCGAAACTGGCCGTCGAGGATGGCGTTGGCGATGACATCGCGCAAACGCTGGTACACGGGTTTGGACTGATCGAGCATGCCGCCTTAATGCCATAAGACAGCAGCACAGTCAAATTCGGATTATTACAAACTCGTACCGCTTGGTATAACTAAATGTCCCAAGCGCGCACGACATCGTCATATTCGGGTCGCGGCCGCTCATCGAGCTCGCGCGCTGGCGTGCCGAGAAAGAAATAGCCGACGATCGTGTCGCCTTCACCCGCGCCAAATGCCGCCGCGACTTCAGCGCTATAAGCCGCCCAGCCGGTCAGCCAGCTGCCGACAAAGCCGTGCGCGTGCGCGGCGTGGAGCAGGTTCATGCCAACCGCGCCCGCCGACATCTGTTGTTCCCAGACGGGCACCTTGGCTCCGGGCACGGGCGTCGAGACGAGCACCAGCAAGGTCGGTGCCTGATGCGCGAACTGGTCGAGCGCCGACAGGTCCATGCCCGCGGCGCCGGGATTCTCGGCAACCCAAGCTTTTTTGAGCAGCGCCGCGAAGGCTTCGCGCTGATCGTCGGCGACCGTGACGATGCGCCAGGGCGCGAGCTTGCCATGGTCGGGCGTGCGCAGCGCGAGCGCGATGATGCCCTGAAGCTGCGCGGCGTCGGGGCCGGGGGCGATCATGTCGCGCGCCTTGCCCGAGCGGCGCGTGGCGAGATGGGCGAGGAGCGAGGTGGTGTCGTTGAACATGGTGCGCCATGTGGCCTTTCGCGTCACTTTGCGCAAGTGTTGCGAACCGTTCGCAGTAATATTTGGCCCGATCGAGACGGTTTCACGCGCAATTAGATTCTTCCCATACGCAATTTTCGCGCTAGGTTGCCGCATTCGCGCGGCGGGAGGCCGCGCCAAACTATCCTAAAAGGGACGCAACATAATGAAAGACATGGGCTTGTGGGACGAGGGGGACTGGATTGCGGTGATCGCACTTCTGGTCCTAGGCGTCTTCCTCAGCATCGGTGCGCTGATCGCCGGCAGCAAGAAACCCGAATTCGCCGGACACCCCAAGGGCCTCTACATGCTCTTCTTTGCCGAGATGTGGGAGCGCTTCTCCTACTACGGCATGCGCGCGATCCTGATTTTCTACCTGACCCAGCATTGGCTGTTCAACGACAGCAAGTCGAACCTGATTTACGGCGCCTACACCAGCCTCGTCTACATCACCCCGGTGCTCGGCGGCTATCTCGCCGACCGTTACCTCGGCCAGCGCAAGGCGGTGCTGTTCGGCGGCCTGTTGCTGGCGGCTGGCCACAGCCTGATGGCGGTCGAAGGCGTCGGCGGGCAGAATGACCCCACGATCAACGTCTTCTGGGCGGCGCTCGCCTTCATCATCGTCGGCTCGGGCTTCCTCAAGGCGAATATCTCGGTGATGGTCGGCCAGCTGTACCGGCTCACCGACATTCGCCGCGATGGCGCCTATACGATCTTCTACATGGGCATCAACGTCGGCGCCGCGCTCGGCACGATCCTGGTCGGTTATCTCGGCCAGCGGATCGGCTGGGGCTATGGTTTCGGGCTCGCCGGCATCGGCATGCTCGCCGGCCTTGTCGTTTTCGTTCTCGGCAAGAGTGCGCTCAAGGGCGCGGGCGAGGCGCCTGCGCCGCTGTCGCGGTCGCGTGAGTGGACGCTCTATGCCGTCGGTTTCGCGGCGGTCGCGGTGATCTGGGCGCTCGTCCAGTATCAGGACGTGATCCAGAATCTCCTGCTCGTTTCGGGCATCCTCCTGCTCGGTTATGTCGTTCTGGTGGCAACGTTCCAGCTGCCCTATGGATCGATCGGCGCCGGCCCGCGCAGCCGCGTCAACATCGCGCTCGCTGGCCTCGCCCTGATGCTGTTCCTGCCGCTCGCGCTCATCCTTGGCCTCGGCATCGCCAGCGGACCTGTCGCGCTCGGGCTCGCGCCCGCGGCGTGGGTGGCGCTGGCCGGCTTTCTCCTTCTCCTCGGCGTGATGGTGGTCGAGAAGATGAACCGCGAAGACCATGCGCGCGACCGGATGTTCGCGATCCTGTTCCTGATCGCCCTGAACCCGCTGTTCTGGGGCCTGTTCGAACAGGCAGGCGGATCGATGAACCTGTTCACCGACCGTTATGTCGATCGCGGCGCCGTGCCGGCTTCGATCTTCCAGTCGATCAACCCGATCTACATCATCCTGCTTGCCCCGCTGTTCGCCGCGCTGTGGCAGTGGCTCGGCAAAAACGGCAGGGAGCCTTCGGCCCCGGCCAAGTTCGGGCTGGCGCTGGCGCAGATGGGGCTTGCGAACCTCGTACTCGTGTGGGGTGCGCAGGCATTCGGCATCGCGGCGATGACTCCGGTGATTTTCGTTTTCCTCTATTACCTCCTCGCCACCACCGGCGAACTGTGCCTCAGCCCCGTCGGCCTCTCCGCGATGAACCGGCTGGCGCCCACCTTCGTCGCGTCGCTCATCATGGGCGCGTGGTTCTATATGACCGCGGTCGGCAATTTCGTTGCCGGCAAGATCGGTGAAGCGACCGGCGGGCATGGCGGCGAGATGAGCAAGGCCAAGCTGCTCGAGATTTACGAGATGTTCGGCTGGATAGCGATTGGCGCGGCGGTGGCCGTGCTGCTGGTCAGCCCGATCGTGAAGCGCTGGATGCACCTCGACACGCTGCGAGACCGCGACGATGTCGCGGGCACGAGCGAACTCGCCGAGCCGCAGGCGGCCGGCGTTCATCCCGAACCCAAGGGGGCGTAACCGATGATCCGGGGTGTGAAGGGCAGCCTGCTGGCTGCAGTATCGCTGGCGCTCGTCGGTTGTGCGGCGAGCAATGGAGAGACGGCCTCGGCGAGCGACAAGCCCGCCGAGAAGCCGGTGAAGTTCAACAAGGATCCCTATCCGTCGACGTACAAGGGATACCCGACCCGCCTGACGGTGGTGAAGGGTGTCACGATCTTCGACGGCGAAGGCGGACGGATCGACAATGGCGCGATCGTGATGACGAGCGGCAAGGTCACGGCGGTAGGCGGACCCGGCATGGATTTGCCGACCGACGCCGACGTCATCGACGGCACCGGCAAATTCCTCACCCCCGGCATCATCGACATCCACAGCCACCTTGGCGATTACCCGTCGCCCAGCGTCGAGGCGCATTCGGACGGCAACGAAATGACGTCGCCGACCACCCCCGAAGTATGGTCCGAACATAGCGTCTGGCCGCAGGACCCGGGCTTCAGCCGCGCGCTCGCCAATGGCGGCGTGACTTCGCTTCAGATCCTGCCCGGCAGCGCGAACCTGATGGGCGGGCGCTCGATCACGCTCAAGAATGTGGCCTCGCGCACCGTGCAGGGAATGAAATTCCCCGGCGCGCCATACGGCCTCAAAATGGCGTGCGGTGAGAATCCGAAGCGCGTTTATGGCGGCAAGGGGCGCGCACCCTCGACGCGCATGGGCAATTTCGCGGTGAACCGTGCGACGTGGCAGAAGGCGGCGGCGTACAAGAAGAAGATGGACGACGGGAAAGCTGTCGACCGCGACCTTGCGATGGAAACGCTCGCGGGCGTGTTGTCGGGCGAGATCCTCGTCCACAATCATTGCTACCGCGCCGACGAAATGGCGCTCGTCATCGATATGTCGAAGGAATTCGGTTACAAGGTGTCGACCTTCCACCACGCGGTCGAAAGCTACAAGATCGCCGACATTCTTGCGAAGGAAGGCATTTGCTCGGCGATGTGGGCCGACTGGTGGGGCTTCAAGATGGAAGCCTATGACTCGGTCAACGAGAATATCCCGCTGGTCTACAAGGCCGGTGCCTGCACGATCGTCCATTCGGATGACGCGAACCAGATCCAGCGACTGAACCAGGAAGCCGCGAAAGCGCGCGCCGCGGGTCGCCGCATCGGTATCGACGTCAGCGACGAACAGGCGTGGACCTGGCTGTCGTACAATCCCGCCAAGGCGCTGGGCATCGCCGACAAGACCGGCAGCCTCAAGCCTGGCAAGATGGCCGATGTCGTGCTGTGGAACGGCAATCCGTTCAGCGCTTATACGCGCCCCGAGAAAGTGTGGATCGACGGCGCGTTGATGTTCGACGCGAACGACCCCAAACGGCGTCCGGTGAGCGATTTTGAGCTCGGCCAGCCGGGTGAAGGAGACGTGAAATGATGCGCGCGCTTCTTCTCTCGGCCGCGGCGCTGATCGCGGTTCCGGCCGCGGCACAGGACATCGCGATCGTCAATGCCAAGCTCGTCATCGGCGACGGCAGCGCGCCGATCGACGGCGGCACCGTCGTCGTGCGCGGCGGCAAGGTCGTCGCGGCGGGCGCCGGCGTGGCCGTGCCCGCGGGCGTCGAACGCGTCGACGCGCAGGGCCGCTATGTCACGCCGGGCATCGTTGCGGCATTCAGCCGCGTCGGGCTGACCGAAGTTGATGCCGTCAGCGGCACGAACGACCGGTCGGCGCCGCGCACGCGCTTTTCGGCGGGGCTCGACATAGCGCCCGCGCTGAACCCGATGGGATCGCCCGTCGCGGTGAACCGCGCGTCGGGTGTGACGCGCGCGATCGTCGCACCGGGCAGCAGCAGCAATCTGTTCGCAGGCCAGGGCGCGGTCGTCGACCTCGCCGACGACATGGACATGGTGACGCGCCCGCGCGCGCTGCAATATGTCGCGTTCGGCGAGGATGGCTCGGCGAAGGCGGGGGGCAGCCGCGCGGCGACCTTCCTCTTGTTCCGCGAGCAATTGCTCGCGGCGCGCAGCTATGCGCGCAACCCCGCGACGCTTGCCGAATGGGGCAATGACGCGATGATCCAGCGTGCCGACGCCGATGCGCTGGTGCGCGTCATCGACGGCACGACGCCGTTGTTCGTGCGCGTCGACCGCGCCGCCGACATCGTCAATGTGCTGAAGCTGCGGCAGGAATTTCCGGCGCTGAAGCTCGTGCTCGTCGGGGTGACCGAGGGCTGGATCGTCGCGCGCGACATCGCGGCGGCGAAGGTCCCGGTGCTCGTCTCGCCGCTCACCGACCTGCCGTCGAGCTTCGAACAGCTCGGCGCGACGCAATCGAACGCGGGCCGCCTCAAGGCCGCGGGCGTCGACGTGTCGGTCGGTGTGTTCGACGACGACGACGCGCACAAGATGGGTTATGCGACGCAATATGCGGGCAACCTCGTCGGGCTGGCGCGCGTACCCGGCGCAAGCGGCATGACGTGGGATCAGGCATTCGCCGCGATCAGCAGCGTTCCCGCGCGCGCCGTCGGCATGGAGGGCAGCATCGGTTCGCTGCGTCCGGGCCGCGTCGGCGATGTCGTGATCTGGGACAATGACCCGCTCGAACTCGGCAGCCGCCCGACGATGGTGTGGATCGACGGCAAGGCGCAGTCGCTGACGACGCGGCAGGACCGCCTGCGCGATCGTTATCGGGCGCCGCAGGAAGGGGCGCTGCCCAAGGCATACGACAGGTAGGCGAGGCGGGCGTTTTACCGCCCGCCTCATTCCTCGCCTCCATGTTGACACTGTTATCTTTGTCGCGCAATACCTGTCGGTGAACGCGGTCCGAGTCGTACGCAGCGGCGGCTTGGGCGATAGAGATGACATTGCTGGAGGAGGGATTGGTCATGCAACCGATGTCGCTTTTGATCGCGACCTGCGTCCTGTTTGTCGGCTCGCACCTCGCTTTGTCGCATCCGCTTCGGGGCGGGCTCGCGGGGCGGCTCGGCGAGCGGGGATTCCAGATCACCTATTCGATCGTCGCGATCGCGTGCCTGATCATGGTGGTGCAGGCGTGGCGCGGGATGCCGCCCGAGCCGCCTTTGTGGGCGGTCGACGATCCGCTGTGGATCCTCGCGTCGCTGATCGTGCTCTTTGCGAGCATATTGTTCATCGGATCGCTCATCGGCAATCCGGCGCTGCCTGCGCCGGGAGCGGCCAAGGCTGCGCAGGCCGTGCCGCGCGGCGTGTTTGCGATCACGCGGCACCCGATGATGTGGGGCTTTGCGCTGTGGGCCTTTGCGCACGCCATGGTGATCCCGACCGGGGCGCAGATCGTCCTGTCCGCCACGATCGTCTTCCTCGCGCTCGTCGGTTCGGCGGGGCAGGATGCGAAGAAAGCGCGGCTGATGGGCGATGCGTGGCGGCATTGGGCGGCGCGGACGAGTTTTATGCCCTATGCGCGGCAGATCGGCGGCACGACCCCGTGGGGCGACACGATCCCGCGCCCGCATGCGCTGTTCGGCGGGATCGTGCTGTGGTTTGTCGCGACCTGGGCGCATGGCGCGCTCGGCTATATGGTTGCCGGTATCTGGCGCTGGACGGGATAGATATGAACGACGCGACACGCCTTGCCGATCTCTCGCTCCGGCTGCTCGGCCGCCCGATCGACGAACTCGATACCGACGAGCGGCGTGTCCTGGACGCGATCGCCGAACGCCGCCTGATCAGCCGCGACGCCGCCGACATCGACGATGAGGGGGCGAGCTTCGGCGCGCGCCTGTCCGACCGGGTCGCCGCGGTGGGCGGGTCGTGGGGCTTCATCATTGCCTTCACGGCGGTGCTGCTCGGCTGGATGTTGCTCAATTCGGACGTGCTCGCGCGCTGGGGGATGGCGTTCGATCCTTATCCCTTCATCTTCCTCAATCTGATGCTGTCGACGCTGGCGGCGGTGCAGGCGCCGATCATCATGATGAGCCAGAACCGCGCGTCGGCGAAGGACCGGATCGCGGCGGGGCTCGACTATGAAATCAACCTGCGCGCCGAACTGGAAATCATGGCGCTGCATGAGAAGATCGACGCGTTGATGGGTGAGGTGAAGGGGTTGCGGAGAGAGTAATCTCAATCCTCCCTGTGGCGAAGCCATGGGGAGGGGGACCGCCCGAAGGGTGGTGGAGGGGCGGCGAGGTCGCGAAAAGCCCCTCCGTCAGCGCTTCGCGCTGCCACCTCCCCATCGCTGCGCGACAGGGAGGATCGAGCGAGTTTAGAGCCGCACCATCCGCATACCCATCTCGCCGTAACGCGGACCGCTGGTTCCGCCCTTCGGCGCCGCCGCGTCGATTGCCGCGAGGTCGTCGGCGGTGAGCGTCACTTCGGCCGCGCCAACGCTGTCCTCCATCGTCGCGCGGCGTTTGGTGCCGGGGATCGGGACGATGTCGTCGCCCTGCGCGAGTAGCCACGCGAGCGCGACCTGTGCCTTCGACACGCCATGCTTGTCGGCGACCGCGCCGATCGCATCGACGATCGCGAGGTTGGCGGGCAGATTCTCGTCCGAATAGCGCGGGTCGTTGCGGCGCCAATCATTCTCGGGCAGCTCGTCGCGGCTGCGCACCGCCCCCGCGAGGAAGCCGCGGCCAAGCGGCGAATAGGGGACAAAGCCGATGCCGTTGTCGCGGCAGGCGCCGAGGATGTCGTCCTCGATATCGCGTTCCCAGATCGAATATTCGCTCTGCAATGCGGTGATCGGCGCCGCCTTGGCGGCGCGACGGATCGTGTCGGCGCCGGCTTCGGACAGCGCGATGTGGCGCACCTTGCCCTCGTTCACCAGCTCCATCATTCCGCCGACGGTTTCCTCGATCGGGACCGACGGGTCGACGCGGTGCTGGTAGAACAAGTCGATCGTGTCGATGCCGAGCCGCTGGAGCGAGCCTTCGCACGCGGCGCGGGCATTGGCGGGCGAGCCGTCGACGCCGGTGGTCTGCTTGCCTTCGAATTTGAAGCCGAACTTGGTCGCGATGACGAGCCCGTCGCGCTTGCCCTTGATCGCTGCGCCGAGCAGCTCCTCATTGGTGAACGGGCCATAGATTTGCGCGGTGTCGAAAAAGGTGACGCCGAGGTCGATCGCGCGATGAATGCTGCGCGTCGATTCATCGACGTCGGCGGCTTCGCCATAGAGGATGTTGCCGCCCTTGATCATCGGCATGCAGCCGATGCCGATCGCCGAAACTTCGAGGCCATGGCCGAGCTTGCGATATTTCATGGGGTTTCTCCTGCTGTGGGGACCTCGCCTTCGACGCCGTCGGCGGCATATTTGGTCGCGGCGACATCGCCGACGACATTACCTAGGGTTCGGAAGATGTCGGGGAAAGTCTCGACCGCGACGAGCAGCCCGAGCGGCGCGACGGGGACCCCCATCGACACCGCGATCGGCGCGATCGAGGTCACGAAGCTGATCGATCCGGGCAGGCTGACCGAGGAGAGCGCGGCGGCGATCGCGACCGCAAGCCCGACCGCCATTTCCCATGGGGTCAGCTCGATGCCGAACAGCCACGCGACATAGACGACGACCGCGAGGTTCATCGCCGGGCTGGTGAAGCGGAACAATGCGACCGCGAGCGGCAGGACGACGTCGGCTTTCTTGGGATCGACGCCGAGTTCCTCCGACGATTTCAGCATCGCGGGCAGGCTGGCGAGCGAGCTTTGCGTGCTGATCGCGACCGCGAGCGTCGGGACCATCGCGCGGACGAAGCGCGGCAGCGAAATGCCGACGACAAGCCACGCGAGCAAAAGGCCGAGGAGAAGGCAGCTGATCCCGATCGCCGACAGGATCAGCACATAATGAATGAGGCCGCCGAACGCCGCGACCCCGGCCTTGACCGCCAGCGCGTAGCCGAGCGCGAAAACGCCGATCGGCGCGAGCGCGAGGACCCAGCCGATGACGATCAGCATCGCGTCGCCAAGCGCTTTGAACAGCCCCGACAGCGTCGCGCGCTGCACGGGCTCGAGTTTCGTGATCGCAAAGGCGAAAATGGTCGTGAAGACGATCAGCGGCAGGATCGCGGTCTCGGCCGCCGCGGCAATCGGATTGGTCGGGATCAGCGAGAGCAGGAAATCACCAAAGGTCGGCGACGGCCCGGCGTCGGTCGTGCCGCCGAGGCCGTGACGCAACGCTTCGGCGGCACTGGCGGACAGCGGGAAGAGGCGCAGCAGCAGCGGCGTCATCAACAGCGACATCAGGCCCGAAAGCGTGATCGCGCCGAGGAAGATCATCACCGCGCGGAACGCAAGCTTGCCCGCGCGCGCGGCGTCGGCGGTCGCGGTGATGCCGGTGATGAGCAGCGCAACGACGAGCGGGACGATCGTCATCTTGAGTGCGTTGAGCCAGAGCAGTCCGATCGGTTCGACAAAGGGAAGCGAGGCGGTCCCGGCATCGGGCGACACCAGCTCGACCCCGATTCCCAAAAGCATGCCGGCGACGAGCGCCGAAAGGATGAACCAAGCGGATTTCAAGACGGATTCTCCCGGCGATTATTCTGGCCTGCTTGCCAAGCAAAAGAGGGTGACTTAGAGCACCTCCCGAAACAAACGGGAACCGGTTTTTGGGCCGGTAAATGCTCCGCGGGGGCCATCCCGTGAGAAGCCGGGGCAGGTCTTTGTCGGCGATGGTTAGGTAGCAGAGGGAACATGCGCAATTTTTTCGGAACCGACGGGATTCGCGGCCTGACCAACCGGGTCCCGATGACCGCGGAAGTCGCGATGCGCGTCGGCATGGCGGCGGGGGTGCACTTCCTGCGCGGCGACCACAAACACCGCGTCGTGATCGGCAAGGATACGCGGCTATCGGGCTATATGCTCGAAAACGCGCTCGTCGCGGGCTTTACCAGCGTCGGCATGGATGTCGTGCAGGTTGGGCCGATGCCGACCCCGGCGATCGCGATGCTCACGCGTTCGATGCGCGCCGACCTCGGCGTCATGATTTCGGCGAGTCACAATCCCTATCACGACAATGGGATCAAGCTGTTCGGCCCCGACGGGTACAAGCTGTCCGACGAGGATGAGGCGCAGATCGAGCATTTGCTCGGGCAGGAGCCGAAGCTCGCCGGGCCCAGCCACATCGGACGCGCCAAACGCATCGACGATGCGCGCGGCCGTTATATCCATGCGGTGAAACAAAGCCTGCCCGAGTCCGTCCGCCTCGACGGGCTGCGCATCGTGCTCGATTGCGCCAATGGCGCGGCGTACAACAGCGCGCCGACAGTGTTCTGGGAACTCGGCGCCGACGTGGTGGCGATCGGCGTCGAACCCAACGGCACCAACATCAACGACAAATGCGGATCGACCGCGCCCGCGCTGCTGCAGGAAACCGTGGTCGCGAGCGGCGCCGACATCGGCATCGCGCTGGACGGCGACGCCGATCGGCTGATCGTTGTCGATGAAAAGGGCCGGATCGTCGACGGCGACCAGATCATGGGGCTGATCGGCGCGAGCTGGGCGCGGCAGGGGCGGCTGAAAGGCGGCGGGGTGGTCGCGACGGTGATGTCGAACCTGGGCCTCGAACGCTTCCTCGAAGGCGAGGGGCTGCGGCTCGAACGCACCAAGGTCGGCGACCGTTATGTGCTCGAACGGATGAAAGAGGGCGGCTTCAACGTCGGCGGCGAACAGTCGGGGCATATGATCCTGTCGGATCATGCGACGACCGGCGACGGCACGCTCGCCGCGCTACAGGTGCTCGCCGAGCTCATCGCGTCGGGCAAGCCCGCGAGCGAATTGCTGCACCAGTTCGACCCGGTGCCGCAGCTTTTGAAGAATGTCCGCTTTGCAGGCGGCAAACCGCTCGAACATAAAGACGTCATCGCGGCGATCGCCGAGGGCGAAGCCACGCTCAATGGGCGCGGCCGCCTGGTGATCCGCCCGTCGGGCACCGAACCGCTGATCCGCGTGATGGCCGAAGGCGACGATGCCGGACAGGTCGAACAGGTCGTCGACATGATCTGCGACGCGGTGCGCGCCGCCGCGGCATAACCATCTGATTTTTTAGAACCGAAAGAGACTTAACATGCTTGAAATGCGACCCGATTGTGAAAAATGCGGCCGCGATTTGCCCGCCAACGTTCACGGCGCCTTTATTTGTTCGATGGAGTGCACCTTTTGCGCGAACTGCGCCGACCGGATGGACGAGCAATGCCCCAATTGCGGCGGCGACCTGCTCGACCGCCCGCTGCGCGAGGGCGCGATTCTTGCGAAATACCCCGCCTCGACGGAGCGAAAGCACAAGGGGTGATTCCAGGCACGATCCGGTGTTGCCGGTCAGGCTTGCTGTGAAGGGGCATTCCCGGTGCTGTTCCTGATTGGCGGCGCGAGCCGAAGCGGGAAGTCATTGCTCGCCACGCGGTTGATGGCGCGCGTCGGCGTGCCCTGGTTTTCGCTCGATACATTGCGCATGGGACTTGCGACGGGCGCGCCTGCGCTTGATATCGATCCCGATGCCGACGACCTGCAGGAGGCCGGCCGCTTGTGGCCGATCGTACGCGCGATGGCGTCGCAATTGATCGACGACGGGCGGCCTTATGCGATCGAAGGCGTCTGCCTCGATCCACATGACGTTGCCGCCTTTGCCGTCGACCATCGCGTCGCCGCCTGTTTTCTTGGCTATCCCCGGCTCACGCCCCCCGAAAAGGCCGCGCTGACGGTGGAGTTTCGTGGTGGCCCCAACGACTGGCTCGCCGACGAATCCGAAGACGAGATATTGGCCCATCTTGCCGATGGTTGCCGGACCAGTGCGGCGCTCGAGCGGTCCTGTGCCGAAACCCGGCTGCCTTTCTTTGACACCGGGCAAGATTTCGTCACCGCGCTGGCGGAGGCCGAGAGGCATCTGCTCGCGGCGCTGTCCGGCGAAGCTTAGCGGGGCCGAGGGTTCACGCGCTTCCACGGTCGCGATAGAAAAACGGGTGCCGGACATGCGCCGTTGGTCGCCGAAAACAGATATCAGGAGCGCTATCGGTTTAAAATCGTCGTCAGGGGAGCGGTGCTCCGCCCGGACAAGCGCGAACGATATAGCGCGTACAAGGGCAAATGGGCGAAGGACATCATCTGATCCGCTGCGCAAAACTTTCCCGCGGTCCGCACCTATGCCATGGGGTCCGCATGCTCCGATCACCTGCCTCTCGCCCGCGCTCGCCGACCTCGCCAAGGTTACGGGCCATTGCCGTAAATCGGCGGCTTTTCTCTCGCGGGATGAAAGGATGACCGCGCGCATCCTGATCATCGCCGGTTCCGATTCGGGCGGCGGCGCGGGCATCCAGGCCGATATCAAGACGGTCACGATGCTCGGCGGCCATGCGATGACCGCGATTACCGCGATCACGGCGCAGAATACGCTGGGGGTGCAGGGCATCCATGCGGTGCCGACCGAGATGGTGCTCGCACAGATCGACAGCGTCGCGTCGGACATCGGCGTCGATGCGGTCAAGATCGGGATGATCGGCAGCGCCGAAACCGCCGCGGCGGTCGCGGATCGCTTGTCGCGGCCCGATCTCGCGCAGGTGGCGCTGGTGTTCGACCCGGTGATGGTCGCGACGAGCGGATCGGTGCTCGCCGACGCGGCGACGATCGACGCGTTCCGCGCCTTGCTCGACCGCGCGATGGTGGCGACGCCGAACCTTCCCGAACTCGACGCGCTTGGCGGTGAAGAGGCGGTGCTGGCGCACGGCTGTTCGCTGCTCGTGAAGGGTGGTCATGCCGAGGGCGAGACGGTGATCGACCGGTTGCTCGAAACGGGTGAGGGCGAGGTCGCGCGCTGGGAAGCACCGCGGATCGACACGCTGCACAGCCATGGCACCGGCTGCACGCTCGCGAGCGCGATCGCGACGGGGCTGGCGCAGGGCATGCCGCTCGAACCCGCGATCGCACGCGCGCGCGATTTCGTGCGGCTATCGCTGCTCGACGCGCCGGGGTTGGGTGCGGGGCATGGCCCGATGGGCCAGCAATATGTGCGCAACGACGGGCTGTTCACCGGCCCGGCGCTCAACCAGATCACGCTGCCCGCGAACGATTATGTGGTGTCGGTCGCCTTTTACAAACAGATGGGCCTGAAGCAGATCGTCGATAGCCCCGGCGCTGAAGGAATTGGGGGCTATGCGCGGTTCGAAGCCGCGAATGGCGTGACGCTGTCGATCCATGTTGATGAAAACGTCGGCGACGGCACGGCGGGCGGAATTACCACTTATCTCGAAAGCGGCGCGCTCGACGCGTGGGTCGCCTATCTGGCGCGGCGCGGGGTGCGGTTCGAACAGATGCCCAAGGACGAGGAATGGGGCTGGCGCGAGGCGCGGCTGGCCGATCCGGCGGGTAATCGGCTTTGCCTGTACCAGGCGGCCGAATATCGGAGGTATCCGCCGTGGCGGGTGTAAAAGCCCCTCACCTTCAGGGGAGGGGTTGGGGTGGGGGCCATCGGCCTCGCGCCACCTCGATAGCCCCCACCCCCAGCCCCTCCCCTGAAGGGGAGGGGAGATTATGATCGTCGGCGTCGACGAAGCTGGGCGCGGCCCGCTCGCGGGGCCAGTGGTCGCGGCGGCGGTGCTGCTCTGCGAAGGCGGCATCCCCGGGCTCGATGACAGCAAGAAACTCACCGCAAAACGCCGCGCTGAACTCGAAGCGCAGATCAAGGCGCGCTGTCGCTGGGGCATCGGCGAGGCGAGTGTCGCGGAAATCGACCGCATCAACATATTGCAGGCGACGTTGCTTGCGATGACGCGCGCGGTCGAGGCGCTCGGGTTCGAGCCCGCCGAGGTGCTGGTCGACGGCAACCGGTTGCCGCGCTGGCGCTACACCGCGACCGCGATCATCGGCGGCGATGCGCTCCATCCGTGCATTTCGGCGGCGAGCATCATCGCGAAGGAACATCGCGACCGCTTCATGGTGGCCATGGCGCGCGATTTCCCCGGCTTTGGCTGGGAAACCAACATGGGCTATGGTACGGCGCAGCATCTCGCGGCGCTGCGCCAGCATGGGCCCACGCCGCACCATCGGACCAGTTTTGCCCCGGTCGCACAAATGCAACTGGTCTGAAGCCCGAAACCAGAGGGGGGAAGACGATGAGCAGGGGATTTACGGCCGACGACGTGTCGGGCCAGACCGGCCGCACCTTTCTTGTCACCGGTGCCAATGCCGGGATCGGGTTCGAAGCCAGCAAAATTCTCGCCGCGCGCGGTGCGCATGTGATCCTTGCCTGCCGCGACTCCGACCGGGCCGAGGCGGCAATGAACCGGATTCGCGTCGATGTGCCGAAGGCCGAGCTCTCGTTTCAGCCGCTCGATCTCGCCGATCTCGACCAGGTCCACGATGCGGCGAAGGCGGTGCTCGCGGGGCCGCGGATCGATGTGCTGATCAACAATGCCGGCGTGATGATCCCGCCCAAAACAATTACCAAACAGGGGTATGAGCTGCAATTCGGGGTCAACCACCTCGGCACTTTCGCCTTCACCGGGCTAGTCCACCCGCATGTCGACGACCGCATCGTCATCACCGGAAGCATCGCGCACAAGAACGGGGCGATGGATTACAGCGACCTCAGTGCAAGCCGCAGCTATCATAATTGGGCGCGCTACCAGATGAGCAAGCTCGCGAACCTGCTCCATATGTTCGAACTCGACCGGCGGCTGAGCGCCGCGGGGCGCGCAACGCAGGCGATTGGATGCCATCCGGGGGTCGCGCTCACCGAATTGACACGCCACCTGCCGCTGCCGCTCCGGACGATGACGCCGCTTGCCGCGCCTTTTTTCAACAGCGCGGCACAAGGTGCGTGGCCGACGCTGCAGGCCGCGACGGGCGCGCGTGTGCAGGGCGGCGATTATCTGGGACCGCAAGGGCTGGGAGAGGTGTCTGGGCGATCGGGTCCGGCGCGCGCAACCCGCGATGCGTGCGATCCGAAGCTCGCGCGTGAACTTTGGCAGCGGTCGATCGAACTGACCGGAGTCGATCCGGGTCTTTAGTTCCTTCTCCCCTTGCGGGAGAAGGATAGGAAGCCTTGCCGCAAAGCGGCTAGGCGGACTTGGAAGAGGGGTTGCGAGCCGGAGGCTCGCGGTCGCATCGCGACCATTCACCCTCTCCCAGCTTCGACTGGCGAACAGGTTCGCAAGTCTTCGCAACCCTCCCCCGTCGAGGGGGAGGGGTTTTTGAAATTTTTTTCGCCAGTGAGTCTTCATCGCCACACCACCAGTGGTTGAGTCTTCGAGTCGCGACTGACTCCATATGGTGTGTCAGACTCGTTTCGTTCTCATCGCGTTAACCAGTTGGAGAGGCGGAATCCCTAGACTCCTGCGCTTGACGGCGGGTGTCGCTGGACTCATCAGGGCCTTCTTACGAGCAAGGAACGGGGTGAAGCATGGGTGTGATGGAACGGGTCAAGGCGCCGACGACGAAGAAGCGGATGCCCAAGGTCGACCCGGCAGACCTGCCGCTCGACAGCATTTTGCAGGGCGATTGCGTCGAAATGATGCGCTCGCTGCCCGCCGCGTCGGTCGACATGATCTTCGCCGATCCGCCGTACAACCTCCAGCTCGGCGGCGACCTGCTGCGCCCCGACGGCAGCCAGGTCGACGCGGTCGACGACGACTGGGACAAGTTCGACAGCCTCGCGACCTACGACCGCTTTACCCATGCCTGGCTCAAGGAAGCGAAGCGCATCCTGAAGCCGAACGGCAGCATCTGGGTGATCGGCAGCTATCACAACATCTTCCGCGTCGGCACCGCGCTGCAGGACAATGGCTATTGGATCCTCAACGACATCGTGTGGCGCAAGGCGAACCCGATGCCCAATTTCAAGGGCACGCGCTTCACCAATGCGCATGAGACGTTGATCTGGGCATCGATGGGCGAGAAATCGCGCTACACATTCAACTATCGCACGATGAAGACGCTGAACGACGAGCTTCAGATGCGCTCCGACTGGCTGATCCCGATCTGCGGCGGTCAGGAACGGCTCAAGAAGGGCGGGACGAAGGTTCATCCGACGCAGAAGCCCGAAGCTTTGCTCTATCGTATCCTGCTCGCCTGCTCGAGCCCCGGCGACGTGATCCTCGATCCGTTCTTCGGAACCGGCACGACGGGTGCGGTTGCCAAGCGCCTCGGCCGCCATTTCATCGGCATCGAGCGCGAGGATGATTATATTGCCGCCGCGCTGGAGCGCATCGAACTGGCGCTGCCCCTCGACGAAAGCGCGGTGAAGACGATGATGGCGCCCAAGGCCGCGACGCGCGTCGCGTTCGGCACGCTCGTCGAATGCGGCATGATCGCGCCGGGAACGGTGCTTACCGATACCAAGCGCCGCTGGAAGGCGAAAGTGCGCGTCGACGGCAGCCTCGATTGCGACGGCCAGCCCGCGGGGTCGATCCACAAGGTCGGCGCGGGCCTGCAGGGTGCACCGAGCTGTAATGGCTGGACCTTCTGGCATGTCGACAATGGCAAGGAACTCCGCGTGATCGACGCGGTGCGGCAGGACTGGTTGCTGGCGAACGAAGCCTGATGTTCCAGCCGCTGACCAAGCCCGATCTCGGCGCCGCGTCGGCGGATGCGCAAATCTATTGCCGCCCGACCTGCTTCGTCGACCGCCCGCACGAGCTGGACGACGACTGCCTGCGGATCGCCGATTCTATGGTCTGGTTTGCCGGCTGGCACATCAGCCTTCGCGATGGTCTGACCGTCAAATCGGCGATCGTCCTCGTTCCCGAATGGGATGACTGGATCGCGGCGATGTCCGACACATTGGCGCAGGCGGCAAATGCGCAGCGCGCCGGTGTCGTGCGGCCGCGCGGTGTGCTGCAACTCGGTGAGCGGAAAATCCGGCTGAACGAGCCGCAGCTCATGGGTATTTTGAACCTCACGCCCGACAGCTTTTCGGATGGCGGCAAGCATGTCGATGCCGTTGCGGCAGCCGAGGCCGGTTTCGCGATGGGTTCGGCGGGCGCGGCGATCGTCGATGTCGGCGGCGAATCGACGCGCCCCGGCGCGCCGCTGGTCTGGGAAGGCGACGAGATCAAGCGCATCGAAGGCGTGGTGTCGGCGCTCGCGAGGGGCGGCGTTGCGGTTTCGATCGACACGCGCAAAGCCGCGGTAATGGAGGCCGCGCTCGCCGCCGGCGCCCGGATCGTCAACGATATTTCGGCGCTGCGCTATGACGACCGCGCGATGGAAGTGGTCGTGCACGCGGGTTGTCCCGTCGTGCTGATGCACGCGCCGTCGGCGAAGAGCGACCCGCATGAAGGCGGCAACTACGCGCATGTCCTGTTCGACGTCTACGACATGCTCGCCGAGCGCGTCGCGGCGTGCGCCGCCGCCGGGATCGACCCGGCGAAGATCATCGTCGATCCGGGGCTCGGCTTCGGCAAAGGGGTTGGCGACAACCTCGCGCTCATCAACGGCCTCGCATTGTTCCACACATTGGGCTGCCCGATCCTGTTCGGCGCCAGCCGCAAGCGGATGATCGGCGCGCTCGATAACGAGGCACCCGCCGACCAGCGGCTCGGCGGCACGGTGGCGCTGCATTATCAGGCCGCGACGCATGGTGCACAATTGCTGCGCATCCATGATGTCACCGAGAACCGTCAGGCAATGCGCGTCTGGCGCGGCCTGCGCGATGCCGCGCTGACGGGATAACGCTTCCTAGAGTCAGGAGTAGCAGTCTTGGTGAATTGGCAGTCAGCGCAGGACGAATGTGAGGGGGTATTGGCGGAAGGTGTCGCAATGCTGAACGATGCCGCGCGGCAGCCTCAAGGGTCGATTGGAACTTTTTCGGGAAACTATCTCTATTCGCTGTCGGACCAGCCCATGTATATCGGCGAAGCACAGAATTGTCGTAAGCGGTTGACGCAGCAGTCGGATGTTCGCCGATCGACCTTCTATGGGAACTATCTAAAGACCGCCCCTACTCCTCTCATGCCGATTACAGCTTTTTCGGTTCGCGCTATTCCAGTGGCCATCGGTAGGAAGGAAATGGAGGAGTTCGGCATCGTTAACCTGCCAACCTCGCTAAACCGTTTCCAACTCGATAAACGGGAGCGCTACGCACCCACGATGGTCAACGCATTATGGAGCGAGGTGCAGGATCGGGCCCTCATAATCATCGACGAAGGTGCGACGCTTGCACTGGAAAGCGGATTTTCGTCATGGCTCCAAGCCGTGCCTGTCAGCTTGCCGGGTCTATATCTGATCCGATCGGACAACGGGACGATTATCTATGTAGGCGAGAGTTCCGACATGGGATCGCGCTTTCTGACTCATGGCGGCCGGACCTATTTCTCCGCCGTTCGTCGTAACCTAGGTACGGACCTGCTGTCTTTCGCCTTGCAAACCATCAATGGAAAGAAACGCTATTTCAGCGAAGCAGAAGACGCGCATGTAACCGCATTTCTGCACTCCTGTTCAATTGCGTTTTTCCCCATCCGGTTTGGCAGGTATGAGGTCGAAGAGAAACTGATCATGCAACTCCGGCCTGCGCTTAATCGCAAAGCTAAGGCCCAATGATCTGCATTTTTTTTCAGATTGCCCGCTCTCTCGACGCGAATAATATTAGTCGCGGCCGCGGGTGCCAGAATTGCGAAGCCGCCGCCTTTGAATTGCAAATCTCGTTACAACTAACGAACAAGTTTGGAAGTCTCGCCGCGCCTCCCGCTTACGGGAGGGCTTCACGCGGCGGTATCGATCCCGAGGTCGCTGAGCTTGCGATAGAGCGTCGAGCGTCCGATGCCGAGGCGGCGGGCGACTTCGCTCATCCGGCCGCGGTAATGGCCGATGGCGAGGCGGATGACGTCGGCCTCGATTTCCTCAAGCGGGCGCAGGTTGCCGTCGGGCAGGTACAGCGTGACGCCGATTGCCTCGCCGTTGATCGCGATCTCGCCTTCGTCGGACATGCTGCCGCCGCCAAGCGTCGCCTCGATGGCGCGGAAATCGGCGCTGGTGAGGACATCGGTGGTGCTGTTCACCGCGGCGCGGAACAGCACATCCTGCAACTGGCGGACGTTGCCCGGCCAGGCATAGGCGGCGAGCAGGCGCAGCGCGTCGTCGGTGACGCCGATCGTGCTCATGCCTGGCAAGCCGCCGATGCGCGCGAGCAGATGGCGCGCGAGCGGGCCGACGTCGCCGCGGCGTTCCGACAGCGAGGGCAGGGTGAATTGCGCGCTCGACAGCGCGTAGAACAGGTCTTCGCGAAAGTGGCCGGCCTCGATCAGCTTGTCGAGCGGGCTCGTGCTCGTCGCGATAATGCGCACGTCGACGCTCTGACGGATCGATCCGCCGATCATCTGGACTTCGCCGCTGTTCAGGAATTCGACGAGCTTCGCCTGCGTTTCGAGCGGGATGCACTCGACATGGTCGATGATGACACTGCCGCCATCGGCCTGGACGAGGCGGCCGACCTGGCGGTCGAAGGCGCCGGCAAAGGCGCCGCGTTCGTGGCCGAAGAGGCCCGATCCGATCAGACCCGGCGACACCGCCGAACAGTCGACCATGACGAGCTGGCCGCGGGCGCGCGGCGACGCGCTGTGGATCGCGCGGGCAAAGACTTCCTTGCCGGTCCCGGGCTTGCCGTTGATCATCACCGGGACGCGCGCCCGCGCGGCCTTGGCGGCGATCGCGAGCGCGCTGCGGAAATTGGGGCTCGACCCGATGATTTCCTCGAAAGCCAATGGGGCACGAAGCTTTTCGGTGAGCGGGCGCAGTTCGCCCTGCGGACCGCTCGTCGACACGACGCGGTCGAGCGCTTCGAGCAGCCGGTCGGGGGCTATGGGTTTCTGGACGAAATCGCTCGCCCCGGCGCGCATCGCACCGACCGCCACCTCGACCCCGTTGCGCATCGTGATGACGACAAGCGGCAGCGCAGGGCGCCAGCGGCGCAATTCGGCGACGAATTCCGAAATATCCATGCCGGGGGCGCCCTGGTCGACGAGCACGGCGTCGAGCGCCATGCCTTCCTGGGTGCCGAGCTTGGCGAGCGCGGTGTCGGTGTCGGCGGCGATGGCGCTGCGCCAGCCGCCCCGCGATACAAGGGCCGCCAGAAAGCGCTGCTGGGCAGGCTCGCTGTCGACGATCATCACCATTCGCGTGTCGCGCGTGCTAGTCATCGTTTCGAATCTGCCCCCTGAACCGACATTGCTATGGGTTTGTTTTGCTGAGGGCTGCATGTGTATCCCGTAGGGGTAAAAGGGCGATTAAGGGCATTCGTCTTTTCCTACATCGAAGTCCAGCGGCCAAACCCGCACTTGAGCATCGCGGGACGCGTGGCTAAGACCGGCGCGATAACCGATTCTAGGCGCAGCGCTGTGCGTTCGCGCACAGGACCGGCCGTTAAAGGGGAAAAACGATGGTACAGCAGGAAATGAAGGCAGCCGAAGAAACCTATGCGGGTTTCATCAGCCTGTTCAAGATCGGCTCGATCATCACCGCGGTCGTCGTCGGCGGCGTCGTCCTGCTCATCGCGTCCTGACCGGACCGGCATGCGCATCGCTGTCCTGAGGGAGCTCGCCGAAGGCGAGACCCGCGTCGCCGCTACCCCTGAAACCGTGAAGAAATTCATTGGCTTGGGCGCTGAAGTTGCTGTCGAATCGGGGGCAGGGGTCGCGGCCTCGATCGCCGATGCCGATTATAGCGCCGCGGGCGCGAGCGTCGGCAGCCGCGCCGATGCGCTGAAGGGTGCGAATATCATCCTTGCGATTCAGGGACCCGATCCCAAGGGGCTTTCGGGCTTTGCCGAGGGCGCCTGGCTTGCCGCCGGGCTCAACCCGTTCGGCGCCGGAGAAAATGGGCGTGCGCGCGTTGACGAGTATGCGAAGCTGGGACTCGAAGCGCTGGCGATGGAATTCATGCCGCGCATCACGCGCGCGCAGTCGATGGACATCCTGTCGAGCCAGGCGAATCTCGCGGGTTACAAGGCGGTGTTGATCGCGGCGAACGCCTATGGCCGCGCCTTTCCGATGATGATGACCGCGGCGGGCACCGTCAGCGCCGCCAAGGCGTTCGTGATGGGCGTTGGCGTCGCCGGGCTGCAGGCGATCGCGACCGCGCGCCGCCTCGGCGCGCAGGTCAGCGCGACCGACGTGCGCGCGGCCACGAAAGAACAGATCATGTCGCTCGGCGCCAAGCCGATCTTCGTCGAAACCGTCGCCGGGATCGAAGGCGAGGGTGCGGGCGGCTATGCCACCGAAATGTCCGACGAATATAAGGCGGCGCAGGCCGAACTCGTGTCGTCGCACATCGCCAAGCAGGACATCGTCATCACCACCGCGCTGATCCCGGGGCGCCCGGCGCCGCGGCTGATCTCGGACGCGCAGCTGGCGACGATGCGTACCGGCAGCGTGATCGTCGACATGGCAGCCGAAAGCGGCGGCAACGTCGAGGGCTCGGTTTCGGGCGAAGCGAAGCGTATCCACGGCGTGACGGTGATCGGCGCGAAGAATATCGCCGCGCTGATGCCCGCCGACACCAGCGCGCTGTTCAGCCGCAACCTGTTCAACTTCCTCTCGGCCTTCTGGGACAAGGACGCCGGCAAGCCGGTGCTCGACGAGGAAATCGGCAATGCGGTGCGCCTGACGCAGGGCGGCAAGGTCGTGAACGAGCGATTGCTGGGCTAAATAGTGGGACTGTTTAGCGCCGGGGATATCGACATTGCCGGCGCGCAGGCCGAGTTCCAGGCGTGGCTGATCGAGGGCGAGCGCGTGCTCGCGGCGTTCCGGACGATCCGCGATACCGTGCTGCTGACGAACCTGCGCTTCATCTTCGTCGATGTTCAGGGGCTGACGGGATCAAAGAAGGATTTCCAGAGCATTCCCTGGCGTTCGGTCACGCGTTTCTCGTTCGAAACAGCAGGGACCTTCGACCTCGATGCCGACATGAAAGTGTGGGTGTCGGGCGCCGCGACGCCGCTTGAGGTCAAGATTTCGCGCAAGAGCGATCCGCAGAAAATCCAGCAGCTTATGGCGCAGTTGATCGTCGGCCGCTGACGCAATCGGAAAAAATGGCCGTTTTCGGCCTTTTCATGAAACCTCCTTTGGTTACTATGCGTTCAGGGTTTCCCTAACCCTGAGTTTCAACCAACTGGAGAATGATTGATGTCGTCTGCGAAACTTTTCGCCACCCCCCTCCTTGTGCTTGCCACCCTGTCGCCCGTTTATGCGCAGGAAACCGCCGCGCCGGCCGAAGCGACCGAAGTCGCCGCCGCTCCGGCTGAAGCCGCGGCCCCTACCGCACCCGCGCAGCCCACGGGCATCGCGCTCGAAATCGCCGCCAAGCCCGACCACAAGACGCTGGCCACGGCGCTGACTGCTGCGGGCGTGTCGGACAAGCTCGCTGGCCAGCCTTTCACGATCTTCGCGCCGACCGACCAGGCATTTGCCGCGGTTCCGCAGCCGATGACCGACTGGCTGATGAACCCGAACAACACCGAATCGCTCGCGAAGGTGCTGACCTATCATGTCGTTCCGGGCCGTGTGACCGCCGAGGATCTCTTCGCGAAGATCAAGGCCGGTGGCGGCAAGGCGACGCTGGCGACCGTCGAGGGCGAGACGCTGACCTTCACCGAGGTGCAGGGCAACATCAAGGTCGACGGCGCGCAAGGCAGCAGCGGCTTCATCACGCAGCCCGACGTCGAACAGTCGAACGGTAACATTCATGTCATCAACGGCGTGTTGATGCCGACGCTCGGCTGATGATTCGCGCCGCTGCGTCCGGTTTTTGAAAGGATAAGGATATGAAAACCCATCTGATCTTGACGGCCGCAGCGGCCGCGCTCGCGCTGTCGGGCTGCGGCGACAAGAAGGAAACGCCGGCCGAGACGACGACGGTCGCGGGCAGCGAAACGGCGCCCGCGCCCGCTGCCAGCCCGTCGCAGATGCTGGCGAGCAGCCCCATCGCAGCAAATCTCGCGGCCTCGCCCGATCACAAGTCGCTGGCCGCGGCGGTGACGCAGGCTGGCCTGGCCGAGACGCTGTCGAGTGCGGGGCCGTTCACGCTGTTTGCGCCGACCGATGCCGCTTTTGTGCAGGTGCCGCCGGTAACGCGCGATGGCTGGATGCGGCCCGCGCAGAAGGATGTGCTCGCCGGCGTGCTGAAATATCACGTGGTTCCGGGCAAGCTGAGCGCGGCCGACCTCGCCGCAAAGATCGCCGAAGGCAGCGGCAAGGCGGTGCTCAAGACCGCCGACGGGCAGGATCTGACCGCGACGAAGAGCGGCGATGCGATTCTGTTGACCAGCGCCAGCGGGAACAAGGCGACGGTGATGCTGGCCGATGTCGGCCAGTCGAACGGCGTCGTCCATGTCATCGACGCGGTGCTCGTCCCGAAAATGTAAAAAACATCGCCGGCTCGCCCGGCAAGGCGATATTTTATGTCGCAAAGCGCCCGCATTTCTCTTGGCCAGAAATGCGGGCGCTTCTTTTTGGGAGCTTTGGAGTCGACACATTCGGCGGGGCGCGGCAAGAGGTGCGCGAAACGGAATCAGCAGGGGAGCGAGCCCGTGGATTTTATCGCGATTTTTTCAATTTTCGTACTGGCCTGCTTTGTCGGCTATTTTGTCGTCTGGTCGGTGACCCCGGCGCTGCACACGCCGCTGATGAGCGTCACCAACGCCATTTCGTCGGTGATCATCGTCGGTGCGTTGATCGCCAGCGCCGCCGCGGGTTCGGCTTCGTCGAAATGGCTGGGGCTCGCCGCGGTTGTAATGGCCAGCATCAACATTTTCGGCGGCTTCGCGGTCACCGCACGCATGTTGGCGATGTACAAGAAGAAGGAGCGCTGAGATGGAGTTTCAGTCGATCCTTTCCGCCGCGACGGGCGGCCACGGTCTCGCGGTCAATCCCTGGGCCTCTGTTGCCTATCTGGTAGCGGGCGTCCTTTTCATCCTCGCGCTGCGCGGGCTGTCGAGCCCGGCAACGGCGCAAAGCGGCAATCGCTTCGGCATGGCCGGCATGACGATCGCGGTCGTCACCACGTTGCTGACGCATGCGCCCGCCACCGCCGACGGCTTCCTCGATACGGTCGGCCTGGTCGAAATCCTCGTCGCAATCGGTATCGGTGCCGTGATCGGTATCGTGATGGCGCGGCGGATTGCCATGACCGCGATGCCGCAGCTTGTCGCCGCCTTCCACAGCCTCGTCGGCTTGGCCGCAGTCGCGGTTGCCGCCGCCGCATACCTCAACCCGCAAGCCTTCGGCATCGCCGATGCGGCGGGCCAGATCTTCACGGTCAGTCGCATCGAAATGGGGCTTGGCATCGCGATCGGTGCGATCACCTTCTCGGGATCGGTCATCGCCTTCCTGAAACTCAACGGCAATATGTCGGGTTCGCCGATCATGCTGCCGGGGCGCCATGTCATCAACCTCGCGACCCTCGCTGCCATTATCGGCCTCGTCGCCTATTTCACCGTCGACCAGTCGCCGTGGGTGTTCTGGACCGTCACCGGCCTCAGCTTTGCCATCGGTTTCCTGCTGATCATCCCGATCGGCGGCGCCGACATGCCGGTCGTGGTGTCGATGCTCAACAGCTATTCGGGCTGGGCCGCGGCGGCGATGGGCTTCACGCTCGGCAACACCGCGATGATCATCACCGGCGCGCTGGTCGGCTCGTCGGGCGCGATCCTGTCTTACATCATGTGCCGCGCGATGAACCGCAGCTTCATCAGCGTCATCGCGGGCGGCTTCGGCGCCGATGCGGGGCCGAGCGATGGCGCGTCGAAGGAACAGCGGCCGTGGAAACCTGGTAGCGCCGAGGACGCGGCCTTCCTGATGAGCCAGGCCGACACCGTCATCATCGTTCCGGGCTATGGCATGGCGGTCGCGCAGGCGCAGCATGCGCTGCGTGAAATGGCCGACCAGCTCAAGAAAGAGGGCGTGACGGTCAAATATGCGATCCATCCGGTCGCAGGCCGCATGCCCGGCCATATGAACGTCCTGCTCGCCGAGGCGAACGTCCCCTATGACGAGGTGTTCGAGCTGGAGGACATCAACGGCGAATTCGCGCAGGCCGACGTCGCTTTCGTCATCGGCGCGAACGACGTGACCAACCCATCGGCGAAGACCGACAAGACCTCGCCGATTTACGGCATGCCCGTGCTCGACGTCGAAAAGGCGAAGACGGTGCTGTTCGTGAAGCGCTCGATGGGCGGGGTCGGCTACGCCGGCGTCGACAACGACGTCTTCTACATGGACCAGACGATGATGCTGCTCGGCGATGCCAAGAAGATGGCCGACGACATCGTCAAGGCCCTGAGCGGCAGCGGGCACTAAGAGCTAAAGCGGCAGCGGACACTGATGCTTTGCCGTAAAGTTTCGCTCTCGGCCTTGCCCGGGGGCGCCACTTTATCTAGCGACAGGCGGGACCGGGCCGGCAACGACCCGGTCCTGTTGTATTTTGGAGGACCATTTTGCGCAAAATCGGCCTGATCGGGGGAATGAGCTGGGCATCGACCGAGCTTTACTACCGCCATCTCAACAAAGGGGTGCAAAAGCGCCTCGGCACCGCCTGTTCGGCGCCGATCCTGATGGAGAGCCTCAACTATTGCGACCTGTCGCGCATCACGACCCCCGAAGGGTGGACGCATGCGAAAGACGTGCTGATCGCCTCGGCACAGCGGCTCGAGGCGGCGGGTGCAACCGCGCTGATGATCGCCGCCAATTCGATGCACAAGGTGGCGGAAGACGTCGCCGCGGCGATCTCGATCCCGCTGCTTCATATCGTCGACGAAACCGGCGAGAAGATGAAGGCCGACGGGGTCAAGGCCGCCGCGGTGATCGGCACGCGCAATGTGACGACCGAACCCTGGTTCCGCCAGCGCCTCGTCCGCCACGGCCTGACGCTCGCACCCTATGACACGAGCCGCGTCGACGAGATCGACCGCATCATTTACGAAGAGCTGATGCTGGGCAAGGTGAACGAAAGTTCGCGCCGTACGATGAAGACCTTTATCACCGACATCGCGAAGCAGGATATCCAGGCGATTGTGCTGGCGTGTACCGAGCTGGTGATGCTCGTCGATACCGACGCCAATGTCCTGCCGATCTATGACACGACGCGCATTCATGTCGCGGCGGGCGTCGACTGGATCTTGGGCGAGGGTTGAGGAAAAAATCCTCCCTGTCGCGAAGCGATGGGGAGGGGGACCGCGCCCGGAGGGCGTGGTGGAGGGGCCGCGACATTGCGCCATTGCCCCTCCGTCAGCGCTTCGCGCTGCCACCTCCCCATGCCTGCGGCACGGGGAGGATCAGGTTGATGACATCTTCGTCCACGTCACCGTGCGGCAGAACAGGCTGACGCAACCCTTCATCGTCATCTTGTTGCCGTTCACGCGCAGATGCGCCTTGTAATATCGGCCGTCCTCGGGGCTATAGCCTTCGCCTTTCCAGCCGTCGCCATGCGGCGCGAGATCCCAATAAATCTGTAGTCCGGTGACCTTGCGGCCGCGCTTCGCCTTGTCGGGATTGCGCTCGTCGAGCTGTCCGCCGGCGGGCTGCTTGATCAGCAGCCGGTCGATGCGACCGCACATTTTGTTCCCGCACGCGGCCATGACGACGACCGCCTTGCCATCGTCGGTTTTCCAGCGCCCGGCAATCGGCGCAGGCGCCGCGGCCATCGATGGCACGGCAATCAGGGCGACAAGCGCCAATGCGTATCTGTGAATCAAAGCGACCTCTCCCCGGTTAGCTACACATATGTCAGCAACATCGCTTGGCATCCGTCAAGTCTTGCACCATGCTCCCCGAAAATAAGGGGAGAGACATATGCGATTCCATGGCCTGCGCCACGCGGCGACGCTCTGCATCGTGGCAGCATTTGCCGCCAGTCCGGCGGCGGCGAAAGTGATCAGCGTCAGTGCGACAACGCAGGGCGCCAACGAAGAGCTGCAAGAAGCCCTGATTCTCGCCCAGCCCGGCGACACCGTACAACTCGGCGCGGGCGTGTGGAAACTGACCGACGGGCTGTCACTCGACGTCGCCAACGTGACCATACGCGGCGCCGGGGCGGGCGAGGGCGGATCGATCCTCGACTTTGCGGGCCAGCAGGGCGCGGGCGAAGGGCTGCTTGTCACTTCCGACGATGTGTATCTGACCGGATTCGCGGTGCTCAATACCAAGGGTGACGGCATCAAGTCGAAGGGCGCCGACCGCATCGTCTATCACAAGCTGCGCGTCGAATGGACCGCGGGGCCCAAGGAAACCAACGGCGCCTACGGCATCTATCCGGTCGAAAGCAGCGATGTGCTGATCGACAGCGTCTATGTCCGCGGTGCATCGGACGCGGGCATCTATGTCGGCCAGTCGAAGAATATCGTCGTTCGCGAATCGATCGCCACCGAAAATGTCGCGGGGATCGAGATCGAGAACAGCTACGACGCCGACGTCCACGACAATATCGCGACGAAGAACACCGGCGGCATCCTGGTGTTCGATTTGCCGAGCCTGCCGATGCAGGGCGGCCACAATGTCCGCGTGTTCGAAAATATCGTCAACGACAACAGCACGCCGAACTTTGCGCCCAAGGGCAATATCGTTGCGAGCGTCCCGACCGGCACGGGCGTGCTGATCATGGCGAACCGCAACGTCGAGATTTTCGGCAATGTGTTCGACAACAACGGCACCGCGAACGTGATGATCGTCGGCTATCGTTACGACCATAAGGATCCGAAATATCAGCCGCTGCCCAGGCAAATTGTCGTGCGCGGCAACCAGCATGGCAAGGCGGGCTATGCGCCGAAGTTCCCGGGCGGCGATATGGTCGCGGCGGCGATGGGCGGCGCGATCCCGCCGGTGCTGTGGGATGGTTCGGGCGATGCGATCGTGCTCGACAAGGTTGGCGTGCTGTCGCTGAACCTGCCCGACGTGAAGACGCCGCAGGGCGAAGCGAAGCCCGCCCCCGCCGACCTGTCGAAGGGCACGCCGCCGGCGGCGCTGCCGGTGATCAAGCTGCCCGAAGCGATGGAGGCGAAGGTCCGGTGAGACGCGTTTTCGCCGCGCTGGCCGCGGCGCTACTGTGTGCGGGCGGCGGGGCGGCGGGATCGCTGCCCGGGGTCGATCAGGCGGTGGTCGAAAGCGATGCGATGCCAGCGAAGCTGTCGGCGTTCGGGCTGTTCCGCGGTAATGATCCGAAAACGCCCGCGACCGGCATCGGCTATACGCTGCGCGCGCCGCTGTTCAGCGATTATACCGACAAGCATCGCTTCATTTCGATCCCGCCGGGGACAAAGGCGAAGATCGGAAGCGACGGGGTCATCGAGTTTCCCTTCGGCACCGTGCTCGTCAAAAGCTTCGGCTGGAGCGACGTCAATGGCGGGCGTCCGGTCGAGACGCGCCTGCTGATCCGCCGCGCCGCTGGCTGGACCGCGTTGCCCTATATATGGGACGCCGACGGCAAGGATGCGACGCTGGCGCTCGGCGGGCGGCGCGTGCCGGTGAGCTTCAAAAGCCCCGACGGCGAGACGCACAACATTCGCTATGCGGTGCCGAACAAGAACCAGTGCAAGGAATGCCACAGCCTCGCCGGCGAGATCGTGCCGATCGGGCCCAAGGCGCGGAATTTCATCCTCGACCCGGCGGCGTCGGACAAGATGCGCAGCCTCTATTTCGAGAATCCCGCCGCGCTGAAACCGACGATGCCGCAGTGGGACGACCCCAAAGCGGGCAGCGTCGCCGACCGCGCGCGCGCCTATCTCGACGTCAATTGCGCGCATTGTCACAACCCCGCGGGCAGCGCGTCGAACAGCGGGCTGTTCCTGCGCTGGACCGACGATCCGGCTGGCGTCAATTTCGGCGTCGGCAAGCGCCCGACCGCGGCGGGACGCGGCAGCGGGGGCATGGATTTCGCAATCGCGCCCGGTGACCCCGCACACAGCTTCCTGATCTATCGCCTTGAAAGCACCGACCCCGGTATCGCGATGCCCGAGGTCGGGCGCTCTACGGTGCACAAGGAAGGCGCGGCGCTGCTGCGGCAATGGATTGCGGAGATGCCGAAAGATGGGTGATCGCTCGGCGTTTCGTTCCACACTTGGTCATTGCGAGCGGAGCGAAGCAATCCAGAGCGGTTTTCGCAACCTCTGGATTGCTTCGCTCTGCTCGCAATGACGCGGCTTTTGTAGGGCGCTTGCCAAGAAGGCCGAACTGATCCTAGGTCCGCGCATGACCCAACTCGTTCTCCACGACTATTTCCGCTCCTCGGCCAGCTTTCGCGTTCGCATCGCGATGAACCTGAAAGCGCTCGATTATGAGCGCGTCGAGATCAGCCTGATCGCGGGCGAGCAGCGCAGCGATGCCTATCTGGAGCAAAATGCGCAGGGCTTTGTCCCGATGCTCGTCGTCGACGGCGAGCCGATTATCCAGAGCATGGCGATCATCGACTGGCTCGACCGCGCCTTTCCCGAACCGCGGCTGATTCCCGAGGAAGCGATGCCGCGCGCGATCGCGCTGGCGCGCGCGCAAGTGATCGCGAGCGACATCCACCCGCTCAACAACCTCCGCGTGCTCAAATATCTGACCCGCGATCTCGGGCTGAACGAACAGACCAAGGACCGCTGGATCGCGACATGGATCGCGCAGGGGTTCGAGGCGCTCGAGGCGATGGCGGGTGAGGCGAAATATCTCGGTGGAGACACGCCGGGAATCGCCGACTGCTGCCTCGTCCCGCAGATCTACAACGCGCGGCGCTTCGAAGTGCCGCTCGACGCCTATCCGCGGCTGGTAGAAATCGATGCCGCCTGCATGGAACTGGACGCGTTCCAGCAAGCCCACCCCGACGCAGTCAAGCCCGCGTGATTCGGCTTCTGACCGGGGTCGCGTTGCTGGCATTGCCGGCGGCGGCGATGGCGCAGGAGGATTACGACGGCGACATCGACTGGACAACAGCCGATCCGGTTACTTCGCACAGCCCCTATGAAATCGTGGTTCGCGGTGGGCTGCTTCAGCATAATGACGGCGACTTGATCCAAAGCAGCACAATCCTGGCGGATTTGCTGCCCGGACTCGGCTCCCGCATCGAGAACCGCCTGCGCGACGAGGCGAGCATCGTCCAGTTTCGCCGCAGCGACGGGCGCAGCGCGCATCCGACGAGCCAGGGCGTGACGCTGCGCGGTCTCGGCGGCAATGCATCGAGCCGCGCGCTGGTGACGCTCGACGGGGTGCCGCAGGCCGACCCGTTCGGTGGCTGGGTCGCGTGGAGCGCCTATGATGCGATCAACCTTGGCGGCATCATCGTTACGCGCGGCGGCGGCAGTGGAGCCGATGGGCCCGGCGCACTAGCTGGGACGGTCGGTCTCTATTCGACCATGACCGATGGCGCTGAGGCGAGTCTCGCCTATGGCAGCCGCGATAGTTGGGACGCATCGGCCAGCGCCGGCGGCGATCTGGGTAACGGCCAAGTCGCGGTCGATGGTCGCTACGGCCGCGGCGACGGCTTCATTCCGATCGCCATGGGGCAGCGCGGCAGCGTCGACCGCGCCGCCGCCTATGAACAGGGCGGGCTGGGTGTGCGCTTGCGTTTCGACGCCGGCGACGACAGTCGGGTCGAAGCGAGCCTGCGCGGTTTCGCCGACCGCCGCGATCGCGGTACCGATTTCACCACAAGCAAGACCGAAGGCGTCGATGCCAGCTTGCGCTTCGTCCACGATCCCTATGGCGCGACCCAATGGTTCGCTCTAGCCTATGTGCAGGTCCGCGATTTCGAGAGCGGTTTCGCGAGCGTCGCGGCGGGGCGGAACAGCGTCGCCCCTGCGCTCTTTCAGCGCGTACCCGCGACCGGCCTCGGCGCGCGCTTCGAGCTGCGCCCGGCGATCGGCGGCGCGAACCCGCTCCGCGTTGGCGCCGACTGGCGCCGCACCACCGGGCGGACCGAAGAAGACTTCTTCTTTGCCGGCACGACCCCCGGTCGCCACCGCATCGCGGGCGGCAGCAGCGATACCCTCGGCGCCTTTGCCGAATGGACGTCGGGCGATAGCGATTACGGCTTCCTCTGGACACTGAGCGGGCGTGTCGATCGCTGGTCGCTCGGCGAGGGGCATCGCCTCGAACGCAATATCGCCGGGCCGGTCATCACGGACTTGCGTTTCGCAGCGCGGCAAGGGTGGGAAGGCAGCGGACGTGCGGGCGTGCGCTGGACGTCCGACGCGGTCTCGCTGCGTGCCGCGGGCTACCGCGGTTGGCGCCTGCCGACGCTCAACGAACTCTATCGCCCCTTCCGCGTCGGCGTCGAGGTGACGACCGCGAACGAGATGCTCAGACCCGAGCGGCTATGGGGCGGCGAGGTCGGCGTTGACTGGAACAGCGGCGGTACAAAACTGTCGGCGACGCTGTTCGCGAACCATCTGACGAACGCCATCGCCAATGTCACGCTCGCCCCGAACCTCAACCAGCGGCAGAATCTCGATGCGATCGACAGCAAGGGCGTCGAGGTCAGCGCCGAACAGCGGATCGGCCCCGCGACCTTGCGCGCGACCTATGCTTTCACCGATGCCGAGGTCGATGCGTCGGGCGGCGCGGCGACCCTCGAGGGACGTCGGCCGGCGCAGATCGCCGAGCATGGCGGCAGCGTGTCGCTGCGCAGCAATGCGAATGGCCCGTTCGGCGGCTTTGCGACGCTGCGCTATATCGGCAAGCAGAATGAGGACGATCTTGGCCTGCTCGAACTCGGTGACGCGCTGACGCTCGACGCTGGCCTGTCGTGGAAGCTCGTCGAGGCGATCAGCATCGAGGCGCGCGGCGAGAATCTGTTCGACGAGCTGGTGCCCGTTGCGATCTCGTCATCGGGCATCGTCGAGCGCGCGACGCCGCGGACATTGTGGGTCGGTGCGCGCGTTTCTTTCTGATTATCGCGTCATTCCGCCCTTCACAGACCCGAAACTGGCGATAGGATGGACCGCGCCGGGGTTACGAGTTTGGGGATATATAAGGCATGGCCGCGAAGAAGCTGAATCTCGATAATTTCCTGCCGTACCGCCTGTCCATCGCATCGAATGCCCTGTCGAGCCGGATTGCCGCCGAATATGAAAATCGCTTCGGGCTGAAGATTCCCGAATGGCGGTTGATGGCGGTGCTCGGCGAAGGGCAGCCGAAGACGCAGCGCGCGCTGGTCGAGGCGACGCGGATGGACAAGGTGACGGTGAACCGCGCGGCGAAAGCCTTGGCCGATCGCCAACTGATCGCGCGTCAGGCGCACGAAGCGGACGGCCGCTCGCACCATCTGGAACTCACCGCAACCGGACGTTCGCTTTACGACGCCATTGTTCCCGCTGCGTTGGCCAGCGAGGCGCAGCTCGAATCGAATATCAGCGCCAGCGAACGCGCGACGCTGATGGCTATCCTTGCGAAACTGACTGCCGCCGCCGCAGATTATGACTGACCGCGCCTATCGCGCCGCACCGCCGGGCGCCCTGCGTATCGAACCGCTGGGCGAACTGACAGCGATCTTCGATCGGCGCTCGATGCAGACGCATCTCGTCGTGTCGCCGATGCCCGAGATTCTCGATGCCATGGGCGCCGACGCATGCAGCGCCGCGATCCTCGCTTCGCGCCTTGCGGCGACATTCGATCTCGACGGCGACAGCGATGTGCAGCCGATTCTTGCCGAGCGGTTGAGCGAGCTTGCCGCGATGGGGCTGGTGGAGCGCGCGTGAGGCATAGCCTTCGCATCGCGGTCGGCCCGGTGCAGTTCCGCATCGGCAGCGACTGGGCCGAGCCGATTGCATCGCTCCGGCAGCTTTACGCCGATTACCCGCAGGACGACACGCGCCCCGCCGACGCGACCGTGCGGCTGTTCGCGGCGCGGCCGTGGCGGCGCTGGCTGCGCCCGTCGGTCCATATCGGCGGCGATTTTGTCGTCCCCGACGCGTTGCCGCTGCCGCTGTCGATGGGGCTGCTCGCCGCCGAGATGGGGATGAATTTGCAGGTCGCGCTCGGCTGGCGGCGGCACATGCTGCTCCACGCGAGCGCGGTGGAAAAGGATGGCCGCGCGCTGTTGATGTCGGGCGAATCGGGATCGGGAAAATCGACCCTCGCCGCGCTGCTCGGCGAGGGCGACTGGCGGCTGATGGGCGACGAGTTCACGCTGATCGACCCCGCCTGCGGCGATGCGTTCGCCTTTCCGCGCGCGGTCAGCCTGAAGAATGACGCGATCGCCGAGGTTGCCGCACGCGTCGATCCGGCGCGGCTTGGGCCGCTGCTCGTCGCAACGCCGAAGGGCGATATTCGTCACCTGATCCCGCGTGCCGATGCGATCGCGGCGATGCACGAACCCGCGCGTCCCGCACTGCTGCTGTTTCCACGCTTCGGCGGCGAGGTGGCGGTCGAGCCGATGGGCGAGGGCGAGGCATTCGTCCGGTTGACCGAGGCGTCGACCAACTATGTCGCGCTCGGCGAAGCGGGTTTCGCCGCGCTGATGCGGCTGGTTCGCGAAACCCCGGCCTTCGGCATCTCCTATCCCGACAGCGCCGCCGGTATCGCGCTGGTCGGGCAGCTCTGGGCGGAGGCGGCGAAGTGAGCGCGGTGCGAAGCTTCGTCGACCTCCTCGCCGGCCGCCGCGACCCCGCCGCGCTGGCCCCGCGCGACTGGGACGGCATCGTCGGGGTCGCGCGCAGCGAGGCGATGCTCGCGACGCTCGCGCACAGTCTCGCCGATGCCGACCTGCCGCCGAGCGTCGCCGCGCTCTTCGCCGATCAGCGCGCCGCAGCCAAAGTTGCGCAGGCCCAGGCATTGTGGGAGGCGGAGATGGCGCGGCGCGCACTCGCCCCCACGGGGATCGAATTCGTGCTGCTGAAAGGCGCGGCCTATGCCGCCGCGGGCATGTCGTGCGCCGCAGGACGCCAGATCGGCGACCTCGACATATTGGTCCTCGCGCACGACATCCGCCGCACCGAAAACTTTCTGCTCAAGGCCGGGTGGGAATGGGTGAAGTCCGACCCCTATGACGACGCCTATTACCGCCAGCATATGCACGAGCTGCCGCCGATGATCCACAAGGCGCGCGACCGGATGATCGACGTCCACCACACGATCCTGCCGCGCACCCACCGGATCACCCCCGACGCGCTCGCGCTGGTCAGCGATGCGGTGACGAGTAGCGCGGGTTTTGCGGTGCTCAACCCCGCCGACATGGCGTGCCACTGCGCCGCGCATATGCTCTCCGACGGCGATCTGCAGGGCGGGCTGCGCAATCTGTGGGACTTCCACACGATGACGCGCGATTTCATCGCCGCCGATACGGGCTTCTGGGGGGCGCTCGACGGGCGGGCGGCGCTGCACGGGCTACAAGGTGCGGTGCACCGCGCCGCGCGGCTGTCGCGCGATCTCTATGGTGCGGCGCTGCCGAGCGGGTGGGATCGGCAGGAGCCGACCGACGCGTGGTTCCGCCGCCGTCTTTTTGCGCGCGACGATTGGGGACAGGTCACGGAACCGATGCTGGAACAGGCTTTTTATATCCGCTCGCACTGGCTGCGCATGCCGCCCGCGATGCTCGCGAAGCATCTCTGGACGAAGTGGCGGAAGCGTTAGAGCGTTTCGAGTAGCGGGATCAGTTCGTCATAATCATCGATGACATGGTCGGCCCCGAGTTCAGGAGCGGGCCGGTCGAGAAAGCCGAAGCTGACCGCGACGCTGGGCACGCCCGCATTCCTCGCAGCCATCACATCATAGATGCTGTCGCCGACGAAGGCCGCGCGCCCGCCGCCGCATCGCTGGGTCATGGCATGAATCGGTTCGGGCGACGGCTTGCGGACACCCAATGTGTCGCCGCCGATGATCGTCGCCATGCGGTCGGCAAGATCGAATTCACCGAGCAAGACGCGCGCCAGATGCTCGGCCTTGTTGGTGACGACCGCGGTGCGCACGCCCAGCGCGTCGAGCCGGTCGAGAGCGGCGATCACACCGGGGAAGGGGCGGCTGTGGACCGCGATATGCGCTTCGTAGAAATTGAGCAGTTCGGGATAGAGCCGCTCGACCGCGCCATCGGGCACGCCGCCCGACGCGCGCAGCCCTTCCTCGAGCATATGCTTCGCGCCGCGTCCGATCATCGGCCGCACGGCCGCCTCGGTCAGCGGCGCGCGGTCCATCAGTCCCAGCGTATGATTAACCGCGGCCGCAAGATCGCCGAGCGTATCGAGGAGCGTGCCGTCCAGATCGAAGCCGACGATCGCAAAAGGAAATCCGTTCATCCGCCGCGCATGGCGCGATGCTCTGGAAACCGCAATGATTTGCTGGCATGGCAGCGCGCATGAGCAATCCCATCGCCGCTATCGTCCTTGCCGCGGGCAAAGGCACCCGCATGAAGTCCGACCTGCACAAGGTGCTGCACCCGATCGCGGGGCGGCCGATGCTGCTACACCTGATGGCGAGCATCGACGAACTGAGCCCCGCCAAGAAGGTCGTGATCGTCGGCGACAAGGCCGATCAGCTCGAAGCCGCGCTGGCGGGCAGCGCCGATCTGGCGGTGCAGGATCCGCAGCTCGGCACTGGTCATGCGGTGCAGCAGGGCGAACAGGCGCTGGCGGGTTTCGACGGCGATGTGCTGATCCTCTATGGCGACGTGCCTTTCGTTCCTGCGGCGACGATGCGCGCGATGATCGACCGGCTGAACGCCCCCGATGCGCCGGCGGTCGTCGTGCTCGCGTTCGAGCCCGCCGATGCGCAGCAATATGGCCGCGTGATCACCAAAGGCGACTATGTCACCAAGATGGTCGAGCACAAGGATGCGACCGACGCCGAACGCGCAGTACGTCTCTGCAATTCGGGGCTGATGGCGGCGAAATCGGCCGACCTCTTCGCGCTGCTGGCGCGCGTCACCGACGACAATGCGGCGAAGGAATATTACCTCGTCGACATCGTCAATATCGCGAATGCCGACGGGCGCCATTGTGCGGTCGTCGTCACCGATCCCTACGACGTCGCGGGGATCAACAGTCGCGGCGAACTCGCGGGACTAGAAGGCGAGTGGCAGGCGCGGCGGCGCGAGCAGGCGATGGTCGACGGCGCGAGCCTGATTGCTCCCGACACCGTCTGGTTCGCGTGGGATACCAAGCTCGGCCGCGATGTGCTGATCGAGCCCAATGTCTTTTTCGGCCCGGGCGCGACCATCGCCGACAATGTGAAGATTCGCGCGAATTGCCATATCGAAGGCGCCATCGTCGGCACCGGCTGCGAAGTCGGCCCGTTCGCGCGCCTCCGCCCCGGCACGATCCTCGGCGAGAAGGCCAAGATCGGCAATTTCGTCGAGACGAAGAAGGCGGTGCTCGGCAAGGGCGCGAAGGCGAACCACCTTACCTATCTTGGCGACGTCACCGTGGGGGCCGGCGCAAACATCGGCGCAGGCACGATCACCTGCAACTATGATGGCTATTTCAAATATAAGACCGAGATCGGCGAGAATGCCTTCATCGGATCGAACAGCGCGTTGATCGCGCCGGTCAAGATCGGCCGCGACGCGATCGTCGCCGCGGGCAGTGCGGTGACCGCCGACGTCGCCGATGGCGAGCTTCGCCTCGTTCGCGCCGAGCAACTGGTCAAGCCCGGCTGGGCCGACCGCTTCCACGATGCGATGCGCAAGAAAAAAGCGGCGGAGAAGAAATAGCCCATGTCCGCGCCGACGCTGACGACCGCGCGCCTCGTGCTGCGCCAGCTGCGCGAGGATGACGCCGCCGCGCTGTTCCCGGTGCTGTCCGATCCCGAGGTGATGATCTGGTGGTCGAGTGGGCCGCACGCATCGCCCGCCGAGACCGCGGACTATGTCAAAGGCAATGCCGCCGAAGGGCGGGGCTATCTTTGCTGGGCGATCACCGCGGGCGATGACGCGGCGCTCGGCTGGGTGATCCTGATCGACGGAAAGCCCGACGTGAAAGAGATTGGTTATATCCTGCGCCGTGACCAATGGGGCAGCGGCATCGCGCGCGAGGCGGTGACGCGGGTGATCGATCATGGTTTTGACGATCTGAAGCTGCGCCGTATCTTTGCCGACACCGACCCCGAAAATCCCGGCTCGATCGGACTGCTCGAGCGCCTTGGCTTTCAGCGCGAAGGCCGGTTGCGCGGCGAGTGGGAAACGCATATCGGCGTGCGCGATTCGCTGATCTACGGGCTGCTCCGCGACGAATGGATGATGGAGAAGACAGATGAGTGACCGCTATACCGACAAGCCGTTCCTGCGTTTTGTCGACGCCTGGGTGCTGAAGGCGATCGGCCATCTCGACGCGGCGACCGAGACCTATTGCAAGGCGATGGTGCCGCAGCTCGAACAGAGCTTCGGTGCGACGGGCAACTGGGAACAGATCGTCGAGCAGCAGATGAAGTTCGGCCCCGAATTGAAGGCGCAGATCCTGAAAATCTGGACCGACGGCAAAGCGCGCTTTGCCGCGGGCAATGGCGCGGCGCCCGATCCGGTGCAGTTCGCGATGATCTTCGTCGACCGGAATTTCGGGCGGGCATGAGCAACCTGATCGTCCGACCGGCGGCGCGCGCCGACCATGACCGCTGGCTGGCTTTATGGGACGGCTACAACGCATTCTACGGCCGCAGCGGCGATACCGCGCTGGCACCCGAGATCACGGCTGCGACCTGGGAGCGCTTCTTCGATCCCTATGAGCCGATGTTCGCGCTCGTCGCCGAGCAGGACGGCGCGCTTCTCGGCCTCACCCACTATCTTTTGCATCGCAGCACGACGTCGTTGCTGCCGTCGCTTTACCTGCAAGACCTGTTCACCACCGCCGAAGCGCGCGGAAAGGGCGTCGGTCGCGCGCTGATCGAGGCCGTCTATGGCGCAGCTAAGGAGCGTTCGTTGCCGCGCGTCTATTGGTTGACGCATGAAACCAACGACACGGCGATGATGCTCTATGATCGCATTGCCGAAAAATCCGGATTTGTCGTCTACAGGAAGATGCTGCCGGCTTGATTTGATATCATGATATGATATCAGCGAAGCATGCGCTTCCTTGCCGACATTCCCGATGACGATATTCAGTGGCTCGACGCGCTCGCGGCCCAGCAAGGCGTGTCGCGTGCCGAACTCGTTCGCCGCGCGGTGACGGCCTATCGTGCCGATGTGTCGGGGGACGCGATCGACAATGCGTTCGGCATCTGGCGCGGCCGCACCGACATCGGCGACGGGCTGAAATATCAGCGGCGCCTCAGGGGCAAGCGCGAATGATCGACGCGCAGTTCGACAGCGATATTTTGATCGATGCGCTGAGCGGCGTCGAGGCGGCGCGTGCCGAAATCCGCCGCGCCGGGCGCAAGAGCATCAGCCGGATCAGCTGGACCGAAGTCATGTCCGCCGCCGATCCCGCATCGGTGAAAGCGGTCGAAGCCTTCCTCGGCTGTTTCCAGGTCGAGGAGGTCGGCGACGCGGTCGCGCGCCGCGCCGCGGCGCTGCGGGCAGAGCGCAAGGGCTTGACCTTGGCCGACGCTTTCGTACTGGCGACCGCGCAGATCGGCGGACGCATCCTCGTCACGCGCAATATCAAGGTGTTTCCGGCGGCGATGCCGGGTATTCGCGTTCCCTACACGCTGTAAAAGAAAGCCATTATCCATGTGCGGAATTATCGGAATCATCGGCACGGCCCAGGTCGCGGACCGCCTCGTCGACGGGCTGAAGCGCATGGAATATCGCGGCTATGACTCGGCGGGCGTATGCACGGTCGAGGGCGGCCAGCTGATCCGCCGCCGCGCCGAGGGCAAGCTCGGCAATCTCGTCAAGGAGCTTGCGGGCAACCCCGCGCCCGGCACCGTCGGCATCGCGCACACGCGCTGGGCGACGCACGGCGCCCCGACGACGAGCAATGCGCACCCGCACGCAACGGGCGAAGTCGCGCTCGTCCACAATGGCATCATCGAGAATTTCAAGCCGCTGCGCGAGGCGCTCACCGCACGGGGGCGCATCTTCGAAAGCGAGACCGATACCGAAGTCGTCGCGCATCTCGTCAGCGAACAGGTCGAAGCCGGCAAGTCGCCGCAGGACGCGGTCAAGGCGGTGCTCCCCCAGCTCCGCGGCGCCTTCGCGCTCGCGATCGCTTTCCGCCAGCATCCCGATCTCCTCATCGGCGCCCGCCTCGGCTCGCCGCTCGTCGTCGGCTATGGCGACGGTGAAACCTATCTGGGTAGCGACGCGCTCGCGCTGGCGCCGCTGACGCAGAAGATCGCCTATCTCGACGAGGGCGACTGGGTCGTCATCACGCGCGATGGCGCGCAGATCTATGATGCCGCAAACAATCCGGTGACGCGCGAAATCACCACCTCGGGCGTCACCGCCGCTGCGGTCGAGAAGGGCAATTACCGCCACTTCATGCAGAAGGAGATTTTCGAGCAGCCGACCGTCGTCGCGCAGACGCTCTCCTCCTACGTCCGCCCGCTCGAACAGACCGTCGCGCTGCCGCAGATGGATTTCGACCTCGCGGGCGTCGAGCGCATCACGATCGTCGCGTGCGGCACCAGCTTCTATGCCGGCATGGTCGCCAAATACTGGTTCGAGACCTTCGCGCGTGTTCCCGTCGACATCGATGTCGCGTCGGAATTCCGCTACCGCGACCCGGTGCTCCAGCCCGGCGGCCTCGCGCTCTTCATCTCGCAGTCGGGCGAGACCGCCGACACGCTCGCCGCGCTCCGCCATTGCAAGGCGCACGGGCAGACGATCGCGGTCGTCGTCAACGTGCCGACCAGCAGCATGGCGCGCGAAGCCGACCTGCTGCTCCCGACCCATGCCGGCCCCGAGATCGGCGTCGCCTCGACGAAAGCCTTCACCTGCCAGCTCGCGGTGCTCGCCGCTCTCGCTGCGCACCTCGCGCTGAAGAAAGGCAAACTCAGCGCCGCCGACGAGCATGAGATCGTCAGGCATCTGATCGAGGCGCCCGCCGCGCTCAACGCCGCGCTCGCGCACGACGAGGAAATTTCGAAGATGGCGCACCTCGTCGCCCCGGCGCGCGACGTCCTCTATCTCGGCCGCGGCCCCGACTATCCGCTCGCATTGGAAGGCGCGCTCAAGCTCAAGGAAATATCGTACATCCATGCCGAGGGCTATGCGTCGGGCGAAATGAAGCACGGCCCGATCGCGCTGATCGACGAGGCGGTGCCGGTGATCGTCCTCGCGCCGAGCGGGCCGCTGTTCGAAAAGACCGTCAGCAATATGCAGGAGGTCATGGCGCGCGGCGGCAAGGTCGTGCTGATCAGCGACGCCGAGGGCCTCGCCGAAGCCGGCGAAGGCTGCATGGCGACAATCGAAATGCCCAAGGTCCACCCGCTGATCGCGCCGCTCGTCTATGCGGTGCCGGTGCAGTTGCTGGCGTACCATGTCGCGGTCGCGAAGGGCACCGACGTCGACCAGCCGCGCAATCTGGCGAAGTCGGTGACGGTGGAGTGAGCGAGGATCCCTTCATTGCAAGGGATTCCCGGTGGCGCATTGCAGCGGCAATCGCTCTTTGTGTGGGCATTGTCTGGTTTTCCGCTATTTTTGCGGGGCTGATTGTTCCCGCACAAGGCGTGAAACGACAGATTGTCGGCTGGATTTGCCTGATCTTCTTCGGGATCGCGGGAATCGGCCTTCTGCCACGCTTGTTTCGTTCGGCCGAACGCGTCAGAATTTCATCCAGAGGAATTTATTCGCGCTCTTGGTCGGAGGATACGATCCCGTGGCAAGAAATCTCGCGAATTACGACTTGGGGGAGCCGTGGCAAGACGGAATTCATCCTGTTGCGCCTCACGCGCCCCGACCGGTTTCCGCCTTCGCACCCGGCTGGCTATTTTTCGAAGGCGAACGCCCTGTTCGGGGTCCGCGCCGATATCTGGATCGGCTTTACGTTAACCGACCGGCGCATCGAGGAGGCACTTGCCGCTATTGACCGGTTCCAAAATCCGCCTGAGCCCGCCGTCCATCCTGCGCCTGCGCGACCGGGTTTTGGGCGCCGCCGCGTGTGATGCAATGATTCAAGGATATATGAGGGACCGATGAGCTGGAATACCACCTGCCACTGCGGCGCTGTCTCGGTGCGGCTCGCCAAGGCGCCCGAGGAAATCGCCGAGTGCAATTGCTCGCTCTGCTTCTCGCATGGCATCCTCTGGGCTTATTTGTCGCCGCGCGACGTCGTGATCGAGGGTGCGACGCGAACCTATAATCGCGCCGATCGCGAAAACCCCAATTCGGACCTCCATTTTTGTGGGACTTGCGGTTGCACGACGCATTGGTCGGCGACCGCCGGACTGATCGAACGGATGGGGGGCGAGGTCGATCTGATGGGCGTCAACATGCGCCTGTTCGACCCGGCGCAGCTCAGCGGGTTGAAGCTGAGTTTCCCCGACGGGCGCGGCTGGTCGGGCGAGGGGGCGTGGGGTTATGCGCGTGGGCATGAAGTCATGCGCTGACGCTCGGTCGTCAGAATATCACTCCGGCGCGTTGGCCTGCGCCAGAACGGATTCAGCGATTTCCTCGATCTTGCCGGCGACGAGCAAGGGTGCGCCGCCGACCATGCCGACCTGGGTCTGGCCATTTTCATAGTCGCGGAGCCAGGCGACATTTTCGGCGACGACCAGGTAATTGCCGCCGCGCGATTTTAGGGAAATGAATTTCACTGGGGTGTCTCCTGATCCCCGATGCTCTAGGCGGAAAATATGAAGAATATGAGATCGATCCCTCCCGCCGCGATCATCTTCGATTTCGACGGCGTCGTCGCCGACAGCGAGGTGCGCGCCAACCTGTCGCTGGCCGAGAGCCTGACCGCCGCCGGCATGCCCGCGACCTATGACGAATGCCTGCGCGACTATTACGGCCATAACTGGCAGGAGATCGAGCGGCGGATTATTGCACGCTATGGCCGCGCGCTGCCGGCCGATTTCCGCGAGACGCACCGCGAACGGGCGCGGGCGCGCTATATGGATGGTTTCGATGCCGTTCCGGGCGTCGGCGACTTCCTCGGCACACTGGGTTCCATGCCGCGCGCGATCGCTTCGTCGAGCCGCGCCGAATATATCGGCTGGGCGCTCGGGCTGTTCGGGCTCGGCCATCATTTCGGCGAGCATGTCTACAGCGCCGACGGCTGGGACCGCGGCAAGCCGCATCCCGACATCTATCTCGCCGCCGCGAAGGGGCTGGGCGTCGATCCGGCGCAATGTCTCGCGATCGAGGATTCACCGACCGGCGCGCAGGCCGGGCTTGCGGCGGGCATGACCGTCGTCGGCTTCTGCGGCGCCGGGCACATCGTCGACCGCGCGGGCCACGCCGCGATGCTGCGCAAGGTCGGCGTGCATCATATCGCGCTGACCTTCGAAGAAGTGGCGGCTCTGACGTTCAACGACAATTGATCCTCCCTGTGGCGCAGCCATGGGGAGGTGGCAGCGCAAAGCGCTGACGGAGGGGCTGATAGAGCGACGTCGCTGCCCCTCCACCTCCCCATGGCTGCGCCAGAGGGAGGATTTGAACAGCAAAAACCGCTGTCCTACTTTGAGCGCCTGGATTAGCTTCGCGCCCGGTTCGATCCCGATCGCGGGATGAAATATGCAATCGCGAATGAAGTTACGCAGTTTTCCGCGACTTTTCATAACGCCTTTCGAGGAGAGAGATATGTGCACCGAAAACACCGAAGCCGATCTCGACCGCGCGGGACTGTCCGTCGGGCGGCGTAATTTTGCCGCGCTTGCGGGTGCTGGCGCGTTGATCGCGGCGCTGCCTGCGCGTGCGATCGCGGGCAAGCCCGTGAAGGGCCGCGATGTCGAGATCAAGACCGACGATGGCATCTGCGACGCCTATTTTGTCGCGCCCGCGAGCGGCAAGCATCCCGGCGTCCTGATCTGGCCCGACATTCGCGGGCTTCGCCCTGCCTTTCGCCAGATGGCCGACCGGCTGGCGGGCGAGGGCTATGCGGTGCTGTGCGTCAATCCCTTCTATCGCTGGCAGAAGTCGCCGGTGGTCGATGCCGCCAACGATTTCAATAACCCCGCGATCCGCGAGAAGCTGTTCGGTTATCTGAAGCAGCTGACGCGCCCGATCGTCGAGACCGACGCGAAGGCGCACCTCGCCTTTCTCGACGCGCAGAAGGAGGTCGATACGAAGCGCAAGATCGGCACCACCGGTTACTGCATGGGCGGGGCGATGACGATCTATACCGCGGCGCTGAAGCCCGATCGCGTCGGCGCGGCGGGGAGCTTCCATGGCGGCGGCGTCGGCACCGACAAACCCGACAGCCCGCATCTGCTGATCTCCAAGACCAACGCCGGCTACCTGTTCGCGATCGCCGACAATGACGACAAGGAAAATCCGAACGAGAAGGTGCTGCTCAAGGCCGTTCTCGAACCGCGCAAGCAGTGGCACGAGGTCGAGGTTTACGAAGGCGCGATGCACGGATGGTGCCCGCCCGATGGCCGCGCCTATAACGAAGCGGCGGCCGAAAAGGCGTGGGCGCGGATGCTGGCGTTGTTCAAGGCCGAGCTGGCCTGACGTCGCTAGCTTGGCAGGGCTTCGAGCAGGGCCTTGCCGCGCGGCGAAAGGCGATATCCGGTCTCGAGACTTTCGGTCAGGCCAAGCTCCTTGAGTTTGCGGATATTCTGCTTGAGCCGCGCCTTCTCGACGCCGAGCGATTTTGCAATGCCGGCGGCTGCTTGTCCTTCGTGGGCGGCGATATGGCGCAGGACCGGCAGCGTCCACGGACCGGCGCCCCGGTCGAGGCGATCGAGCTGCTGCGCGAGCGACGCCACCTCGTCTGCCGAAAGATCGCCGGCCTCGCGGAGCGCGATGCGCGGATCGGGCCGATCAAAACGGAAGGCGACGCGATGGGTATCGCCTTCCTGCCGCGCGTCGAGCTCGGCCAGCAATTCGGCGCGCGACACGAAACCGGCCGCGCGCGCATCGGCCTCGGAAATCGCGGCGGAGGCACAGGGCGTCACGCTTTCGATCGCCAGTTCGCCGATCGCGGTGCGCAGCCGTCCACCGGCCTTGACGGTCGGGCGCCGCCAGCGCCGAAAGGCGAGCGTCACTTCGCCGGTCCTGATCCGTTCGAGAATGGCGGCGCGGAACAGCATTGGCCGCCGCGCGATCAGTGCGCGTGCGCGCCGCCGCTCGCGGCGTAGCTTGCATAGACGCGCTGGCCTGCGGGGCCGAAGGTCATGACCTTATAGGCTTCGCGGTGGTCGCCATGCTCCATGCCGGGCGAGCCCATCGGCATGCCCGCGACCGCGAGGCCCTTCACGCCCTTGGGCTTTTCGCGGAGCAGGCGGCCGATTTCTTTCGCGGGCACATGGCCCTCGATCACATAACCGCCGACGAGCACCGTGTGGCAGCTGCGCAGCGCCTGTGGCACGCCCTGCTTGTCCTTGACCGCAGTCATGTCGGGCGAATTCACCACGACCGCCTTCTGTCCGAACGACGCCTTCACCTGCTCGAGCCATTTGAGGCAGCAGCCGCATCCCGCGTCGCGGAACATCGTCGGGTTTGCGGCGTGCGCGGTGCCGATCACGGCGGAGAAAGCGGCGAGGGCGAAAAACGCGCGGCGGGCAGGAATCATCGCAAATCCTTTTGAAAGAGATGGCCGCGAACCTATAGGGCGGGGCTATGAAAGTCCATTTCATCCGGTCGGGCGCGCGCCGCTACGGCATGCGGATCGAGCGCACCAATGCGCCGGTGCTGGTCATGGACCCGGCGCCGGGTTTCGATCCCGACCTGCCGCACGACATGGTGCATTTCGTCGTCGAGGCGGCGCTCGGGCTAAAGACCGGCGTGTTCGGGCAGATCGCCGCGGGCGGCGATGCGGGCTCCTTTCATGTCGAGGCGCGCGGCGCGCTGTCGGCAAAGGAACGCCAGCGCGCGGCGCGCAAGCAGGTCGCGAAGGGAGCGAAGCTGATCAAGAGTCAGGGCAGGGAAGGCTAGCTATCCGAACTCGCCGCCTTCCTGTTCGACATCGCGTGGCGGAGCCCGCCGCGCCCCGACAGCGCCGACGAGCGCGCGCGGATCGACGCCGCGCGGTCGCAGGTTTTTGCGGATTTTGAACGGCTTTCGAAGGCATGGCGCGCTCTGCCCGTTGGCGACGCGCTAGCGCTCGAATGGCCGTCGGCTCACCCCATCGGGTAGAGGATCTCCCTGCTGACCTTGTACAGCGCCTTCATCACATCGTCGCCCAGCACCAGTTCCATCGCGTCGAGGATCGGATCGACCTGATCATAGGCGCTGACCCCGACGATCGTCGAGGCGACGAAGTCGTGCTGCTTCGACCAGGCGGTCGCCATTGTAACGGGATGCAGCCCGGCCTCTTCGGCGATCTTGAGGTAGCGTTCGGTCGCCGCGAGGCTCTTTTCGTTGACGAAGCGCTGGCCCATCACGGCCTGCCGTCCTTCCATGCCGAGGTAGCGCGAGAAACGCGCACCTTCGGGCCGGGCGCCGCCCTGATACTTGCCCGAGAGTACGCCGCCGGCAAGCGGCGAGTAAGGGATCAGGCTGACGCCTTCCTGCCGGCACACCTGCGCCAGTTCGTCCTCGAAGCGGCGGTTGTTGAGGCTGAAATTATTCTGGATCGTGTGAAAGCGCGCGCCGCCCAGTTGGTCCGATGCGGCGAGCGATTTCATCAGCCCCCAGCTCGTTTCGTTCGAGCAGCCGAGGATGCGGACCTTGCCGGCGCGGACGAGCTCGTCGAGCGCGTCCATCATCTCGTCGTACGGCGCATCATGGTCGGGCCAGTGCGTCTGGTAGAGATCGATATAGTCGGTCTGCAGCCGCGTCAGGCTGTCGTCGACCGCCTGGAAGATATTCTTGCGGTCGAGCGCCGTCATGCCGCCCCGGCACGGCGACTTGAACCAGACGTGGCTCGGCCCCGACACCTTGGTCGCGAGGATGATCGCATCGCGCGGCTTGGTTTTCATCCAGCGCCCGACGATCTCCTCGGTGCGGCCGACCCATTTGACGTCGGGCGGCACCGGATAGCCCTCGGCGGTGTCATAGAAATTGATCCCCGCGTCGAAGCAGCGGTCGAGGACGCGGAACGCTTCGGCCTCGTCGGTCTGGCTGCCGAAGGTCATCGTCCCCATGCAGATGTCGGACACATGGATGGCGCTCGTGCCGAGGCGGCGGCTCTGCATGCTCTTGTTCTCCGGTCAGAAGAGGGGGGCGCCGTCCATAGGTTGCGGGATGCAACCTTGCAATCAGATCAGCCGGGTTAAATCAGGAGGGCGAGCGATCCGACGAGCAATGCCGCCATCGTCCAGTTGAACACCTTGAGCCGCGCCGGGCTCGACAACCAGCTGCGCATAACCTGACCCATCACCGCCCACAGGCTGGTCGAGGGCAGGTTGATGATCCCGAAGATCAGCGCGACAAGCAGCACGGCGCCGAGATTGCGGTCTGGCGCATAGAGCGCGATCGCGGTCAGCGCCATCGACCAGGCTTTGGGGTTCACCCACTGGAACAGCACGGCCTGGAAGAAGGTCATCGGCTTGCCGCGCGCGCCGCTTTCGGTGTCGGGTGCGGCGGAATTCGCGATCTTCCACGCGAGCCATAGCAGATAGACGACGCTCACCACCTTGAGCACGGTGTTCAGAACCGGGAACAGGTCGAACAATCCCATCAGCCCGACGCCAACGAGGACGATCATCAGCGTGAAGCCGAACCCGACGCCGAGTGCGTGCGGCACGGTGCGGCGCAGGCCGAAATTGGCGCCCGACGCCATCAGCATCATATTATTCGGCCCCGGCGTGATCGACGAGACGAGCGCGAAGGCGGAGAGGGCGAGGAGAGCGGTCTGTTCCATGTCGCGCAATATAATGCGTTTTGCGATGCTATGGGTTGCAAAGATCGGCGTCGATGAGATAGATTATGCAATCTATGACCAAGATAGACACCATTGGCCGCAAGATATTGCATGAATTGTCGCGCGACGGGCGAATCTCGAACCTCGAACTTGCCGAGCGCGTTGGGCTGTCCCCCTCGGCGTGCCTGCGCCGCGTGCAGGAGCTAGAGCGCAGCGGCGTGATCGCAGGCTATCGTGCGCGGATCGATCCGGCGAAGCTTGGTCTGACCTTCCTCGCCTATGTGACCGTCGGCCTGTCGACGCATACCAAGAAGGCGCAGGGCGATTTCGAGGCGGCGATGGCGGATGCGCCCGAAGTACGCGAATGCCACAACATCACCGGCGCAATCGAATATCTGCTGCGCATCGAGACCGAGGACCTGGCGGCCTACAAGCATTTCCATACCGAAGTGCTCGGGATGCTGCCGCAGGTCCACTCGATCACCACCTATGTGCTGATGGATTCGCCAAAGGACGAACGCGCGTAGTTTCGCCCTCTCCTTCAGGGGAGGGCAGCGAGACTTGGGAGCTTGCTCCCTAGTCGCAGCGGGTGGGGGCCATCGACCTTGCGCCACGCCGACAGCCCCCACCCCAACCCCTCCCCTGAAGGGGCCTACATACCTGTGTGACCCATAGGCTGGATCCGCCCAAAACGCGGGCGGATCCAATTTTTCAGTCGTCGAGCAGATCGTACTGATCGCCCTTTTTGGGGAAGCGCTTCATGAACAGCTTTTTAAACTGCGTCACCGTGTCTGACACGGCCATGAGGGTCTGAACTTCCTGGACTTGGCGTTTCAGCTTTTCGATGCCGTAGCCCAGCGTCAAATGCTGGTGGAAACGGGCCTTGCGGGTGCCCTTGGCGTCGATTTTGGGATTGATGCGATCCAGTTCTTCCAAAACCGCGCCATTCTCAAGGGGCTGATAGACATAGGAGCGGGTGAACTTGCCAAAGTGCTGTGGCCGGTTCTGGATTACTGCGCCGGTTCCGGTCTTGGTGAGGCTCTTGCTGCCATACAGGCGGTTCAGATCATCATAGTAGGAATCGGGGAATTGCTTTTCCCACTCCCGCTTTTCCTCATCGATATACTGCTGGATGAGGATTCGCAGGGCTTTGGGATCGCGGATCTGTTGGTAGCCGGTTGCTTCGTCGATCAGCGCGACCACGCCGACCTTGGCGAAGGCGTTGAGAAGGATCTGCGCCCGAACAGCCAAGCGAGACTGGGCCTTGGTCAATTTCCCATCGCGATCCGCTGCTACGATGGCTTTTGCCACGTCCGCAAGGACGTCTGCGTCATAACCGTGCGCCAGATCCTGAGTCAGGGGTTTGAAATTAATGGGATTATTGATCTTTTCACGCAAGGCTGAGGGCAACCCGGATCCAAGCCCCTTGCCGGACATGGTTTTCATGAAGGCATTGCCGCCTTCTGATTTCAAGCCCAGAGCGCGCGCCATCCCGCGCTTGTGAAAAACGCGCCGTCCGTCCCCAAGGACGTAGCAATCGAGCAACAGGTCGCCGACCGTCATTTGCCCTTGGTGTGTCGCCTTGGGCAAATCGATTTCGCTCCCGGTCGGGGTGTCGTCGTCGTCTTTCACGTCTTCAAGCTCCTTTGGATCTGTGCCGATGAAGCGCTCCAAGGCTTCATCGAACGGAATATCTATGGAAAGCGGCTTGTCTTTTTTCTTGTCTGTCATGCGATCAATTCCCGATAGGTGAGGCGACCAGTGGTCTGTGCGAGGAGGGCGTTCACGCGATCACCTTCGCCGGTGTCGCGCTCGTTAAAACGCCACGCCACTTCACCGACGTAGGCGTTCAGGTGCTTGGCGCTGACAAAATGGTGGATCCCGATGATCTGGCGCTTCAACAGCGACCAAAAGCCTTCGATGCCATTGGTGTGGTGGTCGCCGCGCGAATATTCGCCCGCGCTGTGGCGGACAACGTCGTGATTGAAGGTCCGTGAAAGATTGCGGTAACCGCTGTGTTCGTCCGTCGAAACAGAGATTGCGTCCGGCGACACCACGGCGTGCGCGAAGCCATCCAATGTTGCGGTGTCGGTGCGGTCGATCACCGTGGCAATAACGTCACCGCCGCGTTCAAGGGCGCCGATCACCGCTACCTTACCCTTGGTGCCGGGGCCATTTTTCGGGTCGCCCTTGTGGCGGTTCGCAGCCTTGCCGCCGATATACGTCTCGTCGATTTCAACTTCGCCGTTCAGCGGGCGATTGAACGACTTGGTGCGGATTGCATAGCGAAGGCGTTGGGTCATGAACCACGCGGTTTTCTGGGTCACCCCAAGGTCTTTGGCGAGCGTGGTGCTGGCAATGCCCTTTTTGTGCGACGTGATAAGCCAAATCGCCAGCATCCAAGAGCGCAGCGGGATCTTGCTGTCTTCAAAGATCGTGCCGACCTTGATCGAAAACCGCTTACGGCAATCGCCGCACTTGTGGTTCCGCTTGTCCGAGAAATGATAGACGCGGGTCGAGCCGCAGTGCGGGCAGTAAGCCCCGCCCTTCCAACGGATCGACGTGAAATGATCAATCGCAGCCTGTTCGTCGGGGAACGCGGCCATCATTTGAAGAAGAGTGTCGAATTGCATTGCCACCGGATCCAGCCCCTTTTTCTGAAACCAGTTTAGGTGTTTATGTGACCCATGTCAAATGATTTGGGTCACACAAGTATGTAGGTGCCTCCCCTGAAGGGGAGGGGCTTCATCGTGCCTTGAACCGCGTCACCCTCGACCGCATATCGGTTTCATGACGAAACTCTCTTTCCTCGACCTCGTGCCCGTGACCGACACTGGCACGATCTCCCAATCGCTCGCCAACGCCGCCGATCTCGCCCGCCACGCCGAGGCGCTCGGCTATGCGCGCTATTGGGTTGCCGAGCATCATGGCATGACGGGGATCGCGAGTGCCGCGACCTCGGTCGTGCTCGCGCATCTTGGCCAGGCCACCAAGACCATCCGCATCGGTTCCGCCGGCATCATGCTGCCCAACCATGCCCCGATGGTGATCGCCGAGCAGTTCGGGACGCTCGAAGCCTTGTTCCCCGGCCGCGTCGATCTGGGACTGGGGCGCGCGCCGGGGGCGGATCAGCGCGTCGCGCGCGCGCTGCGCCGGACGCTCGCCAGCGACGAGCGCCAGTTTCCGCAGGATGTGCTGGAGCTTCAGGCGTTTCTGGCCGGCGACGACCAACTTGGCATCACTGCGGTGCCGGGCGCCGGCACGCATATCCCGCTGTGGATATTGGGGTCGAGCACCTTTGGCGCACAGCTCGCTGCGATGCTCGGGCTTCCTTACGCGTTCGCAAGCCACTTTGCCCCTGACGCGCTCGACGAGGCGCTCGACATCTATCGTCGCCAGTTCAAGCCGTCGGCGCAGCTCGCCGAGCCTTATGTCGCCGCGGCGTTCAATTCCTTCGCTGCAGATGCGCGCGAAAAAGCCGAACTGCTCGCCTCGTCTCAGCAGCAGGCGTTCGTGGCGCTGCGCACCGGCAATCCGGGCAAGATGCAGCCGCCGCTGGCTGGCTATAAGGACAGCCTGCCGCCTAACGCGCGCGCGATCCTCGACCATGTGCTGCAATGCTCGGCGGTCGGCACCGCCGACGATATTGCGGCGGGGCTGAAGGCGTTCGTTGCCCGCACGAAGGTCGACGAGGTGATCATCGCCTCGTCGATGTACGACCATGATGCGCGCAAACGCTCGCTGGCACTGACGATGGAGGCGGGCAAGGCGCTCTAGGACCAATCGACATTCAGCTCAGGGTGAGTCGAAAATGGTGGTTTTCCGTGACCCGGAGCGCAGCGTACATCTGGTACGTGAGCACCGGAAGCACGGGAAATTGCCATTTGCAGACCGCCATGG
>NZ_JBOHHT010000024.1:0-31739 GCF_050725655.1 Sphingopyxis sp. | reverse complement strand
GCGCCGATCGAGGATTGAATGTCGTTTTTGGAGTGGTGAGCGGCCATAGCCTCCCCTCCCGCCTGCGGGAGGGGCAGCGAGGCTTGCCAGCTTGCTGGCTAGCCGCAGCGGGGTGGGCATGGCCGCGCCGTCGTCGCCCACCCCCGACCCCTCCCGCAAGCGGGAGGGGGAAGAGTGTCCGCTACCGGTCGCTAGCCCCCCTCACCCACGCAATATCTTCGCCATCGCCTTCCCCCGAGCAAGCTCGTCGATCAGCTTGTCGAGATAGCGCAGTTCGCGCATCAGCGGGTCTTCGATATTCTCGACCCTGATGCCGCAGATGACGCCCGTGATCAGCGTCCGCGCCGGGTTCAGCGCGGGCGCGGCCGCAAAGAAATCCTCGAAATTCGTGCCCTTCGCCAGCTCGCCCTCGAGCGCTTTCTGGCTATACCCGGTCAACCAGCGAATAATCTCGTCGACCTCGGCCTTCGTCCGCCCCTTCTTTTCCGCCTTGGCGATATAATGCGGATAAACGCTCGCGACGCTGATCGAATAGATGCGGTGCTTCTCCATGCGCTCGCTCCTACAAATCCACCTGCTCGATCCGAGAAATGCGCGACTCGCCGCGAACGTTGCGCTCGAACGAGACTTTCAGCGCCGCCTGATACACCCACCTGATCGTTCATCTCGACGATCGCCGCACAACCATTCATCAGAAGCCGGGTGGCGGATCGGCATCCAGTGCGCCATCATGGGAAAACCGTCGTCCAGCGCGCGCGAGCCGACGCTAGCCGGCGCCGGACGCGGTCTAATTGTACCGCTTGCCGATATAGTTACCGAAAAAGGTCGAACCGTCACTGGCCCGTGAAAAGGTGAAGATAATCCCCATCTCGGCGCGGTCGGGCCCGTATAATTGTGCGCGGAACGTACCTCTGTAATCCGAGTTCCGGTCGGTCAGCGTGCCGCTCAAGCTGTTGGTCGCGGGGTCGAAAACTCCGTCTGCCCATAACAATCCGTTTCCGACCCGCACGCCATCGCGGAAGATATCGTAAGGGATCGTACCGAATATGCTGCGGCTCGACACGGTATAGGACCAGGGTACGCTTTGTGTACTGCTGGTGGATTGGAACCGTCGCGGTTCCCCGGGGATGCCACCCTCCATCTCAACGTTACCGTTAAAGCTGAAATGATTGTTCAGCGGATCGCTCGACGACGATGGCGTGCCGAACATGGCGGTGCGGACTCGGGTGCCCGGCGCCGCCGACTTCCCCGAAACCGTAATCGGCATCTTCGTCCGCCAGCTCGCGACGGTGACATATCGGGCAGAAGCGTCGTGCCGCAGGCCGAGACCGATCTCCTCGTCCCCCCGCCGATAATATAGATACGGTGTCGTGACCAGACGATCGGGTCCGGCAAAAAACACCCGCGCGCCGCCGAAGGAAAAGTCCACGACGGACGAAATATGATTATAGTTCAGGACGCTGCTGCTCGTCGAAGGAAGCAGCGCGCCCGAGACGAAATCTGGTGATACCACGTCGCCGACATAGGTCGCGACATAGCCAAGCGACGAGCTGAGCGAAAAGCTGCTGGCATAGTCAGTGACGGCATAGCTCGGCGGAGGGGTCGGAGTAGGTGTGGGTGTGGGCGTCGGAGTAGGCGTAACGGTCACGGGCGGCGTACCGCCACCAGAACTCGAACCACCGCCGCCGCCGCAAGCGGTCAGCGCCAGCGCGCTCGCCGCGGCAAGAAAATGAAGCCCGCGCAATTGATCCCCCCTGAATAACGACAGTGCGAATAGGCTGATTTTACCTGCAAGGACAAGACGGCTTTTTATGGACTATTTCGACGGAAAAATATCGACGACCGCATTGCAGCTGGATCAAGCCCGACGTGACGACGATCGACAGACAGCTTTCCGGTCGCTATCCGTCGCTATCGCCCTACCCCAGCACCCACGACCGCCGCGGATACCCCTGCGCCCAGAGCAGCGCGGTCAAATCATGATGCCGGATCACCGCCGCAGCCGCCTCGCCCGCTGCGGGATGCGGATAATAGCCGATCCCCAGTCCTGCGCTCGTGATCATCGGAATGTCGTTCGCGCCGTCACCCACCGCCAGCGTCTCGGCGAGCGGCAGGCCATGCTTCGCCGCCTCGGCCTTCAGCGTCTCCAATTTCGCCCTGCTGTCGACGATCGGCTCGCGCACCTTGCCGGTCAGCTTGCCGCCCGCAATCTCCAGCTCGTTCGCGACGACCTTGTCGAACCCGATCGCCTCGCCCACCGGGCCGGCAAAGGCCGTAAAGCCCCCCGAAATCAGGATCGAAAACGCGCCATGCGCCTTCATCGTCTGCACCAGCGTCCGCGCGCCGCGCGTCAGCCGCACGCGCTCCATCCGGCAATCGACCAGCGTCGATTCGGGCATGCCCGCGAGCAATCCGACGCGTTCCTCCAGTGCGGCGCGGAAATCGAGTTCGCCCTTCATCGCGCGCTCGGTGATCGCCGCAATCTGCGGCTTCAGCCCGGCATAATCAGCGAGTTCGTCGATGCATTCGACGGTGATCATCGTCGAATCCATGTCGGCGATGATCAGCTTCTTGGTCCGGTCGCCCAGCGGCTGGACGACAATGTCGAGCGCGCCATGGTCCATCACCGCCAGTTCCTTGCGCGCGCTCACCAGACTGCCGTGAAATACAATGTCGGCCGCGTCATGCTCGTCGATCCAGTGCGGGGCGCCGACATCGTGCCCCGTCGCGGCGAGCCGGTCGATCCCCTCGCGAACCACCTCGTCGGTCAGCTTTCCTGCTGCTATCAGCGTCGCGACGAACATGGCATCTCCTTCTTTCTCGACCGCCAGTGCGCGGCTGCCCGTGGCACTTATCGCCGGACCCACCGCCAGCGGCAAGAGCGCTTTGGCGGTCGCGCTCGCAAAATCTCTTTACGAGACAGGCCGTGACGCGCTCGTCGTCAACGCCGACGCGAGCCAGGTCTATGCCGACCTCCGCATCCTCTCGGCGCGGCCGAGCGACGCAGAGATGGACGGCGTGCCCCACTGCCTCTTCGGCCATATCGACGCCGCCGAAGCGCATAACGCCGTGCGCTGGGCGGACGAGGCGCGCGAGGCCATCGCCGCCGCGCATGCTGAAGACAAAGTGCCCATCCTCGTCGGCGGCACCGGCCTTCATATGCGCACCCTGCTCAATGGCATCGCCCCGGTGCCCGAGATCGACCCCGACATTCGCGAGGCGGTCCGCGCGCTCGCCGTGGCCGACGCCCACGCCGCGCTCGCCGCGGCCGATCCCGACGCCGCCGCGCGCCTGAACCCCGCCGACACCACCCGCGTCGCGCGCGCGCTCGAAGTCGTGCGCTCGACCGGCCGCACCCTCACCGATTGGCAGCAGGCGATCGAGGGCGGCATCGCCGACCGGATCGCCCTCGCCCCGCTGATCCTCCTGCCCCCGCGCGAGTGGCTGCGCGAGCGCTGCGACGCGCGCCTCGTCCAGATGTTCGACCATGGCGCGATCGAAGAAGCCGAAACCCTGCTTGCGCGCGGTCTCGACCCCGACCTGCCCGCGATGCGCGCGATCGGCGTCCCCCAGATTGCAGGCCACCTCGGCGGCGAAATCACACGCGCCGAGGCGCTCGAGCTGACGCAAGCCGCGACCCGCCAATATGCAAAGCGCCAATATACGTGGTTCCGCAACCAGCCGCCCGCCGACTGGCCGCGCCACACCGAGTTACTAAACATCGATTCTATCAAGGAATTAGCAATAATATTGCGTGATAAGCTGTTGACAGGATAGAATCATACACCTATTGCCCGCACCCTGTTGCAGCGCACAAGCGCTGCCCTTTTTGTATCGGAAGGAGTTCGTCGTGACGGAAATGAGTGGTGCCGACATGGTGGTTCAGGCGCTGGTCGACCTCGGGGTCGATACAGTGTTCGGCTATCCGGGCGGCGCGGTCCTTCCCATCTATGACGCGCTCTACAAACACCCGACGATCAAGCACATCCTCGTCCGCCACGAACAGGCGGCAACGCACGCGGCAGAGGGCTATGCGCGCTCGACCGGCAAGCCCGGCGTGGTGCTCGTCACCTCGGGGCCCGGCGCGACCAACGCCGTCACCGGCATCACCGACGCTTTGCTCGATTCGATCCCGATGGTCGTTCTGACGGGTCAGGTGTCGACCGCGCTGATCGGCACCGACGCGTTCCAGGAATGCGACACCGTCGGCATCACGCGCCACTGCACCAAGCATAATTATCTGGTGATGGACCCCGATCGCCTCGGCCCGATCATGCACGAGGCGTTCCACATCGCGACGCACGGCCGCCCCGGCCCGGTCGTGATCGACATCCCGAAGAATGTGCAGGTCGCAACGGGACGCTACGAGATCCCCGAAAAGATCGCGCACAAAAGCTATCGTCCGCAGGTCGAACCCGACGCCGACGCGATCGCCGCCGCCGTCGCGATGATCGCCGCGGCCGAGCGCCCGATCTTCTACACCGGCGGCGGCGTGATCAACGCCGGCCCGGATGCCAGCGCGGCTTTGCGCCAGCTCGTGGCGCTCACCGGCGCGCCGGTCACCTCGACGCTGATGGGTCTCGGCGCCTTCCCGTCGGACGACGAGAAATGGCTCGGCATGCTCGGCATGCACGGCACCTATGAAGCCAATATGGCGATGAACCGCGCCGACCTGATCATCGCGGTCGGCGCGCGCTTCGACGACCGCGTGACCGGCCGGCTCGACGCCTTCTCGCCCGATTCCAAGAAAATCCACATCGACATCGACCGCAGCTCGATCAACAAGATCATCCCCGTTGACCTCGCGGTCGTCGGCGACGCCGGCCGCGCGCTCGACGCGATCATCGCGGGCTGGCAGGACGCAGGCCACAACGGCCGCGATCTTGGCGAATGGTGGCGCCGCGTCGACGGCTGGCGCGCGACGCGCTGCCTCGACTTCCCCGAAAAGAAGGAAGCGTCGGCCGAAATCATGCCGCAGCGCGCGGTGAAGGCGCTGTTCGACGCGACCCGCGGCATGGACCCGATCATCACGACCGAGGTCGGCCAGCACCAGATGTGGGCGGCGCAGCACTTCGGCTTCGCGGCGCCCAACCGCTGGCTCACCAGCGGCGGCCTCGGCACGATGGGCTATGGCTTTCCCGCCTCGGTCGGCGCGCAGATCGCGCATCCGGGCCGCCTCGTCATCTGCATCGCGGGCGAAGCCAGCCTGCAGATGAACATCCAGGAAATGGGCACGGTCAGCCAGTACCGCCTGCCGGTGAAAATCTTCATCCTCAACAATGAATGGATGGGGATGGTCCGCCAGTGGCAGGAACTGACCTATGAAAGCCGCTATTCGAACAGCTATTCGGACAGCCTGCCCGATTTCGTGAAGCTCGCCGACGCCTATGGCTGGACGGGCCTGCGCATCGACACGCTCGGTGAACTCGAGGACGGTATCCAGACGATGATCGATACCCCGGGTCCGGTGATCGTCGACTGCCGCGTCGCGCAGCTCGCCAACTGCTTCCCGATGATCCCCTCGGGCGCCGCCCACACCGAAATGCTCCTCCAGCCGAGCGACGTCACCGGCACGATGGACGACGAAGCCAAGGCACTGGTGTGATGGATCGGCTCTCAATCTTCTCCCCCCTCGCGGGGGAGAAAAGACTTGGCTTGGCGGCTCGCCGCCTAGCAAGTCTTAGAGAGGGGGAAAGCCCCCTCTCCCAGTTCCGCCTGGGCAGCAAGCTGCCAAGTCTCCACATCCCTCTCCCGCAAGGGGAGAGGGGAGGATACCAATGAAAATCAAAACCGAAGCCGGCGAGCGCCATGTGCTCGCCATCACCGTCGATAACGAAGCCGGGGTGCTCGCCAAGATCACCGGGCTGTTCACCGCGCGCGGCTATAATATCGAAAGCCTGACGGTGGCCGATATTACCGCCGATCACGCCTTGTCGCGCATCACCATCGTCACCTCGGGCCCGCCGCCGATCATCGACCAGATCATCGCGCAGCTCGACCGGCTGGTCCCCGTGCACAAGGTCATCGACCTCAACGATGCGGGCGAGGCGCATGTCGAACGCGAAATCGCGCTCGTGAAGGTCGCGGGCACCGGCGACAAGCGGATCGAGGCGCTGCGCATGGCCGACGTCTTCCGCGCCAAGGTCGTCGACACGACACTCACCAGCTTCATCTTCGAAATCACCGGGAACAGCGACAAGGTCGACCGCTTCATCGCCTTGATGCGCGAATGCGGGCTGGTCGAGGTCGGCCGCACCGGCGTCGTCGCCATCGCCCGCGGGTCGGAGGCGCTCTGAATTTACGCATATAGGTTTCAACCATCGTCACCCCGGACTTGATCCGGGGTCCGCCTTCTCGAAGGAAAAGGGGATGCCGGATCGAGCCCGGCATGACGAATGACAATAGGGAAGAAGAACATGCAGGTTTATTACGATCGCGACGCCGACCAGGATCTGATCAAGGGCAAGAAGGTCGCCGTCGTCGGCTATGGCAGCCAGGGGCACGCCCATGCGCAGAACATGCGCGACAGCGGCGTCAAGGATGTCGCGATCGCGCTCCGACCCGGCTCGGCCACCGCGAAAAAGGCCGAAGCCGCGGGCTTCAAGGTGCTTTCGAACAAGGAAGCCGCCGAGTGGGCCGACGTCATCATGATCGCCGCCCCCGACGAGCATCAGGCGAAAATCTACGCCGACGACATCGGCCCGAACATGAAGCCCGGCGCCGCGCTCGCCTTCGCCCACGGCCTCAATATCCATTTCGGCCTGATCGATGCGCGCCCCGACATCGACGTCTTCATGGTCGCGCCGAAGGGCCCCGGCCACACGGTGCGCAGCGAATATCAAAAGGGCGGCGGCGTCCCCTGCCTGATCGCGGTCGCACAGGAAGCGCAAGGCGCGGGTTCGTCGGGTAACGGCTTCGCCAAGGCGCTCGCCCTCTCCTACGCGTCCGCAGTGGGTGGTGGCCGCAGCGGCATTATCGAAACGACCTTCAAGGAAGAGTGCGAAACCGACCTCTTCGGCGAACAGGCGGTGCTCTGCGGCGGCATCACCCACCTGATCCAGGCCGGGTTCGAAACGCTGGTCGAGGCGGGCTACGCCCCCGAAATGGCCTATTTCGAGTGCCTCCACGAAACCAAGCTGATCGTCGACCTGCTCTATGAAGGCGGCATCGCGAACATGCGCTATTCGATCTCGAACACCGCCGAATATGGCGACATCAAAACCGGCCCGCGCATCATCACCGCCGAAACCAAGGCCGAAATGAAGCGCGTGCTTGCCGACATCCAGTCGGGCCGCTTCGTGAAGGATTTCGTGCTCGACAACCAGGCCGGCCAGCCCGAGCTCAAGGCCAGCCGCAAGGCCGCCGCCGCGCACCAGCTCGAAAAGACCGGCGCCGAACTTCGCGCGATGATGCCGTGGATCGCCAAGAACCAGCTCGTCGACAAGTCGAAGAACTGACGAAAATCCTCCCCGTGGCCGCAGGCCATGGGGGGGGGGGCCGCGCCCAAAGGGCGTGGTGGAGGGGCGACAACGTCGCACAATAGCCCCTCCGTCAGCGCTGCGCCTTCGGCGCAGTTTGTCCTGAGCGCCTGCAAGGCAGTCGAAGGGCGCTGCCACCTCCCCATGGCTTCGCCACAGGGAGGATCGCGCGCGGACCTGCTCGGACAGGCTTCCGCATTCGCTGGCAAGGAGTTAGGGCAGGACAATGACATCAGACCTCTCCTTTGCCTGCGATTGCGGGACCGTCACCGGAACGATGCTCGGCGTCGGTCCCGATCAGGGCGATCATGTCGTCTGCCATTGCACCGACTGTCAGGATCTCGCCCATCATCTCGGCCATGCACGCATACTCGACGCGCATGGCGGCAGCGCGCTCTATCAGACGCGATGTGCGCGCATGCGGATCGACACCGGCCGCGACCAGCTTGCTTGCGTTCACTTGACCGACAAGCCGACGTTGCGCTGGTACGCCAAATGCTGCGGCCTGCCGCTGTTCAACAGCTATAAGAACGGCAAGATTCCCTACGTCACGACGCAACTGAGCGCCTGCGATCCCGCGACACGCGACCGGCTCGTCGGACCACCGCGCGGGCATCTGTTCACGCAGGACGGCGTCGGGGATACCAGCCATTTGCGCCAGATGAGCATGGCCGCGCTGATGTGGCGCTTTTTCCCGCGTATGATCAAGGATCTCCTGTCGGGCGACCGCCGGCGATCGGCGCTCTTCGACGCAAAGACGCTCGAACCGATAGCCACCCCGCACCGGCTGACCGACGAAGAACGGCATGCGCTGAAGCGTCACGGAACCGGCGCGGGCCGCTGACCCAAGCACCAATAAACCGCGTCATTGCGAGCGGAGCGAAGCAATCCAGGGCTACCTTGCACCGCTCTGGATTGCTTCGCTCCGCTCGCAATGACGAAGGATAGGACAGAATGACAAACTCTCCCTTCACCGCCCATCGCGCCGACCTCGCGGCGCTCGCGCATGACAGCCGCCGCCGCACCCTCGCGCCGCGCGCCGGGCGCGATTTCGCGTCGAACGACTATCTCGGCCTCGCCGATAGCGAAGCGCTCCGCGCCGCGCTCGCCGCAGGCATCGAGCGCGGTCTGCCCGCGGGCTCGGGCGGCTCGCGTCTGCTCCGCGGCAATCACGCCGAGCATGAGGCGCTCGAAGCCCACGCCGCGCGCCACTACGGCAGCGAAGCCGCGCTCTTCTTCCCCACCGGCTTCGCCGCCAACGCCGCGCTGTTCGCGGCGCTGCCCCAGCGCGGCGACCTCGTCGTCCATGACGAGCTGATCCACGCCAGCGCGCACGACGGCATGAAGCTCGGCCGCGCGGGAAGCATCGCCGCCGCGCACAACGACGCGCAGGCGTTCGACGACATCATCGCGCGCTGGCGCGCCGGTGGCGGCGCCGGGACGCCGTGGATCGCGGTCGAAAGCCTCTACAGCATGGACGGCGACCGCGCCCCGCTCGCCGACCTCGCCGCCGTCGCCGACCGCCACGACGCGGTGCTCGTCGTCGACGAAGCGCACGCGACCGGCGTTTTCGGCCCCGGCGGCACCGGGCTCGCGCACGCCCTGCCGCGCCGCGACAACCTCGTCACCCTCCACACCTGCGGCAAGGCGCTCGGCGCCGAGGGCGCCTTGCTCTGCGCCCCCGCGATCGCCACCGACTTCCTCGTCAACCGCGGCCGCCCCTTCATCTTCTCGACCGCGCCCTCACCGCTGATGGCGTGGCTCGTCCGCCAGGCGATCGAGATCGTCGCGAACGAACCCGAACGCCAGGCGCGCCTCCACAGCCTCGTCCGCCACGCCGCCGAACGCCTCGTCCCGCTCGGCATCCCCGCCAGCGGCACCCAGATCCTGCCCGTGATCATCGGCGACAACGACCGCACGATGCGCATCGCGGGCCAATTGCGCGACGCCGGCTTCGACATCCGCGGCATCCGCCCGCCCACCGTGGCGCCGGGAACCGCCCGCCTGCGCATCGCGATCACGCTCAATGTTGACGAAGCTAACATCGACGATATGGCCGATGCATTGGCGCAGGCGATGGCCGCGGCATGACGCGTTTCGTCGTCACCGGCACCGACACCGGCATCGGAAAAACCATCTTTTCCGCGGCTCTGGCGCAAGCGACCGGCACGCCTTACTGGAAACCGATCCAGTCGGGGCTCGAAGAAGAAACCGACAGCGAGACCGTCGCGCGCCTCGTCGGCGTGGCGATCCACCCCGAAGCCTACCGCCTCGTCACCCCTGCCTCGCCGCATCGCGCCGCCGAAATTGACGGCGTTAACATAGACATCGAAATGCTGACCCCACCCCCCGGCAACCTCATCGTCGAAGGCGCCGGCGGCGCGCTCGTCCCCGTCACCCGCACCACCCTCTACGCCGACCTGTTCGCCAAATGGCAGACCCCCGTCATCGTCTGCGCGCGCACCGCGCTCGGCACGATCAACCACAGCCTGCTCACGATCGAGGCGCTTAAGTCGCGCGGCGTCCCGATCCACGGTCTCGCCTTCCTCGGCGACGCGGTGGAGGACAGCGAGGCGACGATTGCCCAGCTCGGCGGCGTTCGCCGGCTGGGTCGCCTCCCCGTCATCGCCCCGCTAACGAGCGAAACGTTGGCCGAGGCGTTCAAGGCGAACTTCGACCTCGCCGACTTCCAATAATTTTCGTCATTCCCGCGAAAGCGGGAACCCAGCTTAACGAAAAAACCCACCCGCAGGGTGGCAATCTGAAACGCGAGGGCAGAACCGGGTTCCCGCTTTCGCGGGAATGACGAAGAGGTGTAAGGCGCGCGCATGACCACAAACCCCTCCCCCGTCTGGCACCCCTTCACCCAGCACGGTCTCGGCGACACCATCCCGCTGATTTCGCACGCCAAAGACGCCAAACTCCATGCCGCCGACGGCCAAAGCTGGATCGACGCCATCTCCTCTTGGTGGGTCACCACCCACGGCCACGCCCACCCGCGCATCATGGCTGCGATCCGTGCGCAGTCCGAAAAGCTCGACCAGCTCATCTTCGCCGGCTGGACGCACGAGCCCGCCGAAAGCCTCGCCGCCGAACTGGTCCGCATCACCCCCGATCCGCTCACCCGCGTCTTCTTCTCGGACTCGGGCTCGACCAGCGTCGAGGTCGCGCTCAAGATGGCGCTCGGTTACTGGTACAACATCGGCGAGGCGCGCAGCCGCATCCTCGTCCTCGAACACAGCTATCACGGCGACACGATCGGCACGATGTCGGTCGGCGAGCGCGGCGTCTACAACCGCGCCTGGCAGCCTTTGCTGTTCGACGTCGACACCATCCCCTTCCCGCGCGAAGGGCTCGAACAAGCCACACTCGACGCGCTCGAAGCCGCCTGTGCAGCCAAACCCGCCGCCTTCATCGTCGAACCGCTTATCCTCGGCGCCGGCGGCATGCTCATCTATCCCGCTTGGGTGCTCGCCGAGATGCGCAGCATCTGCGCGCGCCACGGCGTCCTCTTCATCGCCGACGAGGTGATGACCGGCTGGGGCCGCACCGGAACGCGCTTCGCCTGCGATCAGGCGGGCGTCATCCCCGACATCGTCTGCCTGTCGAAGGGGCTGACCGGCGGCGCACTGCCGCTCGCGGTCACCCTCTGCATCGAACCGATCTTCGAGGCCCATTTCTCGACCGACCGCGCCAGGACCTTCTATCATTCGTCGAGCTACACCGCGAACCCGATTGCCTGCGCCGCCGCCAACGCAAACCTCGAAATCTGGCGCGACGAGCCCGTGCAGCAGCGCATCGACACCCTCGCCGATGCGCAGGCCGCGCATCTGTCGCTCCTCAGCCACGACCCGCGCGTCGCCAACCCCCGCCGCCTCGGCACCATCGCCGCGCTCGACATCGTCGTTCCGGACTCGGGCTATCTCTCGAACCTCGCCCCGCGCCTGATCGCCTTCTACCGCGACCACGGCGTCCTCCTCCGCCCGCTCGGCAACACGCTCTACGTCATGCCGCCCTATTGCATCACGCCCGGCGAGCTGGCGCAGGTGTGGGATGCGATCAGCGCATCGCTCGACGCGGTATAAGGCAAGGGCGGCTAGCGACCGGTTGCAGCCGTAAAGGTCCTCCCCGCTTGCGGGGAGGGGGACCGCCGAAGGTGGTGGAGGGGGTTGGCGGCCTGAAGCGACGTTGCGGGCGGGCGCCAGCCCCCTCCGTCAGCGCTTCGCGCTGCCACCTCCCCACAAATGGGGAGGATCGGTACGTCCGCAATCCACCCCAAAGCCGCCGCAGGATCAGAAATCGACCTGCGTGCGCAGCCCGAACGTATCGGCCGTATAACTCCGGTCACCCGTCGCCGTCGGGATGCGCGCATCGTCGATCCATAGCTTGCCGTAGTTCGCGGTGATGCGGATATAGTCGATCGGCGACCAGACCAGGCCGATCAGCGCCGTTTTTTGCTGCCCGCCGACGATGCCGGCATCGTTGAGGTCGAGATGATCGTAGCGCGCGTTGACTTCGATCGCGCCGATGCCGCCGGCGGTGATCGGCTTCGACGGCTTCAGCCGGTCGAAGGCGCCATCCTTGTACCCGCGTGCATCCCCCTTCGTCAGCACCATGCCGACCTCGGCATAGCCGCCGAAGAAGGTCGGATCGGAAGCGCCCGTGCGCTTGACCGTATGCCAATAGGCTTCGCCCGCAGCATGGAACGGCCCGGAAAGAACGGCGCCTTCCAGCCCCAGCCCGCGTTCCTTTGATACGTCGATAAGGCCGGTGTCGACGAGGCGGACGTCGGTCGTGTGAACGAAGGGCCGCGCGCGATACCGACCCGTCGCCGCGGGATCATTGGGGTCGCGGAAATGGCCCGATGCGGCAAGATGAAGCTGCGTATTGCCGAGTTTCGGCATGAACACGACACGTCCGTCGAAACTCATGCTGTGGTTGCTATCGGAAAGGTCGACGGCATTGTCGCCGAACACGCCGCCCTGCAGCAACAGCGCCTTGCCCTTATATTGCGCCGAAAGTCCGACGCGGCGCTCGAAACCGAACGCCGACACGAAGGCCGCGCGCTCCATGGTGCTGGTAAAAAGATCGCTCGTCATGTCGTCAAGGCCAGTGAACGGCTTGATCTGGCCTGCGGTCACCGACAGCGGGCCCGTGCCATAGCTCAAATAGACGTCGGTCAATTCAACGCTGCTGTTCGCGACATCGGCTTCGATGCGATAGGAGAAGCCCCCGGGGATCTTGCCATCAACGCCCAGATAGACGCGGCGAAATTCGGTCGCGGTGCCGCCGCGGATGCCGGTGACGCCCGCGGGCGCATCGATGCTCGCAACGTCGAGCTGGATACGGCCGCGCGGCTTGAAGCTCCAGCCGTCGGCGGTCTTGATCTCGGGCGCGCCCTTCCAGCTGATCTCGGTCGCGGGCTTCGCGGTCACCGAAGGCGGCGCGGGCGTCGTCACCGGAGCCGGTGCGGGCGCCGGCGGCGCAGTCGCGGTATCGAGCCGCGTCTCCAGCGTCTGCACCTTGGCCTTCAGCGCCGCGAGTTCGGCGCGCAGTTGCGCCGCCTCTTCGACCGTCATCGCCTGCGCGTGGGCGGCGGTCGGCAAACTGAACATCGACGTTGCCAGCAAGGCGGCGGTGATAGCGTGGCGCATGAGGGTTGCTCCGTTGCGAAAGGTGACAATCTGACGGCGCTGCTATGACGCTTACATGACAGATGCACGTCATTTGGATGACATTTTTGTTTCAATGCCCGCTTTTTCTCTCCCTCTTGCCAGCGGGGTGCGAACGGCTAAGGACGTTCCAGTTTTTTCGGGCAACCTTTTACCGGGCGCCCCCTTCCGGGAGACCATCATGACGATCAAATTTGACGGCCGTGTTGCTATTGTTACAGGCGCCGGCGGCGGCCTTGGCCGCGCCTATGCGCTCGAACTCGCCCGCCGCGGCGCCAAGGTGGTCGTCAACGACCTCGGCGGATCGCGCGACGGCACCGGCCATTCGGATGCCGCGCTGCAGGTCGTCGAGGAAATCCGCGCCGCGGGCGGCACCGCGATCTCGAACGGCGGCAGCGTCACCGAATACGACCAGATGGTCGAAATGGTCGCCAAGGCGAAGGAAGAATGGGGCGGCGTCCACGTTCTGATCAACAACGCCGGCATCCTCAAGGACAAGAGCTTTGCCAAGATGGAGCCCGCCGATTTCGACCTGGTGCTGAAAGTCCATGTCAGCGGCAGCGCCAATGTCACCAAGGCGTGCTGGGACCTGATGCGCGAACAAGCCTATGGCCGCATCCTGATGACCGCGTCGTCGACCGGCCTCTACGGCAATTTCGGCCAGGCCAATTATGGCGCGGCGAAGCTGGGCCTCGCGGGCCTGACCAAGACGCTTCACCTCGAAGGCGCGAAATATAACATCCGCTGCAACACGATCGCCCCGGTCGCGGGCACGCGGATGACCGAAGACATCTTCCCCGCCGAACTGTTCGAAAAATTCACCCCCGAGAATGTCGTTCCGGCCGCGCTCTATCTGGTCAGCGAAGACGCCCCGACCAACATGATCATCGGCGCGGGCGCGGGTGCCTATCACGCCGCTTTTGTCACCATGACCCCGGGCGTCGCGCTGCCCGAGGGCGAGCGCACCCCCGAGGGTGTCGCAGCGGCGTGGGAGAAGATCATCGACCGCAATGGCGAAATCGTCCCGCAGTCGGGCAGCGAGCAGTCGATGAATGTCATGAAGGCATTGATGGCGCTGGGCTGAATAACCCCCTCCCCCTTTATGGGGGAGGCAGCGAGGCTTGGCAGCTTGCTGCCTAGTCGCAGCGGTGGGGGTGGGGTTCGGCCTGAAGCGACGCGCGAGGCCGCGACATCACCCCATCCAACGTCGCCTAATTGCTTCGCGATAAGGCTGCATATCCTTCCCCCATCAAGGGTGAAGGATTGTCGCACCGCCACGCTGTATTGACACACTAACACGCCTATGCCATAAACATCGCGGGGCAAGGGGATCGGACAGAAGGACGACCCCGATGTATAGTGAAACCGACCTGCAAGCCGCGGTCGATGCAAAGGTACTGACGCCGGAGGCCGCGCTGGCTTTCCGGTCGCATATCGCATCGGTGCGCGCCGCCCCCGGAGCGGATGAGGAATCATTCCGCCTGATTACGGGCTTCAACGATATTTTTGTCAGCATTGCCGCGGTGATCCTGCTCGTCGCGGTCGGCTGGATCGGCGCCTCGATCCATACCGCGCTCGGCGGCGCGTTCGTTGCCGCCTCGGCGTGGTCCCTCGCCGAATATTTCACCCGCAAACGCCGCATGGCATTGCCCAGCATCGTCCTCGTCCTCGCCTTTGCGGGCGGCGTGTTCGCGACGATGGTCGGTTTCCTCGTCGAACATGGCGAATCCATCTTCGGCAGGGACCCCGGCGAAACGACCGGCGCGATCCTCATCGGCGCCATGGCGCTCGTGACCGCCGGCGCGACCTGGGCGCACTGGAAGCGCTTCATGGTGCCGATCACCGTCGCCGCCGGGACCGCCGCGCTCGCCGCGACAGCGGTCGCGCTCGTGCTCGCGATAACCGGAATGCCCAGCCCCGACGGCACACTGCCGATGGTGCTCGTGCTGATCGCCGGGCTTGGTGTCTTCGCGCTCGCCATGTGGTGGGACCGCAGCGACCGGGTGCGCCAGACGCGCCGCAGCGACGTCGCCTTCTGGCTCCACCTGCTCGCCGCGCCGATGATCGCGCATCCGATCTTCCACCTGCTCGGGGTGACGCGCGGCGACGACATCGGCAGCGCTGCGGCGGTGATGGTGATCGGCGTCTATATTCTGTTCGGCCTGATCGCACTCGCGATCGATCGCCGCGCGCTGCTCGTCTCGGCGCTCGCCTATGTGCTGTTCGCGATGACGCAGCTGTTCAACACCTTTGGCGCGGTCGAACTCAATGTCGCGCTGACGGCGTTCGTCATCGGATCGGCGCTGCTGCTGCTCTCCGCCTTCTGGCAGAATGCGCGGGCGGTGGTGGTCGGCTTCCTGCCCGACAATCTCGCGAACCAGCTGCCCACGACGATCCGTCCGGTCAGTCCGATACCAGCTTCATAAGCTTGCGTTCGACGGGGGCGAGCACGTTCGACAGCTCGTCCCCGCGCTTCAAAATCGCCCCGGCTTCGGAGACAAGGGCCCACATGCCCTGCCGGCTCCGCAAGGCGGGGCGTTTTTCTATGCGATATTCGGGGCGCTCGGCGGCGCGGCGGAAGGCCGAGAAGATGGCGGCGTCGCGGTGGAAATCCATCGCATAATCGCGCCAGTGCCCCGCGGCGACCATGCGGCCGTAGAGATCGAGGATGCGGATCAATTCGGGGCGCTCGAAGCCGGTTTGCTGCGGAACCGCTCTGTTATTGCCGAACGGTAGAGGCGTCACGGTGCCCATCAGGCGCCGGTCCGGCTCCCTTTGCGCCGCGGTGCTTCATCATCCTCGCCCGCGAGTTCGCGTTCGTCGAGCAATTCCTTCAGCTGCTTTTGCATCAGATCGAGCTGGCATTGCAGCAGTTCGACCTTCTGCGTCGCAGGGTCGAACGTCTCGCTGCACGGTGTGCCATAGGGCACGAACTCGCGCGCATATTCGCTGGCGTCGAGCAAGGTCGAGCGCGCCGGGATGCCGACCATCACCGCGCCCTCGGCCACGTCCTTGGTCACCACGGCGTTGGCGCCGACGCGGGCACGCTGGTTGACGGTGATCGGACCGAGGATCTGGGCGCCCGATCCGACGATCACATCGTCGGCGAGCGTCGGGTGGCGCTTGCCGCCGATGCCGTTCGCGGGGTCGGTGCCGCCAAGCGTCACGCCCTGATAGATGGAGACATTGTCGCCGATCTCGGCGGTCTCGCCGATCACGACGCCAAAGCCATGATCGATGAACAGGTGCCGGCCGATCTGCGCCCCCGGATGGATGTCGACCGCGGTCAGGAAGCGCGACAGGTGATTGACGAAGCGCGCAAGGAAGAACAGCCGCGCTTCGAACAGCCAGTGCGCGATGCGATGCATGCCGACCGCCAGAAGGCCGGGATAGAGTAGAATTTCCCAACGCGACCGCGGCGCAGGGTCGCGCGCCTTGATCGAATCGAGATAGGCGACCAGCCCGTTGAACATCGCATTGTCCCCTGCGACCCCGTTTGTTCTGGCGAAGATAGTTGTTTGGAGGCGCTATTTCCACCCCCGACGCGTTTTTAGTCGTCAGCGGCCGAAAAGGCCGATGCGCAGGAGGAGCAGACCCTCGTTTCGCAGGTTCCGTTCGCCGTCGGTTCGGGCGATCGCCGCGGCCCAGCGGTCGAGCATCAGAAGCGAACGGTTTCCGGCGAAAACCCGGCGCGGTGGCGCGGCAAGAATCTTTGCGTCGCCGAGAAGATCGCGTGCCTCGCGCTCGCCGTCCTCGACCCCCGCGCCCCACAGGAGGCCCCAGCGTTTTCCGCCGGCCTCATCGCCGCCGGACAGGCTAAAAAGCTGCCCGCCAAAGCTCTCGGATGCGGCGCGCCGCTCGGCATCGCTATCGGCGAGCAGCATTGCCTCGGCGGCGTCGACCAATGCGTCGAGACCGCCCTGCCCTGCCCATGTCGCCTGAAGCTCGGCCAACAGCGGCTCGCCTTTGGGCAGCGCATCGGAATCGCTCGCGATCATCGCCGCCATGTCGCGCCACCAGGCGAGCTTGATCTGCCCGATCAACGGCTCGCGCGCGTCGAGCAGCAGCTTGGTCAGCCGCGCCGCCAATCCCCACAGCGCCAACATCGCGGCGCGCCGCGCGTGCGGTACGGAGACCATCACGCGCGGGTCGCGCATATCGGGGTAGGTCGCGCCCTCCGCTGCATTAGAATCAAGCATCACATTAAATATACACCGTGCCCCTGCGAAGGCAGGGGCCCATCTCCTAAGCTATCGTCACCCGGCACGTCGGCTAAAAGCCGCTATAGCGGGAGATGGGCCCCTGCCTTCGCAGGGGCGCAGGAATCAGGCGCGATTGCGGACCGCCTTCACGGCTGCGACGACGCGCGGCGTATCGATCAACGCCAGCTTTTCGAGGTTGTGCGCATAGGGCAGCGGCACATCCTCGTTGCACACGCGCATCACCGGTGCGTCGAGATCGTCGAAGCCATGCTCCATCGCGACCATCGCGAGTTCGCTGGCGATCGAGCAGGTCGGCCAGCCTTCCTCGACGATGACCAGATGATTGGTCTTCTTGAGGCTGGCGAGGACCGTCGCGGTATCGAGTGGGCGCAGCGTGCGCAGGTCGATGACTTCGGCGTCGATGCCTTCGCCCGCCAGCTCGTCGGCGGCTTCGAGCGCGAGCCCGACGCCGATCGAATAGCTGACGATCGTGACGTCGCTGCCGGCCCGCATGATCCGCGCCTTGCCGATCGGCAGGACGAAATCCTCGACCTCGGGCACGTCGAAGCTGCGGCCATAGAGCAGCTCGTTCTCGAGGAAGACGACCGGGTCTTCGGTGCGGATCGCAGCCTTCATCAGCCCCTTGGCATCGGCGGCGTCATAGGGCGCGATCACGATCAGGCCGGGGACGCTCGCGTACCAGGGTGCGAAATTCTGGCTGTGCTGCGCGCCGACGCGCGCCGCGGCGCCGTTCGGACCACGGAACACGATCGGGCAGCGCATCTGGCCGCCCGACATATAGTTGGTCTTCGCCGCCGAGTTGATGATGTGGTCGATCGCCTGCATCGCGAAGTTGAAGGTCATGAACTCGATGATCGGCTTGAGGCCGCCCATCGCGGCGCCTGCGCCGAGGCCAGCGAAGCCATATTCGGTGATCGGGGTGTCGACGACGCGCTGCGCCCCGAATTCCTGGAGCAGGCCCTGCGTCACCTTGTACGCGCCCTGATATTCGGCGACTTCCTCACCCATCACGAAGACGCGGTCGTCCTTGCGCATTTCCTCGGCCATCGCGTCGCGCAGCGCTTCGCGGACGGTCAGGCGGACCATTGCGGTGCCTTCGGGGATCGCGGGATCCGACGCGCGCTCTGCTGCGGCGGGGGCCGCAGCGGGAGCGGCGGCGGGCGCCGGAGCCGGAGCCGGCGCTTCGGCCTTGGGTTCGGGTGCAGCAGCCGGCGCGGCGGCAGGCGCCGGCGCGGCCGCTTCTTCACCCTCGCCCATGATCGTCGCGATCACGGTTCCGACCTTCACATTGTCGGTGCCCTCGGCGATCAGGATCTGGCCGATTATGCCCTCGTCGATCGCTTCATATTCCATCGTCGCCTTGTCGGTTTCGATCTCTGCGAGAATGTCGCCCGACTTCACCGTGTCGCCTTCCTTGACGAGCCACTTGGCGAGCGTGCCTTCTTCCATCGTCGGCGACAGTGCCGGCATTTTCAATTCGATGGCCATCTCAATATTGCTCCACCAGCACGTCGGTATAAAGTTCATGAAGTTCGGGTTCGGGCGCGCTTTCCGCAAAGTCGGCGGACTCGGCCACGATTGCGCGGATTTCCTTGTCGATTTCCTTGAACTTGTCTTCGGCGATGCCCGCATCGGTCATCAGCTTCTTCAAATGTTCGATGGAATCGCTCTTGTCGCGCACCGCCTGCACTTCCTCGCGGCTGCGATATTTGGCGGGGTCGGACATCGAATGGCCGCGATAGCGATAGGTTTTGAGCTCCATCAGCACCGGCCCCTTGCCCGCGCGCACCCATTCGAGAGCCGTTTCGGCGGCGCCGCGCACCGCGAGCACGTCCATGCCGTCGACCTGCATGCCGGGAATGCGGAAGCTTTCGCCGCGGCGATAAAGCTGGTCCTCGGCCGACGAGCGGTTGACCGACGTGCCCATCGCGTACTGGTTGTTCTCGATCACGAAGATGATCGGCAGCTTCCACAGCTCGGCCATGTTGAAGCTTTCGTAGACCTGGCCCTGGTTCGATGCGCCATCGCCGAAATAGGCCATCGCCACGCCGCCGTCGCCGCGATATTTGTGCGCGAAGGCAAGACCGGTGCCGAGCGACACCTGCGCGCCGACGATGCCGTGGCCGCCATAGAATTTATGCTCGACGCTGAACATGTGCATCGAGCCGCCCTTGCCCTTCGAGATGCCGGCCTGACGCCCCGTCAGCTCGGCCATGATGACCTTGGGGTCGATGCCGTAAGCGAGCATGTGGCCATGGTCCCGGTAGCCGGTGATCACGCTGTCCTTGTCGCCGTCGAGCGCCGATTGCAGGCCAACCGCGACGGCTTCCTGACCGATGTACAGGTGGCAGAAACCGCCGATCAGGCCGAGGCCGTAAAGCTGCCCCGCCTTCTCTTCGAAACGGCGGATGAGCAGCATCTCGCGATAGAATTTTTCCAGCTCTTCGGGCGTCGCGTCATAGGGGACGGGTTCGCGCGGTTGCTCGCGGTTGCTCGCGGCGGCCGGGGTGGATGCAGTCTTTTTTGGCGCGGGGGAGGTGCGCGCGGGTGCTTTGGCCAAGACGGGTTCCTTTGCATTTAGCCGTTACGGCAAGCCGCCATATAGGAGAGCGGCGACGCACTTGGCAACGCCCACCATGGGAGGGGGCGAGACCCTATTTACGTATGCAGATTAAGCCCCTCCCCTTCAGGGGAGGGGTTGGGGTGGGGGCCATCGGCCTCGCGCAAGGCCGATGGCCCCCACCCGCTGCGACTAATGAACAAGTTCATAAGTCTCGCTGCCCTCCCCTGAAGGAGAGGGCTTGGTTCGCTCAGGGCTTCGCGTCGGGTTCCATCGGAATGATCACCTCGTCGGGGTGATAGGCGCCGAGCTTCTCGCGGACATATTCCTCGGCCAGATCGGGATCGACGCGGCGACGGTCGAGCAGGTTGACGCGGTTCTGCAGCTCGGTCTGCTTCTTGGTCAGCTCGCTCAATATGACGCGCTTTTTCTCGACCGACTGGCCATAGTCGCCCCAAGCGTAAAGCCCGGTCGGACCGAAAATGATGTAGCCGATCATCGCCAGCACCACCATCACCGCGATGGCGGGACCGGCGGCCCGGTGCATCGATTTACGGAATTTGTGGCGCTGCGTCATTCCGGCCCTTGAATCAGAGTTGATTCGCGGCGTCAAGGCGCCAGGTGCGGGTTTTGCACCCTTTTCCATTTCAAAAAAGCGAACGGGACCATGGCCGACGCGACCGTGCTAGAGGACCACGCATCGGACGAAACGAACGGGCGTCGGCTGTCTGTTGATGAATGTGCAGGGCGAAGCGCTTGAGAATATCTTGAAATCGCCGCCAGCAACATGAAACTCGTCATTGCCGAATTCAATTATCAATAGGCCGTCGACGACAAAAATCATCTCGTGGCCGATCTCCGAATGCGCTTCCGACCGATGGCTATCGCCCGGACCAAGCGACCACAACCACAATTCGGTCTCCTTCGTCGACGGAGCGGTTCCCAGTAACCTGGCCTCGCTGCCCGCGGCCTTCCCCTGCCAAGCAAGGCTGTTCACCCGCCTGCCATCGGCAGCATCTGGCGGCCGGACAATCTCGGAAAACGTGACCGACAGGGCTACGGCGAGTCGATCAATGCTGGCCAGGCTGACGTTCGTCTCTCCTCCCTCGATGGCGGAAATCATTCGCCGGCTGAGTCCCGACATCTGGGCCAAGGCGGTTTGGCTCAAATCCCTTTCATCGCGCAATCTGCGCAGGTTTTTCCCAACATTGGCAAGCACATCGGACCTGTCCGATACATGACGTTGACTGCGCAATATATTGCTCATACTAAAGCCGACCACTGGATAACTGCGATAGCGCGGTTTGCCACCAACGACCAACCCGGGAAAGTGATTGATATGCACAGTCGCCCCATGCTTTTGGCAATGATGTTCGTCCCGGGCCTGTGCTTTTCGCCGGTCGCGCTGGCCGAACCGGCAGCAGGGGCACCGGTAACGGCACCCATCCTGACCACCGCAACGCGCGACGCGGCGCTGCAAGCCATCAAGGCTCGGCTAGCCCGGGCCTATATAGATTCCGAACGCGTTCCCGCGATATTGGCCAGGCTCGATTCGTCGAAAGCGCGATATCGAACCGACGATCCCGCGCGATTTGCGTCGCTGATTACCGAGGACATGCAGACGGTCGCAAATGACACGCACCTCTATTTTCGGTTCGAGCCCGAATGGTATCGCGCGGCGACGGCCTTGCCGGATCAGGCCGCGATCGCGGCATCCAATGTCTTCGAAGCGCAGCATGCGCGCGACTTCAATCACGGACTGGTCGAAACACGGCTTTTGCCAGGGAATGTAAGATATCTGAAGATCGTCGGCTTTTTCTGGAATCCGGTCGAGACAGCGCGGGCCTATGACGACGCGGCGCGCTTCTTGAAAGACGGGCGAGCGATCATCATCGACCTGCGCAGCAATCGGGGGGGCGACACCAACGCGCTTGATTATCTGCGGAGCCATTTCTTCGCCCCCGATACGCTGATGACCACCCTGATTACCCCCGGCAGCGCCGACGTACAGGTCCGATCGCAGCTTAACCTCCCGAGCGGGCGACTGACCGGCATTCCCCTATATGTGCTGGTCAACCATAGCTCGCGCTCTGCCGCCGAAGCATTTGCTTATACGATCGGGCAATTCAAACTCGGCGAACTGGTGGGCGAACGGACCGAGGGTGCGGCCCATTTTTCGGACGACACCGCGGTGCCGCCATTCTTCCGCCTCTCGGTGCCGCTCGGATATACGCAGGATCCCATCGGCAAGCGCGACTGGGAAGGCACGGGCGTTGCCCCGACTGTCGAGGTTCCGGCGCCGGAGGCGCTGGAAACCGCCTATGACCTCGCCCTCGCCCGGCTGCTGCCGGTCACGCCCGCCGGGATCGAAAAGGACTTTATTGTCTGGGCACGCGACCGGTTGGCGGCGCAACGCACCGGTTATGCGCCAGCCCCGACCGAACTCTCGGCCTTCGCGGGCCAGTATGGCGCCGCGAAGATCGAACTTCGCGGTTCGGCCTTATGGCTGATCCGTCCCGACCGCGAACCGCGGCAACTCAAGCCGCTCGGCGCCGGGGGATTGTTCGAAGCGGAAGACGATGACACTTTCCGCGTCAAAATCGGGAATGACGGCTTATATTTATTGCGCCCGGGAAGCCCGCTTACCCTCGATTATCCGCGTTGACGCCTCAACGCCGAGCCAACGGAACCGGCACGCTTCGCTCGCTCACCCGAAAATCGCCGTCCCCGGGTAACGCGCCATGTTGCCCAGTTCTTCCTCGATGCGGATGAGCTGGTTGTACTTGGCGAGCCGGTCCGAACGCGCGAGGCTGCCGGTCTTGATCTGGCCGCAGTTGGTCGCGACCGCGAGGTCGGCGATCGTCGAATCCTCCGTCTCGCCCGAACGGTGCGACATCACCGCGGTGTAGCGCGCGCGGTGCGCCATATCGACGGCGTCGAGCGTTTCCGACAGCGTGCCGATCTGGTTGACCTTGACGAGCAGCGAGTTGGCGAGGCCGTCCTTGATGCCCTGTTCGAGCCGCAACGGGTTGGTGACGAACAGGTCGTCGCCAACGAGCTGGCACTTGTCGCCGACGAGGTCGGTGAGCGCCTTCCAGCCGGTGAAATCATCTTCGCTCATCCCGTCCTCGATCGACTTGATCGGGTAATCCTTGACGAGCGCCGCGAGATATTCGGCCATCTGTTCGGGGCTGAGCGACAAGCCTTCGCCGCTGATCTCGTACTTGCCGTTCTTGAAGAATTCGGTCGCGGCGCAATCGAGCGCGAGCACGACGTCGGTGCCGAGCTTGAAGCCCGCCTGATCGACCGATGCGGCGATGAAGTCGAGTGCAGCGCGGGTCGAGGCGAGGTTCGGGGCGAAGCCGCCTTCGTCGCCGACCGCGGTTGCGAGGCCCTTTGCCGACAGGCCCTTCTTCAGCGTGTGGAAAATCTCGCTGCCCCAGCGCACGGCTTCGGCGATGCTGCCGGCGCCGACGGGCATGATCATGAATTCCTGCACGTCGATCGGATTATCGGCATGCTCGCCGCCGTTGATGATGTTCATCATCGGCACCGGCAAGGTGCGCGCCGACACGCCGCCGACATAACGATAGAGCGGCAGGCCGCGCGCATCGGCGGCAGCCTTCGCGGCGGCGAGGCTGACGCCGAGGATGGCGTTGGCGCCGAGGCGGCTCTTGTTCGGGGTTCCATCGAGGTCGATCATCGCCTGGTCGAGTTCGCGCTGGTCCTCGGCATCGAGACCGATCAACGCTTCGGCGATGTCGCCGTTGACCGCAGCGACCGCCTTGATCACGCCCTTGCCGAGATAACGGCTCTTGTCGCCGTCGCGCAGCTCGACCGCCTCGTGCGCGCCGGTCGAGGCGCCCGAGGGCACCGCGGCGCGGCCGAAGCTGCCGTCCTCCAGAAGCACATCGACTTCGACGGTGGGATTGCCCCGGCTGTCGAGGATTTCGCGGCCGTGAATGTCGATGATGGCGGTCATGAAAAATGTCCTGCTGGCGGCCGGTGACGGGCCGATGGAGAAAGGCGCCCGCCTGTTATCGGCGCCATGCCCTTAGTGCAACCGTTGCATAGGAATTTTGCGGGCCTATGGAACCATTAGGCGCGCCTTGCTATATATTATGGCAGGACCAAAAAGGGATGCCCGCGAATGCGGCACCCGCCATAAGAGAAGAGGACGAACCGATGGCCAAAGCCGCTACTCCCGCGACCAAGAAAGCCGCCGCTCCCCGCCCCAAGGCGCCCGCAAAGCCCGCAGCGACCAAGGCTGCGCCCGCGCGCAAGCCAGTGGCTGCGAAGGCCGCGAAGGATCATCCGATCCGCGACCAGATCGCCGCGACGCGCGACACCATCAAATCCGAAGCATCGAAGAAGGCGGCCTCGCTGAAGGCTGACGCTTCGACGCTCGCCGATCAGGCGTCGACCGAGGCGCGCAAAGCCGCGACCAAGGGCAAGGACAAGGCCGCCAAAGCCGTCGGCAACCTCGCCAAGATGCTCGAGGACAGCGCCGGCACCGTCGACAAGAAATTCGGCAAGCAGTACGGCGACTATGCCCGTTCGGCCGCCACGACCGTCGCCGGTCTTGCCACGACGCTCGACAAGAAGGATCTTGACGAGCTCGCCGCATCGACCCGCGACATGGTCAAGAAGAACCCGGCGATCGCCGTGGGCGCCGCCACGGTGATCGGCTTTGTGCTCGCCCGGATGCTCAAGGGCAACTCGAACGATTGACAGGCCGTTGCCATCTTCAGACCCGAATACCCCGCCGGCGCCTGACGCGCGCAGCTTTGACGGTATAAGCCACGGCTATGCGCCCGACGGGCGTCCGGTCACGCCGCCGCCCGTTCCGCTCGAAAAGATTGTCGGCGATGTCGTCGACAATCTTTCGGCGACGGCACGGGCGGAGCTTGCACTGATCGAGGCGCGCGGCGAGCTGGCGCTGCACGGCGTCAGCTGGACCGCGGCGTGGGGAACGATAGCGGCCTGCGCGCTCGGCATCGCGATGCTGGCGCTCGCATTCGGAGCAATCCTTGCGCTCGCGCCGCACGTCGGGCCGTTCGTCGCGACATTGATAGTTGTCGCCGTGCTGCTCGCCATCGCCGCGTTTGCCGGATGGCGTGCGCAGCTCAGCTATGGCGACATCCGTACCGCGCTCCGCCGCGACCTGACGAACGAAGGGATCGACGATGCCGCGGACGCGTAATCGCCTGATCGCCGCGGCGCGCCGTTCGATGCTCCAGCGCGCCGAACTGCACCGCCGGCTTGACGTCGCGCGCGCGGCGCTCAAACCCGGCGCGCTCTTCGATCGTGGCAAGTACCGGATCGGCGAGAAGGTCGACGACACCGCCCACGCGGTGCAGGAGCAATTTCGCAACAACCGCCTGCCGATCGCGATCGCGGCGGTGGCGGGCGTCGCATGGCTGCTGCGCGAACCGATCAAGGAACATGCGCCGCGGCTGGTGCAAAAGATTCAGGACCTGGCGACAGACGTCGCCGATCATTTTCGTTCCTCCGATGAACCGGCGGACGAGGGTGACATCGAAAATGTGGAGGAAGATGATGAAGCCGTTCGGTGAAACCGCCCGCGAGACGCGTGCAAAAGCGAGTGAACTTGCGGAGAAAACCGCCGAAAACGCGCGGCTGACCGCCGAGGCGGCGAAGGCGCGCATTCAGGACGGCTATGGTCGCGCGCGCGCTGCGACCGAAGACCTCGCAGCCAAGGCGAGCGAACAGGCCGGCGTCGCGCGCGAAGCCGCTGGCGAGGTCTATGAGAAGGGCAAGGCGCAGGCGAAACGCGCGAACAGCAAGCTCAAGGACGCGGCCGAAAAGCAGCCGCTGGCTCTGGTCGCCGGCGCCGTCGCGATCGGCGCGCTGCTCGGCTCGCTGCTGCCGAAGTCCGGTTCGGGCGGCCGCAAGGACGATCCCGACAGCTGAAAGACAGCTTACTTGCTTATTCGCCCGTTGCGGAATAGGGGGCTGCGCTTCCCCTCCCCAAGACTTTTACCGGCAGGAATCCGAAGATGAGCAAGCTTCACCTGGTTTTCGGCGGACGCGTCAGCGATCCGCAGGGTCTCGACTTTACCGACCTTCACAATCTCGACGTCGTCGGACTCTATCCCGACTACAAGTCGGCCGAAAAGGCGTGGCGCAGCGCCGCGCAGCGCACAGTCGACGATGCCGAAATGAAATATGTCGTCGTCCATTTGCACAAGCTGCTGCAGCCGGACGCGGAGTAAATATTACCCCGTCATTGCGAGGAGCGAAGCGACGCGGCAATCCAGAGCGCGCGTAAACCGCCCTGGATTGCTTCGCTTCGCTCGCAATGACGAGGCTGGGAATTTAACGGAAATTGTCGGCGTAGGCTTGGATCTTGAGCGTGCGCACGGGGGGCGCGGTCACTTCGACCTCGATGCCATTACGCTCGGCGTAGGCGACAGCCTCTTCCTGACTGGCGAAACCAAGGCGCAGCTGGCGCTGCGTGTCGCCGCTGCCCGCCCACCCCATCAGCGGATCGGCCTTGCGCGCTTCGGCGGGGGCGAATTCCAGCATCCAGCGCTGCGTCCCGGCACGCCCCGACTGCATGGCATTCTTGGGCTTCTGGAAGATACGCGCTGTCATCGGGATGTCCTGTAACTGGGGCTTGCTCCGCCGCCTTAGCGCCAACCCAGCCCTACGAAAAGAGGTCTATTGCGCATCGCGCTGCGCCTGCGCCGCTTTGGTCATCAAGCTTGGCCGCGCGTTCGCCGGATCGTCGGGCCAGCTATGCTTGGGATAGCGCCCGCGCATCTCGCGCGCCACATCGTGCCAGCTGCCGCTCCAGAAGGAGACGAGGTCGCGCGTCGTCTGGATGGGGCGGTGCGCGGGCGAAGTCAGCGCGAGCACCAGCGGCACCGGCGGATCGCCGATCGTCGGATGGCGCGCAAGCCCGAACAGCTCCTGCACGCGCACGCTGACCGTCGGTCCACCATCGGCGCCATAGTCGATCGGATGCCGGCTGCCGACGGGCGTCGTATAGTCGGCGGGCGCATGCTTTTCGAGAAGCTGCCGCGCCGTCCAGTCGAGCGTCGCCATCAGCGCGTCGGTCAGCTTGCGGTCGCCGATGTCGCGGAGGCCGCGGCACCCCGTGAGTAATGGCTCGAGCCAGAGTTCGAGGCTGTCGGCGAGCGCGCCAGTCGATAGCGCGTCGATCCCCGCATAGGAGGCGCGCTGGCGCAGCGCCTGCGCCGCCGGCCCCCAGCCGATCAGTCCCAGCCCCTTGCCGCGCACCGCCGCCATGCGCACCGCAATATCGTCCTCCGCATTTTCGCTGCGCCCCGCCTGCCCGCTCGTCAGCGCGATCGCGCCGAGCCGCCGTTCGCGGCGATGATCGACGCGGTCATTCGTGCTGTCGTAACTGCTCGCCGAATGCTGGGCGATGCGGTCGGCGAAAAGCGCCTCGACCTCGGCCTGTGAGATCGGCGCGGCGGCGAGGATGCGCACGCCGGCGGCATGGCCCTGCGCATCGGCGATCGCGAGCCACTCGCTGCCCGCGAGCGGGTCGACCGCATCGATGCGATAGGCGCGCCCGCCGACGCTCAGATATTCGCCGCGTTGCCCTGCCCGTTGGCGCGCGACGCGGTCGGGCCAGGCGGTCGCGATCCAGCCGCCGATCGAGCGCGGTTCGACATCGTCGGTCTCGGCCGCGAGCTTCTCCCCGATGGTCGCAAGACGGCGTGCGAGCCGCCATGCGCCCTCCGATCGCTCGCCCTGCTGTCCGCGCCAGCGCCCGAGCCGCGCCTCGACATCGACGCCGCGGCCGCCGAGCCCCGGCTCGGTCAGCAGCACCGCGAGCCGCCCCGCCATCTCGGCCTCCGCCGCGCGCGCCGCGTCGAGCAGCATATGCGCGAGCGGCACCGGCAGCGGGATGGCGGCGAGCGCCTTGCCATGCGCGGTGATACGGCCATCGTCGGCCAACGCACCGATCGCCTGAAGCCGCGCCTTCGCCTCCGAAATCGCGGCAGGCGATGGCGGGTCGAGCCAGCCCAATTGGCGCGAATCGACGATGCCCCAACTCGCGCAGTCGAGCACGACGGGCATCAGGTCGTTCTCGTGAATTTCGGGCGGATCGAACGGCGGCATGCCCGCGGTCGCTGCGGCCTCCCACAATCGGTACGCAACACCCGGCCCCTGCCGGGCGGCGCGGCCCGCCCGCTGCGTCGCCGACGCCTGGCTCGCGCGCTCGGTGACAAGGCGCGCGATGCCTGCCGCCTTGTCGAAGCGCGGACGGCGCGACAGGCCCGCGTCTATGACGATGCGCACGCCGTCGATCGTCAGGCTGGTTTCGGCGATGCTCGTCGCGAGGATCAGTTTGCGCCGCCCGTCGGGGTCGCGGACGAGCGCCTTGCGCTGCAGCGCCGGATCGATCTGGCCGTGCAGGCGGTGGACGGCGAGCGGCAGCCGCGCGTCCAGGGCCGCGGTCGCGGCGCGTTCGATGTCGGCGGCGCCGGGCAGAAAGGCGAGCATATCGCCCTCGGCCTGGTCGGCGAGCGCCTGCCGCACCGCCGCGAGCACCGACGCCTCCAGCCGGTCCTCGGCGCGCCGGCCGATATGACGCAGGTCGAGCGGCCAGATCTTGCCCTCGCTCCTCACCACCGGCGCGTTGCCGAGCAAGGCGCCGAAGCGCGCGCCGTCGAGCGTCGCCGACATCGCGACGAGGCGAAGGTCATCGCGCAGCCCCTGCTGCGCGTCGATCGCAAGCGCGAGCGCGAAATCGCCGTCGAGGCTGCGTTCATGCACTTCGTCGAAGAGCACCGCCGACACGCCATGAAGCTCGGGATCGGCGAGGATGCGGTTGCGGAACAGGCCGGGCGTCATCACCAGCAGCCGCGTCGCCGCCGATTGCTTGCTGTCGAGCCGCGTCGCATAGCCGACGCGCCCGCCGACCGCTTCGCCCATCTCCTCGGCGATCCGCTCCGCCGCCCCGCGCGCCGCGAGCCGGCGCGGCGAGAGCAGCCACACTGCGCCCTTGCACCACGGCTGGTCGAGGATCGCGGGCGCGACGCGCGTCGTCTTGCCGGCGCCCGGCGGCGCAACGACGACCGCATTGGGCTTCAGCGCCAGCGCCGCCATGATATCGGGCAGTACGATGTCGATCGGGAGTGGCTGCATCAGGTCCGCGCCGCGGGGTTGCCCAGTTCGGCGTTCAGGCGAAAGGCTTCGGCGGCAAGCGTCTCGACCGTTTCCGGCGACATCTCGGTCGCCTCGACCATCACCAGATTGCCGAGCTCATATTTGCCGCTCGCCTTGATCCGTGGTTCCAGATCGCGCAGCCTTTTGCCGCGCCAGAAACCGAGCAGCACGCGATACTCCTCGGCGCGGATCAGGATGCACGGACCGTTGCCCAGAAAGACGAGGTTGGTCCATTTGATCGTCTCTTCGAAGGGTGCCGCGCGCAAAATCGCCGCGCGCATCATTTCGCAGCGTTCGCGCTGCCAGCCCGACAGCGCGGCGATATAGGCGTCGGGGCTTTCCGCCGCTGGGCCCATCATCGCCATCGGCGCCGCCTCAATAGGCGCGCGCGACGGCGAAGGCGACCGCTTCGGTCAGCGCCGACTTCGCCTGGCTGGCGCTGAAACCCCCGATAGCGTCGACTGCACGCTGACCATAATGGCGTGCGCGCGCGAGCGTGTCGGCGATCGTGTCGTGCTTGTGGAGCAGGCTCGTCGCATAAGCGAGATCTTCGTCCGAAGTCTTGTGCCCCGTGATCGCAAGCTTCCAGAACTCGCGCTCCTCGGCGCTGCCGCGCGCATAGGCGAGGATGACGGGCAGCGTGACCTTGCCGTCGCGGAAGTCGTCGCCGACGCCCTTGCCCATCGTTTCGGCGTCCGAAACATAATCGATCGCATCGTCGACAAGCTGGAAGGCGATACCGAGGTTGCGGCCATAGGTGTCGAGCGCGGCTTCGGTCGCCTCGTCGCGCTCGGCGACGATCGCGGCGATCTTGCACGCCGCAGCGAATAGTTCGGCGGTCTTGGCGTTGATGATCGCGAGATACTGATCCTCGCTCGTTTCGATCCGGCGCTGCGCGGAGAGCTGGTTGACCTCACCCTCCGCAATCACCGCCGAGGCGCGACTGAGGATCTTGAGCACCTTCAGCGAGCCGTCCTCGACCATCACCTCGAACGCACGGCTGAACAGAAAATCGCCGACGAGCACCGAGGCGCTGTTGCCCCAGATGAGGTTCGCGGTCTTGCGCCCACGGCGCAGGTCCGATTTGTCGACGACATCGTCGTGAAGCAAGGTCGCGGTGTGGATGAACTCGACGGCGGCGGCGAGCTTGCAGTGACGGCGACCCGGATAGTCGAGCAGCTTGCCGCACGCGAGCGTCAGCATCGGGCGCATCCTTTTGCCCCCACCCGCGATCAGGTGACCCGCGAGTTCGGGGATCAGCGGCACTTCGGACTGCATCCGGTCGAGAATGACCGAATTCACCTCGTTCATGTCGGCGGCGACGAGCGCCATCATCGGGTCGAGCGAGGGCGACCGGTCGCCGTGGAGCTGATGAATTTTCGCAGTCATAACGCGGCGAGCCTTGGCGCCGCAGTCACGATTTTGCAACGACTTTCGGCTTGCCACTGCCCCCTTGCCGGTGCCAAGCGTGCCGGAGAAGAGAGGAATCGCGCACCCATGGACGACCAACTGAGCCGCTATCGCCAGAGCATCGACAATATCGACGCGGCGCTCGTCTATATGCTCGCCGAACGGTTCAAGGTGACCAAGGCAGTGGGCGAGCTCAAGGCGCGCGAGGGCCTGCCCCCCGCCGACCCCGGCCGCGAGGAGCGCCAGATCGAACGGCTGCGTGAGCTGGCCCGCGATGCCGACCTTGACCCCGATTTCACCGAGAAGTTCCTGCGCTTCATCATCGACGAAGTGATCCGCCACCATCAGAAGGCCAAGCGGGAGCAGGGCGCGTGAGCGTCGACCATCCGATCTTCGCACGCTGGCCCGCGCAGCATCCCGACCGGATTCAGCTGTTCTCCGCGCCGACGCCGAACGGTGTGAAGGCGGGCATCATGCTCGAGGAAACCGGCCTTCCTTATGAACCGCACCGGATCGACATCATGGCCAACGAGAGCCATGATCCGGCCTTCCTCGCACTCAATCCCAATGGCAAAATCCCGGCGATCTACGATCCCGACGGCCCGGGCGGAAAGCCGCTCGCGCTATTCGAATCGGGCGCGATCCTGATCTACCTCGCCGACAAAAGCGGGCTGTTTCTTTCGGCCGACCCGGCGACGCGCTACGAAACGATCCAGTGGGTGATGTGGCAGATGGGCGGCGTCGGCCCGATGTTCGGCCAGCTCGGTTTCTTCCACAAATTCGTCGGCCGCGAATATGAGGACAAGCGCCCGCGCGACCGCTACGCGGCCGAATCCGCGCGATTGCTTGGGGTGCTCGACGAGAGGCTGGCGGAGCGGACGTGGGTCATGGGCGACGACTATAGCATCGCCGACATTTCATTGCTCGGCTGGGTCCGCAACCTCATCGGTTTTTACGAAGCGCGCGAAATCGTCAGCTTCGACCGGTTCGCGCGTGTCCAGCGCTGGCTCGATGCGGGCCTCGCTCGCCCCGGCGTACAGCGCGGGCTGGAAGTCACCGCAACCTAAAGGCGAGCGGCAACTAACGACTGTGTAGTGGCCCTTCTTCTCCCCTCCCGCAGGCGGGAGGGGTCGGGGGTGGGCAGCGACGTTGCTATGGCCCACCCCGCTGCGGCTAGCCAGCAAGCTGGCAAGCCTCGCTGCCCCTCCCGCTTGCGGGAGGGGATACC
>NZ_JBOHHT010000023.1:0-7182 GCF_050725655.1 Sphingopyxis sp. | reverse complement strand
CTCCATCCCTCAGAACGGCCTCGACGCCATCGCCCTGCGCCTCAATCAGCGACCGCGAAAAACCTTGGACTTCGAAACTCCCGCAGATAGTATCCAAGCCGTGTTGCGATGACACGTTGAACCCGCCACCCCAAAACCGTCATTCGGGGCGCAATCGAAAGACCGATCGTCAGGGCAGCTCCATCCCCAACACCGCCGACAGGTCGCCAAGCGCCTGTTCGCCGCTCGTCACCTTGATCGCGTGCATCCCAAGCTGGGCCGCCGGTTTGCAGTTGATGCCGAGGTCGTCGAGATAGATGCATTCGGCGGGCTCGACGCCGAGTTTTTCGCACATCATCAGATAGATACGCGGATCTGGCTTGCGCACGCCGGCCTTGCTCGATTCGATAACATGGTCGAACCGTGCCATAATGTCCGCTACCTCGATCGCGGCTTCCTCGCTGCGCGTCATGCCGGCGCCGCGAACCCCCATCTTGCCGCCCGGCACATTGTTCGTGATGCAGGCGATCGTAAAGCCGCGGCCCTTCAGCGTGTCGAGCGTCGCCACCATCGCCGGACGCACCGCACCCGCGATAACGTCGAGCACGGCTTCGCCTTCCAGCTCATGACCCAGCGCGCGCGCCTCCTCGGCGAACAGCGTGTCGAAGGCCGCGGCATCGATCTCGGCGCGCTCGAATTTCGCCCAGGCGTTGCCGTCGGGGTCGATGCTGTTGACGCGGCGCACGAAATCGCGCGGCAGGCCGCGTTCATCCTCAAGGCGATTGAAGGCTTCGAACGGCGACGCCGTGATGACGCCGCCGAAGTCGAAAATAACGGTCGTGTAAGTCATGCGCGAGGGAACAACCTTATTTCTTGGCGGGAGCGGCGACGCGATTGCCCGACCAGCTCGCGTCGTCGATGGTCAGGTCGAGCCGGTCGGGCGAACGCACCGTGTCGAGCAGAGAGACCGACGGCCCGCTCGCCGCGAGGATCGCATCCATCGCCTGTTCCAGCGGGATGGTGACGGTCGGGATGCGCGAATAGTCCGACTTGATCTCGACCTTGTTCGGGCCCGTGCGCGTCACGGTGATCGTCACATTGCTGCGCGACGATCCGCGCGCGTCGGAGGCGACATTGCCCTTATAGGTGCCCGCGACGCGGTCCGCGAGGTCGGCCTTGTGCGTGGGAGCCGCCTTCGGCGTTTCGGCGAACGCCGCGCCTGCGGGCAGCGACAGCGCGATGGTCGTGGCGAAAATCAGGGTGCGAAGCATGGTCGGTCCTTTCGTCCTGCGGCGATGAAAGGGACTGCTCCTTGCGACCCTCATGGAACGACAACGATCCCCGTTTTGGGGTCGGCCTGTCCCGAGAGCATCTCCCGATAGGCGGCGAGCGCCGCGTCGCCACCGCTTCGCTTATCGACCGATGTCAGCCGCGGTGCAACGTCCATAAAGCCGAGCCACGCCTCGGCGATCTTCTGTCCGAACACCGCGCCGCCCCAGTCGGCGATGCGTTTCTGGCTGCGGCCCGGCGCGAAAAAGCCCTGACGCGCGGGGCCGGGCAACCCCTCGACGTCGGCCTGCGCGTCCCAGTGCGACTTGCCGACGACGATCGACGCCTGAAGCTGGCTGCCGAAATGGCTGTGCACGGTCCGCGTCACCGCGCCATTGCCCGCCATGTCGACGAGCGCGGCGGGGGTGGCGACGTTGAGCGTCATGATCTGATCGTAGCTGATGACGCGGTCGTAGATGCCCTGCGCGGCGAGCGCATCGACGTTGGCTGCGCTGGTGAGGCCGATCGTTTCGGGCCGCACCGCGCGCTGCTTCAGCGAAAACCCCAGCCCGATCGCGGTCTTGCTCGACGCGCTGGCGATCAGGATCTGCTGGACGCCATAATCGCCCTCATCCTCGAACTGGTCGGCAATCAGCCAGCCGGTGAGGAACAGCGGGCGAAACACCGGCCAATAATCATGGTCGGCGGCGCGATAGCCCTCCAGTGCCTCGATCCGCTGATAACCATTGTAGATCGGGGGCAGGGTGGTGCGCCGCGGCGTCACATCGGTAAAACCGCCGGGACCCGTCTTGCCGACGGTCAGCACCGCATCGCTCGCCATCGGATAATAGCCGTAAAAGCGGTCGCCGACCGACACGCCGTCGGCGGCGCTTTCGGTGACGGTCGCAAAACCCCAGACCGGCAGGCGGCCCGGCGCGTCGCGCTCGGCGAAGAAATCCCAATAGCCCTGATCGTTCCCGAACAGCCCCGCAGGCTTGCCGAACACCGCGTAGGTGATGTTGTTCGCGGTCATCGCATAGCTGTCGACGTGCACGCGCACCTGTCCCGGCGCGAGCGGCGCGGCGGCATCGGTAACCAATTGAGCTTGTGTGATATCGTCGCGATCGATGTCGATCGCCCAGCTCTTTGCGCTCATTCCGGACCCCTCCGATTGACTTGCCCGCGAGTGCGGGATGGCCAATAGTCATACAGATGAGAACGTTCCTGACAATCACGGTCAAACGCATTCACGAACCGGCCGGTCCCGATGACGGCGCGCGCTTCCTCGTCGATCGGCTGTGGCCGCGCGGCGTGTCGAAGGAGAAAGCGGTGCTCGCCGCATGGCTCAAGCCGCTGTCGCCGAGCGATGGGCTGCGCAAGCGTTTCCACGGCGAGACCGCCGATTCGGACGAGGCATGGGACGAATTTCGGACGGGCTATTTCGCCGAACTCGATGCGGGCGGGGAGGAAGTAAAGGCCGCGCTCTTCACGCTCGATGCCGCAGCCAAGGCGGGTCCCGTGACTTTGCTCTATGCCGCAAAGAACGAGGAACGGAACAATGCTGTCGCGCTTCGCGAATGGCTGGAACGGCGCTAGCCGACCGTTGTCCCGAGCAGCGATCCGATCGCGATCGTCGCGGCCATCGCTATAGCACCCCAGAAGGTCACGCGCACAACCGGCCGCAACATCGGCGCATTACCCGCCCGTGCGCCGAGCGCGCCGAGGATCGCGAGAAATACCAATGACGCCGCCGACACCGTCCACGGCAGCGTATCCCCCTGATCGACCAGCACCGCCGCGAGCGGCAACGCCGCGCCGATCGCAAAGCTCGCCGCCGAAGCCGCCGCCGCCTGCACCGGCCGCGCCGCCATCGCGTCGGTCATCCCCAGCTCGTCGCGCAGATGCGTATCGAGCGCATCATGCGCGGTCAGCTCCACCGCGACCCGTTCGGCGAGCGCGCGGTCGAGCCCGCGCTCCTGATAGATCTGCGTCAGCTCCTCGAGTTCGAATTCGGGATCGGCGGCAAGGTGGCGTTTCTCCAGCTCGACGTCGGATTTTTCGGCATCGCCCTGCGAGCTTACCGACACATATTCGCCCGCCGCCATCGACATCGCGCCCGCGACCAGCCCCGCGGTGCCGGTGACGAGGATCGACGATTGCGCCGCGCCCGCCGCCGCGACCCCCGCGATCAGGCTCGCGGTCGAGACGATCCCGTCGTTGGCGCCAAGGATCGCGGCGCGCAGCCAGCCGATCCGCGTAACGGCATGGGTTTCCTCGTGCATCGCAGCCTTCCCGTTGCAGGAGGCGCCATGACCGTCAGCGGGCGCGCTCCGATTTCAGCCCTGCTGCCGCGATCCCGGCGGCGGCGCAAGCGGCATCGTCGACAGGGTTCTCGCCCGACGCGCCGACGCCGCCGAGCCGCGTGCGTCCGTCGGCGCTGAATATCGGCACGCCGCCGGGCACGGTGACGACATGCGGCGCATCGGCAAAGCCCGGCGTGCCCTTGGCGGCCTCTTCCATTCCGCTCGTCGCGAAACCCCACGCGGCGACTGCGCGCGCCTTTTCGAGCGAAAACTCCATCATGCCGAACGCATTGCCGTCCATTCGCCACATCGCGACCGGATGACCGCCGGTATCGACGACCGCGATCGCATGGCCCTGACCCTTGGCGCGCGCATGTGCGGCGCAGCCCTTGACGATCGCATCGGCTTGTTCGGCGTTCAGCACCTGCGCGCTCGCGGGCGCTGCCGTCAGCAGCGCCGCCACCAAAACCATTCTCATCCTCGCCTCCCTTGTCGAGGCGCGGAGTCAGTACTGCAGTTGCAGCCCCGGCCTGGCCCAGCGCGTCTTCACGAGCCGGCCCGTTCCCGACAGGGTGATATAGGCATCCTGCCGGTCGGACCCGCCGAACGCGATGTTGGTGGTGAAAATATCGTCGGTCGCGACAAATTCGACGAGCGACCCGTCGGGGCCGACCACCGAAATGCCGCACTCGCCAATCGTCGCGACGCAGATGTTGCCGTTGGCCTCCATCGCGAGGCTGTCGAAGAATTTATAGCCCGCGGGGCGATAGAGCGGGATGCCGGGGCCGCCCGGCCCCGCAGCATCGTCGACCTTGCCGGGAGCGACAATGTTGAACTGGGTCAGGCGGCAGGTATAGGTCTCGGCGGCGTAAAGCTTGGTCCCGTCGGGCGAGATGCCGATGCCGTTGGGGTTATAACTCGGGAAGATCACTTCCTCGATGAAGCTGCCGTCGGCCTTGGCATAAAAGATGCCGACGATGTCGTGGCAGCGCGCGGCATAATCGACCTTGCCATGATCGGTGAACCAGAAGCCGCCGTGCGCGTCGAACATGATGTCGTTGGGGCCGCGCAGGATCACGCCATGGTCGCCGCTCTTGTACAGTATTTCGACCGCGCCCGTCTCGATATCGATGCGCTCGATCCGCCCGCCCGAATAATCCTCGGCGATACCGTGCGGCGTGAGATAGCCGTTCGCCTCGACATAGTTGAACCCGCCGTTGTTGCAGCAATACAGCTTGCCATCGGGGCCGATCGCGAGGCCGTTGGGGCCGCCGCCGGGGGTCGCGATGACCTCCTTCCTGCCGCCGGGCCAGCAGCGGGTGATGCGCTTGGCCTCGATCTCGACGACGATGACGCTGCCGTCGTCCATCACCACCGGCGCCTCGGGAAAGCGCAATCCGTCGGCGATCAGTTCAAACTCGGCCATCCCCATCTCCCTTGCGTGTCCGCACTTGCTGTGCTTTGCGGCCATCATGCCCGTTCGTTCGCTCTTCGCCAGCACTTTCTACGAAGCCGATATCGGCACCCCCGACCTGCTCGAAGAGCTGGAGGAAAGCAGCCGCCTGTTCGCCGAAGAGGATGGCGCGGGGCGACGCTGGAGCCGCGAGCATGGTTATAAGGGCTATACCAGCTACGCCAGCCTCGGCGACCTTCCCGAACGAGACCCGGCGTTCCACGATTTGAAGCGCCTGCTCGACAAGGAAGTGAAGCTGTTCGCCAAGGCGTGCCATTTCGATCTCGCCAAACCGCTCAAGCTCGACAGTATGTGGGTCAATATCCTGAAACCCGGCGGCACCCACAGCGGCCATATCCACCCGCACAGCATCGTGTCGGGCACCTTCTACGTCGCGGTCCCCCCCGGATCGGGGGCGCTCAAGCTCGAAGATCCGCGCCTCGCGATGCTGATGGCCGCGCCAGGCCGCACCGACGATGCGCCTGAACATCTGTTGCCCTTCATCTACGCCGAACCCGCCGCGGGCCGTGTCTTCCTGTGGGAGAGCTGGCTCAGGCATGAAGTGATGCCGCACGCGGGCAAGGGCGAGAGGATCAGCATCAGCTTTAACTATCGCTGACGCTTCCTATATCGCCGCCATCCCCCCGTTTCCTTGACCAAGGATTTTATATGACCGCGACCTACGACGCCGACCTCCAGCTCTTCATCAACGGTGCATGGCGAAGCGGCGAGGCGCGCGACGAGCGGCCGGTCTATAACCCCGCTACCGCGGGCACGATCGCCGAGCTGCCGGTGGCGACCGCGGCCGACCTCGACGAAGCGCTCGCCGCCGCCGAGCGCGGCTGGCCCGTGTGGCGCGCCAAAACCCCCGACGAGCGCGCCGCGCTGATGCACAAGGCCGCGGGGATCATCCGCGAACGCGTCGAGCATATCGCGACCTTGCTCACGCTCGAACAGGGCAAGCCGATCGCCGAGGCGCGCGGCGAAGTGCTGTCGGCGGCAGGGCTGTTCGACTATTTCGCCGAGCAGGGCAAACGCATCGAAGGCCGCGTTCTTCAGCGCCCGGCGGGCCAGCGCGCGATGGTCACCAAGCATCCGGTCGGCCCGGTCGCGGGCTTCAGCCCGTGGAACTTCCCGGTCAACCTGATGGTCAAGAAGATCGCCCCCGCGCTTGCCGCGGGCTGCGTCGTGATCGCGAAAGCGCCCGAGGAGACGCCGGGCTGCACCAGCGCGATCATGCGCTGCATCGCCGACGCCGGCATCCCCGGTGATGTTGTGCAGCTCGTTTACGGCGACCCCGCCATGATCAGCCGGCACCTGCTCGCCAGCCCCGTGATCCGCAAGGTCAGCTTCACGGGCTCGACCGCGGTCGGCAAGCATCTGATGAAGCTTGCCGCCGACGGGGTGAAACGGATCACGATGGAACTCGGCGGCCACGCCCCGGTGCTTGTGTTCGACGATTGTGACCTCGAAGCGACGCTCGACAAGGTCGTGACGCAGAAATTCCGCAACGCGGGGCAGGTCTGCATCTCGCCGACGCGTTTCTATGTGCAGGAGGGCATTTACGACGCCTTTGTGAAGGGCTTTGCCGAGCGTACTGCCAGGGTGAAGATCGGCAGCGGGCTTGACGCCGATACGCAAATGGGCCCGCTCGCCAACGCGCGCCGCATCCCCGCATTGGAAGCGCTGGTCGCCGACGCCAAGGCCAAGGGCGCGCGCGTCATCGCGGGCGGCGAGGCGACTGGCGACGGCTATTTCTTCCAGCCGACCGCAATCGCCGACGTGCCGATCGAGGCCGATGCGATGAACAATGAACCCTTCGGCCCGATGGCGCTGATCCGACCCTTCGGAACCGAGGACGAGGCGCTGGAACAGGCGAACCGGCTGCCCTATGGCCTCGCGGCCTTCGCCTTCACCGAAAATGGACGCCGCATCAATCGCATCGTGGACACGATCGAAAGCGGCATGGTCGGCGTGAACAGCTTCGTGATTTCGACGCTCGACACGCCGTTCGGCGGGATCAAGGAATCGGGCTTCGGCAGCGAAAGCGGTCCCGAGGGGCTCGACGGCTATCTCGTCACCAAGGCCGTGCATATTTATTGATGACCGCTCATATCCTCCCTGTGGCCGGAGGCCATGGGGAGGGGGACCGTTCGCGAAGCGAATGGTGGAGGGGCC
>NZ_JBOHHT010000022.1:0-4158 GCF_050725655.1 Sphingopyxis sp. | reverse complement strand
CGCTTGCGGGAGGGGATACCCGCGCACCCACTCTTACGGCCGCTTCCTACCCCAAAACCGACATTGGCCAACCGGCAAAAAATCGCTGTCCTACTTTATTGTGCCATGCCAGCCTCGTGTCCGCTCTTTGAAATCGTCGGCTTCCGCGAACCGCTCTTAAAGCGACAAAGGAGACATTTTTCGCAAGCACATGCGTATCCTTTGTCGCCTTAAAGCCACAAGGGACACAGTTTCGATGCACGTATGCGGGGCTTTTGTGGCTTTAGGCGCCGACCAGCCCTGCAATGACGCAATCGTTCAGCTGTGCAGGAAGTGCATCACATCGCCGTCGTGCACGACATAGGCTTTGCCTTCGGCGCGCAGCTTGCCCGCTTCGCGCGCCCGCGCTTCGCCGCCCAGCGCGACATAATCGTCATAGGCGATCGTTTCGGCGCGGATGAAGCCCTTCTGGAAATCGCTGTGGATCTCGCCCGCGGCTTCGGGGGCGGTTGCGCCGGTGTGGACGGTCCACGCGCGCGCTTCCTGCGGCCCGACGGTGAAGAAGGTGATCAGGTGGAGCAGCTCGTATCCGGCGCGGATGACGCGCGCGAGGCCGGTTTCGTGCAGGCCCATTTCTTCGAGGAACTCGAGCCGGTCGGCCATGTCCATCGTCACCAGTTCGCTTTCGATTGCCGCCGAGACGACGACCGCCTGCGCGCCCTCGGCCGCCGCCTTGACGAAGACCTTCTCCGAAAAAGCGTTGCCGTTCGCGGCGCTGCCTTCGTCGACGTTGCAGACATAGAGGACGGGTTTCGAGGTCAAGAGCTGCGCAGTGCGCAGCACCCGCGCCTCTTCCTCATCCTTGGGTTCGGTCAGCCGCGCGGGCTTGCCTTCGCGCAACAGTTCGAGCGTCTGGCCGAGCACCGAAGCGGCGATCTTCGCTTCCTTGTCGCCCTGCGCGGCCTTCTTGACGAAGGCGGGAACACGCTTCTCGAGGCTTTCGAGGTCGGACAGCAGCAGTTCGGTCTCGACCGTCTCGGCGTCGGCCACCGGATCGACCTTGTTTTCGACATGCTGGATGTCGTCATCCTCGAAACAGCGCAGGACGTGGACGATCGCGTCGACCTCGCGGATGTTGCCGAGGAACTGGTTGCCGAGCCCTTCGCCCTTCGACGCGCCGCGCACGAGGCCGGCGATGTCGACGAAGGCGAGCTGGGTCGCGATGATCTTCTTGCTGCTCGCAATCGCCGCCAGCTTTTCGAGCCGCGTGTCGGGCACCGCGACGTTACCGATATTCGGCTCGATCGTGCAGAAAGGATAGTTCGCCGCCTGCGCCGCCGCCGTTTCGGTCAGCGCGTTGAACAGGGTGGACTTGCCGACGTTGGGCAGGCCGACGATCCCGCATTTGAAACCCATAAAAACTCCGTGAGGTTCGGCGCGCTGTTGAATAAGGCGCCGATGTTGCAGCGCCCCTAGCGCCAGATTGCTTTCGGCGCCAGTCCTTGCCGCCGCGCTTTGCCGTTGCGCCCGGTTCAGACTTGCGCCTTTATCGCACCCGCCATGACGAAACCCCGCCTCATCGCCGCCGCTATCCTTCTGACTCTCGGTACGACCGCTGCCGTCGCTGCGCCGAACCGTTTCGAGGAGGGTGTTTTCACCGAGCTCAACCGCTTCCGCAGCGATCCCGCCGCCTATGCCGAATATCTGCGCGGCTATCGCCCGCGCTTCGAAGGCAAGCTGCTGGTCAGCAATGACGACAGCGAAATCGACATCATGACGCGCGAGGGCGTCGCCGCGGTCGACGAGGCGATCCGCGATCTTCGCCGCGAAAAGCCGCTGCCCGAATTGGAATGGAGCGATGCGCTGGCGCGGGCGGCGGCGGACCATGTCGCGGTCCAGTCGCGCTCGGGGGCGGTGGGTCATTATACGCGGGGCAGTGGTCCCGGCGAACGGATGAAGGCGCGCGGCGGCGGGCCTTATGTGAACGAAGTCATCACCTATGGGCATCACACGCCCGAAGGCGTGGTCGATCAGCTGTTGATCGACGATGGCGTGCCAGACCGCGGCCATCGCTTTAGCCTGCTGCGCCCGACGCACCGCTTCGCCGGCATCGCCTGCGGCCGACATCCGGTACACCGGACGATGTGCGTGACCTTGATGTCGCAGACGCGCGACGGTTCGCCGCCGCCACCACCGCAAAGAAAAACGCCCTGACCAAGGAGATGGCGATGCCCGCGGTCGCCAAGGCACTGCCCGACAAGGCGGCGATCGCCAAAACCGCGCGGCGGGCACAATGATTCGACCGGCAACACGCTCGTCTGCCTCGAAAAAGGTCAGCGCTGTGTGCTGATCATGTCGAACGATGTTCGCGCCGAAGCGGCGTTCCCGATGATCGTGCGCGATATTCTCGGCGAAACCGGTACGCCGTGGCGCTGGATCTTCGGCGATATGAAATTCGTCTGAGGCTCGCCGCCCGCTCCCGTTGAGAGAGAGCGGGCGGCGCGCGATCAGGCGCCGACCGGCTGGGCGTCGGTGCGGCGCACGACGACGGTCGACGAGCGCGGCTGCTGCCCCGCGACCGGCCAGTTGCCTGTCGGGTGCTGGATGTTGACGAAGAAGGTCTTGAGGTCGGGCGTATAAGCCAGACCCGTGATCTCGGAGCCAAGCGGGCCGACGAGGAAGCGCTTCGACTGCTTCGTGACCTGATCGACATAGAACATCGCATTGTGACCGAACGCCTGATCGATCGTCCGTCCTGCGACGCCCGAGTTGCCGGGAACGCTGTGGTCGGTCTGCACCCACATGCGGCCCTGCGGGTCGATGCGGAGGCCGTCGGGGCTGGAGAAGGTGTCGCCGTTGATATTGCCGACGAGGTTGCTGCCGCCCGCCGAAAGCGACGGATCGCCCGCAGTCAGGAAGATTTCCCAGCTGAACTTGGTCGCCAGCGGCGAATCGCCTTCTTCGCGGAACTTGATGATGTGCCCGTGCAGGTTGGTGACGCGCGGGTTGGCGGGGTCGACGACGCGGCGGCCGCTGTTGTTGGTCAGCGTGCAATAGACCGCCTTGTTGTCGGGCGCGACGGTCAGCCATTCGGGGCGATCCATCACGGTGCCACCCGCGACGCGCGCCGCTGAGGCCGTGTTGATCAGCACATCGGCCTGATTGTTGAAATTGACGATGGTCGGCGCCGGCGGGGTCGTGCTCTGGCTGGTGTTGCCCGGGTCGGATGCGCCAGCGGTCAGGCCGTTCTGTCCGACCACGAGAGCGCGCCATTCGCCGGTGCCGTCGCCGTTGAAACGCGCGACATAAAGCGTGCCATAGTCGAGCAGGTCGGTGTTCGCCGCGCGGTTCGACGTGCTGTACGCGCGGTCGGGGACGAATTTGTAGATGCAGCCCGGGGTCGAATCATCGCCCATGTAAAAGGCGACGCGGCGATCGGCGTTTGCCATATAGGCGACATTCTCATGACTGAAGCGGCCCATCGCGGTACGCTTCGTCGGCTGCGCAAGTTCGCGCAGCGGGTCGATCTCGACCACCCAGCCATAGTCGCGCGCGGGCTGCGTCGGATCGAGATAATTGTCGGTCGTTTCTTCGCACGTGAGATAAGTGTCCCACGGCGTCCGGCCGCTGGCGCAATTGTTGAGCATGCCCTTGATCGTGCCCGACAGCAGGCCCGCGGCGGGGCCGCCGACGCGATAGCTGCTGTTGCCGGTATAGCGGCGGTTATAGGTCGATCCGGCCTGCACGGCCCATTTGCCGTCGCTGCCCTTGGCGATTTCGACAACGCCGATGCCGACCGCCGATAGCGCGAGCGCCTTCTGGTCGGCGGTCGCGGTGGCGGCGTTGTAGCTGCCCGCCATCAGGATGTTGAAGTCGGGGTATTCGTAATTCATCGCCAGGATACCGCGGTTGTTGGCATCGACGCCCGGAAAGGCGAAATATTCCATGCCGTCATGATTGCCGCCCGCCCATTTTTCGGCGACCGCGGGGGTGGGGAAGCTGCCCGAATAGGCGGTGCCGGCTTCGACAGAATCGCCGGCCTTGAGCAGCACGTCGACGGTGTAACCCGCGGGCACGGTGACCTTGTCGTCCTGATTCGCGGCGACGGCGGCGAAACTGACGGCATAGCTGACCGGCGGGGGCGTCGGCGTGGGGGTCGGCGTCGGGGTGGGCGTCGGC
>NZ_JBOHHT010000021.1:0-22062 GCF_050725655.1 Sphingopyxis sp. | reverse complement strand
CGCGAAGCGCTGACGGAGGGGGCTGGCGCCCGCCCGCAACGTCGCTTCAGGCCGCCAACCCCCTCCACCACCTTCGGCGGTCCCCCTCCCCGCAAGCGGGGAGGACCTTTACGGCCGCAACCGGTCGTTAGCGGTCATTCCATTCTCTGGCTTGAGCTAATGCGCGTCAGTCGGCGCAGGGCCGCCGATCGGCGGGGGTTTGCAGAAGGGCACCATCACCAGCGCGGCGAGGAAGATCCAGGACATCAGGCGAAAGACGTCATCGAAGGCGAGCGTCAGCGCCTCGCGGCCGATGACGCGCGCCAGCGTCCCGCTCGCCATTTGCGCCGCGAGCGCGGGGTCGGCGACATAATGGCCGATCGATTGCGCCAGCTCCGCGGCGGCCTCGTTCGCCGCCTCGCTCGACCGGCCGAGGGCTTCGGACAGGCGGAGCATGTGGAGCCGCAGATTATATGTCCAGCCGGGATCGCGGTTGCTGTCGGTCGTGCCGGTGCGTTCGATCTATGTCGTCGCCAATTTCAAGGAAACGCAGACGCGCGAAATGCGCCCGGGGCAGATCGCCGACGTCTATGTCGACGCGCTGGGCGAGACGCTGCACGGAACGGTCGAAAGCCTCGCGCCGGGTTCGGGGAGCGCGTTCACGCTGCTGCCATTCGAGCCCGGATCGGGGAATTTCACGAAGATCGTCCAGCGCGTCGGGGTGCGCATAAGGCTCGATCCGGGGCAGACGGCGCTTGCAGAGCTCCGTCCCGGCCTGTCGGTGACCGCGAAGGTGCGCCTTCGCTAATCAGCCCATCGTCAGCATGTCGTCGAGCAGCGCCAGCGCATCGTCGCGTGGCGCACCCGCGTCGAGAAGCGGATTGAGCCGGTCGTCGAGCAGCAGGATCGCAAAGCCGTGGACCATGCTCCACGCGCGCGCGGCGTGGGCGCGGGTGATGCGGGCTGCATCGGGATTGCCTTCGTGGGTCGCGGCGACCGATCCCGTTAGCGTGCCGAACGCGCGTAACATGGCCTCGTTGAGCGCGGGACGTGTCTTGTCCAAGCGTTCGCCGCGGAACATCAGCTGGAACAGGCCGGGGTCGGCGAGGGCGAATTCGACATAGGCGCGGCCAATGGCGTTGAGCTTGTCCTGCGGTGTGTGATGTCGTGCTGCCGCCGCCTGCATGCCGTCGGCGAAGCGGTTGAAGCCGACCGCGGCGAGTTCGCTGACCAGCCCGGTCAGATCGTCGAAATGGTTCTTCGGCGCCGCGTGCGAGGCGCCGACGTCGCGCGCGACGCCGCGCAGCGTCAGGCCGGCGACGCCATCGCGGTTTACGATCTCCTCAGCGGCCGCGAGGAGGGCCGCGCGCAGGTCGCCATGATGATAGGGTTTGGTCATGCCGCCCGCTTAGCGTTTCAATGTTGACGCCGTCAATTTTATGCTTGACTTCAGTCGGCGTGCCTTCAATATTGACAGTGGAAACATTGAGTCGAAAAGGACAGGCGGATGAAAACCTTGCTTTATGCACTTGGGCCGATGCTATTCGACTCGTTGGGTGTCATCGTCTTTGCGGTGTTACTGGTCGCCGGTGCGGGGATCATCCCCGCAACGATTGCAGGCACTACGGTCGCGATCGCGGTCGTCGGCTATGAACTGGCGCGCGGCAAGAAGGTCGCGGCGCTGCAATGGATCAGCCTGGCCTCGGTATTGCTCACCGCCGCGGCGACGCTCTTCACCGGAGACCCGCGTTTCGTGATGGCCAAGCCGACGATCGTCTATCTGATCGTCGGGTCGGTGATGCTGCGCCGCGGCTGGCTCAATCGCTATATTCTGCCCGAACAGCTGGCGCTGGTCGGCGATGTGATGGACCGGTTCGGGATGATCTGGGCGGCGCTGATGTTCGCGAGCGCGGGCCTTAACCTCGTCATCGCACTCTTCTTCACCGCATGGTGGCCGCTGTTTATCGGGATTTTCCCGCTGGCGTCGAAATTCGGGCTGTTCGCGGTCCACATCGCGGTGGTGCATTTCATCGGGCAGGCGCGGCTGCGCCGCCGCGCGGGCGGCGATCTGCAGCCGCTTGCGGCCGAATAAAGTTTAGTCGGCGTCGAGCCCGTAGGCGGTGTGCAGCACGCGCACCGCGAGTTCGGTCTCGTCCTCGTCGATCAGCACGCTGACCTTGATCTCGCTGGTCGAGATCGCCTGGATGTTGATGCCGCGGTCGGCCAATGCGCGGAACATCGTGCTCGCGACCCCGGCGTGGCTCTTCATGCCGACGCCGACGACGCTGATCTTCGCGACCTTGTCGTCGCTGATGATGCGGTTGAAGCCGATCTTGTCCTTCGCGGCTTCGAGCAGGTCGATCGAGCGGAGGAGATCGGTGGCGGGAACGGTGAAGGTCACGTCGGTCTCGCCCTTTTCGCGGCCGACGTTCTGGATGATCATGTCGACGTTGATCCCCGCCGCGGCGAGCGGGCCGAAGATGTTCGCGACCGCGCCGGGTTTGTCGGGCACGCGCGTGACGATGATCTTCGCTTCATTCTTGTCGTGGGCGATGCCGGTGATCAGCTGCCGTTCCATCTGATGTTCCTCTATTTCCTCGTCGCTGACGATCATCGTGCCTTTTTTGGGAGCCTCGTCGCCCTCGACGAAGCTCGAGAGCACCTGCACGCGCACGCCCTCTTTCATCGCCAGCCCGACCGATCGGGTCTGGAGCACCTTGGCGCCGACGCTCGCGAGTTCGAGCATTTCCTCATAGGTAACATAGTCGAGCTTGCGCGCGCGCGCGACGATGCGCGGGTCGGTCGTGTAGACGCCGTCGACGTCGGTGTAGATGTCGCAGCGGTCGGCCTTGAGTGCCGCGGCCACCGCCACAGCGCTCGTATCCGATCCGCCGCGGCCGAGCGTGGAAATTCGGCCGTCGTCCATCAGGCCCTGGAAGCCCGGGATGACCGCGACCTCGCCCTTGGCCATCGCAGCGCCGAGCGCGCCGGTGTCGATGTCGGCGATGCGCGCGCGGGCGTGCGCTTCCTCGGTGCGGATCGGGAGCTGCCAGCCGAGCCAGCTGCGCGCGGGGGTGCCCATCGCCTGCAAAGTGAGCGCGAGCAGGCCCGATGTGATCTGTTCGCCCGCGGCGACGACGACGTCATATTCGGCGGGGTCGTAGCGCGGGTTCGCCTCGCGGCAGAAATTGACGAGCCGGTCGGTTTCGCCTGCCATCGCCGATACGACGACCGCGACCTCGTTGCCATTCGCCACTTCGCGCGCGACGAGTTTCGCGACGGTGCGAATCCGCTCGGTGCCCGCCATCGACGTGCCCCCGAATTTCATCACGATCCGCGCCATCTCGCCCCGCTTTCCTGATCTGGTTTCGGCCGCAACTTTTCCAAGCATTTCCGCGGCGCTCGCGTCGTTAGGCAAGGGGAAGGGCGATGGCAAGGCCGGCTTCGTATGCACGCGATAGAATTTCTTGCATGGCGCGAGGCGCAGTGCCACATCGCAAGGCATGAGTGCCGCCACGATCAACCCGCACGAAGCCGCCCATTTCGGCGCACTCGCCGCCGACTGGTGGGACCCGCACGGCTCGTCGGCTATGCTGCACAAACTCAATCCGGTGCGCCTTGCCTATATCCGCGACCAGATCGACGCGCATTGGCATGTCGATGCGCGCGAGCGTTATGCGCTGGCGGGACGGAGCGCGATCGACGTCGGCTGCGGTGCGGGACTGCTTGCCGAACCGCTCGCGCGGATGGGCGGACAGGTCACCGGGGTCGATGCGGCGCCGGAAAACATCGCCGCCGCACGCGATCATGCGGCGGGGCAGGGGCTTGCGATCAGCTATTTTGCCGGCGAACTCGCCGCGCTGCCGCCCGCGACCTTCGACCTCGTCACCTCGATGGAAGTCGTCGAGCATGTCACCGATCCCGCCGCCTTCATCGGCGACCTCGCGGCGCGCCTTGCGCCTGGCGGGCTGATGATATTGTCGACACCGAACCGTACCGCGCTGTCGAAGCTGCTGCTCGTCGAGGCGGCCGAACGGATCGGCGCGGTGCCGCGTGGGACGCACGACTGGGACCAGTTTCTCAAGCCCGAAGAATTGACGAAGCTGCTCGAAGACGCGGGGCTGGAGGTCATCGACCGCACCGGCCTGTCGCCCTCGCCCGCGAAGGGTTTCAAGCTCGGCGGCAGCGAGGCGCTCAACTATCTGGTCGCGGCGCGGTGGCCGAGCTGAGCGCCAAGTGACAGGCGGGCGCGATCCGCGCGTCGACGCCTATATCGCGAAAGCGCAGCCCTTCGCGCAGCCGATCCTGACCCATTTGCGTGCGCTGGTGCATAAACATGCGCCGGGCGCCCAAGAGACGCTGAAATGGGGCGTGCCGGCGTTCGTACTGACGGGGCAAAATCTGGCGGGGATGGCGGCGTTCAAGGATCACGCGACCTTCGGCTTCTGGCGGGACGAGGAAGTAACGGGCTCGCCGCGCAACAAGGGCGCGATGGGGAGCATGGGGCGGCTTGGGTCGCTCGCCGATTTGCCGGGTGACAAGGTGATGGCGACGATGATCGTCAAGGCGGCGGCGCTGTGCGCCGAAGAAACGCCGAAACGACCGAAAGCCGAACCCAAGGCGGCACTCGACCTGCCGAACGATCTTCGTGCGGCGCTGAACGCCAATGTCGCGGCGCAAGGGCATTGGGACGCTTTCTCGCCCGGCAAGCGGCGCGACTATATCGAATGGGTGCTCGAGGCGAAGCGCGAGGAAACGCGGATCAAGCGCATCGAAACAATCGTTGCGCAGGTGGCTGAGGGCAAGGATCGGAACTGGAAGTATAAGGGGTGCTGACCGGAACGTCGCCCCCGCGAAGGCGGGGGCCGCTGTCGGTTTACGCAGCGATGCAGGGTAAGGCCTCTAGCGGCCCCCGCCTTCGCGGGGGTTGACGCTTCGGAACGCTTCGCATTCCGTGGCGCGTCAAAAATCGACATCCTCATAATATTTCGGCGGCGTCACGATCTCCATCCGCTCGGCCAGCAGCGGGCGAAAGCTGGGGCGCGATTTCAGCCCCGAGTACCAGCCCTTGGTCTGCTCATGCCCGGTCCAGTCGATCCCGCCGAGATAATCGGCGACCGAAATATGCGCGGCGGCGGTCAGGTCGGCGAGGCTCATCGTCGCGCCGGCGAGCCAGGTGCGGTGGTCGATCAGATAGTCGACATAGTCGAGATGGTTGTTCGCCGCCTTCATCGCCTCGCGCAGCGCACCGCCGTCGGGCGGCTGGCGGTGGACGATGCGTTTCTGCATGCGTTCGAACAGCAAGGGGCCGGTGACCTCGTAATAGAAGTCGTGATCGAACCACGACGTCAACCGGCGGATTTCGGCGCGGCTGGCCGCCGTGCCGTTGATCATCGCCTTGCCTTCGACGGTTTCTTCGAAATATTCGGCGATCGCCATGCTGTCCATCAGCACCTGGCCGCGCGCCTGATCGACCATCACGGGGGTACGCCCCGCCGGATTCAGGTCGATGAACTCGTCGCGGCGTTCCCACGGCGATTCGCGTACCAATTCATAACCGACGCCCTTTTCGCCCAGCAAAAGGCGGACCTTGCGCGAAAAGGGACAGAGCGGGAATTGATAGAGTTGCCACATGATCCCGGCATAGCGGCAGCGGGGCGCCGCGCGCAACGGCTATGGCGCGCGTCGGCCAAGCGATTGTGGATTAAGCGTCAGCGGCGCGACGTCTCGCGCTCGCGTTCCCATTGGGCGGCAAAGTCGCGCGCCATGTCCTTGAGCACCGGCGCATAAGCCGCGAGCGCCGAGGCGGCGTGCCCCGCCATGCGCGTGCTCGCACGGACGTCGGCGCCCATGCGCTCGGCATATTCGGGATCACGGCCGGTCACTTCGCCGAGCGTGGCGTCGGGCGGGATATAGGCGGCGTCGGACTCGGGATCGATTTGCGCAACCGCTTTGGCGAGCGGGCCGACCTGCATCTGCATCAGCGCGCCTACCATTGCCGTGATCGTGTCGGCCATCCGGTCCTGCGCGACGGGGTCGTTGAGCGTCGCGACGGTGCCCTGCATTTCATTGGCGGCCGCCGACAGCGGCGCGGCGAGCGCGAGCAAGGGGAGGGCGATCAGCGTGAAACGGGTCATGGCTCCATCCTTTCAAAGGACGTCGGGTTCGGTAAAGCGGCGTTTATAGGGAAGCGACGCTTTCGCTGCGGTGAACGTGGCGCGGCTATGCGACGGACGGCGGTTACAATGCGACAAGCGATCCTCCCTGTGCCGCAGGCATGGGGAGGTGGCAGCGCGAAGCGCTGACGGAGGGGCTAATGGCGCTAACGTCGCGGCCCCTCCACCACTCGCTTCGCGAGCGGTCCCCCTCCCCACGGCTTCGCCGCAGGGAGGATTTAGGTCATTCTGCCGCGACCACTTCAGCCTCGGCATCGCTCAGCGGATGCGCGAGGCGGGTGAGCATTTCCTTCGGGCAAACTTGCCAGAACTGATCGTGCCAGCGGTCCCAGTCGGCGAGGACTTCGTTCGACCATTTGCTGCCTGTCGCCTTGGCGTGATCCTCGACCAGCTCCTTCAGCACCGCTTCCCAATGCGCGCTGTCGATCCGTTGCCACACGATCGACTCCGCGTTGGCGCGGCGTTCGAACTGGCCGTCGGTGTCGAGGATGAACGCCATGCCGCCGGTCATGCCCGCGCCGAAGTTCGAGCCGACGGGGCCGAGGATTACTGCGGTGCCGCCGGTCATATATTCGCAGCCGTTGGCGCCGCAGCCCTCGACGACGACCTTCGCGCCCGAGTTACGGACCGCGAAACGCTCGCCCGCCTGACCCGCCGCGAGCAAGGTGCCCGCGGTTGCGCCATAGAGGACGGTGTTGCCGATGATGCTGTTGTGCTGGCTGACCAGCGGGCTCGACACGGTGGGGCGCACGACGATGCGGCCGCCCGACAGGCCCTTGCCGACATAGTCGTTGGCGTCGCCGAACACTTCGAGGGTGATGCCGCTGCACAGGAACGCGCCCATTGACTGGCCCGCGGTGCCGCGCAGGCGGACCTGCACATGATTGTCGGCGAGCCCCTTCATCCCGAAGCGCGCGGTGACCTCGGCCGACAGGCGCGTGCCGACGGCGCGGTGCGTGTTGCGGACGTTGTAGGTCAGCTGCATGCGCTCGCCGCGCTCGAACAGCGGCTTGGCGTCGTTCAAAATCTGCGCGTCGAGGCTGTCGGGGACCGGATTGCGGAAATTCGGCCCCTGCGAGCGGCGCTGATCGTCGGGGGCGTCAACCTTGGCGAGGATCGGGTTGAGGTCGAGGTCGTCGAGATGTTCGGCGCCGCGGCTGACCTGACGCAGCAATTCGGTGCGGCCGATCACTTCGTCGAGGCTGCGGCAGCCGAGCTTGGCGAGGATTTCGCGCACTTCCTCGGCGATGAAGGTCATCAGGTTGATGACCTTCTCCGGCGAACCGGTGAACTTCTGGCGCAGCTTTTCGTCCTGCGTGCAGACGCCGACGGGGCAGGTGTTCGAATGGCACTGGCGCACCATGATGCAGCCCATCGCGACGAGGCTGAGCGTCCCGATGCCATATTCCTCGGCACCCAAAATGGCGGCGATCACGATGTCGCGCCCGGTCTTGAGCCCGCCGTCGGTGCGCAGGCGGATGCGATGGCGCAGACCGTTGAGGGTGAGCACCTGATTGACTTCGGACAGGCCCATTTCCCACGGCGTCCCGGCATATTTGACGCTGGTCTGCGGGCTTGCGCCGGTGCCGCCGGTGTTGCCCGCGACGAGGATGACGTCGGCATGGGCTTTTGCGACGCCCGCGGCGACGGTGCCGATGCCCGCCGAGCTGACGAGCTTCACGCAGACGCGCGCCTTCGGGTTGATCTGCTTCAAATCGTAGATGAGCTGCGCGAGATCCTCGATCGAATAGATGTCGTGGTGCGGCGGCGGACTGATCAGCGTCACGCCGGGCGTCGCATGGCGCAGGCGGGCGATGAATTCGGTGACCTTGAAGCCCGGAAGCTGGCCGCCTTCGCCGGGCTTGGCGCCCTGCGCGACCTTGATCTCGATCTCGTCGCACGCGCCCAGATATTCGGCGGTGACGCCGAAGCGGCCGCTCGCGATCTGCTTGATGTTGCTGTTGGCATTGTCGCCATTGGGATAGGGGCGATAGCGTTCGCTCGCTTCGCCGCCTTCGCCCGACACCGCCTTGGCGCCGATGCGGTTCATCGCGATCGCCAGCGTCTCATGCGCTTCGGGCGACAAGGCGCCGAGCGACATGCCGGGGGTGACGAAGCGCTTGCGGATTTCGGTGATTGCCTCGACGCTGTCGAGCAAGACGCCCTGCGACGGATAGTTGAACTCCATCAGGTCGCGAAGGTAGATCGGCGGCAGGTCGGCGACCCCGCGCGCGAATTGCAGATAGGTCGAGTAACTGTCGGTCGCGACCGCGGTTTGCAGCAGGTGCATGAGCTGCGCCGAATAGGCATGCGCCTCGCCGCCCGCGCGCTGGCGATAGAAACCGCCGATCGGCAGCGTCGTGACGCGCTTGTCGAACGCCGCCTCATGCTTCTCGGTCGCGTTGATGAACAGCGACGAATAGCCTTCGCCCGAAATCTTTGCCGGCATGCCGGGGAAGAGGTCGTTGACGAGCGCGCGGCTGAGGCCGACCGCTTCGAAATTATAACCGCCGCGATAGCTGGAAATCACGGCGATCCCCATCTTGGCGAGGATCTTGAGCAGGCCGTCGTCGATCGCCTTGCGGAAGCGCAGACGGCAATCGTCGAGTGACAATTCGCCGCCGAACAGCCCGCGCGCGTGGCGATCGGCAATCGCCGCTTCGGCCAGATAAGCGTGGACCGTCGTCGCACCGACGCCGACGAGCACGGCGAAGGCGTGGGTATCGAGCACTTCGGCCGAGCGGACGTTGATCGAGGCGTAGCTGCGCAGTCCCTTGCGCACGAGGTGCGTGTGGACGGCGGCGGCGGCGAGCACCATCGCCATGCCGACACGGTTTTCACCGAGCTTCTGGTCGGACAGGAACAATTCGCTGCGCCCGGCGCGCACCGCATCTTCGGCCTCGCGGCGGACGCGCGCGATCGCCTCGCGCAGCGTCGCGGCGTCGCCGCCGACCGGGAAGGTGCAGTCGATGTCGGCGACGGCGTCGCCGAAATAGGCGCGCAGGCGATCCCAGTCGTCGCCGACGAGGACGGGGCTGTCGATGACGAGGACGTGGTCGCTCTGCCCCTTTTCGTCGAGGATGTTGGCGAGGTTGGCGAAGCGCGTCTTCAGGCTCATCACATGGCGTTCGCGCAGGCTGTCGATCGGCGGGTTGGTGACCTGGCTGAAATTCTGGCGGAAGAATTGCGCGACGTGGCGCGGCTTGTCCGAGATGACCGCGAGCGGGGTGTCGTCGCCCATCGATCCGATCGCTTCCTTCGCATCCTCGACCATCGGCGACAGGATCAGCTCCATATCCTCCATGGTCAGCCCGGCGGCGACCTGACGGCGAAGCAGTTCGCTGCGCTCGAAGGTGGGCAGCGTCGACTTTCCGCCCTTGGGCAGGTCGGCCATCGTGCGGAAACCCTTGACCCGCGACGGGTAATCCTGCGCGTCGGCGATCTTGTCCTTGATCGCGAGGTCTTCGTAGAGCGTGCCGTTGTCGAGATCGACCGCGATCATCTGGCCCGGGCCGAGGCGGCCTTTCTTGCGGACGCTCGCCTCGGGCAGCAGCACCATGCCGCTTTCGGATCCGACGACGAGCAGATTGTCGGCGGTCAGCGTGTAGCGCAGCGGGCGGAGTGCGTTGCGGTCCATGCCCGCAACCGCCCAGCGCCCGTCGGTCATCGCGAGCGCCGCGGGGCCGTCCCACGGCTCCATCACGCTGGCGAGATAGGAGTACATCGCGCGGTGGTTGTCGGGGACGTCGCACTCGTTGGTCCACGCCTCGGGGACGAGGATCAGCTTTGCGGTCGGCGCGTCGCGGCCGGCACGGCACAGCGCCTCGAACACCGCGTCGAGCGCGGCGGTGTCGGATGCGCCCGCCGGGATCACCGGCTTGATGTCTTCGCTATGCTCGCCGAAAGCGAGGCTCGCCATCTTGATCTCGTGGCTCTTCATCCAGTTCTTGTTGCCGCGGATCGTATTGATCTCGCCATTATGCGCGAGGCAGCGGAACGGCTGGGCCAGCCACCATTGCGGGAAGGTGTTGGTCGAATAGCGCTGGTGAAAGATCGCGACGCGGCTCTCGAACAGCTTGTTGGTGAGGTCGGGGAAGAAATCCGCGAGGCTCTCGGCGAGGAACAGGCCCTTGTAGATGATCGAACGCGCCGACAGGCTGCAGATGTAAAAGTCGGCGATCTGCGCCGCGATCACCTTTTTCTCGATGCGGCGGCGGACGAGATAGAGCTGCTTTTCGAACTCGGCGATCGATTGCTCGTCGGGCAGGGGGCCGGCGATCATGATCTGCTCGATTTCGGGGCGCGTGCGCTGCGCCTTGTCGCCGATCACCGACACGTCGACGGGCACCTGGCGCCAGCCATAGATGGTGAAGCCCGCGTCGATGATCTCGGCCTCGACGATCGTGCGGCATTCCTCCTGCGCGCCCAGGTCGGTGCGCGGCAGGAAGATCATGCCGACGGCGAGGCGGTTCGGGCGCACCTTGTGCCCCGACGCCGCAATCGCATCGTCGAAGAAACGGGCCGGCAGGTCGACATGGATGCCCGCCCCATCCCCGGTCTTGCCGTCGGCATCGACCGCGCCGCGGTGCCATACCGCCCGCAGCGCCTCGATCGCCGCCTCGACAACGCGGCGCGACGGCTTGCCGTCGGTCGCCGCGACCATGCCGACGCCGCAGGCATCGGATTCCATGTCGGGGCGATACATGCCTTCGGCTTCAAGCCGCGCGTGTTCGGGGGTGGGGTAGTGGGTCATCATCTTCGTCCTGACAGGCTGAATGCCTATTTGTTGGGTAGCTTCGAACGCTTGCTCGAATTGGTGGCCGCTTCCTCGGCGGCCTGCTGCGCGGCGAGGGAGGCGTTTTCGTACGCGGTTTCGAGATCCTCGACCCGCTTCAGGTCGGCGGCCGACCAGTTGCTGCGGTCATAGGCAGGATCCACGGCTGCGCCCTCGGCGGCAATGGCAGCGGCGTCCGCCGCTTCCGCTGCGGCATCGACAGCATAATCGTCCGCCGAAACGGCATCCGTGGCAACCGCGTCGGTCGCCTCCACGCTGTCGGTCTTCCACATGTCACGCTGTTCCTTCAGCACTTTCACGTCGACCTTCATCAGCTTGGCAAGCTTCGCGAGTTCCTTGTCGTCGAAGTCGGAAAGCTGCTTTTCCTTGGGCAGATCCTTCATGTCCTTTTCGATCTGCGGACCGCGGTCGATGAATTTGTTGACCAGCGGCGGAACCGCCTTGATCACCGAAACCATCACCTCGGGGTCGGCCTGCAGCGCCATCCATTCATTGGCATAGATCGTGCCAGTCGGGGTCGCGAGAAAGCCGTTGAGATCGGTCAGCTGCGCCGCGGTGAACTTGCGCGCATAGGCTTTCGACATGCCCTCGCGCATCGGCGGTTCCATGTCGCCCAGCACTTCGCTGATCAGCGGCTTGATGACCTTGGTGATCTGGTCTTCGCGTTCCTTGCGATGCGGGTCGAACATGTCGGCGACCTTGCCCTTGGTCGCCTCGTCCAGCTTTGCGATCTGGTCGCTTTCGACCCCGGTCTGGATCGAGAGCATCAGGTCCGACTGGCCGCCGAACTCGCCCATGATCGTCTTGAACATCTTGCCGTACAGATTGTCGATCATCTTCTCGAGGCTGCCGGCGGGGATCAGCGCGGTCATCGTCTGTTGCGCGAGCGTCAGGCGCGCCGGTTCGATCGGCGGCAGGCTGCTGGTGTCGAACATTTTTTCGACGAGCGCGATCGCTTCGTCCATTTCCTTCTGCATCTTCGCCTTTGCCGCTTCGGCAGAGGCTTCGCTGTCATATTCGCTTGTTGCCTCGTCCTCGACCAGCGGCGGCGTGGGAACCGTGACCACTTCGGCCACCGGGGCTTCCTTCGGCGCGGCAAAAGCGTGTGCAGGCGCGATCGCGATCGCACCGGCGAGCAGGATCGATTTGAACGACGGCATCATGAATTTTCCTTCCCTGTTGGTCATGCCGCCTTCTTTTCGCTTTTCGCCTTGGCTTTCAACCACTTTGCCATCTGGTCGCTGACATCGCGCCCGTCGCGGATGCCCCAGACGACCAGGCTGGCGCCGCGTACGATGTCGCCTGCGGCAAAAACGCCCGGCAGGCTGGTCATCATCGTCTGGTGATCGACGCGCAACGTGCCCCAGCGCGTGACCGACAGGTCGGGCGATCCGAACAGGTGCGGCAGTTCCTCGGGATCGAAGCCCAATGCCTTGATCACCATGTCGGCGGGCACGTCGAACTTGCGGCCGGGATCGGCCTCGGGGCTGCGGCGTCCGCTCGCGTCGGGCGCGCCGAGGCGCATGCCCGCGACCGCGACCTGCTTGACGCTTTTGTCGGCGGTGAAGCTTTCGGGCGCCGACAGCCACACGAACTCGACGCCCTCTTCCTCGGCATTCGACACTTCGCGAAGCGACCCCGGCATATTCTCACGGTCGCGGCGATAGAGGCATTTCACCGACTTCGCGCCCTGGCGCACCGCGGTACGGACGCAATCCATCGCGGTATCGCCGCCGCCGACAACGACGACATGCTTGCCCGCGGCGTTCAGGCGGCCATCGTCGAACGCTGGAACCGCGTCGCCAAAGCCTTTGCGGTTCGACGCGATCAGATAGTCGAGCGCGGCGATCACGCCCTCGGCGCCGTTGCCCGGCACATTGATCTCGCGCGCCTTGTACACGCCGGTCGCGATCAGCAGCGCGTCATGCTTCTGGCGCAGCTGGTCGAGCGTCGCGTCGCCGCCGACTTCGAAGCCCAGATGGAAATGGATGCCGCCGTCGGCAAGTCGGTCGATGCGGCGCGTCACGACTTCCTTCTCCAGCTTGAAGCCGGGAATGCCGTAGGTGAGGAGGCCGCCGGCGCGGTCGTGGCGGTCATAGACATGCACCTCGTGCCCCGCGGCGCGCAGATATTCGGCGGCGGTCAGGCCCGCGGGCCCGGCGCCGATGACGCCGACCGACTGGCCGGTCGCGGCGCCCGCGTGCAGCGGCTCCACCCAGCCCTCGGCCCAGGCGGTGTCGGTGATATATTTCTCGACGCTACCGATCGTCACCGCGCCGTGGCCCGAGAATTCGATCACGCAATTGCCTTCGCAGAGGCGGTCCTGCGGGCAGATGCGGCCGCAGATCTCGGGCATCGTCGAGGTCGCGTTGCTGAGTTCATAGGCTTCGCGCAGCCGCCCTTCGGCGGTCAGGCGCAGCCAGTCGGGGATGTGATTGTGGAGCGGGCAATGCACCGAGCAATAGGGCACACCGCACTGCGAACAGCGCGCCGCCTGCGCGTCGGCGTCGGGCGCGGCGTAGCGCTCGGCGATCTCGCGAAAGTCGTGCGCGCGCTCTTCGGCCGAGCGCTTGTCCGGATAGGATTGTTCACGCTCCACAAACTGGAGCATGTGTTCGGAAGCCATGCAATATCCCCTTCGTCGAGCGGGGAATTGCATGGCTCGAAAAGCCCTGTCACGTGCGAATATCGAGTTAGGACAGTATTGCTAACCTAAAATGGAGGGTGATTTGCCTCAAAATGGGTTCACGCAATTATCTTTCGTCAATTGATACCGTTCCGGCCCTATCTCATGCCAAGCCAGATCAGTGCGGCGACGCCCGCGATGATTCGATACCAGGCAAAGGGCGCAAAGCCGTAGCGCGTGACGACGGCGAGGAACGCCTTGATCACCGCCCACGCGACGACAAAGGAGACGAGTGATCCGACGGCGATCAGGCCGAGATCGTTCGAGGTGATCGCGTCGCGATGCTTGAACAGCTGGAGTACGGTCGCGCCGGTGAGCGTGGGGAGGGCGAGGAAGAAACTGAACTCGGCCGCGGTCTTGCGGTCGACCCCGAACGACATCGCGCCGAGGATCGTCGCGCCCGACCGGCTGACGCCCGGGATCATCGCGATGCACTGGACGAGCCCGACGAGGATCGATTGCCGCGCCGACACATTCGCCACCCCGCCGACGTCCTTCGTCTTGGCGAAACGCTCGACAAGCAGGATCGCAAAGCCGCCGATAATCAGCGCCCAGGCGACGACGACGGCGTTCTCCAAGAGGACCTCGATATAGTCGCCGAAGGCGAGGCCGAGGATGACCGCGGGGAAAAAGGCGAGCAGCAAATTGCGCACGAAAGCGATCGCCACCGGATCGCGCCGGAAAAAGCCGGTGAACATGTCCCAGAACAGTTTCCGGTACAGCACAACGATCGCGAGGATCGCGCCGGGCTGGATCGCGATGTTGAAGATCGCCCAGCGCGCGGCGTCATAACCGAGCAGTTCGGTCGCGAGGATGAGGTGACCCGTCGAAGAGACGGGCAAAAACTCGGTTAAACCCTCGACGATGCCGAGGATGATTGCGGTCAGCCAGATGCCCATTATCGCGAGGCGAGCTCGGCGAAGCGGCCGTTGCGGCGATATTGGACGAGCCAGCCCTCGGCGACCGAGGCGAGCGAGGTCGGCGTGACGCCGAGCTCGGCGAGGCCCGCCGTGCCTTCGGCGACCACATTGTCATGCTGGAGCATCAGCCATTGGTCCTTGGTGATTGGTGCGCCGGGCGCCCAGCCCAATCCGCTGGCGAGCGCCCCGGCGACGACGTCGGGCACGTCGACGAACAGTGGCGAACGGCGGGTGGCATCGGCGATCCAGCGGAGCAATTCGCGCATCGTAAATATCTGCGGTCCGCCAAGCTCGAATGTCTTGCCGGCGGCACCGCTGCCGAGGGCCGCGACCACCGCGTCGGCGACGTCCCCGACATATGCCGGCTGGAACTTCGCATTCGGGGCGATCACCGGAACGACCGGCGCCATGCGCATCATGCCCGCAAAGCGATTGATGAAATGGTCCTCGCGGCCGAACAGGATCGACGGGCGCAGGATCGCGGCATCGGCAAAGGCCGCGCGCACCGCCGCCTCGCCGTCGCCTTTGCTGCGGCCATAGGCCGAGGCGCTCTCCGGATCGGCGCCGATCGCCGAGACATGGACGAGCGCGCCGGCATCCGCCGCCTTGGCAGCCGCGGCGACATGGCCCGCGCCATCGGCCTGCACCGCCTGCATGTCGCCGAACGCGCCGACGAGGTTGATGACGGCGTCGCTACCCTGCACGGCGCGCGCTACGCTGGCGGGATCGCGAACATCGACCGCGACGAATTGCGTCTGGCCGAGCCCGCCGAGCGGCTTCAGGAAGGTCGCGGCGCGTGGGGTCCGCTGCGCGATGCGGACGCGGGCGCCGCGCGCGAGCAGGCGCTGCACGACATAGCGGCCGAGGAAGCCGCCGCCGCCCAATACCGTGATCAATTGCCCGTCGAGTTTCTGCATGTCGTTCGCCTGTGATCGATTCTCTGGATGGCGCGGGGCGCGCCGACGGCCTTCCCCATGCCGCGAAGCGGGGAGGGGAGCAAGGGGCGAGGACGGCATTCCGACGCGAAACCGACGGCTTTGCGATAAAATGCACTCTGGCTCGTGCGACGCGGTTGACAAGCCGACATACGCGCCGCTAAGCGCCCGCTCCTACCCCGTGCCCAGATGGCGGAATTGGTAGACGCACCAGCTTCAGGTGCTGGCGATCGCAAGGTCGTGGAGGTTCGAGTCCTCTTCTGGGCACCATTTGTTCTTCCGAGGGCGTCCGAGAACGTCCAGAAAACGGGAGATTTCAGCCATTTTTTGTGCTATAGCCGTCCGGTCAAATCCGGGCGGATACGGCACCAATCGGGAACAAATAGGGCATCCTGATGGGTATCGATTTCGCCTTTTCGAGAAGGCGATACCCCTATGAGCACGCTCTTTGCCACGACCATTGCCAACGCGAAACCCCGCGAGCGTCCCTATAAGATGTTCGACGGTGGTGGGCTTCACCTCTTCGTCAAGCCCAATGGCTCGAAGCTTTGGCGCCTGAACTACAGCTGGCTCGGCAAACCGAAGGCGCAGTTTCCCGGCATTTCATACGTCGCGCCGGCCCATGAGCGAGAATACCCTGAACCAGGCTTTTCGCCGGATGGGTGATGCGACCGGCGAGGTAACAGCCCACGGCCTGCGGACCACGGCTTCATCGCTTCTGAATGAGAGCGGAAAATGGCACCCAGATGCGATCGAGCGCTCGCTTGCGCACGCGGATGCCAATGCGGTTCGCGGCACTTACAACCGCGGACGCTGCTGGGACGAGCGCGTAGCGATGCACCAATGGTGGAGCGATTATCTGGATGCGCTGCGCAGCGGCGACAAAGCGGCTATCGCCGCTGTTATGGCCGCGTGAACCACGGCCGAAGAAATGGCGGATAATGTTGCGCGTCGACAAAACAAATGGAGAAACCGACTTCAATGCCCCGGATCGAGGACTCGAGATCGGGCCACCATCACGTGGTTTCGCTCTAAGTCATTGAATTATGGGGTCGATGGTGCCGCTTACAGGACTCGAACCTGTGACCCCATCATTACGAATGATGTGCTCTACCAACTGAGCTAAAGCGGCAACGAGGGGCGCCACTAGCAGCGCCTTGGGATGAAAACAAGCGTCCTTGCGCAGGATTCGGCGTTCGCATTCGGCGCCGGCGATGCGGGGGCGGTCCGCCGCCTAATCCTGACCCAGCGGCAGTTCGGTCGTCGCCTTGATTTCGGACAGCGCGACCGTCGAGTTGATTTCCTGCACCCCGGGCAATTTGCTCAGCTGGTCGAAGAAGAAGCGTTCATAGGCGTCGATGTCCTTCGCGACGATCCGCAGCATGAAATCGGTCGTTCCCATCAGCACATAGGCGTCGAGCACCTCGGGGAACCCCCGGATCGCGGCGCTGAATTCGTCGAGGTTGGCGCGGCCGTGGGCGTTGAGTTTGACCTGCGCGAACACATGCGCGTTGAGCCCGACCTTGCGCCGGTCGATGATCGCGACGCGCTTCTTGATGAAGCCCTCGCGTTCGAGGCGGTCGATGCGGCGCCAGCACGGCGAGACCGACAGCCCGACGCGCTCGGCGATCTCGGCCGTCGTTTGATTCGCGTCGCGCTGCAATTCGCGGAGGATTTTTATCTCGAAAGCGTCAAGATCGGTCATTTCATCCTCATATGACAATTTTCTGGATCAGAACATGCAAAAATTGGCAAGGTTGGCCGACAATCGATCAAGATTGCCCGAGGCAGAGATGCGACAAGCGGCGCTCCATCAAAGGAGAGTGTTTCATGGTCGTCCGTCTTGCCCGTCTGGCCCCGCCGCTCGAATGTGTGCGGCTCTATGATCTCGAAGCGGGGCTCGATGGATTCATTGCCATTCACTCGACCGCCCTGGGGCCGGGGGCAGGCGGCTGCCGCCTGTGGTCCTACCCCGACATGAAGCAGGCGCTGGGCGATGCCGTGCGGCTTGCCGAGGGCATGAGCTACAAGAATGCGCTCGCCGGCCTGCCGCTCGGCGGCGCGAAGGCGGTGCTGCGGCGCCCTGAAGGCGAGTTCGACCGCGTTGCCTTGTTTCGCGCGTTCGGCCGCGCGGTCGAAAATCTGGGCGGCCTATATGTCACCGCCGAGGATGTCGGCACATCAGTCGAGGATATGCAGGAGGTCGCCTCGGTCTCGCGCCATGTCGCCGGGCTGCCCGCGGTGGCCGGGCGTGCGGGCGGCGACCCGTCGCCGTGGACTGCCAAGGGCGTGTTCGAATCGATGCAGGTCGCGGCCGAATTTGCACTGGGGCGCGATCTGGCGGGGCTGACGGTAGCGGTGCAGGGGACCGGCAATGTCGGCGCCGACCTTTGCCGCCGTCTCGCCGACGCCGGGGCGCGCCTGATCATCGCCGACGTCAATCCGGCGCGCCGCGACCGGCTGCAGGCGGTGCATGGCGCCGAGGTCGTCGACGTGTCGGAGATCGCATCGGTCGAGGCCGACATCTTTGCGCCCTGCGCGCTCGGCGGCGCGCTCGACGGCGAGACGGTCGCCAAGCTGAAGGCGAAGCTCGTTTGCGGCGCCGCGAACAACCAGCTTGCGACCGCCGACGTCGCGGCGTTGCTGATGGAGCGCGGCATCGCCTATGCGCCCGACTATGTCGTCAACGCCGGCGGGATCATCAACGTATCGGCCGAATATCTGGGCGAGGACGAAAGCGATGTGAAGCTTCGCGTCGCCGAGATCGCGCCGCGCGTCGGTGCGCTGCTCGAACGCGCGGCGCGCGAAGGCCGTTCGCCCGCGCTGGTCGCTGACGAAATGGCCGAAGAAGCGATCGCGGGCGTGCAGCGCGAGGCGGCCTGATGCACCGCTTCCATGTCGACGCGATCCTTGATCCGCAATCGCTGCCGCGCGTCGCCAATTATTTCGCGCAGCGGTCGATCGTGCCGAGCGCGATGGCGATGCAAGTCCTGCCGACGCATATGCGGATCGAAGTGACGGTCGTGGGGCTCGCGCCCGGGCAGGCGGCGATCATCGCGGCGAAGCTGGGCGAGGTGGTCGCCGTCACGGGGTCGGAGCTGGAAGAGCTTGTCGCCGAACTGGCCTGACTGGCGAATGGCGGCCCGTAGCGAACGGAGCCAAGCTCAGCTACGGGCCGCAACGGTATCTCTACTACTTTGGTAGAGTGACATCGGGGCGATGGCTTGGCTAGACTGCGGCCGTTCGAAACAGCGCAGCAACCACTCGATTCATCGCCCGAAATGCCACAGCAGCAAAAGACCAGAACCGGACTCATCATCCGCCACGTCCCGCATGAGGGGATCGCCGGCTATCGCGAACCGATCGAGGCGGCGGGATATGCGCTGGCGCGTATCGATGTCTCCGACCCGGATTTCGGCGCGGTCGACCTGGCCGAACCCGACCTGCTCATCATGATGGGCGGGCCGATGGGGGTTTACGAGCAGGTCGAGCATCCGTGGATCGCATGCCAGATGAAGCGGCTCGCGCGCCGGCTCGACGCCGGGCGGCCGACGCTCGGCGTGTGCTTCGGGGCGCAGATGATGGCCGCCGCGATGGGCGCACGCGTTTACCCGGGTCCGGCGAAGGAGGTCGGATTTCACCCGCTGAGCTTCGTCGATACGTCTTCGCCGCTGCGCCACCTTGCCGAGGTGCCCGTCCTCCATTGGCACGGCGACACCTTCGACCTTCCCGACGACGTCGAATTGCTGGCATCGACGCCTGCTTATCCGCATCAGGCATTTCGGCGCGGCAACAATATCCTCGCGCTGCAGTTCCACGGCGAGATGGGACTCGATCCGCGGTTCGATGAATGGCTGCGTCAGTGGCCCGATGCCCTCGACGAAACCGGCGGAAGCGTGAAAGGGATGCGCGACCTCCACCAGCAGCATGGTCCTTCCGCCGTGGCGGCGGCGCGCAACATGATCGCCGAATGGCTCGCCCGCCTGTCGGACTGACCCGTCCTCGCCGACCTTCAAGATTTTCTTTCGTCCTGGTGAGGCGGCTGCCGCTTGCCTCGCCTGCGGACGCGTGCAAGGGGCACCTTCGAGCAGTCGGAGACGAAGACGATGCAGTTCGACGTGGTGATAGTGGGCGCGGGCCATGGCGGTGCACAGGTTGCGATCATGCTGCGCACGCAGAAGTTCGCCGGCACTATCGCGATTATCGGCGAAGAGCCCGAGCTCCCCTACGAACGCCCGCCGCTGTCGAAGGAATATTTCGCCGGCGAGAAGGAATTCGAACGCATCCAGTTGCGTCCCGCCAAATATTGGGACGAACGCGAGGTGACGATGCTCCTCGGCAAGCGCGTCGTCTCGGTCGATCCGGCAGCGCACAATGTCACGACCGAAAGCGGCGAGACGATCGGCTATGGCAAGCTGGTCTGGGCGACGGGTGGGGCCCCGCGGATGCTCCCGATCCCCGGCGGCGACCTGCCGGGTGTGCAGGGCGTGCGCACCCGCGCCGATGCCGACGCGATGAAGGCCGCATCTGAAACCGCAGGCCAGATCGTCGTCATCGGCGGCGGCTATATCGGGCTCGAGGCCGCGGCGGTGCTTCGCAAGGCGGGCCGGAAGGTCGTGCTCTTGGAAGCGCTGAACCGGGTGCTTTGCCGCGTCGCGGGCGAGGATCTGTCGCGCTTCTATGAAAAGGAACATCGCGATCATGGTGTCGACCTGCGGCTCGGCGTCTGCGTCGACGCGATCGAAGGCGACGACCATGTAACGGGCGTCCGCCTGTCCGACGGCGAGGTCATTCCCGCCGACCTCGTCATCGTGGGTATCGGCATCGTGCCCGCGGTCGAGCCGCTGATCGCGGCGGGGGCCGAAGGCGGCAACGGAGTGCTCGTCGATGGCCTGTGCAAGACAAGCCTGCCCGACATCTATGCGATCGGCGACTGCGCGGCGCATGAAAACCATTTTGCCGAGGGCGCCTGCATCCGGCTGGAATCGGTGCAGAATGCCAATGATCAGGCCAATGTCGTCGCGAAGGGCATTGTCGGCGATGAAGCGCCTTACCACGCTATTCCGTGGTTCTGGTCGAACCAATATGACCTCAAGCTCCAGACCGCGGGGCTCTCGACCGGGCACGATCAGGCGGTGCTGCGCGGCGATCCCGGGGCGCGCAGCTTCTCGGTCGTCTACCTCAAGGCGGGCAAGGTCATCGCGATCGACTGCGTCAATGCGACCAAGGATTATGTCCAGGGCCGCATGATCGTCACCGCGGGGCTGCGGGCGACGGCGGAGCAGCTCGCCGACACCGAAACGCCGCTGAAGGCGCTGCTTCCCGCCTGATCGTTACCAGCTGCCCGGTTCCTACCAGCTGCCCGGTTCCTACCAGCTGATCGTCACCCCGACCGTGCCGCCGTAGCGCCGGCTGCGTGGTCCGTCGGCGTCGAAGGCATAGTCGCCCTTCACATGCACCGCGACGCTTTCGCCGAAACGCGCGATCAGCCCGGCGCCGACCTCGGCTTCGGTCCGCCCCAGATCGGTGCGGATCGGATCGACGCCGAAGCGTGTCGACTGATCGCCCGAAAATCCGTGCCACAGGCTGGCGTGGAGATAGGGCTGGAAACCGCCATATTCGCCCTGAAGACGAAGTCCGGCGCGCCCGGTGAGCACGTCGCCGGTGGCGAAATCGATCGTCGAGAAGGCATCGGCACGGTCGTCGAGCTTCACCTGCTGCCACAAGAGCTGCGCCTGCGGTTCGAGTGTCCAGCTGCCCGACAGCGCGATCGGATATCCGGCCTCGAGCGATGCCGTCCAGCCGGTGCCGTTGATGTCGATGGCCATACCCGAGCTGGCGGCAGCTTCGCCGTCGAACCAGCTGTGCATCGCCACCAGATCGACATACCAGCCGCTTTCGCCGACGAGCGTCGCATAGCCGGCAAGGCTCGTCGCCTTGACGTCGATCTGGCCGACGGTCAGGTCGTTCCAGCCGAGCGCGCCGCCGCGGACCGTGCCGTCGGTCGACGAGCGTCCGACGAAGGCGCCGAGGCGGATATTCGTCCCGCCCGCTTCACCCCACCCGGCGAAATCCTGCCCGATCTGGAAGCCCGACAGGTCGCCGTCGAGCGAGGGCGCGACGTCGCCGTCCCATTTGATGTCGCTATTTTCGGCAAAGACGCGGCCCCATGTCGCGGGAAGCACGCCGCCGCCGCCGCGCAGCAGCGCCTGCTCGCCGCGGCGTTCGTGGAAGGTGCCGAGCGTCGCCGACGCCAGGTGATGCGCGACGGGCACCGCCGCGACAAAGGCGGCGACCTCGGGCCGGAAGAGCGGAACGACTTCGCCGGCCTCGGCGACGACCGGGGTCGCATCCGGCGTCGGCGGTTCGGCCGCGGGGTCGGGAGTGGGCGGCGGCAGCGGCGCGGGTTCGGCCGGCGGTTCGGGTGGGGGTGGCGGCGGCTCGGGCGCGGGCGCCGGAGGCGGTTCGGGCGTTGGTGCCGGTGGCGGATCGGTAATGGTCACCGGCGGCGCTGGGTCGACCGGATCGGGATCGACCGGGGTCGGCTCGGGCGGCGGCGGCGGCGGGGGTG
>NZ_JBOHHT010000020.1:0-51987 GCF_050725655.1 Sphingopyxis sp. | reverse complement strand
AAGTCTCGCTGCCCTCCCCTGAAGGGGAGGGCGTAGGTTGTTAACCCGGAATGCCGCTGATCGACTTCACTTCCATGAAATCCTTGAGCCCGAACACGCCGCCTTCGCGGCCGTTGCCCGACGCCTTGTAACCGCCGAACGCCGCGCCCGGGCCGGGGCCCCAGGCGTTGACCGCGACCATGCCGGCGCGCAGCTTCGGTGCCACGTCGGCGGCCTTGGCGGGATCGCCCGAGATCACCGCCGACAGGCCATATTCGGTGTCGTTGGCGATATCGACGGCTTCGTCGAGGTCGCCATAGGCCATGATCGTCGCGACGGGGCCGAAGATTTCCTCGTTGGCGATGCGCATGTCGCGGGTGACGCCCGAGAAGACCGTCGGCTTGATATAATAGCCGCGATTGACGTTCGACGGCAGGCCGGTGCCGCCGGTCTCCAGCGTCGCGCCTTCGTCGATCGCCGACTGGATCAGGCTCTGGATCTTGTCGAACTGCGCCTTGTTGACGACGGGGCCGATATGGCCGCCTTCGCTCATCGGATCGCCGACCGAAGTGCCGTCGAACATCGCCTTGATGACGCCGACCGCTTCGGCCTCGCGGTCCTTCTGGACGAGGATGCGCGTCGGCGCGATGCAGCTCTGGCCGGTGTTGACCAGCACGCCTTGTACCGTCGGCGGCAGCACCGCGGCGAAATCGGCGTCGGGCAGGACGATGTTCGGCGACTTGCCGCCGAGTTCCTGATGGACGCGCTTGACCGTGTCGGCCGCCGCCTTGGCGACGAGGATGCCGGCGCGGGTCGAGCCGGTGAAGCTCACCATTTCGATGCCGGGGTGCGCGCTGATCGCGTTGCCGACGGTCGGTCCGTCACCCTGGACCAAGTTGAACACGCCCGGCGGCACGCCGGCGGCGTCGAGGATTTCGGCGAAGATCGTTGCATTGCCGGGGCATTCTTCCGACGGCTTCAGAACCATACAGTTGCCGGCGGCCAGCGCGGGCGCGACCTTGAGCGCGATCTGGTTCAGCGGCCAGTTCCACGGCGTGATCATGCCGACGACGCCGATCGGCTCGTATGCGATGATGCCCGCGGCATATTTTTCGGTGAAGGCGAAGTCCTTCAAAGCCGCGATGGTGCCGAGGAAGCCGCCGATACCCGCGCCGACCTGCGCCGTGCCCGCGAAGCTGACCGGCGCGCCCATTTCCGATGCCATCGATTTGGCGAGGTCGGGTGCGCGTTTCTTATATTCCTCGACGATGCGGTTCAGCAGCGCGAGCCGCTCTTCGCGTGTCGTCTGCGACCAGCTTTTCAGCGCTTCGCGCGCGGCGACGACGGCGTCGTCGACGTCGGCAGCGGTTCCGAGGACGATCGTCGAGGCGGCTTCTTCGGTTGCCGGATTGATGACGTCGTGCGGCTTGCCGCCCTTGCTGTCGACCCACTGGCCGCCGATGTAATTCTGCTTGAGGTGCGTTTCGGTGCTCATGTCCTGTCTCCCATCGGCGGTGGATCCGTCTCGGATTGCTACCTAATCACTGTGCCTGATGAATCAAGCGCGGCCAACTGCCAAAGACGGCAGTTTAGCGCTTTTCAGCAGAAAGCCGTGACATCAGGATGGCAGCGCGCGTTGCTTGGCGCGCGATGCTGGGGATGTCGACCGCTTCGCCCGGCGCATGGTCGCCGGTCGAATGGGGGCCGAGTCCCGCGAGTCCGTCGACGTCGGCTGCAACAAAGCTGATGTCGCCTGCGCCGCGCTTGAGCGGATCGAGCGGCGCCATTTCGGCAAGGCCGAGGTCGCGGTTCACGCCGTTGAGTTTCGTGAGCAGCGCGCGGTTGCCGTCGGTCGGCGCCATCGAGGGATAGCCGCCGGGGTCGAAGGCGATCTTTGCATCGGTGCCGGGGGCATGCTCGGCGACGATCGACGCCATCTTCGCCTTCACCCGCGCGATCTGCTCAGGCGACAGGGCGCGCAGGTCGCCGCGCGCGATCGCGATCGGGGCGATGATGTTGGTCTTGCCATTTACGGTGGCGCGGATGCCGCCCGCGTCGAGCTCGGCCTGTTGCCCGCCGGCGATCAGCCCGACGTTGAAGGTGAGGTTGGGTTCGGGAAGCTCGGTGCGAAAACGCGCGATGATTCGAGTCAATTCATAGATCGCACCGTCGCCCGCAGCGGCGCTGAAGATACCCGAGCTGTGCGCGCTCTTGCCCGTCGCAGTGACCGTCCAGCTGTCGGAAGAGCGCCGCGCGACCGATCCCATGTCGGCCCCCCCCGAATCTCCTGGGCCATCGCGAACGAGCCCCTCGAAATCGAGCGCGACGTCGCTGCGCTTGCCCGCGGCGATCAGGTCGGCGCGCGCTTTCTCGATCGGGCTGCCCGAATCCTCCTCGTCGCCGGTCATGTGGATTTCGATATTGGCGTCCTTCAGCGTCCCCGCCGTCTGCATCGCGCGCAGCGCCGCGACGATCACGACCATGCCGCCCTTGTCGTCGCTCGCGCCGGGCCCCTCTCCCATATCGCCCTTGCGGGTGAATTTCTGAAAGGGCGAGTCGGGTTCGAAGACGGTGTCGAGATGCGCGATCAGAAGCAGGCGCTTGGTGGCGGGGTTGCCGGCATGGGTGGCGATCAGATGGCCCGCGCGGCCGGTATCGGTCATCGGCTTCCACTCGACCTTGAAGCCGAGGGGTTCGAGTTCGGCGCGCATCATCTGCCCGACCTTCTCCACTCCTTCGAGATTGAGCGAGCCGCTGTTCTGGTTGACGAGTTTTTCGAGCAGCGCGAGGCTGCGTGCCTGCTCGGCCGCGACCGTCTTTGCCATGGCGCTTTCAGCCCTGCTGAGCTTCGCCTGCGCGGCGGGCGCGAGTGCGAGATGAAGGGCGACAAGGGCGGCAAGCGGCAACGATTTCATGGGGAAGACTCCTGTGGACATCGCCCTTGTGACGCCTCCACTTCGCTGCCGCAAGCCGTCAACCTGGGTAGGGCGTTTCTTTCAGCGGCCGGGCAAGAAAGCCGCAGCGCGAGGCTCAGGTTCCTTGGCGAACCATGAAAATGTTGCCACCGAGGCCGACGAGGAAGAGGTTGCCCGCGCTGTCCTCTCCGAAGGACGCGACCTGGTTGATCGTCCCGGCGTCGGGCGCGAAATCTTCGTTGCGCCGCGCAAAGCGCGAGGATGCCAGGGTCTGACCCGGGACAAGGCTGGAGAAAGGGACCGTCCAGATGTTGCCAGAGATGAAGTCGGTGAAGACATATTGGCCCTGCAGCGACGCGACCGGCCCGCGGTAGACATAGCCGCCGGTCACGGTGGCGCCCTGGCGCGGGCCGTTGCCGCGGAAATATTCGGCGACCGGATTGGTCAAGCCGCCCGGCGCCGTTCCCGAAAATGCCTGGGTGCCTTCGCGGAACGGCCAGCCGAAGTTCAGCGCCGGCTGCGCCGTCGTCACCATGTCGATCTCTTCGACCGCGTTTTGGCCGACGTCGCCGATCAGCAGCGTCGATCCGTTGAACGACGCCCGGAAGGGATTTCGAAGGCCGTAAGCGTAAATATAGGGGTCGCCGCCGCCCGCAAGGAAAGGGTTTCCGGGCGCCGGGCTATAGCTGCTGCCGCCTGCTCCGACTGCGAAGCGCAATATCTTGCCGAGCCGCGAATTCAGGTCCTGGGCGTTGGCGAGGAGATTGCCGTCGCCCACCGCGACATAGACATGACCATCAGGGCCGTAGCCGATCCAGCCGCCATTGTGATTGTTTCCGCCCGGGTGGGGGATGTTGAGCACCGTGTCGTAGCTGGTCGACGAATTAGGCTGACTGAGCGTGTAACGCCGCACCTGCACCGCGCCGTTCGTAGCGGTTGCGACCGCGAACAGCCGCTGCGATGATGCGTGGTCGGGGTAGGCGACGAGCCCCAGCAGCCCGCGCTCGCCGTCGGTCGAGATGTCGGTGATGTCGAGCACCAGCGTCCGGCTGCCGTTGGCGGGGTCGAAGCGGTACACATTGCCGCCCTTTTCGACGACATAGACACGGCTGTCGCCAGGGATGGGGGCGACGTAGAGTGGCTGGTCGAAGCCGGTGCCGACACGCACCACCGCGATGCCTTCGCGGCTGTTGGTGACGGTGACGTTGACCGTCTGTGTCGCGCTGGCTTGTCCATCGCTGACGCGGAGCTGGACTGCATAGACATTGTCGCCATCGGCGTCGCCGGGCAGGTCGTAATCGGGCGCTTCATTGAAGCGGAGCGCGCCGGCGGCAGTGATCGAGAAGCGCGCCGTGTCGGCGCCACCGTCGATGGAAAAGATCAGCGTGTCGTTATTGGGATCGGTCGCGGTCGCCTGATAGGCGGCGGCGGTGTTCTCGGCGACGCTGGCGGTCTGGAGCGAGGTGAAGGTTGGCGGTGCGTTGTTGGCGGGTGGCGGGGTGCCGCCGCCTCCGCTTCCGCCGCCGCCTCCGCACGAAGCCAGAATCAACGGGGTAAGGGCAGCAAAAACGCGCATCCGCATGAGAAACAAGCCTTTCGAAATCGAAGGGACCCTGCATGCAGCCTGCCATCCATCTGCAGGGTCCGCAACCTCGCTGATTTACCAACATATATATAAGCATTGACGGCCTCAGGCGGGTTCCTTGGCGCCCTGGGAATCGTCGGGTTCGGCCAAGACGTCGCGGGTGATTTTCTGCCGATCAGATGCGCCGCGCGCGGAATTGCCGCCGGAAACCAAAAGAGAAAAGGCGCCCGGTTCCCCCGAACCGGACGCCCTCCCTTGGTGTTGCTGATCCGGTCGGATCAGGCGCTGTAGTACATGTCGAATTCGACCGGGCTCGGGGTCTGTTCGACGCGATAGACTTCGTCCCACTTCAGCTCGACATAGGCTTCGATCTGATCCTTCGAGAACACGTCGCCCTTCAGCAGGAAGTCGTGGTCGGCCATCAGCGAGTCGAGCGCTTCGCGCAACGATGCGCAGACGGTCGGGACTTCGCTCAGTTCCTCGGGCGGCAGGTCGTACAGATTCTTGTCCATCGGGTCGCCCGGATGGATCTTGTTCTGGATGCCGTCGAGCCCCGCCATCAGCAGCGCCGAATAGCAGAGATAGGGGTTCGCCATCGCGTCGGGGAAGCGGAATTCGACGCGCTTCGACTTGGCGCCTGCACCGTACGGGATGCGGCACGACGCCGAACGGTTGCGGCTCGAATAAGCGAGCAGCACCGGGGCTTCGAAGCCGGGGACGAGGCGCTTGTAGCTGTTCGTCGTCGGGTTGGTGAAGGCGTTCAATGCCTTGGCGTGTTTGACGACGCCGCCGATGAAATAGAGGCACATGTCCGAAAGGCCGGCATAGCCGTTGCCGGCGAAGAGCGGCTTGCCCTTTTCCCAGATCGAGATGTGGGTGTGCATGCCGCTGCCGTTGTCGTCCTTGATCGGCTTCGGCATGAAGGTCGCGGTCTTGCCATAAGCATGCGCAACCTGGTGCACGACGTACTTGTAGATCTGCATGCGGTCGGCGGTTTCGGTGAGCGTGCCGAAGGTCAGGCCGAGCTCGTGCTGCGCGGCGGCGACTTCATGGTGATGCTTGTCGCACGGCAGGCCGAGTTCGAGCATCGTCGAGACCATTTCGGCGCGGATGTCGACGGCGCTGTCAACGGGAGCGACGGGGAAATAGCCACCCTTGGCGCGCGGACGATGACCGAGGTTGCCGCCTTCGTAAGCGCGGCCGGTGTTCGTCGGCAGCTCGATGTCGTCGATCTCGAAACCCGACTTGTTGTAGCCGGTTTCGAAGCGGACATCGTCGAACATGAAGAATTCGGCTTCGGGGCCGACATAGACGGTGTCGCCGATGCCGGTCGAGGCGACATAGGCTTCGGCGCGCTTCGCGGTGGTGCGCGGGTCGCGGGCATAGCCTTCGCCGGTCGAGGGTTCGACGATGTCGCAGAAGATGACGAGCATCGGCGTCGCCGAGAAGGGATCGTCATAGACGGCGTCGAGGTCGGGCTTGAGGATCATGTCCGACTCGTTGATCGCCTTCCAGCCTTCGATCGACGAACCATCGAACATCAGGCCGTCTTCGAGCTCGTCCTCGCCGAGGACCGAGGCGACCATCGTCAGATGCTGCCACTTGCCCTTGGGGTCGGTGAAGCGCAGGTCGACCCACTCGATGTCGTTTTCCTTGATCCGCGCGATGATATCCTTGGGCTTCGTAGCCATCGTCTATGCTTCCTTCTTGCGAAATGGTCCGGCGTGCCGGGGATTGTCGGGTTTTCGATAAGTGCGAGCGATTAAAGCGCGTCCTCGTTGCGTTCGCCGGTGCGGATGCGGAGCGCGGTCTCGACCGGCATGACGAAGATCTTGCCGTCGCCGATGCGGCCGGTCTGCGCGGCGGCGGCGATTGCCTCCACGACGCGTTCGGCCATCGAATCCTCGACGATGACCTCAAGCTTCACCTTGGGCAGGAAGTCGACGACATATTCGGCACCGCGATAAAGCTCGGTGTGACCCTTTTGCCGGCCGAAACCCTTGGCTTCGGTGACGGTGATGCCGCTGACACCGACTTCGTGCAGCGCTTCCTTCACTTCGTCGAGCTTGAACGGCTTGATGATCGCCTCAATCTTCTTCACGCTTTTCGTCCCCCTTTGGGCTGGTCGCCGCTCCTTGCGCGTCGAGCCGGATCAGGCGTGCCTGGTCCGGTCTGCCGTCGAGTCGGTGCGATGTCCCGCCATCTTGCACCAATCAAAAGCCGTGCCAATTGGCGAATCGCGGGGTTTTGGTAAGAAATTTGAAACGAAAACCCGCCGCTGCCCAAAGGGTGGGCAGCGGGGCGGTTGTGGTGCCTAAAAAAGCGGCAGGTGGCGGCCGATAAAGCCCCTCCTCTTCAGGGGAGGGGTTGGGGCGGGGGCTCGCGGCGTTGCGCAAGGCCGCTGGCCCCCACCCGCTGCGACTAAGCCAGCAAGCTGGCCAGTCTCGCTGCCCTCCCCTGAAGGGGAGGGCGTAGCAAGGGTTCAGCGCCCCATCGGCGCCGCGGAGTCCGCCAGATTGGCCTTGGTCCAGTTCGACCGCTCGATGACATAGGCGCGAATCGCCTCGGCATCGGCGGGTGTGAGCACGTTGGCAAAGCTCACCATGCCGCGGTCTTTCAGCGCGCCGCCGATGACGACGCCTTTCCACGCATCGGCGTTGGCGAGCGTGCCCGAGACGCGGAGGTCGGGGGTGAAGCCGTTGCCGATCGCGCTGTCGCCGTGACAGACGATGCAATAGCGGCCGAAACTCGCCTTGCCCGCCGCGACCTGCGCCGGCGAGGCGGTCATCGGGGGCGGGTTCCAAGCGAGCGCCGCCGAGGATGGCGGGGCGGGGAGCTTCACCGTGCCGCCGATCTTGAGTACGATGAGGCGCGGGATGTTCGGGATCTTGCGGGTCGCGCCGCCTGCAACCCCGGCGACGAGCGGGAAGGCGCCGCCTTTGCTCGTCTGGAAGGCGATGTACTGCACCCCGCCGACGCGAAAGGTCGAGGGCGCGCTGACGATCCCCGACTGCATATCGAGGTCGAGCAACTGCTTGCCGGTGTCGGCGGTATAGGCGCGGAAGCGGCCGAGGCTGGTGCCCTGGAAGACGAGGTTGCCCGCGGTGGTCATCGTGCCGCCGTTCCATGCGGCGGGATGATCGACCGCCCAGGCGACCTTGCCGGTGCGCGGGTCGAAGGCGACGAGGCGGCCGGTGGTCGCGGCGACCGCGGCGCGGAATGCCGCCTTGTCGTCGGGCAGCATCGTGCCGGTCAGCGTCGTCCCGATGTTGAAGCCGACGACCTTGCGGCGGTCGAGTTCGGTCATGTCGGCGAGATAGCCCTGCGGGATCTGTTGCGCTGGAATGTAGACGAGGCCGGTTGCGGGGTTGTAGCTCATCGGATGCCAATTGTGCGCGCCGAGCGCGCCGGGGATCGCGATGAAGGGTTTGCCGGTCTTGTAGAAGCGCGAATCCGCCGTCTCGATCGGGCGCCCGGTCGCCATGTCGTAACCCGTCGCCCAGTTGATCCCGTCGACGAAGGGTTTGGCGTCGATCAGCTTGCCGTCATTACGGTCGATCGTGAAGAAAAAGCCGTTTTTCGGCGCGTGGTAGAGCACTTTGGTTGGCTTGCCGTTCACCGCCTGCTCGGCGAGGATGATCGGCTGGGTCGCGGTATAATCCCACGTCTCGCCGGGTGTTTCCTGATAGTGCCACTTATACTTGCCGGTCGAGGCATCGAGCGCGACGACGGCGGAGAGGAACCAGTTGTCGCCTTCGCCATTCGAGCGCGTGCCATGGTTCCACGGATTGCCGTTGCCGACCCCCAGATAGACCTGGTCGAGATCCTTGTCGTAGACGATCGCGTCCCACACGGTGCCGCCGCCGCCCGAGGTCTGCCACTCGCCCTTGTCGGACCAGGTCGCGTTGGCCTTGCTCGCGAAGATGGCGTCGGATGCCGCGCCGTCCTTCGCCTTGGTCGGGTTGGGCGCGGTGTAGAAACGCCAGCGCTCCTTGCCGGTGTCGGCATCGTAAGCGGTGACATAGCCGCGCACGCCGAACTCGGCGCCGCCGTTGCCGATCAGCACCATATCCTTCACGACGCGCGGCGCGCCGGTGATCGTATAGGGTTTCGACGTGTCGAAGGTCTGCGTCGACCACAGCTCCTTGCCGGTCTTCTTGTCGAGCGCGATCAGCCGGCCGTCGAGTGCGCCGACGAAAAGCTTGTCGCCCCAGACGGCAACGCCGCGGTTGACGACGTCGCAGCAGGCCGAAACCGCGCGCTCGCCGGGAACCTTGGGGTCGAATTTCCACAAGGATTTGCCGGTCGCGGCGTCCCATGCGCTGACTTTCGACCAGGCGTGGGTGACGTACATCACGCCGTCGACGACCACGGGCGTCGCTTCCTGCCCGCGCGCATCGTCGAGGTCGGCGGTCCAGGCGATGCCGAGGGTGCCGACATTCTTGTCGTCGATGTCGGTGAGCGGGCTGAAGCGCTGTTCGTCGTAACTGTAGCCGATGCCGCCCCAATCGTCGCCGTTGCCGCCGGTCTTGAGCAGGGTCTCGCTGGCTTTCTCGGCATCGTCGAGCGACCCGCCGCCCGATATGCTATCATTCTTCGATGCGTTGCATGAAGCCAGTGCCAGTGCCGCGCAGCCCAGTAGCGCGGCCGTCCAGACCCGTTTCGCCATCCCTTGCTCTCCCGTTCGACGCCTATGCTTGACGTTAACGTCAAGACTGCGCGCGAAGGGGGGCGGGTGCAAGGGGGAATATGGGGGGTGGAGAGGGGGCTTCTATCCTCCCCCTTGATGGGGGAGGCAGCGAGACTTGTCAGCTTGCTGGCTAGTCGCAGCGGTGGGGGTGTGGTCTCGGCATGAAGCGACGATGTTAATGACGCACCATCACCCTCATCCAACTTCGCCTAACCGCTGTGCGATAAGGCTGCGTATCCTTCTCCCATCAAGGGAGAAGGAATTAGTTCCACGGCGGCGCGTTCAATCCTGTCGGGCTGGCGGTGAAAATCTCGCAGCCGGTTTCGGTGATCCCGATGCTGTGCTCGAACTGCGCCGAGAGCGAACGGTCGCGCGTCACCGCGGTCCAGCCGTCGGTTAGCATCTTCACTGCATATTTGCCGGTGTTGATCATCGGTTCGATCGTGAAGAACATTCCGGGGCGCAGTTCGGGCCCCGTGCCGGGGCGGCCGGCGTGGACGACTTCGGGGGCGTCGTGGAACATCTGGCCGAGGCCGTGCCCGCAGAAGTCGCGGACGACCGAATAGCGGTGGCGCTCGGCGTGCGTCTGGATCGCGTGCGCGACGTCGCCCATCCGGTTGCCGGGCTTCGCCTGCTCGATGCCGAGCATCAGGCATTCATAGGTGACTTCGACGAGGCGCTTCGCCTTTACGCCCACGTCGCCGACCAGATACATGCGGCTGGTGTCGCCGTGCCAGCCGTCGATGATCGTCGTCACGTCGATATTGACGATGTCGCCATCGCGCACCGGCTTGTCGTCGGGGATGCCGTGGCAGACGACATGGTTGATGCTGGTGCAGCAGCTATGCGTGAAGCCGCGATAGCCGAGCGTGGCGGGGATGCCGCCGCCGTCGAGCATCATCGCGCGGACCAGGTCGTCGATCGCGGCGGTGGTCACGCCGGGCTGGATGAAAGGGACGAGCGCGTCGAGGATCTCGGCCGACAGCCGCCCCGCCTTGCGCATGCCGGCAAAGCCCGCCTCGTCGTGCAGCTTGATCGTGCCGTCGCGCACGGGGGTGGGGGTCGCCGCATCGCCAGCGGTCACGGATACATAGTCGTACATGGGGTTTATATAGTCCCGGGGCGCCGAAAAAGCGAGGGGGCCTTAAAGCCCCTCCCGCAGGCGGGAGGGGTTTGGGGTGGGCGGCAACGTTGCTAGGCCCACCCCGCTGCGGCTAGCCAGCAAGCTGGCAAGCCTCGCTGCCCCTCCCGCTTGCGGGAGGGGATAACGGGTTACTCCGCGGCCTTTTTCGCCTTGTCGGCTTTCGGCTTGCCTTTGCTTGCCTTGGGCGGAGCCGAGACGATTTCGAAGGCCAACGGGTTGCCGACATGGGCATCGTCGCCGGTCTTCATCTTCACCTTGACCTCGCCGCCATGGACGAGCTTGCCGAAGAGCAGTTCCTCGGCGAGCGGCTGTTTGATCTTTTCCTGGATCAGGCGGCCCATCGGACGCGCGCCATAGAGCTTGTCATAGCCCTTGCCGGTCAGCCATTCGCGCGCCGCGTCGTCGAGCTGGATATGGACGTTGCGGTCGGCGAGCTGGAGTTCGAGTTCGAGGATGAACTTGTCGACGACGCGCGCGACCACTTCGGGCGGCAGATAGCCGAACGGCACGATCGCATCGAGGCGGTTGCGGAATTCGGGGGTGAAGAGATTTTTCACCGCTTCTTCCTGCACATCCTCACGCGTGAACTGGCCGAAACCGATGCCCTCGCGCGCCATGTCGCTGGCGCCGGCATTGGTCGTCATGATCAGGATGACATTGCGGAAATCGACCGTCTTGCCATGATGATCGGTCAGGCGGCCATGGTCCATCACCTGCAACAGGATGTTGAACAGGTCGGGATGCGCCTTTTCGATTTCGTCGAGCAGCAGCACGCAATGCGGGTTCTGGTCGATCGCATCGGTGAGCAGCCCGCCCTGATCATAACCGACATAGCCCGGCGGCGCCCCGATCAGGCGGCTGACCGAATGGCGTTCCATATATTCGGACATGTCGAACCGCTGGAGCGGAATGCCCATGATGAGCGCGAGCTGTTTCGCAACTTCGGTCTTGCCGACGCCGGTGGGGCCCGAGAACAGATAGTTGCCGATCGGCTTTTCGGGATCGCGCAGCCCCGCACGGCTGAGCTTGATCGCCGACGACAGCACCTCGATCGCGGTGTTCTGACCGAACACGACGCGCTTGAGGTCGGTCTCGAGGCTGGCGAGGGTCGCCTTGTCGTCGCTCGACACCGATTTGGGCGGGATGCGCGCCATCGTCGCGATGACCGCCTCGATCTCCTTCGCGGTGATCACTTTCTTGCGCTTCGACGGGGCGACGAGCATCTGCATCGCGCCGACCTCGTCGATCACATCGATCGCCTTGTCGGGCAATTTGCGGTCGTTGATATAGCGTGCCGACAGGTCGACCGCAGCATTGATCGCATCCTGGGTGTAACGCACCTGATGATGCGCCTCGAACGCGCTGCGCAGCCCGGCGAGGATCTTCTTGGTATCTTCCAAGGTCGGTTCGACCACGTCGATCTTCTGGAACCGGCGGAGAAGTGCGCGATCCTTTTCGAAATGGTTGCGGAATTCCTTGTACGTCGTCGACCCGATGCAGCGGATGATGCCGCCCGACAAGGCGGGTTTCAGCAGGTTCGACGCGTCCATCGCGCCGCCGCTCGTCGCGCCGGCGCCAATCACCGTGTGGATTTCGTCGATGAACAGGATCGCGTGCGGCAGCCCTTCGAGTTCGGTGACGACCTGTTTCAGCCGCTCCTCGAAATCGCCGCGGTAGCGCGTGCCCGCAAGCAGCGCGCCCATGTCGAGCGAATAGATCACCGCGGGCAGCAGCACCTCGGGCACGTCGCCCTCGATGATCTTGCGCGCAAGACCTTCGGCGATCGCGGTCTTGCCGACGCCGGGATCGCCGACATAGAGCGGGTTGTTCTTCGACCGGCGGCAGAGAATCTGGATCGTGCGATCGACCTCGGCATTGCGGCCGATCAGCGGGTCGACCTTGCCGATTTTCGCTTTCTCGTTGAGGTTGACGGTGAACTGGTCGAGCGCGGTTTCCTTCTTGTTCTTGCCGCCGCTGTCCTTGTCCTTCGTCTCTTCCTTTTCCTCGGGCTCGGCCTGCGGCGACGGTTTGCCGCCCTTGCCGACGCCGTGGCTGAGGTAGGACACCGCGTCGAGGCGCGTCAGATCTTGCTGCTGGAGGAAATAGACCGCGTAGCTTTCGCGTTCGGAGAACAGCGCGACGAGGACGTTGGCGCCGGTCACCTCATCCTTGCCCGACGACTGGACGTGCAGGATCGCGCGCTGGACGACGCGCTGGAACCCGCTCGTCGGCGACGGGTCGCTGTGCCCCTCGACCTTCAGGCTGTCGAGTTCGGTATCGAGATAATGGACGACCGCCGATTGCAGGTCGTCGAGCGCGACGCCGCAGGCGCGCATCACTTCGGCAGCATGATCGTCGTCGATCAGTGCGTAAAGCAGATGCTCGAGCGTCGCATATTCGTGATGCCGCTCCGAAGCGGCTTTCAACGCATTGTGTAGAGTCTTTTCGAGGCTTTCCGAAAAGGACGGCATGGTCTTCATCTCCTTGCGGGGACCAGGCCGGGGAGAGCGGCCCCCTTAGAAATTCAACGTGGCGATGCCGCCGCCCCACCGCAAGGGAAAAGCGGATAGCTTTGTGAAATTACGATGACGGAGGTTGCATTATGGTTAACGGAGCGTTGAGAATGGCGTTTCCGGGAGCGCAACTTTATTCCAAAGGTCACGAAGGTCACGCTACGTACCCCCTCATTTCGGCACCTCGCTGCGTCCGACGGGGTCAGGTCCGGCGACGATCGGGGGGAGGCGGCGACGGCTGGCATGGCGGGTGAAGGCTATGAGGGCCAGATGATGTAGGACAGCGGTTTTTCGGGTTTGTGCCCGATGGCGGTTTTGGGGTGGGAAGCGGCCGCCAAAATCCTCCCTGTCGCGAAGCGATGGGGAGGGGGACCGCCGCAGCAGGCGGTGGTGGAGGGGCAGCGACGGTGCGCTAACGCCCCTCCGTCAGCGCTTCGCGTTGCCACCTCCCCATGCCTGCGGCACAGGGAGGACCAAGTGTCCGCAACCGGTCGTTAGCGGTCATTCCTCTTCGTTACGCCGGACTTGATCCCGGGTCTAGCCGCCCGATGTTGCAATGGATCCCGGATCAAGTCCGGGATGACGATAAAGGCATGTCGTCTTCTGGTTGTCCGCTGACTTCCGCGCTCAATCCTCCCCCGCGCGGTCCACCATATCCATGAAGTCGCGCGCCGTGTTGCGCTCGCCCTCATCCTTGAACGCGACATCGAGGTCGGGGGCGACGCCGAGCATGTACATCAGCGCCCACAGCGCGAAGCGGCGGCCGGGGTTGGTCTCCAGGCCGAAGTCGACGCGCATGCGTTCGGTGCCCGCGGCGCGCGCCTCGGGGTGGATCGCCGCGAGGTCGGCGGTGCCGAAATAGCGGCGGAGCTGGTCGTCGAAATCCATGCCGTCCTTTTGGCCGCTTCGCGCCGCTTGGCAAGTCGCGCGACAAAAATCGGACGGTGCGAAAGCCCGCCCGGTTGTCATTCGCGGGGGCGCCCGATAGGGCGACGGCTGTGAAGACCAGCATCGAGATCGGAACCGACAGCACCGGGCAGGGCGTGCATATCAACGTCCAGGAACTGCTGGCGACGCGTCTGCTCGTCCAGGGCAATTCGGGGTCGGGCAAGTCGCATCTTTTGCGCCGCATCCTGGAGGAGAGCGCCACGTTAGTGCAGCAGATCGTGATCGATCCCGAGGGCGATTTCGTGACGCTCGCCGACGCGTACAGCCATGTCGTGATCAACGGCGGCGATTATAACGAGCGCGAGATCGCCGCGATGGGCGCGCGCATCCGCGAGCATCGCGCGTCGATCGTCCTCAGCCTCGAATCGCTCGACATCGAGGCGCAGATGACGTGCGCCGCGGCGTTCCTCAATGCGTTGTTCGATGCGCCGCGCGAGCACTGGTTTCCCGCGCTGGTGGTGGTCGACGAGGCACAGATGTTCGCGCCGAGTGTCGCGGGCGATGTCGCCGACACGGTGCGCCGTGCGAGCCTTGGCGCGATGACGAACCTGATGTGCCGCGGACGCAAACGCGGCTTGGCTGGCGCGATCGCGACGCAGCGGCTGGCGAAGCTCGCGAAGAATGTCGCGGCAGAGGCGAGCAATTTTCTGATGGGGCGCACCTTCCTCGACATCGACATGGCGCGCGCCGCCGACCTGCTCGGCATGGAACGGCGGCAGGCGGAAGCGATCCGTGATCTTGAACGCGGGCACTTCCTCGGGCTCGGTCCCGCGATCTCGCGCCGCCCGCTGTCGGTGCGCATCGGCTCGACGCAGACCGCGACGCGGATGGGCACACACAGCCTGATGCCGCTGCCTTCGGCGGGGGGCGAGGACATGCGCTCGATGCTGTTCACCGAGATGGAGGCGCCGGTGGCGCCGCGAGTCTATGCGCCCGAACCCGAGCCGGTTGCGGCGAGCGAATTGCTCGAACGCATCGCAGCAGTGGAGGGGCTCCACGAAGATCTGGACGCCCCGCCCGTGCTCGACATCGTCGCGGCGGCCGAGGAAGCGGGGCACAGCGACGCGGTGGTGATCGCGATGCTCGAAGAGATGCTGTCCGACCCCGACAGCGCCTTCCAGCCCGAAGCCTATCTCTATCAGGATTTTTCGGTGCGCTGCCGGATGCAGAAGCTGAAGAAGGTGCCGCTCGACCTCGCCGCCTTCCGCCGCCGCTTTGCGCTCGCCAAGGGCGGCGTGTTCGATCCGTCCGAGCCGCGCTGGCGCGAGGCGCTGTCGGTCGCCGACCGGTTGCCGCACGACATGTTCGCGCCCTTTCTGCAGATTGCGCGCGCCGCGATGGACGGCGAGCCGTGTCCCGACGACGACATCCTCGGCCGCGCCTATGGCAGCCGCTCGCCGGGGCGCATCCGCCGGCTCGTCGAATATATGGAAAAGCAGGGCGTGATCGTCGTGCGCGCCGATTTCGGCGGGCGGCGCTCGATCGGTATCCCCGAACTCGGGCTGAGCACCGAGGCCGAATAGGGCTTCGGCTCGTCGCGATTCCGCGGCGCTCCGGCAAGTTAAGAGCAAATTAGGCACCTAAAACCTTGGGATCGTGCATCCCGGGGCGCACATCCTTGCCGCAGGTTCGCGCCTAAAACAGCGGATGCCAGCTCTCTTGGTGGGTGGATCGTCCCGAAAAACCCAAAACATCGTTGACCAACAGGAGAGACTGCCATGCCTCGTCACGGCGTATACCCGCGCGACATCGTTCCGCCGCGGTCCAAATATTCCGACGCCGGCCGCTTTGGCCGCATGTTCGGCGAATTGCCGCCCTTTGCCGCCGACACCCCCGATGTGCGCGCCGCGCTGATCGAGATCGGCAAGGTCGGGGGCATCATGGATGCCAAGGACAATCTGACCAAGACCCCGGCCGAACTGATCACCAATCCAGCGCTGTCGGCAAAGAACAGCGACAATCCGACGCTGACTGCGGGCTTCACCTTCCTCGGCCAGTTTCTTGACCATGACATGACCTTCGACCCGACCTCCAGCCTCGAACGGCAGGTCGACCCCGAGCAGATCGCCAATTTCCGCACCCCCAGCCTCGGCCTCGATGTCTATGGCGCGGGACCGGGCGGCAGTCCGCATCTCTATGACACGCAAGGCGGTAAGGGCGGGAAGTTCCTGCTCGAGGCGACAGGCACTGCGAACAAGTTCGACGTGCCGCGCAACAGTCAGAATGTCGCGCTGATCGCCGACCCGCGCGACGACGAAAATCTGATCATCGGCCAGCTTCAGGTCGCCTTCCTGAAGTTTCACAATGAAGTGGTCGAATATGTGAAGACCAAGATCAAGCTGACCGGATCGGACGAGATTTTCGCCGAGGCGCAGCGGATCGTGCGCTGGCATTATCAATGGATCATCGTCCACGAATTCCTGCGCAAGACGTGCGGCGACGCGGTGGTCGACGATGTGCTGACGAACGGCCGCAAATATTACAGCTGGCACAACGAGCCCTATATCCCGGTCGAATTCTCGGTCGCGGCCTATCGTTTCGGGCACAGCCAGGTGCGGCCGTCGTACCGCGCGAATTTCACCGGCAACGGCGGCAATCCCTTTTTCGCGATGATCTTTACCCCGACGCCGTCAGACCCGAACGATCCCGACGACCTGTCGGGCGGCTGCCGCGCGCCGCGGCGTTTCATCGACTGGCCGACTTTCTTCGATTTCAGCGACGGCAATGTGAAGCCGAACAAGAAGATCGACTCCACTTTGTCGACCTCGCTGTTCCGCCTGCCGGGGTCGGTCGTGCCGAACCCCGATCCCAAGACGAATCCGGCCTCGCTGGCGCAGCGCAACCTCCTGCGCCACCTGACCTTCTCGTTGCCGTCGGGCCAGCGGGTAGCGCGCGCGATGAAGCTGCCCGAACTGTCGAAGGGCGATCTGTCCGATCTCAAGCCGCACGGCTTCGACGACCGGACGCCGCTCTGGTTCTATATATTGCGCGAGGCGCAGGTGACGCAGAATGGCGAGCGGCTGGGGCCGGTCGGTGCGCGGATCGTCACCGAAGTGTTCCTCGGGCTGCTGCAGGGCGACAAGGGGTCGTATCTGTCGCAGGATCCCGAATGGCAGCCCTTCCTGCCGACGGTCGACGCGTCGAAGAAGGGCGACGATTTCCGGATGATCGACCTGCTCCGCTACGCAGAGGTCGCGTAGGGGCGATCACCGTCAGCTCTTCCTGAACAGCGCCTCGGCCGCCGCCTTTTGGCCGGTCGCGGCGCTGCGATGCGCCTTGACGCGCTCGATCTCGGCTTCGAGGATTTCGATGCGTTCGCCCAGCTCGTCGACCGACAGCGGATCGAGCGGCTGTTTGGTCAACGCGGTGAGAACATCGTCGCGGCGGCGGGGAAGGTCGTCATCATCCATGGCGCATCCTCCTGGTCCCTAATGTGAATATGGGCGCGCGACTGTTGACCCGTGTCGCGGCACTGTCAATAAGGCGCGGCAGGGAGTAGGGGATGAGGGGACCAGTGGGGGGAATTTCCGAAGTGACCAGCTTGCCAGCGAGCATGACCGCCATCGCCATCAGCGCGCCGGGCGGGCCCGAAGTGTTACAACCGACAACGCGGCCGGTGCCGCAGCCCGGACCGGGCGAGGTGCTGATCCGCGTCGCCGCGGCGGGGGTGAACCGTCCCGACGTGCTGCAACGCATGGGATTCTATCCGCCGCCGCCAGGCGCGTCGGACCTGCCGGGACTCGAAATCGCGGGGACGATTGTCGCGGTCGGTCCTGGCGGCGATGCCGAACTGCTGGGGCAGGCGGTGTGCGCGCTCGTCGCGGGCGGCGGCTATGCCGAATATTGCACCGCGCCGGTCGGAAGCTGCCTGCCGGTGCCGAAGGGTTTTTCGATGGCCGAGGCGGCGGCGCTGCCCGAGGCCGTCTTTACCGTCTGGCACAACCTCTTCGAGCGCGGCTATGTGCGCGACGGCGAAACGGTGCTCGTCCACGGCGGCACCAGCGGCATCGGCACGACCGCGATCGGCCTTTGCAAGCTGTTCGGCATCAAGATTATCGTGACGTGCGGCAGCGCGGACAAATGCGCCGCCGCGACCGCGCTTGGCGCCGATCTGGCGGTCGATTATTCGGCCGGGGATTATGTCGAGGCGGTCAAGGGCTTCACGGGCGGCAAGGGCGTCAACGTCGTGCTCGACATGGTCGGCGGCGACTATCTGCCGCGCAACCTCGCCTGCCTCGCCGAGGACGGGCGCCACGTCACCATCGCGTTCCAGCGCGGCGCGAAGGTCGAGTTCGACATCGCCGATGTGATGCGCCGCCGGCTGACGCTGACCGGATCGACGCTCCGCGCGCGGAGCGCCGACTTCAAGGCGCTGCTCGCCGACGAAATCCATCGCACGCTCTGGCCGCAACTGGCCGAAGGCGGGTGGAAGCCGGCGATGGATCAAGCCTTCCCGCTCGCCGACGCTGCTGCGGCGCACGCGCGGATGCAGGCGGGCGAGCATGTGGGGAAGATCGTGCTCAGCGTGGGATGAGCCGAGGGAACATTCGCTAAGGACCGGCGGTTGAGCGAACGGGGGGCCAATCAAAAGAGGATGATCTCTCCCGATGAAGATGCGTAGCCTGTTCCTTCCCGCCACCGTTCTTTCCTTTGCCCTTGCGGCCTGTTCCGGGCCCACCGAAACCGAAAAAACGCCGACCGCATCCTATGATGGCGACGTCGTGCCCGAGGGCAGGGCGGCCGAACCGGCCGTGCCCGCGATCAAGCCGACCGACATTCCGACGCGCGGCGGCGACGGATCGCCCATCGAACTGGCGGCGCTCACCGAAGCCGATGTCAGTGGCGCCAAGCTGAAGGGCGAACTCGCGTGCAGCTTTGCCGCCGACGAAGCCGCGCAGCCAATCCTGCTCGCGCAGGGCGACGTTGCCTCGGCGGACCCGTCGCGCGGCATCGTGAAGGTCGGCGATACGATCGAAGCCGTGTCGGCGAATGGCGGCTTCGATGCCATGGCAAAGGGCACCAAGTTCTTCAGCAAAGGGCTGCAGCTTCGCGTCGCGCTGGTCGGACCGGCACCGGGTGGCGGCGAGTCGCCGCCGCGGCCCGCGACGCTGACCGCCGACCGCGCCGACGGCGCGCAGCGCGTCTTCGCGGGGCTGTGGCGCTGCGGTCCGTAACGCCTGCTTGCGGGCACCCGCCGATCACCGCATAGAGACGCCGCCGTGTCGGGGGACGGCGGCGACTCACATATGCTTTGGGGGCTGCAATGGGCGACAGGCCGATCCTTCACGAATATGCCGCGAGCGGCAATTGCTACAAGATCCGGCTAACCGCGGCGCTGCTCGAATACCCGATCGAACGGCGCGAGTACGACATCATGAAAGGCGAGACGCGGACGCCCGACTTCCTCGCGAACGTCAACGCCAATGGCCGCATCCCGGTGCTGCAGGTCGAGGGCCGCTTCCTCCCCGAAAGCAATGCGGCCTGCTTCTGGCTCGCCGACGGAACGCACTTGGTGCCCCATGACCGGTTCGAGCGCGCCGACATGCTGCACTGGATGTTCTTCGAGCAATATAATCACGAACCCAATGTCGCGACCTTGCGTTTCTGGATGAAGTGGATCGGCGCCGACAATCTGAGCGATGCGCAGCGGATGCAATTGCCGCTCAAACAGGCCGCAGGCGTCGCGGCGCTGAAGCTGATGGATGAACATCTGGAATCGCGCGACTGGCTCGCGGGGCAGAACCTCTCGCTCGCCGACATCGCGCTCTATGCCTATACGCATGTCGCCGAGGAGGGCGGGTTGTTCGCTTTGTCCGACTATCCCGCCCTGCAACGCTGGATCGCGCGGGTGGAGGCTGAACCCGGCTATATAAGGATGGGATAGCGGTCAGACCGGCAAGCGTTCTTCCAGATCGGCAAGCAACCGGTCCACCAGCGCGTCGACGCGGCTTTCCGCGGCGGCGATCGATCGGGCGAGGCGTTCGTCGGCGAACTCGTCAAATTCGACCGCGATCGAATCCGCATCGCGAAGCCCGATATAGGCAAGCGGCGCTTTCAGGCCGGCCTCGACGAAATTGACGTCGGCCTGGCGCCCGCCCGGATCATAACCATAATCGCCGCGCGCGCCGAGAATGATCAGCCGCTTGCCGGGAGACAGCATCGGCCAATAGGGCTCGCCCGCCCGCGCGCGGTCGAAACCGAAAGTGACACCGACGCGAACGATGTTGTCGAGCCACGCCTTCAGTGGCGCCGGCATGCCGAAATTATACATGGGTGCCCCGACGACGACGAGATCCGCAGCCACCAGTTCGGCGACCAGCCGGTCGCTTTCGGCCAGCCGGGCGCGCTGCTCGTCGCTGCGCCGGCCGGGTGGCGAGAAGGCGGCGGCGATCCAGTCCGCATCGACATGCGACGGCGGGGCAACGCCGACATCGCGGTAGACAACGTCATCCTGTGGTCGCGCGCTCGACCAGCGGCTTGTCAGGCGCGCGCTCAGCCGTCGGCTGTGCGAGCCGTGCCGGTCCTGACCCGAAAGGCTCAGACGCGCGCTGGAATCGATGTGGAGGATGCGAAGACGCGATTTTTCAAGAGCATTCATGGAAGAGTCCAGTTCATTTTATTTGACGACTGAACGCATATATTCCCATATAATTTATGCGGTCGAACGCGAATATTTCAGCCAATGGATCGATTTACCTCATCTATGATACGGAACCGGAAATTGCCGCCGCTGGCGGCGTTGCGCGCCTTTGAGGCGGCGGCGCGTCATCTCAGTTTCCAGAGAGCAGCCGGTGAACTGGCCGTCACGCCGACGGCGATCAGCCACCAGATTCGCCTGCTGGAGGATGTGCTGGGGCTCGCGCTGTTCACTCGTCAGGTGCGGCAGGTCGCGCTGACCGAAGCGGGCGAGCGATTATATCCGACCTTGCGCGACGGATTCGATGCATTCGACCGGGCGCTTGCCGATCTCGCGCCGGGGCCACGGCGTGCGGCGGTGACATTGACCGCGACGATCCAGTTTACGGCGCGCAGGCTTCTGCCCGCGCTCGGCTCGTTTCGCCAACGCTTTCCCGATTTCGACCTGCGGCTGCATTCCTCGAACGAGCCCGTCGATCTGGCTGCGGGACTGGCCGATGTCGCGGTTCGTTATGGTCGCGGGCCCTTTGACGGGCTGGTCGGCCGGCCGCTTTTTTCGGAACGCTTCGGATTGCTTTGCAGTCCGAAGCTGGGCCTCGCCGGGCCACAGGATCTCGCGCGCGCCACTTTGCTGCACGTCGAATGGCGCCAGCCCGCCAACGCGTCCGACTGGCGGCGGTGGGCGCGGCTTGCCGGGATGGAGGGGCTGGCCGTCGATGAAGGGCCGCGTTTCAGTTCGGACGATCACGCCGTGCAGGCGGCGGTCGCAGGGCATGGGGTTATGATCGGAAGCTTGATCCTCGCCCGGCCGGAGATCGATGCGGGGCTGTTGATCCATCCCTTTGGCCCGGTCATCGAAGGGGAGAGCTACCATATGCTTGCGACGCCTGCGAACATGGCCTGTGCCGACGTGCGGGCGGTTTGCGCATGGCTCGTCGAATCTGTCGCGGGGTTCGCCGCCGACGACCACCCCTTGCCCGCAGCCTAAAACAGGTCTACATCAGCCGCTGAACGGCCGCCCCGCGAGGGGCGGCCCTTATTATTTCCGCTTGGAGAGTTTCCGTCATGGCCACCGCCGATGCCACCCCGCTGATGCCGCATGCGACCGCCGCCTGGCTGGTCGACAACACCGGTCTCACCTTCATCCAGATCGCCGAATATTGCGGCATCCACATCCTCGAGGTTCAGGCGATCGCCGACGAGACTGCCGCGACCAAATATACCGGCCGCGACCCCGTCCGCGCGCACGAACTGTCGATGGAAGAGATTGAAAAGGGTCAGAAGGACCCGAATTACAAGCTCAAGATGAGCAAGCAGGCGCAGGACACGATCCGCCGCACGCGCGGCCCGCGCTACACCCCGGTCAGCAAGCGCCAGGACAAGCCCGACGGCATCGCGTGGATCCTGAAGAACCATCCCGAGGTTTCGGACGGCGCGATCGGCAAGCTGATCGGCACGACGCGCAACACCATCGGCGCGATCCGCGACCGCAGCCACTGGAACAGCGCGAACATCGTGCCCAAGGATCCGGTAACGCTCGGCCTCTGCTCGCAGCGCGAACTCGATGCGCTCGTCGCCAAGGCCGCGAAAAAGGCGGGCATCAAGGCTCCCGAGGACAGCCGTTTCGAGGGCGACCGCGAAGCGTTGCTCGAAGAGCTGCGCGCCGAACGCACCGCCGCGAACGAAGCGCGCGCCGCCGAAGAAGCCGAAGCCGACGGCGAAGCCTGAGACATGGCGGGGGCGGACGAGGATAATATTCCGGCGGCCAGCGGCTCGCCGGACGCTTCGCTGACCCAGGACGACAGTTTTACTGCGACGAGCCATGCGGGCCTCACCTATCCGTGGGGCGAAGCCGCGCCCGGACCGGGCGAGACAATCCGCATCGCGAACGGCATCAGCTGGGCGCGCATCCCGATGCCGGGTTCGCTCGGGCATATCAACAGCTGGCTTCTGGATGATGGTGCCAATGGTGAAGAGGGGGGCGTTGCCGTCGTCGATACCGGCATCTGCCTGACGATGTGCTCCGATGCGTGGAAGGCGCTCTATGCCGGCGCGCTGAAGGACAGGCGCATCACGCGCGTCATCGGCACGCACCTCCACCCCGACCATATCGGGCTCGCGGGCTGGATCGCGAAGAAGCAGGACGTGAAACTGTGGATGACGCGCGGCGAGATGCTGACCGCGCGCGCGATCGTCGCCGATTCGTCCGATAGCACGCCCGACGAGGTGCTGACGCAGTCGCGCGCCGCGGGCTGGGACGAGGCGGCGATCGAGGCGCAGCGCGCGCGTGGCTGGAACATGTTCCAGCGCATGATCTTCGCCCTGCCGCGCTCTTATGTGCGGATCGCCGACGGCGACCGGCTCGACATGGGCGCGCACCAGTGGCGCGTCGTCACCGGGTCGGGGCACAGTCCCGAACATGCGTGCCTGTGGAACGAGCGCGAGGGCGTGCTCGTGTCGGGCGACCAGGTGTTGCCGCGGATCAGCTCGAACGTCTCGGTCAACATCACCGAGCCCGACGCCGATCCCTTGGGCGAATGGCTCGCGTCGATCGACAAGCTGCTCGCGACGGTGCCCGCCGACGTCGTCACCTGCCCCGCGCATGGCGAGCCGTTCAAAGGGCTCCACGTCCGCCTGATGGCGCTGCGCGACGAGCATCGCATGCGGCTCTACAATCTGGCCGAGGCGGCGGCGAAGGCGCCGATGCGCGCGGTTGATAGCTTTCCCCTGCTCTTCAACCGCCCGATCGGCGAGCATAATCAGGGGCTCGCAACGGGCGAGGCGTTCGCGCATCTGAAGCGGCTCGAAGTCGAAGGGCGTGTGCAGCGCGAAGACCGCGACGGTGTGTGGTGGTATCACGGGGTAGCCTGATGCGCGCGTTCCGTTTTCTGTTGGGCGTCGCGGTTCTGGCGGCGACGTTCCCCGCTTCGGCGAGCGAACCGCCGGCCACAGATCAGGCGAATGACGAGATCGTCGTCACCGCGCGCCGTTCGGGCGCGCCGATGTGGACGATCCAGACGCGCGCCGGCGTCGTCATCCTCGTCGGCGAGATTGCGGCGGTGCCGAAGGCAACACCGTGGCGGCCCGAGCGGCTGGAGGGCGCGACCGACCGGGCGCAGCGCGTCGTCCTCGGCACCAAGGCGAAAGTGTCGCCGGGCGACATCTTGCGGCTGATCTTCAAGGGCGGCGGGCTCACCAAATTGCCGAAGGGGCGCGTCGCCGCCGACTATCTCGATGCGCGCCAGGTGCAGCGGCTTCATGCGCTTGAGGCGCGCTTCGACCAGGATTATGCGCGCTCGAATTTCCTGATGACGGCGTTCGACCAGCTGTCGAAACGCCTCTCGTTCAACAAGGATAGCGCCGACGACGCATCCGACGTCGTGCGCAAGGCGGCGCGGCAGTCGAAAATTCCGACGCAGCCCGTCGGCGAGGTGCGCGGCGAGGACATGCTCGACAACCTCTTCGCCGCGGCGCCCGAAACACATGTCTCGTGCCTCGAAGCCGCGATGGCGGCGGCCGAGGCGGGCGGCGATGTGGTGATCGAGCGCGGCCGCGCGTGGACCGAATTCGACGTGCCCGCGGTGATGGCGAGCCCGCTCGAGGAAGCGCTCGGGCGCTGTTGGCCGTGGACGAACGACAGCTTCGGCCCCGAACTGCGTCAGACCTGGGTCGGCGCGATCCGCGATGCGACGGCGCAGCCCGGCGTGACGCTGGCGGTCGTTCCGTTGCGCATATTGGCCGAAAAAGACGGCGTGCTCGACCAGCTCAAAGCGCAGGGCCTGCCGATCACCGGTCCCGCCTGGTAGTCACGGCTTACCGCGGTCTTTGCATGATCCAGCTGAACGCCATCGCGTTGAAGATGGTATAGAGGCCATAGAGCATCAGCGCGGTGAACCAGTTCCGCGTCGCGATCGCCATCGCACCGACGAGCAGCAGGAATTCAAAGACATAGGTGATGTTCGGGCCGACCTTGTCCGCGAGCGGTTTGACCATCTGCTGGATCAGCGGATCGTCGCTCTCCATGAAGGCACGGTGCATCGCGAAATTTCCGACGCCGGCACAGAAAATGGCGATGAGCGCGATATACATAGGTTTGCAGATGGGGCAGCCGGGGTGGAAATGCCAGCAACTTTCGGTTTATAGGGGCGCATCGCTCGCGCACCGGCCCCGCGCGAACGATCGAACGAACCCGGCTCCTGCCTCCAGAGAAGGACGTCTTCGGTGACAACTCTCCCCCGCCTGGCCGCGCTTTGCCTGCCGTTTGTTCTAGCCGTTCCGGCGCACGCGGCACAGGAACCGGCAGAGTCGCTACAGCCGAACCCCTTGCTCGTCGATCCGGTGCTGGCCAATCCGATCCCGACGGTGCTTGTGCCGCTCGACCCGCCCTTGCCCGATGCGGTGCGCGTGATGATCGACGCCGCCTTCGCGAGCGGCGAGAATGACGATGTCGAGGCGGTGGTCAAATTCGCGCGAAGGACCAATCCCGGCAACATCGGCGAGATCGACGCGCTGCTCGCCTATTATCGCAGCGGACACCCCCCCGAGACGCCGCCCGATCCGGTGGGCAATATGCTCGCGGCGGCGATGGCGACCGCCAAGGATGCCGATGTCGAGGCGGTGGCAAAGCTCGCGAAGGAAGCCAACCCCGAGAATGCGGTGGAGATCGAGGAACGGTTGCTCGCCTATCGCGCCGGACGCAAGCGGCTGCGGGACGAGGCGGCGGCGGCCGAGCGTGCGAAGCTGGCGGCAGCGAGATTCTGGCAGAACTGGAAAGGCGAAGGGCAGATCGGTGCATCGCAAAGCAGCGGCAACACCGAATCCGTTGGGCTGAGCGCAGGTCTGGCGCTTGCGCGCAAGGGGATCGACTGGACGCACAAGTTTCGCGCGCAGGCCGACTACCAGCGTACCAACGGCAAGACGTCGGTCGAACGCTATCTGGGCGAGTTGGAGCCGCAATACAGGATCAACGAACGGACTTTCGCCTTTGGCCTCGGCCGCTGGGAACATGATCGGATACTCGGGTACGACAGGCGCTGGAGCTTGTCGGGCGGGCTCGGTTACAAGGTGGTCGATACCAAGAAGATGACGCTTAGCCTGAAAGGTGGCCCGGCGTTTCGTCAGACCGACTTCGTGAGCGGCGAAGAGGACACCGAACTTACCGCGCTCGCGGGGCTCGATTTCGGCTGGCAGATATCGCCGACGCTGCGGCTGACGCAGGTCGCTTCGACGATCATCGGCGAGGCCAATGGGTCGACGAGCTCGCAGACCGCGCTCAGTGCCAAGCTGACCGGCGCGCTGTCGGCGCGTATCGCCTATTCGGCGCAGATCGACACGAGCCCGCCGCCAGGCATCGAAAGCGTCGATACACAGACGCGCTTCACCCTGGTGTACGGTTTCTAGTCGAACGCGTCGGCTCTGCCGATCCGCTCGCCTTCGGCAAGCAGGCCGACGCCGGGGACATGGTTGAACTCGATACGAATGCCGTCGGGGTCCTCGAACAGGATCGAATAATAGCCGGGCGCCCAGGGCTCTTCCTGCGGTGCATGGATGATATGGACATCGTCGCGGGCTTTCAAAAACGCACCGACAGCATCGATCGCGGCGCGGTCGCGCATGCGGAAACAGGCGTGGTGCAGCCCCGGCGCGCCCTGATCGAAACGCTTGCCGGCATTTTCCGGGCTGCCGGTGCGGATGCCGATCGCGGTGCGGCCGCCCACGCCATAGAGCATATATTCGCTGTCGAGCACGATCTTGAGATCGAGGTAGCGGATCATCGCGCGCCAGAAGGCCGTCGATCGTGCGAAATCGCCCGCGGTCAGGATGACGTGCGCGACGCCGTTGAGGTCGCTCATTTGCCCCTCGCTATTTGATGCTCGCCAGCACGTAGAGGAATTCGGCAAAGCCCATCGTCGCGTCGACCAGTCCCGCGACCTTGGGATTCGTCGAATCGATGAGGAAATATTCGTCGGGGGCGTGCGCGCCCGACCCGTGACCGATGCCGAAATGCGCTGCGGGGATCGACACCGGCGGCGCGGTGAAGGTCGAGCCCGGCCAGCTTCCCGCCATGCGCGGGTTGAGGCTCGTCGCGATGCCGAGCTTTTTGTATGTCGCGAGTTCCGAGCGGACGAGGCGGCTGTCCTCGGCGACCTCGGTCGGGTCGTAGCCGCCCGACACATTGACCTCGACATCGGTGAAGCCATGCTTGTCGAGATGCGCGCGCAGCTTCTTCTCGGCCTCGGCCCGGGTCTGGTTGGGGACGAGGCGGAGGTCGAGCTTGGCGACCGCCTTGCCGGGAAGGACGGTCTTGCCGCCGGGGCCGGTATAGCCCGCGACAAGGCCCTCGATATTGACTGTCGGTTCCTGCGCGAGGCGGATCAGCGCGTCGTCGTACGACAGGTTGTCGATCCAGTGGGTGACGCCGAGCGCGGCTTTTTGCTGCGCTTCGTCGCCGGCCTTCGCGGCCTCGCGGATCAGCGCCTTTTCGCGGTCGGTGAGCGGGCGGACATTTTCGAACCAGCCCTCGATCGCGGGCTTGTTGCCATCGGGGGTGACCAGTGTCTGCAGCGCCTGAACCAGCCGCCATGCGGGCGAGTCGACCATCGCCTTCAGGCTCGAATGCACGTCGCCCTTCGGCCCGCGGCCCCATTTCGCGCCGCTTGCGATCAGTTCGAGCTCGATGATGCCCTTCGACCCGAGGTTGACCGTGACGTTGCCGGTCTTGCCCTGCGAGGCGAAGGGGATGAAGATGCCTTCGCATTTCTTGAGCGCGGCGAGGATGTTGGGTTTGGTCGCGATCTGGCGGAAGTGCGGCGATCCGATTTCCTCCTCGCCCTCGCAGACGAGGACGATGTTGACGGGCAGTTTGCGCCCTGCGGCGCGGATCGCGTGGAGTGCGGCGAGGAAGGTCGCCTCGGGGCCCTTCTGGTTCACCGCGCCGCGGCCCATGATCGCCTGCCCGAAACCGGGGCGTTCGACCATCTTGCCCTCAAGCGGCGGCGACGACCATTCGGCCGGATCGAACTGCTTCACATCGTACATGAAATAGATGCCGAGCGTGCGCGGTGCGCCGACGTCGATCGTCCCGAACACGCCGGGATGGCCGTCGGTGGGCACGATCTCGACATTGGTGAAACCCGCGTCCCTCGCAAGTTCGGCCATATAGGCGGCGCCCTCGGGCATGCTGCGATTCTCGGCGGCGATCGAGGGCAGCGCGATCCAGTCGCGGATGCGTTTGATCGAGGCGTCCTTGCCCGCCTCGGCGGCCTTGCGGATATCCGTCATCGTCCCCGACTGCGCCCAGAGTGGGACGGGCTGCATGAACGCGGCGCCTGCACCCAGCATTGCGGTGCCGCGCAGCATGTCACGGCGGTTCAGTCGGCTAAGCTCACGAAAATCCATCATGCGTCCCCTGCCTGCTTCGTATGCGAAGCAATGTGCCGGATCGGCCGCGAAACGCAAGCGCGTGTCGGGGACTTACCGTTACAGGGTTGGGCGTAGAGTTCGTAGGATTCCGATTAACATTGTCAGGCCAGCTTCAAGCCGCGTCGCGCACGGCGTATATGGCAGGGCGATAGCGCGGTTCCGGCGGCGTTTCGCCGCGTTCGGCAGATACCTCTAGCCATAAGCGCATAGCGATCTCAATCTCGCGCGCAGCTTCTTCGGCAGTGGCGCCGTGTGCGCTGCAATATTTGAGATCGGGTACATCGGCGATCCAGCAATCGTCCTCTACCGACCAGAACAGGTTGATGTGATAGTGGGTGCTCATGGCTTGGTTATATCCAGTCCGTTGCTGTCGATCATATCAAGCAGTTGCCGGATTTGATAGGGCTTTGCATCCTTGCCGCTCGGCTGGAGGTTCAGATTGCCCGGCACGTCTGGGTGCTGGAAGATATGGTGGCTGCCACTGGTCCGCTTAAGCTCGAACCCGAAGGCTTCGGCGATCCGGCACAACTCCTTGAAACTGGCTCGGCCGTTCATGCGGATGCGTGTGTAGAGCTTGGCGATGCTGGTCATGATGGAGACTCCGAATCACGAGAAGCGAATCAAGTAGCAGACAGGGTAGCGTCTACTCCAAATGACCGTTGTAAGAGCGCGCGATACAAGGAAAGCTCACGCCTTCTCCAGCAACCCTTCGTCCTTGATCCGCTTTTGCCACAGCATCGGCGCGTTGACGTGGACATTCTGGCCTTCGCTGTCGACCGCCACCGTCACCGGGAACTCCTGGACGTCGAATTCGTAGATCGCCTCCATGCCGAGATCGGCGAAACCGACGACCTGGCTGCCCTTGATGGCGCGCGCGACGAGATACGCCGCGCCGCCGACCGCCATCAGATAGGCGCTTTTGTGCTTGGCGATCGATTGGGTCGCGGCGGGGCCGCGTTCGGCCTTGCCGACGCAGGCGAGGAGGCCCTGTTCGAGCATCATGTCCATGAACTTGTCCATGCGCGTCGCGGTGGTCGGGCCCGCGGGGCCGACGATTTCCTCGCCGACCGGATCGACCGGGCCGACGTAGTAGATGACGCGACCCTTGAACTCGACGGGCAGCTCTTCGCCTTTTGCCAGCATGTCGGCGATGCGCTTGTGCGCGGCGTCGCGGCCGGTGAGCATCTTGCCATTGAGGAGGATGCGGTCGCCCTGTTTCCAGCTCGCGACGATTTCGGGGGTGAGGCTGTCGAGGTCGACGCGGATCGCCGCCTTGTCGGGCGCCCAGTCGATCTGCGGATAATCGGCGAGCACGGGCGGTTCAAGGAAGGCCGGGCCGCTGCCGTCGAGGGTGACGTGAGCATGCCTTGTCGCTGCGCAGTTCGGGATCATCGCAACGGGCTTCGACGCCGCGTGGGTCGGCCAGTCGGCGATCTTGACGTCGAGCACGGTCGCGAGGCCGCCGAGCCCCTGCGCGCCGATGCCGAGCGCGTTGACCTTTTCATACAGCTCGATGCGCATCTCTTCCGTCGGGTTCGACGGGCCGCGCGCGAGCAGTTCGGTCATGTCGATCGGGTCCATCAGCGACTGTTTCGCGAGCAGCATCGCCTTTTCGGCGGTGCCGCCGATGCCGATGCCGAGCATGCCCGGCGGGCACCAGCCGGCGCCCATCTGCGGCACGGTTTCGAGCACCCAGTCGACGATCGAGTCCGACGGATTCATCATCTTGAACTTCGACTTGTTCTCGCTGCCGCCGCCCTTCGCGGCGACGTCGATCACGACCTTGGTGCCGGGGACCATTTCGACGTTGAGCACCGAGGGCGTATTGTCCTTGGTGTTCACGCGGCTGAATGCGGGGTCGGCGAGGATCGAGGCGCGGAGCTTGTTGTCGGGGTGCAGGTACGCCTTGCGCACGCCTTCGTCGACGACCTGCTGCAGGCTGCGCGGGCTGTCGAGGCGGCAGTCCATGCCCCATTTGATGAAGACGGTGACGATGCCCGTGTCCTGGCAGATCGGGCGGTGTCCCTCGGCGCACATGCGGCTGTTCGATAGAATCTGCGCCATCGCGTCCTTCGCGGCGGGCGACATTTCGCGTTCGTACGCGGCGCCCAGCGCGCGGATATAGTCCATCGGATGGAAATAGCTGATGTACTGGAGCGCGTCGGCGATCGTTTCGATCAGATCGTCTTCGCGGATGATCACGGTGTTCATGTGCAGCCTTTCGCCCTTTTTGGGGATTCGGGGCTTCCCTAGACCTGCATCGTCGGAGTGGAAAGAGGGGTCAGGTGCGACGGCGGCCGAACATCGGGCGCTTCGGTGCGGCCACCGGGGCCTGTGCCGGTTGAGTGGCGGGCTCGCCCAGATCGACGAGCGGCCGCCTGCGAACCAGCGCATTCCAGCTGCCCGCAACGGCAAGCGCGAGGAGCAGAATCCAACCGCCGCCCGCCGAGGGAAGCAGTGCCCAGGCGAAAGCGGCCGGGGTGATGATCGCCATAACGGTGGGGATGGCCGCGAGGATCGCAAGCGTGCCGAACAGCGCCCACCAACGGCCGATTTGGGTCGCCGCGGCCCCGATGATGACGTTGGTCACCGCGATCAGGAGGAATTTGGCCGCCACAGGGTAGGGCAGGCTGGCCATCGCGGGCGAATAGTCGCCGGCCGTGAATGCCGCCTGGATATCGAGGAGCAGCCAATTCTCGTAAGCGTCGCACAGCGCGGCGGTGATCGGGAGCAGCGCCGCGGCGAGCAGCGCTCTGCGGCGAAGCTCGCGCCACAGCGCGATGCAGCCGGCGGTGAGGAAGCCCGCGTAGAGCAGCATGTAGAGATAGTCCTGCTCGTTACCGGTGCGCATCGCGGCGAGACGCGACACTTGTTGCGGGTCGCTTTCGGGGCCGAAGATCGCGATCAGATCATCTTGGCCGCCAGCGAATTCAAAGGCGAGGAGGGGGGACGTGAATCCCGGCGCGATCGCATGGCCGACCTGCGGAAAGACCCGGGTGAGGTGGACGCTGAACAGCGCAACCGCGATGCCGAGCGCGAGGGTCCAGACCCACGCGCGCATCGGCGCCGGCGAACGTGCCCGCTGTGCTTCGATCCAGTGCTGAAGCCCCCCGATCGGCATCTAACCGTCCGGTGGAGCGCGGCGGCTCACCTTATTGGCACTCGGCACATTTGCCGCGCACCTCGATCACCGGGCGCTCGGCGGCGAAACCCGCCGCCTCGGCCGCGGCGCGGACACCGCCCGAAATCTTGTCGTTATCGACATGCACCGCGCTGCCGCACGTGTCGCAGATCAGGAAAATGCAGTCGTGGAGGCAGCCGGGATGGCTGTTCGCGACAAAGGCGTTCGCGCTTTCGACGCGGCGGACGAGGTTGTTCGCGACGAACAGGTCGAGGATGCGATAGACGCTGTTCGGCGCGACGCGACGCCCACGCTTTTGCGAGACGATGTCGGCGATTTCATAAGCGCTCGCGGGCTTGCCGATTTCGGCGACCGCGTCGAAAATCTGCGCGCGCATGTCGGTCCATGCTTCGCCCGCGCCCTCGAGCGCGCTCTGCGCCGCCTTGGCGAGCGAGGCGCCGCTGGCCTCGACGTGCGGATGGTCATGCTTGCCCATTGGCTGTTCCTCATGCGCGGATAATTCCGCGCTAACTATCGCCACAATGTAGGCTGTTTAGGGGACGCCCGCAAGCGGCGGACCGGTCCGTTTCGGCTGAGCCGTCAGTGCCGCGCGCGGCGGTTGAGGTCGTGACCGAGCGCGACGACCGCGACGCCGATCATCGTCGCGAGCACTTCGCTGCCGTCGTGCGGCCGCGACAGCGCGCCCGCCATCATCCCCAGACCGAAGCTGCCGACCGCGAAGGGCATCATATAGCCATGGCTGAGCACGCCCGAAACGAGCGTGATCAGCGCAAAGCCGATCGCGATGATCAGGCCGATTTCGTGGAACAGATGATTGTCGAGAAAGACCCCGCCGACCGAGGCGATCGACGCGAAGAAGACCGTCGTCGCAAGGCAGTGAACGAGGCAGAGTCCCGACAGCCCCATCGCCAGCTGGTCGCCGCTCAAGGAGGTCAGCGGCCGCGAATCGCGCGCAGCCCGAACCACCGCGACCCACCGCCTTAAGAAAAGGGAAGGGCGCGTCAGGACAGGGACATGGCTGGCGACGTGCGTCACCTGATTCTCCGTTCAACGATTGCAGCGCTTGATATGGCATAACATGACCGAGGTTACAACATCACATAGGCGAATCTTTTTGACTTGCCCTGATGGCAAGGTCAGTCCGTTTCATAAGAAAACCAGTGGGGAGGGTGCGCATGAGCCTTTTGTCGGAACCGCTGACGTTGCCCTGCGGCGCGATATTGCCCAACCGGATCGCCAAGGCGGCGATGACCGAGGGGATGGCGACCCCCGATGGCCGCCCGACCCCGGAACTCGACCGGCTTTACGGCCTGTGGTCCGATGGCGGCGCGGGGCTCTTGATCGGCGGCAATCTGGTGATCGACCGTGATCATCTCGAACGGCCGGGCAATGTCATGATCGAACGCATGCCCGACGCCGACATGCACGAACGCCTCTCCCGCTGGGCTGCTGCCGCAACGCGCGGCGGCAATCATTTCTGGGCGCAGATCAGCCATAGCGGGCGCCAGACGCCGGCGGTGGTCAATCGCCATCCCAAATCGGCGTCGGACGTGAAGCTGGGGCTTCCCGGCGGGCAGTTCGGCCAGCCCGAACCGCTGACGCGCGACGAAATTGTAGAGCTGACGGGCCGCTGGGCGGTCGCGGCAAAGGCGTGCCAGGGCGCGGGCTTCACCGGGGTACAGGTCCACGCCGCGCACGGTTATCTGATGTCGCAATTCCTGAGCCCGCGGTCGAACCGGCGCACCGACGATTATGGGGGCAGCCTCGAAAATCGGGCGCGCCTGCTGCTCGATGTGATCGCGGCGATCCGCGCGGCGACGGGGCCCGCCTTCCCGATCTCGGTCAAGCTCAACAGCGCCGATTTCCAGAAGGGCGGCTTCGCTTTCGAGGACAGCCTGACCGTTGCCGGCTGGCTGGCGGCGGCGAGCGTCGACCTGATCGAGATTTCGGGCGGCACCTATGAACAGCCCAAGCTGCTCGGGATCGAGGGCATGGAGGAAAGCGCGCCGCAGAATGTCGCGCCGTCGACCCTCGCGCGCGAAGCCTATTTCGTTGATTTCGCGCTGGCGATGCAGGCGCGGGTATCGGTGCCGTTGATGGTGACGGGCGGTTTTCGCAGCCGCGCCGCGATGGAGCAGGCACTCGCGGGCGGCGCCGCCGATGTGATCGGGCTCGGCCGGCCGATGTGCCTGATGACCGACGCGCCGCAACGGCTGCTCGCGGGCGCCGAGGCATTGCCGCGCTACGAGGACGGCCTTGGGCTCGTGCCCGGTTGGCTCGGCTTTCTCAAGCGCTTGCAGCTGGTCAAGGCGATCGACGGCTTCGCGGGCATTTACTGGTTCTACCAGCAGCTCTGGCTACTCGGGCATCAGGGGCGGATCGATGAGAGGCTGAGCGTCTTATCGGCCTTCCGCACGCTCGAAGCGCGCAACAAGGCGATCATGAAGGCGCGGAGCTAGCTGCCTGCTTCCTCCGCGCGCAATGCCTTCCGGTCCAGCTTGCCGATCATCGTCTTGGGCAGGTTCAGCCGCACTTCGACCTCGCTCACCCGCTCGTGCTTGCCGAGTTGAGGATTGAGCCACGCGGCAAGCGCTTCGCCGCTCACCTGGAAACCGTCCTCCAGCGTGACGAACGCTTTCGGCGCCTCGCCGCGATAGGCGTCGGGCACGCCGAGCACGATCGCTTCCTTGACCGCGGGATGCTCGTACAGATGCGCCTCGATCACGCTCGGGTAGACCTTGAAGCCGCCGACCGCGATCATGTCCTTCAATCGGTCGACGATGCGGATATAGCCATCGGCTTCGACCACCGCGACGTCGCCGGTGCGCAGCCATCCGTCGTCGGTGAAGCTGTCCTTGTCCGCGTCCGCCCGGTTCCAGTAACCCTGCATGATCTGCGGCCCCTTCACCGCAAGTTCGCCGGGTTCGCCGTCGGGCGCGTCCTTCGACGGATCGTCCTTGTCGAGCAGCCGGATGTGCGTCGCAGGGATCGGCTGGCCGATCGTGCCCGGCTGGACGGGGCCTTCATAGGGGTTGGTCGCGACCACGCCCGAACTTTCGGTCAGGCCGTACCCTTCGACGAGCGAGGCGCCGGTCGCCGCAGCGAATTTTTCGCGCAGCTCGGCGGGCATCGGCGCGCCGCCGGAAATACAGATGCGCAGCGAAGAGAAGTCGGTCTTCGCGAGATCGGGGTGATCGAGCAGCGCCTGATACATCGTCGGCACCCCGGGCAGCGCGGTCGTTTTCGTCCGCGTGATCGCCTGCAGCGCCTGCTTGGCATCGAAGCGCGGCAGCATCGTGATCGAACCGCCGTTAAGGATCGTGCGGTTGAGCACGCAGGTGTTCGCGAAGACGTGGAAGAAGGGGAGGACACCGAGGATGCGATCGTCGGCGTCGTGATCGGGGTCGATCGCATTCACCTGCCGCGCATTGGCGGTGAGATTCTGGTGCGTCAGCTTGGCGCCCTTTGGTGTTCCCGTCGTGCCGCCGGTATATTGGATCAGCGCGATGTCCTTTTCGGCGTCGATCGCGACGGGGTCGGGCCGGCCGTCATTGTCGGTGAGCGCCGAGAAACGGATAACGCGCGGGTCGGTGGGCAGCGCCGCGACCTCGCTGCGCTTGAGCAGGCGATAGAGCACCGACTTAGCCGCGGGCAGCCCGCCCGCGACCGAGCCGACGACGAGCTGTTTGAGGCTCGACCCGTCGAGGACCTTCAAGGCGGTCGGCAGCAGCGCCGCGGCGCTGATGGTGAACAGCGTGTCGGTGCCCGAATCCTCGACCTGCGCCTCCAGCTCGGCGACGGTATAGAGCGGCGAGAAATTGACCACCGTCGCCCCGGCGGCGAGCGCGCCATAATAGGCCGCGACATAATGCGGGACGTTGGGGAGGAAGAGGCCGACGCGGCTGCCCTTGCCGATGCCGCGCTGTTGCAATCCGCGCGCAACGCGCGCCGCGCCGCGCGCGACCTCGGCATAGCCGAACTGGCGGCCGAGGAAATCGAGCATCGGCGCATCGCCGCGTCGCGCCACGCTGGCGGCGAGCATGTCGGGCAGCGATAGCGGCGGAAACTCCTGGTCCCAGGCCGTGGGGTGGCGATAATCGGTCGACCAGGAAAAGCGGCTGTCCATAGGGGATTGAATCCTCTTCGAATATGCGGGGTTCCTTACACTAGGGTCAGTAAGGTGATTTGCAACCGGGCTCGCTTGCGGCGCGCAGTCCGGACGGCTAGGCAGCGCATATTGTCTTCGCCAGGGGTTTTGCCATGCTGCAGCTGTCATCGCGCGTCGCCGCGCCGCTCGTCCTTCTCGCTTGCGCTCTCGCCGTTCCGGTCGCCGCGAAGGACAAGCTACCGCCCGCACAGCCCGCGCAAATCCGGGAACTCTATGCCTGCCGCGACATCGCCGATCCGGCGGCGCGCCTCGCCTGTTTCGACCGCGAGGTCGGCGAGCTGTCGACCGCCGACCAGGCGCGCGAAATCACCTTCACCGACCGCGAGACCGCCAAGAAGGCGCGGCGGGGGCTGTTCGGCTTTTCCTTCCCCAAGCTCGGCGGAATTTTCGGCGGCGACGAGGATGAGGTCAAGGAAATCGAAACGACGATCCGTTCGGTGAGCATGGACCGCTCGGGCAAATATACGCTGGCGATGGAAGACGACGCGGTGTGGGTGCAGATCGACACGACCAAGCTGCCGCGCCAGCCGAAGGCGGGGCAGAAGGTCAAGATCAAGGTCGCGACGATGGGCAGCTATTTCGCGACGATCGATGGCGGCCGCACGATCCGCATGAAGCGCGACCGCTGATCGCCGGCGCGCGACCGGCATTCGTGACACAGCGATGACGATACAGCGATGAGGGGCGGCGACGCGATCCCGCTTCCGGGGCCGGGCTGTCCGCCCTTCGTGCTGCTCGACGATGCGCGCGCCGAGGGCGCGGCGGCGGCGCGGCTGTTCGTCGATCCGGTCGAGGTGCTGACGGTCCATTCCGCGGCCGAGGTTCCGGCGCTGCTTTCGGCGCTCGAAGCGGCGCAGGCGCGCGGGCTCCATGCGGCGGGCTATCTGACTTACGAGGCAGGCAAGGCGCTCGCGCCGGCGTGGCGCGGTGCGGTCGATGCCGAAACGGGCGATGCGCCGCTCGGCTGGTTCGGGCTGTTTCACACGGTCCGGCGGATCGACGCCGACAAGGTCGCGGACCTGCTCCCCGATCCGGCATCGGCGTGGATCGGCAAGGTCGCACCGCGCGTCGCGCGCGCCGATTATCTGGCGGCGGTCGAAGCCGTGCTCGCACTGATTCGCGCGGGCGACATTTATCAGGCGAACTTCACCTTTCGCGCCGACGTGCCCGTGCTCGGCAATCCGCTCGCGGTTCATGCACGGCTGCGGCGCACCGCGCGGGCGGGTTATGGCGGGGTGATCTGGACCGGCGAACAGGCGATCGTGTCGCACTCGCCCGAGCTCTTCTTCGCGCTGCGCGAAGGGCAGGTAATGGCGCGGCCGATGAAAGGGACCGCGGCACGGCTTGCCGATCCCGCGGCAGATGCCGCCGCGGCGCGCGATCTCGCCGACGATCCCAAACAGCGTGCCGAAAATCTGATGATCGTCGACCTGATCCGCAACGACCTGTCGCGCGTCGCGGTGCCGGGATCGGTCGCGGTGCCCGACCTGTTTCGTGTCGAAAGCTTCCCGACGATCCACCAGCTCGTCTCCGATGTCAGCGCGCGCCTGCCCGAAGGCGCCGGGGCGGTCGACGTGTTGCGCGCCGCCTTCCCGTGCGGATCGATTACGGGAGCGCCGAAGGTGCGCGCGATGGAAATCATCGACGAACTGGAGGCGGGCGCACGCGGGCTTTACACGGGCTCGATCGGGTTCATCGAGCCGGGGGGCGATGCGGCGTTCAATGTCGCGATCCGGACCTTGGTGTTACCGCAAAGCGCCTTGCAGGATGGCCCTGCTTGCGCCACGCTGGGATTGGGATCGGGAATTGTCGCCGACAGCGAACCGGCTGAAGAATGGCGCGAATGCCTGGCCAAGGGGGAATTTGTGGGCGCAGCGGGGGAAAGCTTCGACCTCATCGAAACGATGTTCTTCGACCCGGTCGAAGGCGTCCAGCGGCTCGAGGGGCATCTGGCGCGGATGAAGGCGAGCGCCGCGGCTTTGGGTTTCACCTTCGATCGGCATGGTGCGCGCAACAGCCTGCAATCGGCGACCTTCCGCCTGCGCAACGCCGCGCGGGTGCGGATGCGGCTCGCGCCGTCAGGCGCGCTCGCGGTCGAGGTGTCGCCGCTGCCGCGGCTTGCCGAACTGCCGGTGCCCGTGGCGGTGCGGCCCGCGCCGATGGCCGCCGACGATTTCCGCCTGACACACAAGACGAGCCTCCGCGCTGCCTATGACAGCGCGCGGCACGAGAGCGGCACCGCCGAGGTCGTCTTCGTTGACGAACCCGGTTTCGTCACTGAAGGGAGCTGGAGCAATATCTTCGTCGAGCGCGATGGCCAGCTGCTCACGCCGCCGCTTGCGCTGGGGCTGCTTCCCGGGGTGCTGCGCGCCGAACTGATCGACAAGGGCCGCGCGGTCGAATCGCACCTGCGGATCGCCGATCTGGAGAGCGGATTCTTCATCGGCAATTCGCTGCGCGGACTGATCCCGGCGCGGCTGGCGGACGCTGCGGCATCCTCGATAGGCTGACCTGCCTGCTGCATAGGTAAATTATCAAGCTGCGCGCTTGCGAATATCGGTTAGAGGCTTTAGGCGCGGCCGCGCGCAATTTCCTGTCCTTTTGCAGCCGACCGCGCAAGCCACGGAAGATATCGTCATGTCGCTGAAGCCCCATGTCTCCGCCGCCCTCAACCGCATCCAGCCGTCGGCAACGCTCGCGATGACCGCACGCGTGTCGGCGCTGAAAGCCGCGGGCGTCGATGTGATTGGCCTCAGCGCGGGCGAGCCCGATTTCGACACGCCCGATTTCGTCAAGGAAGCGGCGATCGAGGCGATCCGCAACGGGCAAACCAAATATACGCTCGTCGACGGCACCGTCGCGCTGAAGGAAGCGATCCGCGGCAAGTTTCGCCGCGACAACGGCCTCGAATATGGGCTCGACCAGATTTCGGTGAACGTCGGCGGAAAGCATACGCTGTTCAACGCGCTCGTCGCGACCGTGGACAAGGGCGACGAGGTAATCATCCCCGCGCCCTATTGGGTGAGCTATCCCGACATCGTCGCCTTTGCGGGCGGCACGCCGGTGATCATCGAAGGGACGGCGGCGCAGAATTACAAGATCACTCCGGCGCAACTCGACGCCGCGATCACCGCGAAAACACGCTGGGTGATGTTCAACTCGCCGTCGAACCCGTCGGGCGCCGCCTATTCGGGCGAGGAACTCGACGCGCTCGGCGAAGTCATCCGCCGCCATCCGCATGTGATGGTGATGACCGACGATATGTACGAGCATGTCTGGTACGCCGATTTCGCGTTCACGACCTTTGCGGAGCGTTGCCCCGACCTGATCGACCGCATCCTGACGGTGAACGGCTGTTCGAAAGCCTATGCGATGACCGGCTGGCGTATCGGCTACGCCGGCGGCCCGGCATGGATCATCAAGGCGATGGGCAAGCTCCAGTCGCAGTCGACGTCGAACCCCTGCTCGATCGCACAGGCCGCCGCCGCCGCCGCGCTCGGCGGGCCGCAGCAGTTCCTCGACGACCGCAACGCCGCATTCAAAAAGCGCCGCGACGTGGTCGTCGCGATGCTCAACGACGCGCCGGGGCTCAACTGCCCCGTTCCCGACGGCGCCTTCTATGTCTATCCCGACGCGTCGGGCTGCATCGGCAAGAAGACCCCGGGCGGCCTGCTGATCGACAGCGACGAGAAGCTGATCGACTATTTCCTCGACAGCGCCAAGGTCGCGGCGGTTCACGGCGGCGCCTTTGGCCTGTCGCCGGCATTCCGCGTCTCTTACGCGACGTCGGAAGCGGTGCTCAAGGAAGCATGCGTGCGGATCCAGCGGGCGTGTGCCGCGCTGTCCTGATACCGAAAATGTCGACCCGCATAGGAATTCTGTACCGACCGGTCTTGTAATCGGTATGGCAAAGCCTATTTGAACCTGAACGGCGGTTAACCGCCCGGTTCACCGGATAGTAAGTCATCCGCATTAGGGTGACTGCCATCACTGCACGGCTGGTCTGGGCGCTCCATATCGTCGGTGTAACCAAAGCGGTCCAGGCCGCGAACAGACAGATATGAAAAAAAGAGGTCACCATGCTCTCCATGCTCCGCTCCGACTGGTTCCTGACCATGCTCGCTGGCTTCGCGATTGGCGCGACTTATATCGTGCTCAATCAGCCGGCGCTGCCGATCCCGGCGTGACGCCGCTGCGGCGCAGTCTTTCGCTTCGCGCCGTCACGGCGCTGGTTGCAGGCGCGATCGTTGCGCAATGCACCCCGGCGCAGGCCGAAAGCGTCGTCAAGTTGCCCGCCGCGCTGGTCGATCCCGCCGTCAATGCGAAACGCGCCACCGCGGTGCTCGCGGGCGGCTGTTTCTGGGGCGTCGAAGGCGTCTTTTCCAACGTCAAGGGCGTGATTTCGGTCGAATCGGGCTATCATGGCGGCAACGCCGCGACCGCCAAATATGAGCGGACCCACGACGGCAAGTCGGGCCATGCCGAGGCGGTGCGGATCGTCTATGACCCGTCGCAGATCAGCTACGGCAGCCTGCTCCGCATTCTCTTTTCGGTGATCGCCGACCCGACGCTCAAAAATCGCCAGGGCCCCGACACGGGTCCGCAATATCGCGCCGCGATCGTCCCGCTTGACGCCAGCCAGCGCCAGGTCGCGACCGCCTATCTTTCGCAGATCGGCGGCGGCAAATATTTCGCGAAACCGATCGTCGTGCCGGTCGAGGCGTACAAGCGCTTCTATCCCGCCGAGGCGAATCACCAGGATTTCATGCGCCTGAACCCCAAGAACGGCTATATATTGCGCTGGGATGCGCCCAAGCTCGTGGCATTGAAGCGGCTCTATCCCGATATGGTTCGGGCGAAGCCCGCGCCCTGAAACCGCGCGGTTCCGCCATTGGTCGCGGCAGAAGAATCATTCACCGCAAATCGCTGGCCCCTCCCGCGCGCCTGCGTGACGCAGGAAATGCCCGAGAGGGGTCGGGATAATATAAAAGTCGCAAGTGCGGGGTTCGAATGAAGTTCAGGTTATCCGGCAAGCCGCTCCTCGCAGTGTCGATGAGCGCCGCGGTGCTTGCGGGCTGCGTCAGCAGCGCCGCGATCGTTCCGCAGCCACGCGCGCAGCAGCCGGCGGCGGTGCGCGGTCCGTCCGGTTCGGTGACGGTGCCTATCGGCCAACCGGTGCGCTCGCAGATGCCGCGCCCTGCCGGCCCCGTCGATCCCGGCTTCCGCCGCGCCCCCGCGGGTCTCAACGACCGCATCTATGAACTGTGGCGCGCCTTCCCCGGCAAGACCGGCATCGCTGTGCAGCGCATCGACGGCGAATGGGCGCTGGCGCAGCGCGGGCCCGACTTGTTCCCGCAGCAGAGCGTGTCGAAACTTTGGGTGACGCTGTCGGTGCTCGACGCGGTCGACCAGGGGCGTATGAGCATGGACCAGCGCGTGCGTATCGGTCCCGAGGATTTGACGCTCTTTCACCAGCCACTCGCGGCGCGCGTGCGCTCCGAGGGGCCGGTGACGATGAGCGTCCGCGACCTCATCGAGACCGCGATCACCCACAGCGACAACACCGCGAACGACAGCCTGCTGCGTACCGTCGGCGGCCCGAGCGCGGTGCGTGCCTTCGTCGCCAAAAAGGATCTCGGCTCGATCCGCTTCGGCCCCGGCGAACGGCTGTTGCAGGCGGGGACCGCGGGGCTGACGTGGCAGCAAAGCTATTCGGTCGGCCGCAATTTCGAGACCGCGCGCGCGGCGCTGTCGGCCGCGACGCGCCAGGCCGCGATGAACAATTACCTCGCCAATCCGGTCGATGGTGCAAGCCCTGCGGCGATCGCCAGCGCATTGACGCGGCTCGCACGCGGCACCTTGCTTTCTCCCGAATCGACCGAATATCTGCAAGGCGTGATGAGCCGCACGCGGAGCGGGCCGAGGCGGCTGAAGGCGGGGCTGCCGCCGGGTTGGCAGTTCATGCACAAGACCGGAACCGGGCAGAATCTCGGCGGCATGACCGCGGGCTATAACGACATCGGCATCGCCACTGCGCCCGACGGCACGCGCTATGCGATCGTCGTGATGATGGGCAGCACCACCGCGGGCATTCCCGCGCGCATGGCGCTGATGCAGTCGGTCTCGTCGGCCGTCGCCGAATATCACGGAAGGTAATCCAGGATGAAGCTTGCTGCCTTGCCGCTGGTCGTGCTGTCGCTCGCGCTCGCGGGATGCGCGACGCCCGAGACGCGGCTGCGCACCGGGCTCAACAACGCCGGCCTGTCGAAGGCGATGTCGGCGTGCATGGCCGAACGCATGGTCGACCGGCTCTCGCTGGTCCAGCTGCGCCGCCTGTCGGCGCTCGGCAGCCTCAAGGACAAGCGCGTCACCGATCTCTCGCTCGACCAGTTCTTCCACAAGGTCCGCGCGCTCAAGGACCCCGAAATCCTGACGGTGTCGACCAGCTCGGCGGCGCTCTGCGCGCTGCGCTAAACCTCAGTCGCCCGGAAAACGGACGACGAGGTTCGGCGGCGGAAAACTGTCCCGAACGGTTTCGGAACGGTCGACGGGCGGCCATGTCTCGCCGCGGAAAAAGTCGTCGATCGCCCCATATTGCCCCAGCCGCGTAAGCGAGGTGATGACATAGGGCTGCCCCTCGGCGCCAAGGATCGACGCGCGGTCGGCGAGATGGAAGTGCAGGTGCGGCGCGCTCGCCTGTCCGGTGAAGCCGAGGAAGCCGACGACCTGCCCGGCCTTGACGCGATCGCCCACCGCGACCGGCGCGCCCTGCTTCAGATGTTCATAGGTCGCGATGCGCCCACCGCCGATGTCGAGCATGACGAAATTGCCGCTGGCATCGGCGATGCCGGGCCTCGGTCTGCCCGATATGGTGGCGGGGTCGGGGACATCATCGCGCACCGCAACGATCGTGCCGTCGGCGACCGCGAGCACCTCGGCGCCGAAGCCATAGTGGTTCGCCGGAATATTGGCGTCGCCCGACGACAGCTTGCCGCTGGTGTCGATCTTCATCCAGTCGATCGCAAAGCGGCCGGGCAGGGTGGCCGATCCTTCGGTAGCGTAGAAGACGCGGCGATGGCCGCGTTCCATGCCGGGATCGTACACCGCGACCCACGGGCCGTCGCGTAAGGGCGGCGAAAGGCGGGGCAGGGCGGCGGTATCGATCTTCGCGAGTCCGCCCGTCACCGTGAAGATCGCGCCGGTGCCGTCGGCGACGACTTCGCTCAATCTCAGGTCGTGCGTGATTAGGCCGCTGGCGAGACCCGCGGGAGCAGGTGCGTTGACATAGAGGACCGCTCGGCGTCCCGGGGCGATCGTGCGCGTGTCGGTCGTGTCGTTGGGGCCTACGGTCGCGATTGCTGCCGCCAGTTCGTCGCCGGCATAGGTCTTGACCGGCGCGCTGCGCCCGTCCGCCTTGACGATCAGTTCGTCGAGCCGAAGCGGCCGGCTGGAAAAATTCGTCAGGTGGATTTCATAGACGAGCTGGTCGCTTTTGCCGATGCGGACGACATTTGGCGCTCCGGCGACATCGACGTCGATCGCTTGCTGCGCGAGGCCCTCGTCTGAACCTGCGAACGCCAGCAACGCCAAAATCATGACTTTTATCTGCACCTTGGGCTCCCCCGTTTCCGCACGCGCCCTGGCGGGACTATCAGGGAAAGTTTCAGGCGTCACTATCAGGAGCCGGCGGCGTCGGCCCGGTCTGCCGCACCGACCCCGCTAGGGGTAGAATTGCCGCCAAACTTGTGCTTAGGCGGCGCCGATCCTCTCCCCTTCCAGAGTCGAAAGGCCCGGCAGACCTCATGAACATCCACGAATATCAGGCGAAAGAACTGCTCGCGAAATATGGCGTTGCCGTGCCCAAGGGCATTGCCGCGATGACCGTCGAGGAAGCCGTCGCGGCGGCGAAGCAGCTCCCCGGGCCGCTCTATGTCGTGAAGTCGCAGATCCACGCGGGCGGCCGCGGCAAGGGCAAGTTCAAGGAACTCGGCCCCGATGCAAAGGGCGGCGTCCGCCTCGCCAAGACCATCGAGGAAGTCGAAGCGCACGCCAAGGACATGCTCGGCAACACGCTGGTGACGATCCAGACCGGCGACGCCGGCAAGCAGGTCAATCGCCTCTACATCACCGATGGCGCCGACATTAAGCAGGAATTCTACCTGGCGCTGCTCGTCGACCGTGGTTCGAGCCGCATCGCGGTCGTCGCCTCGACCGAAGGCGGCATGGACATCGAAACCGTCGCGCACGACACGCCCGAAAAGATCCACACGATCATCATCGATCCCGCCACGGGCTTGCAGCCGTACCATGGCCGTGCCGTTTCGGCGGCGCTGGGTCTGTCGGGCGATCTCGCCAAGCAAGCCGCCAAGGTTCTTGCAGGGCTTTATGATGCGTTTCTCGGCACCGATGCCGAGCAGATCGAAATCAACCCGCTCGCCGTCTGCGAAGGCGCGAATGGCGACGAACTGCTCGTGCTCGACGCCAAGGTGGCGTTCGACGGCAATGCGATGTTCCGTCACAAGGATCTCGCCGAGCTGCGCGACTTGACCGAAGAAGACCCGGCCGAGGTCGAGGCGTCGGAATATGACCTCGCCTACATCAAGCTCGACGGCAACATCGGCTGCATGGTGAACGGCGCGGGCCTCGCGATGGCGACGATGGACATCATCAAGCTCAACGGCGAATTCCCTGCCAACTTCCTCGACGTCGGTGGCGGCGCTTCGAAGGAAAAGGTCACCGCGGCGTTCAAGATCATCCTCAAGGACCCCGCCGTGAAGGGTATCCTCGTGAACATCTTCGGCGGCATCATGAAGTGCGACATCATCGCCGACGGCATCGTCGCCGCGGCGAAGGAAGTGAACCTCTCGGTTCCGCTCGTCGTCCGCCTCGAAGGCACGAACGTCCAGGAAGGCAAGGACATTCTCGCCAATTCGGGCCTGCCGATCGTTGCGGCCAACGATCTCGGCGACGCGGCAAAGAAAATCGTCGCCGAGGTGAACAAGGCGGCGTGATAGAGAAGTATCCTCTCCCGCTTGCGGGAGAGGATGGGAAGACTCGGCGGCTTGCCGCCTAGTCGGACTTGGTGAGGGCCTGCGACGTCGCGTTGTTGCCCACACCGCTGCGACTAAGCGGACAAAGTCCGCGAGTCTCGCTGCCTCTCCCGCAAGCGGGAGAGGTGGGACTGCCAGTTGACGTTTACGTAAACGCCAATTATGGCGCAGTGCACAATTTTTCGAGAGGAGCTGTCGAAGCTATGAAAATCCTCGTCCCCGTAAAGCGGGTGCTCGATTACAACGTGAAGCCGCGGGTCAAGTCCGACGGCACCGGTGTCGACCTGGCCAATGTCAAAATGTCGATGAACCCGTTCGACGAGATCGGTGTCGAAGAAGCGATTCGCCTTAAGGAAAAGGGCGTCGCGACCGAAATCATCGCCGTCAGCGTCGGCCCGCAAAAGGCGCAGGAAACGCTGCGCACCGCGCTCGCGATGGGTGCCGACCGCGCGATCCTGGTGATGACCGATGACGCCGTCGAGCCGCTCGCGCTCGCGAAGATCTTCAAGGCGATTGCAGACGCCGAACAGCCCGGCCTTGTCATCCTTGGCAAACAGGCGATCGATGACGACAACAACCAGACCGGCCAGATGCTCGCTGCACTGACCGGCTGGGCGCAGGGCACCTTCGCCAGCGCGGTGAACGTCGAAGGCGACAGCGTTAGCGTCACCCGCGAAGTCGACGGCGGCCTCGAAACGGTGAAGCTGAAGCTTCCCGCGATCGTCACCACCGACCTTCGCCTGAACGAGCCGCGCTATGCCTCGCTGCCGAATATCATGAAGGCGAAGGCGAAGCCGCTCGATACCAAGTCGCCCGCCGATTATGGCGTCGACACGACGCCGCGCGTCAAGACGGTCAAGGTTTCGGAACCGCCCGTCCGCGCGGCCGGCGTCAAGGTCGCCGATGTCGATGAACTGGTTGCCAAGCTGAAAGCGCTGGGAGTGCACTCATGAAAACTCTGGTTTGGGTCGAACATGACGGCAAGGTCGTCAAGGACGCCACGCTCGCGGTGGTCACTGCCGCGTCGAAGCTCGGCGAAGTCCATCTGCTCGTCGCCGGTAGCGGCGTCGATGCGGTCGCCAAGGAAGCCGCGGCGATCGCCGGCGTCGGCAAGGTGCATGTCGCCGACAACGCTGCCTTCGGACACAATTTGCCCGAAAATATCGCGCCGCTCGTCGCCGATCTGATGGCCTCGCACGACGCGTTCCTCGCGCCTGCGACCACGACCGGCAAGAATATCGCGCCGCGCGTCGCCGCTTTGCTCGACGTGATGCAGATTTCGGAAATCCTGTCGGTCGAGGGTCCCAAGACCTTCACCCGCCCGATCTACGCCGGCAACGCGATCGCGACTGTCGAATCGTCGGACGCAAAGCTGGTTCTGACCGTTCGCGGCACCGCCTTTGAAAAGGCCGCGACCTCGGGCGGTTCGGGCGCGGTCGAAGCCGTCTCGGCTGGTGGCGACACCGGCATCTCGAGCTTCGTCGGCGCTGAAATCGCCAAGTCGGAGCGTCCCGAACTCACCTCGGCCAAGATCATCGTGTCGGGCGGCCGCGCGCTCGGTTCGAGCGAGAAGTATGAGGAAGTGATCGTGCCGCTCGCTGACAAACTCGGCGCCGCACTCGGTGCTTCGCGCGCCGCGGTCGATGCGGGCTATGTCCCCAACGACTATCAGGTCGGCCAGACCGGCAAGATCGTCGCGCCGCAGGTCTATTTCGCGATCGGCATCTCGGGCGCGATCCAGCATCTCGCCGGCATGAAGGATTCGAAGACGATCGTCGCGATCAACAAGGACGAGGACGCCCCGATCTTCCAGGTCGCCGACTTCGGCCTCGTCGCCGATCTGTTCAACGCCGTTCCCGAACTGACCGGCAAGATCTAAGCGGCAACCGCCGTGGCCGGTAATCATCCCGGAGTGCCCGGACTGGGCGACGCGCCGTTCAACGCCGGCGGTCGCCGCGCGGCGCGGGGCGGCCCGGATCGGAACGAAGAAAATAACGAAGCGGCCGGGGGCGAAGCTCACGGCCGCTCGTTGACTCTGGCGAGCGTCGCGCGCGATGCGCGGCTCGACAGGAAATTCCTGCTGCTGATAATCCTGGCCGCGGCGATCGCGACGCTCGGCCTGCTGCAAAGCTCGACCGCCGTCGTGATCGGCGCGATGCTCGTGTCGCCGCTGATGGGCCCGATCATGGGCGTCGGTTTTGGCCTCGCGACGCTCGAAAGCAATCTGATCCGCCGCTCGCTGGTCACCCTCGCCGCCGGGATGGCGGTGGCCATCCTCGTCGCAATGTTGATCATCTGGTTGTCGCCGATCCGCGACGTCACTCCCGAATTGCGCGCGCGGACGCAGCCGACCTTGCTCGACCTCGGCGTCGCGGTCGTCGGCGGTATCGCCGGCGTCTATGCGATCATGCGCAAGCTGTCGGGGGTGATGGTCGGCGTCGCGATCGCGACGGCGCTGGTGCCGCCGCTGTCGACCGTCGGTTTCGGTCTCGTCACGGGACGGTTCGATTTCGCGCTCGGCGCGGCGCTGCTGTTCCTCACCAACACGCTTGCCATCGCCTTTGCCGCGACCATCGTCGCGCGGCTCAATCACTTCGGCCCGTCACTGACACGGCAGCACACAGCGATGCAGGTCGCCGGGATCGTGGTGACGCTGGGCATTCTTTCGATCCCGCTCGCGCTGACGCTCAACGGCCTCGCGGGCGAGGTGCGGGCGCGGTCGGTGGTGCAAACCGAGCTGCGCTTGCTGCTGGGCGAGGGCGATCGCATCGACAGCCTGAACGTGCGGATGGAGCGCGACGCGGTAGCGGTCGATGGCGTGGTGCTCGTCGATCGTTACGCCGCGCAGCTTGACACCCGGCTTGCCGCGAAGATCCGCGGCGAGCTTGACCGCGAGACCCGCGTCAGCATCGTCCAGCTGCGGCAACAGACCAACGCCGCGGTGCAGGTCGAGGAACAGTTCAATCGCCGCCTCGCCACGCTTGAACAGCGCGAGGAAGATGCCCGCGCGATCCTCGCCGAGCTGATGGTCGGCGGCCTTGTGGTGCGCGAGGCGATCCTGATCGACGCGCAGGCGCGCCGGGTCGTCGTGCAGCGCAATCGCGAACTTGAGCACGAACAGGTGGCGGCGGCGATGGACCGCATCATCGCGTCGGTGCAGACGGGCCATCCGCAATGGCTGATACAGAATGGTAGCCTGACCACCGCAAAGGCGCCCGCGGCGGAAGCTGCCGCGACCGAATAGGCTTGCGCAGACCTATTCTGGTTGACCGGTGGCGCCCGATCCCATGTGATGCGCGCCGAACCCGGCGGCCGGCCGGGCAGGGGAGGGGAGGGGCGATATGCGCGGCAAGCGACTGGCGTTGGCGATGATGATGGCGAGTGCGGGCCTGGCGGCGAGCGCTCCCCCACTGCACGCGCAGACCGCGCCGCTCGAAGTGCTGGCGATCGACAAGGCGCGGATCGATACCGCGCTGAAGGCGATGATCGCCGACGGCCGCGCGGCGGGCACCTCGGCGTTGATCTGGCAGGACGGGCGCGAGGTCTATTTCGGCACTGCGGGAATGGCCGACCGCGAAGCGAAGCGCCCGATGCGCCGCGACACGATCGCGCGAATCTATTCGATGACGAAGCCCGTCACCGGCGTCGCGCTGATGCAGCTGTGGGAGGCGGGCAAGTTCCACCTCGACGATCCGCTCGCCAAATATTTGCCCGAATATGCGAACATGCGCGTCTATGCTGGCAAGGATGCCGCGGGCCAGCCGCGCTACGTTGCCGCCGAACGGCCGATTACGGTGCGCGACATCATGCGCCACACCGCGGGCTTTGCTTATGGTGCCGGGCCGACGCCCGCGCACGACGCCTATGTCGCGGCCGAGCCGCTGGCGCTGACAATCCCGCTTGCCGAGGCAAGCCGACGACTAGCCACGGTGCCTCTGCTGTATCAGCCGGGCACCCAGTGGGAATATAGCATCGCGGTCGATGTGCAGGCGGCGCTGGTAGAGAAGCTCTCGGGCCAGCCCTTCGCCGATTATGTCCGCATCCATATCTTCGAACCGCTCAAAATGCGGGAGACCGCATGGCGCCAGCCCGACGCGCGGCTGCCGCGCTTTGCGGCGATGAATGTGAAGAAGGACGGCAAGCTGACCCAGCAGCCGGCGGCCGAGGCGCAGGTGCTGAATTTCAGGGATCATGCGCTGACCCCCGGGGGCTTCGGCCTCGCCTCGACGCTTGACGATTATCAGCGCTTCGCCCGCATGTTGCTGAACAAGGGGGAACTCGACGGCGCGCGCATCCTCAAACCCTCGACCGTCAAGCTGATGGCGACCGACCAGCTCGACCCGGCGATCACCGAACGCGCGTGGCTCCCCGGCAAGGGCGCGGTCGGCTTCGGTTTCGACTTCGCGGTCCGCAAATCGCCGCCGCAGAACCGCCAGGAAAATCGCGGCGCGACGGGTGAATATTTCTGGGATGGCATGGCATCGACCCTCTTCTGGGTCGATCCGGCGAACAAGCTGACCGCGGTCTTCTTCGTCCAGACCATCCCCTATGACGGCACGCTCCACCGCGATTTCCGCGCCGCGGTTTATGGACTGGATTATAAGGGGCCGACGGGCGACTGAGGGGCGGCCTTGGGGCTGTCATCCTTTTGTCATCGCGATGCCGTTGAGCGGCACGAGGAGTTTATTCGATGTCCCAACCCGATAAACGCACCCTGCTCGCCGAAGGTCTTGCGGCCGGCGAGGACGATGGCGCGCTCCATGCGCGCCTCGCCGCCGCGGGCGTGTCGGCGGCGGCGGCGAAATATGAGGTCGACCGGCTGGCGAAGGATCCGATGGCGGCGATGCTCCGCAGGCAGGCGGCGCGGATGGCGAAACAGGGCTGGGTGCTCGCCAATCAGGAGCGGCTGGCGCGCGAAGCCGACGGCGGCTTCGCGCTCGACACGCTGGCTACCCCCGATGCCGGGCATTTCTACCGCCGCTATTACGAGGTCAACCGGCCCGCAAAGCTGACGGGTATCATCGACCATTGGCCGGCGCTGGCGCGCTGGTCGCTCGACCATTTTGCCGCGGTCGCGGGCGACGCCGTCGTCGAGGCGCAGGTCGAACGCGAACGCGACCCCGATTACGAACTCGTGAAAGATGATCACCGCCGTCCCGTCCGCTTCGCCGAACTGATCGACTGGCTCCGCAAGGGCGAGGCGAGCAACGACATCTACCTCACCGCCTATAACAGCGGCGCCAACGCCGCGGCGCTCGCTCCCTTGTGGGACGATATGGCGCCGATCGCGCTGATCGACGGCACGCGAACGCGCGACGGCTTTTTCTGGCTCGGCCCCAAGGGGACGCTCACCCCATGGCATCACGATCTCACCAACAATCTGCTCGTGCAGGTGATCGGGCGAAAGCGTGTGCGCATGGCGCCGCCGTGGGCGTTCGCGCGGATGCGCAACAGTCGCCACTGCTTTTCCGAGTGGGGCAATGAAGCGCTGCCCGCGGGCGATGGCGATTCGGCCGTACCGCCGGTCCTCGAAACAGTCATCGGGCCGGGCGAGGCCATCTTTTTGCCCGTTGGCTGGTGGCACCAGATCGAAGCGCTCGACCTCTCCGCCAGCATGAGTTTTACAAGCTTTCGCCGGCCCAATGTCCATGTCGAGGATTATGCGTCTTGGGGCGAACTATAGGCAGAAACTCATATAAAATCTTCTTTATATGTGATTTTTTACTTGCGCGATATTTTGACCGGGCCTAACGGCGCACTCCCCCGGCCAGTCGGCGGGGCGGACATCGACGGATCGGGGTTTCGCGAAGCCCGCCCGCATCGACCGGCCCTGCCGGTTCGCTGTACGGATGCCGCCACGTTTGGCCAGGTTTGCGGATGTAGCTCAGCGGGAGAGCGTCGGTCTTCAATGGCCGGAGGTCATAGGTTCGAATCCTGTCGTCTGCACCATTGGTTAGCTCAGTGGGAGAGCACAAGGTTTAGGTCCTTGGTGTCGCGGGTTCGAATCCTGCACCAAAACCGGTCCTTTGCACGACCAACAGCCTGATAAGCTGTAACAGTCTCGAAACTGTCTTTGCAATTAATGGGTTCGGGGACCGGCTTGCCGAAGAGACGGCGCCGCCGTTTGGCCAATGCCTTTGGGCAAAGGTCAGCGTTGGCGTCCAATCCAAAGCCATGCCGGAAAGCTTGGCAGGCGATGAAGGCCGCGCTGCGTTGGCACCGGGTGCCGGGGTTTTCGAACCCCGTCGCTCCGTGTCGTCGCGGCAACGTCCCCTCGCGTCCTTCCCGCTTGCCGCTATGCCGCCGGTCCCCGTGCCTTTGGGCTCGGGGGATTATGCAACCCAAGGAAGAAAGGAAATCGGCGTGCCGTAGCGCAGATTGAGAATGGTGAATGAAATGATGAAGCGATTGATCGATATGCTGATGGGACGGGAAACCGTGCTCATCGACGAAAATGAACGGGCGATCTGGCTCTACAAGGGCGCGGTTCGCGGTATCCTGGGGCCGGGCGAGCATGTGCTGCCGAACCGCAACGGTTCGCTGCGCCTCGAAATCCAGCCCCTGGGTTTGATGCTGTTCAAATCGGCCTATGAGCAAGCGGTGCTCGAAAAACTGCCGGTCGATGCGGCGACGCATCTGACGGTCGTCCGCACGGCCGAGAACGAGGTTGCTGTCATCGAACGCGATGGAATCATCAACACCATTCTTGGTCCCGACGACAAGCTGATCCTGTGGACCGACGCAGGCCCGTGGAAGGCGGCGCATGTTGACATCGCGGACAGCCCGCGGGTCGAGGCGAAGCTGCTCCAGCGGCTGCAGAAGGCCGGCAAGACGCAGCTTGTCACGCGTGTCGAGGTCGACGAGGGCAAGACCGCGCTCGTCAGCATCGACGGGCGGATGACCGATCGGCTCGAACCGGGCGTCTATGGCTACTGGAACCCGGGTCGGAAGATCGCCGCGAAGCTGGTCGACCTGACCCGCCAGGCGCTCGACGTCACGGGACAGGAAGTGCTGACCCGCGACCGCGTGACGCTGCGGATCAACATCAGCGCCGAATACCGCGTTGCCGATCCGCTGCTCGCGGTGTCGAGCGTGAAGGACTTCGCCGATGCGCTCTACCGGGCGCTGCAGCTGGCCTTTCGCAAGACGCTCGGCGCGCTGACGCTCGACCAGATCCTTGAAAACAAGGTGACGGTCGATGCCGAGGCGGCGGACAAGGTCCGTGCCGATATGGCGGCGATCGGGATCGAGGTCTCCGACATCGCGCTCAAGGATGTGATCCTGCCGGGCGAGATGCGCGAGATCCTGAACCGGGTCGTTGCGGTGCAGAAGGAGGCGGAGGCGAATGTCATCCGCCGGCGTGAGGAAACGAACGCGACGCGCTCGCTGCTCAACACGGCGAAGGTCATGGCCGAAAACCCGGTCATGCTCCGCCTGAAGGAGCTCGAGGCGCTGGAAAGCATCGCGGGCAAGGTCGAGCGGCTGACGGTGACGAACGGCACCGAAGGCTTGCTCAACGACCTGGTGCGCCTGCGCGACTGAAGGGGAAGGGGCCGGTGCGAACCGGCCCCTTTTTCGTTATCGGGACCGGAAACCCGATTTCACTTGCTAAATGCCATGGCCGTTTGCTGCACGTTGCGGCGTCATTTTCGCTTTCTTGATCGCCGGCCATCCTGACGCGATTGGCGGCTTGCGCTCGCTGCTCTTAGTCCGCACCATCGTGGCATGACGGCTCATCCTGCCTTGCTCCCTGCGTTGCTGACCCGTGTTGTCGGCGCCGGTGTTTTGTCGGGTC
>NZ_JBOHHT010000019.1:0-3932 GCF_050725655.1 Sphingopyxis sp. | reverse complement strand
GTGCAGCCCGTCGCGCTCGACGATCTTCACCGGGCATCATACGCAGCGCACGGGTATCTATCTGAACTCGAGCGGCGCCGATGATCCGGTGCTGCCCACCGATCTGCCGACGCTGGGGCATATGATGCGCACGGCGGGCTATTACACCAGCTACAAGGGCAAATGGCACCTTTCGCCGATCAACGAAAAGCGGAACTGGAACCAGGTGTCGGGCATGATCTACCCCGCCACCGAACATGCCATGGAAGCCTATGGGTTCGACGACTACGGGTTCGACGGCGAGGCGGTGGGCCTGACGTGGGACGGGTATCGGCACGACCAGTATATCGCCGCCGACGCTTCGCGCAGCATTCTCGATTTCAAGGGGCAGGACAAGGCGGCCGGCAAGCCATGGTTCATGGTCGTCGGCCTGCTCAACCCGCACGACATCATGTTCTATGACGCGACGGGCAAGCAGACCGGGACGCGCGCGCACCCCTATCTTCTGGGGCCGCTGCGCCGCGAACCGGGCGACCCGCTCTATGCCGAAGACAATGGCTTCGAGCTGCCCGACAGCTTTTACCGCGACGACCTGAGCGGAAAGCCCGAGGCGCATCGGGGCATCGCCGCTTCGAACGTCCGCACCTATGGTGCCATGGACCTGAGCGACGAAGTATCGTGGCGCCGTTTCCGCAATTATTATTACAACTGCATCCGCGACGTCGACCGGCGGATCGGCCAATTGCTGTGGGCGCTCGAGACGAGCGGCCAGCTCGAGAATACGATCATCGTCTACACCGCCGACCATGGCGAACGGGCGGGCGCGCACGGCATGCGGCAAAAGGGCGGCACGATCTATCGCGAGGAGACCAATGTGCCGATGATCATCGTTCATCCGGGCGTCGCGGGCGGACGCCGCTCGCGCCGCCTGATGAGCGCGGTGGATATTGCACCGACCTTGCTCGCGCTGGGCGGGAAGGATGCCGGCTGGCGGAAGGACCATTATCCGGGCCTGCCCGGCGTCGACGTGACGCCGCTGCTGACCGACGCCGAGGCGCGCACCGAACGCGACGTCAGGGGGCATTTGTTCAACTATGCCGTGGGCTATGGCTGGGCCCCGAAGGCGGGACAGCCCGCGACCGCTCCCTTCACCGACCGTTTCGATCTCTCGCGTCGGCGGCTGCACCGCGGCGTGCATGACGGCCGCTGGAAGTTCGCGCGCTATTTCGCGCCGGCGCATCATCGGAAACCGCAAAACTGGGCCGAATTGTCGGCGAACAACGACCTCGAACTCTATGATACGCACGCCGATCCCGACGAGATCGTCAATCTCGCCGCGCGGCCCGAGCAGCGACGCAACATATCGCGCCTCAATGCGATGGTGAACGCGTTGATCGCGCGCGAGGTCGGGACGGACGATGGAAGCGAATATCCGGGGCCGACCGAGATGTATAATCGACCATGGCCGGGATGAGAGGGGATAGTCAGCCCTGGCCGGCTTCGGCGCGGGCCGGGGCCGACTGGTCGACGCGTGTCATCGCGGCGATTGCAAGCAGCAAGGCAAAGGCAGCGAAGGCCATCGTATAGATGGGCTCCCCCGGAAACAGCGATTTCATGATCGAGCCCATCACGGTCGCGACGAGCAATTGTGATCGTCTGAAAATCGCCGTTCGCGCCCGAATGATAGTTCGGCCAGAGGATATAATCGGTTTCCCGGTCGTCCGCGACATGGCGGCTCGGGTCGGGCTCGGGGCGCGTGCTGTGGAAAAAACGCGCCTTCGCGCCGCCGAGGACGCCGATCGCACGATCGATGTTGCGATGCCGTGCCGCGTCCGATTTCAGATTGGCGAGGTAACGCAGGATTTCTTTCTGGAGACTTGGCGGAAGGGCCTGCCATCGGGTTTTGATCCCGGCGTCTTCATCGAGGCGGGCTGCAAATTCCGGCAGCATGTCGTCCTGCGGGCCGCTGCGGTAGGCGGGATCGAAAACGACCGACACGTCGACCGTGTCGCCGACATCGGTGCCCGACTCCTTGCGGACGACGCCGTCGAGATAGAGGTAAAAGCCCCCGTCGCCCGCCGGCATCATGTTGACCCGCCAGGCGGGATCGGGCTGGCCGTTCACCTGAACGAGGACGGGCAGGGGCTTTTTCCAGCCGGCCTTGATCCGCCGCGCCCGCGCGGCGCTGACCAGCACATAGGGATTGATCCCCCTCAGTTCGATCTTCGCCCTGAAGTCCATGGGGTGCGTGGTCAGCCGATCGTGCTCGCCAGTTCGCGGTTGAGCCAGAGTGCGACGAGCGTGCCGATCGCGCCCGAGAGCAGATAGGCGCCCGCGGCGATCAGCCCGAACTGGCTGGAGAGCCAGAGGGCGACCATCGGCGCGAAGCCGGCGCCGAACAGCCAGGCGAGGTCGGAGGTGAAGGCCGAGCCGGTGTAGCGATGGCGCGGCTGGAAGTTCGACGAGAGCGCGCCCGACGACTGGCCGAACGACAGGCCGAGCAGCGCGAAGCCGAGGATCATGAAGGTCGCCTCGCCGATTTCGCCGGCGTCGAGCAATTGCGGCGCAAAGCCGCTGAACGCCGCGATGGCGGCGGCGGTGGCGGCCAGCAACGTGCGGCGGCCGAAGCGGTCGGCGAGCGCGCCCGACGCGATGATCGTCCCGATGCCGACGACCGCGGCGATCGCCTCGATCATCAGGAAGCGCACCGGGCTTTCGTCGGTGAACAGGAACACCCACGACAGCGGATAGACGGTGACCATGTGGAACATCGCGAAGCTGGCGAGCGGCGCGAAGGTGCCGATGACGATCGTCTTCCATTCGGATCGCACCGTTTCGAGCAACGGCGCCGGCTGAAGCGCGCGGTTTTCGAACAGCTCGGCATATTCGGGGGTCACGACAATGCGCAGCCGCGCGAACAGCGCGACGACGTTGATCGCAAAGGCGACGAAGAAGGGATAGCGCCAGCCCCACGCAAGGAAATCTGCCGCGGGCAGCGCCGAGATCAGGAACATGAAGAGCAGGCTGGCGACGATGAGGCCGAGCGGTGCGCCGAGCTGCGGGATCATCGCGTACCAGCCGCGGCGGTTCTCGGGCGCGTTCAATGCCAGCAGCGAGGCGAGGCCGTCCCACGAGCCGCCGAGTGCGACGCCCTGGCCCATGCGGAACAGCGCGAGGAGGAGCGCGGCGCCGATGCCGGCCGATTCATAGCTGGGGACGAAGGCGATCGCCGCGGTCGACCCGCCGAGCAGGAACAGCGCGATGGTGAGCTTGGCACCGCGGCCATAAGCGCGGTCGATCGCGGTGAAGATGATCGTGCCGACCGGGCGCGCGACGAAGGCGAGCGCGAAGATCGCGAACGACCAGAGCGTACCCGTCAGCGGGTCGAGGTGCGGGAAGACGAGCTTCGGGAACACCAGCACCGACGCGATCGCGTAGACGAAGAAGTCGAAGAATTCGGAGGTGCGGCCGATGATGACGCCGATCGCGATTTCGGCGGGGTCGATGCGGTGGCTGCCCCCATCCTGACTGGCGCCGTGGAGGGCGCGGGCGTCGCGTTCGACCTCGGTGGTGGGCACAGTATCGGCAGCCATGGTAGCAATCCTTGAGCTGGCGCCCTCCGCAGGACAGGATGCGGCGGCACGAGTCGGTCATAGGGCAAAATTACCCCGAATGAAAATGCCCCTGCGCGATGAAGAGCGGTCGCGGGATTGGACAAAATGTCCTATGTGCAGTGCAACAAAGGAGGCTTAGGGCCCGCCCTCAATTTCAGCGGCATCGAGGTTTGAAGCAAAATGACCCAGTGCGAGGAGAGAAGGCGAAGACATATGTCGATATTTCGAGACTTCTCGACGAAGCAATGGGCCATTTTGATCAAATCCCTTCGGGACGTCCAAATGGCGAACAGCTCGGGCCGAAAGCCGCTTGCAAGGGCAACCAGCCCTCGCGGCGCG
>NZ_JBOHHT010000018.1:0-9350 GCF_050725655.1 Sphingopyxis sp. | reverse complement strand
AAGCCCCTCCCCTTCAGGGGAGGGGTGAAAAGAGGGGCGCCATCGGGTGGTGGGCGATGGTGCCGGCGAGGTCGGAGCCTTTGCCTGTCCACCGGACATTAGAAACAAAAACGGACACTTCGTGCGGAGCGTTTTCAGTCGAGAGTGATTTCCCAATACGCTTGAGAAACTCTGCCTGCAGACTTTTGTCCTTGGCTACGACGAAAACTCTGCTCGCCCATTTCTGAATCGCGCTCAGATCGTAGGGGCTATCGGTCAGAAGTCGATTGACCGTTTGAAGTTCTACAGCTTCGTACTCGACCTCCGGCCCATAAGCCAAAGCCTGGTTGACCGGGATCGTCCACGGCGTTGTCGTCCAGATCACCGCATGCGCGCCGACCAGTTCGGGGATCGGGCTTTCGACGATCTCGAACGCGACATCGATCTGGGTCGAGACGATATCCTCATATTCGATCTCGGCCTCGGCGAGCGCGGTCTTTTCGACCGGCGACCACATCACCGGCTTGGCGCCGCGATAGAGCATGTCGTTCGCAGCGAATTTCAGCAGTTCGCGGACGATGGTGGCCTCGGCCTCATAATCCATCGTCAGATACGGATGATCCCAGTCGCCGCCGATGCCGAGGCGCTTCAGCTGCTCGCGCTGGGTGTCGACCCAATGCTGGGCATAGGCGCGGCATTCGGCGCGGAACTCCTCGACCGGAACCTCGTCCTTGTTGAGCTTTTTCTTGCGATACTGCTCCTCGACCTTCCACTCGATCGGCAGGCCGTGGCAGTCCCAGCCGGGCACATAGGGCGCGTCCTTGCCCTTCAGCGTCTGGGTGCGGACGACCATGTCCTTGAGGATATGGTTGAGCGCATGGCCGATGTGCATGTCGCCATTGGCGTAGGGCGGGCCGTCGTGGAGGATGAACTGGTCGCGGCCCTTGCGGCTCTCGCGGATTTGCCCCTCCAGATTGCCCTCGAGCCATTTGGCGAGAATCAGCGGCTCCTTCTGCGGCAGGCCGGCTTTCATCGGAAAGTCGGTCTTGGGCAGGAAGACGGTGTCGCGGTAGTCGCGCTGCTCGGCGGCGGAGGGCGTATCAGTCATGGTGGCGGCGCTTAGCGCAGATTCGCGTGCGCGCAAACCTCCACAATCATGCGTCGGCGCGGTGGGCCCCGGCTCCCGCCGGGGATCACCTTTGTCCGCACCGGAGCAATCTCTGCCGCAAGCCTATTTCTGCCTAGGCCGCAGCGCTGGCCCGAGATTGTAGATGTCGTCGATCCACACATAGCCGGTGAAGCTGGCGGGAACCTTGGTCAGCTGACCCACCTCGGACAGCCCCATGCCGCCCTTCTCGTCGCCGCGCGAGCCGGTGAGGAGGACGCGGGTGCCATGTTTCGCGGCGCGGTCCTGCAGGCGGTCGGGCCAGCCCCAATAGGCCCATTGAGTGTCGAGCGGCACCATGATCGTGCCCCCGACGCAGCTTGCCGGATACCAGCCCGACCAGGCGAATTTGATATAATCCGCGGTGCAGCGCTTTGCGGCGACGGGATCCATCGTCCACGCCTTTGGAGCCTTCGCGCGGATGATCTGCATAAGGCGCGCATTGCCGAAAAAGCCGAAGCGCGGATCATTGGCATCGATTCCGGCGCGCGCGAAGGCGGCGAGAACGAGGTCGGCCTCTTTCGGGTCGCGCGACTTGAAGTTGATCAGCAGCGAGGCGTGGCCGAGCGTGCCGAGCACCTCGTCGAGGCTGGGCATCAGGCCGACACCCTTGCCGCGCAGCGGGAAGGTCTGGCCGCCGTCGGCGGTGTAGCCATAACCGATGTCGAGCGCTTTCAATTCGGCCATCATGTGGTCGCGGATTTCGCCTTTGCCGTCGGTGCGGCAATCGAGCGTCCAGTCGTGGAAGACCGCGACCTGCCCGTCCTTGGTCGCCGCGACATCGAATTCGACCATGCCCGCATCGCGGCCGATCGCCGCCTTCATCGAGGGCAGGCTGTTTTCGATATAGTCATGCTCTGGCGCATGGATGCGCGCCGCGGTGCAGGTTTCGTCGGTGACGCCCGTGTGATCGAATAGCTGCGACACCCCGCGATGCGCGATCAGCACGCGCTTGCCCGTGGGGTCGGGGGCGAGCCAGCTCGCGTTGCTGAGCGTGAACCAGGCGACGACAAGCGCGAAGACCCAGAGCAGGATCTTCGTGCGCCGTTTCATCGGTTTTTTCTTCGGGCCTTCGAGCGCGGTCGCCCAATCTTCGCTGTCGGTCATCATTCCCCCCTTTTCCTCTCCCCTTGTGGGAGAGGGATGCGCAAGCTTGGCAGCTTGCTGCCTAGCTGAGCTGGGAGAGGGGTTCTGCCCTGTCGATAGCACACAACCCCTCTCCCGCTGCGACTAGCGAACAAGTTCGCAAGCCTCGCTACCCTCTCCCGCAAGGGGAGAGGGTTAGATGTGCGTCAGTAACCGCTTGGCTTCATCGCAATCCGCCGCGATCTGCGCCATCAGCGCGTCCATATCGTCGAATTTCGCTTCCGCGCGGATGAAGTCGTGGAAGGCGATGTCGATTTCCTGCCCGTAAAGGTCTTCGGAAAAATCGAAAAAATGCGGTTCGAGCAGTTCCTTGGGCGGATCGAAGCTCGGGCGGATGCCGAGGTTGGCGGCGCCTTTCAGGATGCGGCCGTCGGGGAGCTTTCCGGTGACGGCGTAGATGCCGTAGCGCGGGCGCAGATATTGGCCCATTTCGAGGTTCGCGGTGGGGAAACCGAGCAGGCGGCCGTTCTTGTCGCCGTGCTGCACGACGTTGCGTACGGTGAAGGGGCGGGTGAGCAGGCGTGCCGCGGTGGCGCAATCGCCCGCCTGCAGCGCCTCGCGGATGCGGCTCGACGAGATGACTTCCTCGTCGGCGTCGACGGGGGCCACCATTTCGGTGAAGAAACCGAGGCGGCGCGCATGGTCGGCGAGGGTGACGACATCGCCGCCGCGGCCCTTGCCGAAGACGAAGTCGGCGCCGGTGACGACGCCCGCGGCGCCATAGCGACCCAGCAGCAGTTCGGTGATGAAATCCTCGGCCGTCGTCGCCGCGAGCGCTGCGTCGAACGGCAGGACGAGCATCGCGTCGGCGCCCGCGGCGGCGAACAGCTCCTGACGCTGGTCGAGCGTGGTCAGGCGGAAGGGCGGGACGTCGGGTTTGAAGAAGCGCACCGGATGCGGATCGAAGGTCGCGACGATCGCGGGGCGGCCCTCGTCCTGCGCGTGGCGGACGGCACGGCCGACGACCGCCTGATGCCCGGCGTGAAAGCCGTCGAAATTGCCGAGCGCGATCACCCCGCCGCGTAGCGGGTCGTCGATGCGGGCGTGGCCGTCGAGGCGGATCATGGCATGTCCGATGACGACAAATGCCCCAGTTCCGTTTCCCCGAGCGAAGTCGAGGGGCTATGCCGAGCGAAGTCGAGGCTACGGCAGCGCAGCTTCTCGCTCCGCTCGAACGGGCCCCTCGTCTTCGCTCGGGGAAACGGGAAGGGTTGCGCCGTCAATTGTCGGCAGCCCGTTCGCGCGCCGGAGGTGTCAGGGGGACAAGCCCCGCGTGCAGCACGCGGATCGCGTTGCCGCCCATCGCGGCGCGGATTTCATCGTCGCTGAAGCCCGCGTCGATCAGCGCCTGTGTCACCTGCACCAGCTTCGACGTGTCGAAGCGCACCGTGGTCGCGCCGTCATAATCGCTGCCGAGCGCGACGTGGCTAATGCCGACGAGGTCGCGGACATGCTTCATCGCCTTTGCGATGCTCGCGGGCGAGGTGTCGCACACCGCGGCGTCCCAATAGCCGATGCCGATGAGGCCGCCGGTCGCGGCGACGCCCTTGATCTGGTCGTCGCTGAGGTTGCGGTTGACCTTGCACGTCGCCTGCACGCCGCCGTGACTGGAGACGACTGGGCGGCGCGCGATCTTGAGAATGTCGGCGACGCAGGCGTTCGAGCAATGCGCGATGTCGACGACCATGCCATATTCTTCCATCCGCTCGATAACCTGCCGGCCGAGCGGCGTGAGCCCGCCCTTCTTCAGCCCGTGCATCGATCCGGCGAGATCATTGTCGAAAAAATGGGTCAGCCCCGCCATGCGGAACCCCGCGTGGTAGAGCCGGTCGAGGTTGTCGAGCTTGCCTTCGAGGCCGTGCAGCCCCTCGATGCTGAGCATCGCGCCGACGGGCACCGCTTTGCCGCGGCGAGCAGCGAGCAGCGCGTCTATCTGGTAAGGGGCCGAGATTTCGTGGAGCTGGTTATTCGAAGCCACCGCAGCGCGTTTCAGTTTTTCGGCGTGCCACAGCGAGCGTTCGAGCAGCGAGTTCCACGTCCGCACCGGCTGGAGCTGCGCGATCACGAGGCTGGTGATATTGTCGGTGTCGCCGCTGTTGGCGTCGTAATTCTGACCCTTGGGCGATTTGGTCGTGCTCGCGAGGATTTGCAGCGCGACATGGCCTTCCTCGAGCCGCGGCAGGTCCATATGGCCGCGGTCGGCGCGGTCGAGGATGTCCCGCTTCCACAGCAAGCTGTCGCTGTGGAGGTCGACGATCGTCAGTGTCCGGTGCAGCGCCTTCGCGCGTTCGCTGACTTGCGGCAGCGGTTTGCCGTCGATCTGGTTCATCCCGCGCTCGAGCATGCCGGGGGCAATCGCGAAAAAGGCGAGCGCGGCGAGCGCGACGACGAGCAGGATGCCGATCAGCCAGCGACGCATCAGGGCTTTTTCCGCACCAGCGTGACGAAACTGTACGCCGGGCGGCCGGCGTCGTCTGCGGGATGATCCTCGCGCGCCGTCTCGTGCCAGTCGGCCGTCGCCGGATAGTCGATCGCCGCGTCGCCCTTGGGCTCGAGCGCGACGTCGGTCAGCTCGATGCGGTCGGCGAGCGGCAAGAAAAGGCGATAGATTTCGGCGCCGCCGATCACCATCACATGCGGGGCGTTCGCGAGCTTGAGTGCTTCCTCGATCGTCGCCACCGGCTCGGCGCCCTCGTCCTGCCATTCGGGATCGCGCGTAAGGACGATGTGACGGCGGCCTTCGAGGATGGCGGGCAGGCTGTCGAAGGTCTTGCGCCCCATGATCATCGGGCGGCCCATCGTGATTTGCTTGAAGCGGCGGAGGTCGGCAGGAAGGTGCCAGGGCATCTTGCCGTCGGCGCCGATCACGCCATTGGCGGCGCGCGCGAGGACGAGGGTGATTTCGGGACGGTTCATGCGGGACTGACTCCGACCCAGGTGGCATGGCCGAGCTTGCGGCCGTCGCGGACCTCGGCCTTGCCATAGTGATGGACGTGGCACGCGGGATCGGCGAGCAGGTCGGGCACCGTCTCGATCCCGCCGCCGATCAGATTGTGCATCACGACCGGAAGCGCGGCGGTTTCGGTGCTGCCGAGCGGCAGCCCGGCGACGGCGCGAATGTGATTTTCGAACTGGCTGACCACCGCGCCCTCGATCGTCCAATGCCCGCTGTTGTGGACGCGCGGCGCCATTTCGTTGAAGACGGGGCCGTCGGCCGTGGCGAAAAACTCGCCGGTGAGGACGCCGACATAGTCGAGGGTTTCGGCGATCTTTGCCATCAGCGCGCGCGCTTCGTCCTGCTGGTCGAGCACCGCTTGCGGTGGGGGCAGGGTCGAGGTCGCGAGGATGCCGTCCTTGTGGACGTTGACGGGCGAGTCCCAGAAGCGGATCTCGCCATCGATGCCGCGCACCAGAATGACCGAAAATTCATGCGCGAAGGTCACGAAACCTTCGAGCACCGCGGCGTGGCGGTCGATGCCGTCCCATGCGCCGTCGGCATCGGCGGCGGTCATGATCCGCGCCTGCCCCTTGCCGTCATAACCCATGCGCACCGTCTTGAGGATGGCGGGCGCGCCGATCTGTTCGAGTGCGGTGCCGAGCGCGGCGCGATCACGCACGCCGGCGAAGGGCGCGGGGCGGCCGCCAAGCCCGGCAACGAAATATTTTTCGGTCAGCCGGTCCTGCGCGATTTCGAGCCCTGCGGCACCGGGGCGGACCGCGACATGCCCCGAGAGGAAACGAACCGTGTCGACGGGCACATTTTCGAATTCATAGGTGACGACGTCGCACGCCGCGGCAAAGGCGGCGAGGCGCGGTTCGTCGTCCCACGCGGCCTGGCTGTGGTGCGCGGTGACTTCGGCCGCGACGCTTGTCGCGTCGGGGGCATAGATATGGACGCGGTAGCCGAGCTGCGCCGCTGCAACCGCGAGCATGCGGCCGAGCTGACCGCCGCCGAGGATGCCGATCGTCGAACCGGGGGAGAGCACCGGGGATCAGCCCTCGCGCACGGGGGTAGGGGCGACGCTGTTCGTTTGCGCTTCGCGCCACGCGTCGAGTTTTTGTGCCAGATCGGCATCAACATTCGCGAGCAGCGCGGCGGCGAACAGGCCGGCATTGGTCGCGCCCGCCTTGCCGATCGCAAAGGTCGCAACGGGGATGCCGCCGGGCATCTGGACGATCGAGTAGAGGCTGTCGACGCCGCTCAATGCCGCCGACTGGACGGGGACGCCGAGCACCGGCACGCGCGTCATCGACGCGACCATGCCGGGCAGGTGCGCCGCGCCGCCGGCGCCCGCGATGATGGCCTTCAGCCCACGGTCTGCCGCGCTTTTGGCATAGTTTACAAGGCGGTCGGGGGTGCGGTGCGCCGAGACGATCTGGACTTCGTGCACGATGCCGAACTCTTCGAGGATCTGGACCGCGTGCGCCATCGTTGGCCAGTCCGACTGGCTGCCCATGATTACGCCGACTTGCGGGGCGGTTTCGCCCATTCCAATCCCTCCTGCCCCGGCTTCATCGCGTGTGAATCGCCGCCGATCCCCCCTAGCGACTGCTTTGCGTGCGGGCAACGCCGCGCAATTCATACCGCCGCGTTTACCGATTGGTATCAAGTCGCGGCTAGGGTCGCCGCTCAATAGCCGTCGGCATTCGGCCGGGGATCGTGGGTAGGGTTCGGGGACGTTGAATGGATAGCGTAGGGGGGGCACGGATCGCGGTCGACCAGTTCGGCACCGTTTCCGTAGACTCCATCGAGGACCAGCTGCGTGAAATACGCCGGGAACGCGATGCATTGCGCCGCGAAAACCGCGTGTTGAAGATCGCCGTCGCCGAGCTCGAACGTGTGTCCGAGCGCGATACGCTGACGCCCTTGTTCAACCGCCGTTATTTCCTGACCGCGATCCATCACCGCATGGCGCGGTTCGAGCGGCACGCCGAACGCGCCGCGGTCGTCTTTATCGACGTCAACCAGCTCAAATATATCAACGACAGCTTTGGCCATGCCGCGGGCGATTTCGCGCTGATGGAGATCGCCAAGCGGCTCGCGGGCTCGATCCGCGCCACGGACGTTGCAGCGCGTATCGGCGGCGACGAATTCGGGCTGATCCTCGACCAATCGAGCGAGGATGGCGCGCGCGTGCAGGTCAACCGGTTGTGCGATGTGCTGACCGCCGCACCCGCCGAATATGACGGGCATTCGATCGCGCTGTCGGCGTGCTTCGGCGTCGCGATGCTGCAGACGGGGATGACCGAATCGGACATTTTGGCCGCCGCCGACCGCGACATGTATCGCAGCAAGCAGGGGCTGGGCGGGCTGCCGGGTCATAGATAACCCACGCTAACCGCGCGTTAACCAAAAAAGCGCATCATCCCCATGACGACAGGGGGGTAAGATGCGAAACCAGACCGACCCATATCTCGACATCCAGAACCGGATTACCGGCCAGATCGGTGCGCTGGCCGAAGCGCTGCCGCATTGCGCGCTCGCGCAGATCGTGCAGGGGATCGACGACATCCGCTGCCTGGCGCGCGACAACGGCTTTGCCGCGGTCGAGACGCTGGCGAGCCGGCTCGAATCGGCGGTCGCGGGGGGCGGTTATCGCGCCGCGATCCTGACCTATCTCGACGCGATGAGCGATGCGGCTGCCGTGCCGCAGGGGCCGCTGCCGTATGCCGCACAAGAAGCGTGGCTGGCGTCGGTTGCGGTCCGGCTGGGTCATTGACCGCGTCCGCCTGACAATTCAGATCTGACGTCATGGATGCAATCATGCTTGCGCTGGTGGCGGTGCTGCTCGCCAATGCCGACGGGCGCAGCGGGATCGCGCTGTCGCGGCTGGTGAGCGGGCGCAGCGACCGGCGCGTCACGGTCGGCACCGCTTTTGCGGCTTTCATCGTCAACGCGGTCATCGCCGCGGTTGCGGGCGCGATCGCCAACGGGATGATCGGGCAGGGGGTGGCCGCGCTGCTCGTCGCGCTCGCTATGCTGTCGGCGGCGGCCGCGCTGCTGTGGCGGGTGAAGCTTCTGCCCGATCCGGTCGCGGATGAGGCGCCGCCCGTGATATTGGCGAGCCGGATGCTCGCGAACCAGTTCGGCGACCGCAGCCATTTTCTGATCGGCGCGCTCGCCGCGACGAGCGGTGCGGGGCAATGGGCGGCCGCCGGCGGGCTGGTCGGCTGGACGCTGGCGATGCTGCCCTTCCTCGCCTTTGGCCCGGCGCTCGCCGAGCGGCGCGCGGCGCGGAACCTGCGCTGGGCGGCGGCGGCGATCCTGATTCTCTGGGGTCTGCGGACCGCGCTGGGGGCGTTCGGATTGATCGGCTGAGACGCTCGACTGGTTCGGTTTCATCGTTTTTGTCGATGAAGCTCACCCAAAGCTTCAATGGGAAAACCGCTCGCGGCTTCGCTATATCGGCGGGGCAACAGAAAGGATGCTCCCATGTCCGACAAGAATGACAATGCCCCCGCCGTCGCCGATGCGCTCAACGCGCTGCTCGCCGACAGTTTCGCGCTCTATCTGAAGACCAAAAACTATCACTGGCACGTCCAGGGGCCGCGTTTTCGCGAGCTGCATTTGCTTTTCGACGAGCAGGCGGCGCAGATTTTCGCGACGACCGACCTGATCGCCGAGCGTGTGCGCAAAAATGGCGCGCCGACGCTGCGCTCGATCGGCGACGTCGGCCGCCGCGCGTCGATCCGCGACGATGACAGCGCGGGCGCGGATGCCGAGGCAATGATCCGCACGCTGGCCGGCGATAACAAGACCCTTCTCGGGCAGCTCAAAGAGGTGAAGGCCGCGGCCGAAGCCGACGGCGACATTGCGACGAGCGGACTGGTCGACGGCTGGGCCGACGAGACACAGCAGCGGATCTGGTTTCTGGAGGCGACGCTGGGATATTGAGTGAAGCGGCTTTTGTCAGCTTTGGGGTGGTGAGCGGACGTACCGATCCTCCCCACTTGTGGGGAGGTGGCAGCGCGAAGCGCTGACGGAGGGGGCTGGCGCCCGCCCGCAACGTCGCTTCAGGCCGCCAACCCCCTCCACCACCTTCGGCGGTCCCCCTCCCCG
>NZ_JBOHHT010000017.1:0-18020 GCF_050725655.1 Sphingopyxis sp. | reverse complement strand
GGGTGAGTCGAAAATGGTGGTTTTCCGTGACCCGGAGCGCAGCGTACATCTGGTACGTGAGCACCGGAAGCACGGGAAATTGCCATTTGCAGACCGCCATGGGCTGAATGTCGATTGGTCCTAGTTGGCCTCGGCCTTCAGCCGGTTCTTCAGCATCGTCCAGAAAGCCTCGACGCTGGGGCTGCGCCGCGCGATCGGTTTGTAGATGCGGATCTCGATCGGGACGTGCCAGCGCGTATCGCCCGCCGCGACGAGACGGCCGCTCTCGAGGTCGGCGGCGGCGACGCTGAGCGGCGCCCAGCAAACGCCGCGCCCGTCGCGCGCCATCGATAGCAGCGCGGTCGCCATATGCGAACGAAACACGGTGCGGAGCGATGCCGAGCCTGCCGAAATCACCTGGGCGGCTTGCAGAATGCGGCCCATGCCCGACTTTTCCTCGAACTCCAGATAGGGGAGCGGCCGGTCGCCGCTGCCCGGCAGGGCGTGCGTGGGTGCCCCATCGCCGAGCGGCGCGGTCACCGGCATCAATATATCCTCGCCGAGCGCGAGCGACGTGAAGCCCGCCGGGTCGAGGCGGTGCTGGGCGGCGGTATGATGATGGCAGAGCAGGAAATCGGCCTTGCCCTCGAGCATGAAGCGTTCGCACGCGACCATATGGTCGGCGATCAGCGTGATCGTCCCCGCTTCATGGCCATCGTGCAGGCTGCGAAGCCACGCCGGGAAAAAGGTGGTCGACAGCGCGTGCGTTGAGGCGAAGCGGATTTCATTACTCAGCGTGCCGCCGATTTCGCGGACATGGTCGCGGCCCAGCGTCAGGCGCCGCATGATCTCTTCGGCAAGGACGCGGAATGCCTGTCCCGCCTCGGTCAGCGCGATGCGGTGCGTGTCGCGATCGACCAGCGTCGCGCCGACCCAGTCCTCGAGCGCGCGGATGCGGCGGCTGAATGCCGGTTGGGTCAGGTTGCGCGCTTCGGCTGCGCGGGAAAAATTGCCTTCATCAGCGAGCTTGATGAAGTCCTCGAGCCACATGATATCCATTTGAATCCACTCGTCGCATCAATTGATACTGTCCCGGCATTGGCTTCGTCCGAACCGCTGACGGTAATCCCTGCCCGCGAAACCGCAGGAAGGGTATAAAGAATGTCGGCGCCAAAAACGCTCTATGACAAGATCGTCGACGAACACCGCATATTATCTTTCGACGAATCCGGCCAAGCTGGCGAACGATTATTGCTGTATATCGATAGAACGGTGCTCAATGAATATACAAGCCCCCAGGCGTTCAGCGGGTTGCGCGCCGCGGGGCGAGCGCCGTGGCGGCCTGCGGCGTCGCTGGGGGTCGTCGATCATGTCAATTCGACCAACCCCGACCGCGAGGCGGGCGAACTGGACGACGGCGCGCGGCGGCAGATCGAATATCTGGGCGAGAATGGCCGCGATTTCGGGATTGAAATCTTCGATCTCTTCGATCCGCGGCAGGGGATCGAGCATGTCGTGATGCCCGAACTCGGCCTCGTCTTGCCGGGCATGGTCATCGCCGCGGGCGACAGCCATTCGACGACCTATGGTGCGTTCGGCGTGGTCGGCTTCGGCATCGGCACTTCGGACATCGAACATCTGCTGGCGACGCAGACGCTCGTCTATCGCCGCCTCAGGACGATGCGCATCACGATCGACGGGGCGCTGGCGCCCGGGGTCACCGCGAAGGACCTGATCATGGAGGTGATCCGTCGGATCGGGGCCGATGGCGCGGCGGGGCATGCGGTCGAATTTGCGGGCGAGGCGATCGGTGCGCTCGGGGTCGAGGCGCGCATGACTATCTGCAACATGGCGGTCGAATGCGGCGCGCGGGTTGCGCTGATGGCGCCCGATGACAAGGTCGTCGAATATATCACGGGGTGCCCGCGCGCGCCGTCGGCTGGTCTGCTCGCACAGGCGCGCGCCGAATGGCGGGCGCTGTGCAGCGACCCCGGCGCGCGGTTCGACAAGGAGATCGCGCTCGATGCCGGCGACATTCCGCCGATGGTGAGCTGGGGGACCAGCCCCGACCAGTCGCTCGCGATCACGGGCATCGTCCCCGATCCCGATGACCTCCCCGCCGAGCGCCGCGCCGATGCGGTCCGCGCCATGGCCTATATGGGCCTCGCGCCCCACACGCGGCTGCAGGACATCGCGATCGATCGTGCCTTCATCGGCTCGTGCACAAACGCGCGTCTGACCGACCTGCGCGATGCGGCGCGGATCTTGAAGGGGCGCAAGGTCGCACCGGGCGTTCGCGCGATGATTTCGCCGGGCAGCAGCGGCGTCCGCCGCGCCGCCGAGGCGGAGGGAATCGACCGCATCTTTATCGAAGCCGGGTTCGAGTGGCGCCGCTCGGGCTGCTCGCTCTGCCTCGCGATGAACGACGACAGCCTCGCGCCGGGTGAACGCTGTGCGTCGAGCACCAACCGGAATTTCGAGGGCAGGCAGGGGATCGGCGGCCGCACGCACCTGATGAGCCCGGCGATGGTCGCGGCCGCCGCCGTCACCGGAAGGCTTGCCGACGTGCGAATGCTCGCTGCGGAGGAGCTTGACTGATGGAGCGCTTTGTCCGCCTGTCGGGCCGCGCCGCCGCGATGCCCGCCGCCAATATCGACACCGACGTCATCATGCCGAAGGCGTTCCTGAAAGGGATCGATCGGTCAGGACTCGCCGCCGGCCTTTTCCACGATCTTCGCTTCGATGAAAACGGCGCGATGCGGCGTGATTTTATTCTCAACCGTGCGGACATGGCGGAGACCCGCTTTCTGCTCGTCGGGCCCAATTTCGGTTGCGGGTCGTCGCGCGAACATGCGGTGTGGGGGATGCTCCAATATGCCATCCGCGGCATCATCGGCTCCTCCTATGGCGCGATCTTCGCGGACAATGCCGCGAACAACGGCCTGCTGCTCCTGTCGCTGCCGACGACGGAGATCGCGGCGCTGATGGCGGAGCTCGACGACGGGGCAGGGGAGATGACGGTCGACCTCGATGCGCAGCGCATCGAGATGGGCGCCTATGCGGCGGGCTTCGACATCGATCCGGCCACGCGGCGCGCGCTGATGCTCGGGCTCGACCGGATCGGCGAGACGTTGACTCACGCCGACCGCATCCGCGCTTTCGAGAAAGCCTATCTCGGCCGCAAGCCCTGGCTTATGGGTGCTGCCAGCGATGAGCAATAGTCCCGAATATTCCGAACTCATGCCGGGGTTCCATTGGCAGGACGTCGATGCGGACGGCGTGCGCATCCGTGTCGCGGTGGGCGGTTCGGGACCTCCGCTGCTGCTGCTCCACGGCCACCCGCAGACGCATCTGACGTGGCACAAGGTCGTGCCCGAACTTGCGAAGCGCTTCACCGTCGTCGCGACCGATCTGCGCGGCTATGGCGACAGCGAAAAACTGCCAGGCGATCCCGCGCACGCGAATTATTCCAAGCGCGCGATGGCGGCCGATCAGGTTGCGGCGATGGCGGCACTCGGTTTCGACCGCTTCGATGTCGTCGCGCACGATCGCGGTGCGCGCGTCGCACACCGCATGGCGCTCGACCACCCGGACCGCGTCGCCCGGCTCGTGCTGCTCGACATCGCGCCGACCGCGACGATGTATGCGCAGACGAACCGCGAATTCGCGACGCGCTATTTCTGGTGGTTCTTCCTGATCCAGCCTTTCGACCTGCCCGAACGGATGATCGCGGCCGATCCCGACCATTTTCTTGACCGTCATCTTGCCGGTCAGATCAAGGTCGAAGGCTCGCTCGACCCGCGCGTCGTCGCCGAATATCGTCGCTGCTATCGCGACCCCGCGACGCGTCACGCGATCTGCGAGGATTATCGCGCCGCGGCAAGCATCGATTTGGATCATGACGCGGTCGACAGCGAGCAGAAGATCGAAGCGCCTTTGCTCCTTCTCTGGGGCGAATATGGCACCGTGGGCACGCTCTTCGACGTCATGGAAAGCTGGCGTTCGAAGGCCCGCGATGTGCGCGGGCGCGCGCTGCCGTGCGGTCATAGTCCGCAGGAGGAAGTGCCCGAATTATTGCTGGCCGAACTCGACGCGTTTCTGACCTGAGCCCGGTGCGGCGCTTAGCGCGCGGGGAGGATTACCGCGCGGCATTCGCCGAAACCGATCGGCACGAAACCGTCCGCTGCGGCGCTCGCGCGCATGATGATCTCGTCGCCATCCTCCAGGAAGCCGCGCCGTTCGCCGCCGGGCAGTTGGATGGGCGCCGATCCGCCGGTTGTCAGTTCGAGCAGGCTGCCGAACCCTTCGCGGTCGGGCGCCGATAGCGTCCCCGTACCGAGCAGGTCGCCGGGGTTCAGGTTGCAGCCGTTCGACGCATGGTGCGCGACGATCTGCGCGATCGTCCAGTACATGCTCGTCGCCGGGCCGCGGCTCAGGCGAAAGGGCTCGGCGCCCGCCGCACGCATCGCTGCGGTCGACAGAAAGACTTCGAGCGTGACGCCGAGCGCGCCATGCGCCTGATCGTCGGCATCCCACAGATAGGGCAGCGGCGCGGGATCGCCTTGGGGCCGCGGTGGCTGCGCGATACGAAAGGGCGCAAGCGCCTCGGTTGTGATGACCCACGGCGCGATCGTCGAATGGAAATTCTTGGCGAGGAAAGGGCCGAGCGGCTGATATTCCCACGCCTGGAAATCGCGCGCCGACCAGTCGTTGAACAGAGACAGACCGGCGATATGGCGCGCCGCTTCGCCGATCGGGATGGGCGCCCCCAGCGCATTGCCTTGGCCGATCCACACGCCGAGTTCGAGCTCATAGTCGAGCCGCCCCGTCGGTTCGAAGAGCGGGGCGTCGGCCTCGGCCGGCTTGCGCTGGCCACGCGGACGGACGACGGGCTCGCCCGAGGGCCGTATCGACGAAGCGCGCCCATGATAGCCGATCGGCACATATTTATAATTGGGGAGCAGCGGATTGTCGGGCCGGAACTGCCGCCCGACATTGTTCGCGTGATGGATGCCGACATAAAAGTCGGTGTAGTCGCCGATCCGCGCGGGAAGATGCATGGTACAGTTTGCTGCCTTATGCAGCATCGGCGCCAGCTCGGCCTCCCGCATGGGGGCCGACAGCATCGCGCTCAGCCGTTCGCGCAGCGCGCGGCGATCGGTCGGCGTGAGCGCCATCAGCGCGTTAAGCGTGTCGCCGTCGCAGGCTACGGCCGCGGCTTCGGGCAGCAGCCCGGCCGCCGCGGTGGCGCGCAGGTCCAGTACCGCATCGCCAATCGCGGCCCCGGCGCGCAGGTCGCCGTCCTCGGGCGCAAAAATCCCGTAAGGCAAGTTCTGGACCGGAAAGTCGCGATGGCCGTTCGCCGATTCGACCCAGCTCGTCCGCGCCGGATCGTGCGTCTCGTCGATTGGCGGGGCCGTCATCGACCGCTCGCCCCGGCATTAAGATAGGGCCGGAGCGCCTGCGCAAAGACCGGTACGGTGTCGGCGCGCAGGCCCGCGATGTTGATGCGTCCGTTCCCGGCCATATAGATGCCATGCTCTTCGCGCAGCGCCGCGACGGCTTCGGGCGTCAGCGGCAGCATCGCGAACATGCCGCGCTGGTCCGCGATCGTCGACAGACGCGGATGCGTTGCGGCGAGTGCCGCGCGCAAGCCGTTGAGGCGCGCGCGCATCGCGTCAAGCTCGGCCTGCCAGTCGGCGCGCACCGCGCCATTCTCGAGGATCGTCCGGACGATGGCCGCGCCATGATCGGGCGGCATCGACCAAAGGCTGCGCGCGAGCGAGAGCATGTTGGTGCGGACGCGTTCGGCGATCGCGCTGTTCGCAGACAGGGCCCACAGCGCGCCGACGCGTTCGCGATAGAGGCCGAAATTCTTGTCGCAGCTATAGGCGACGAGCGCGGTGGGCAGCGCGTCGAAGATCATCCGCGTCGCCGCCGTATCCTCCGCCAGCCCGTCGCCCAGCCCCTGATAGGCGAGGTCGATGAAGGGGATCAGCCCGCGCGCCGCGCACAGATCGGCTACGACGCGCCATTGCTCCGTGGTGAACGCGCCGCCGGTCGGGTTATGACAGCAACCATGGAGCAGCAGGATGTCGCCCGCCCGCGTCGCGGAAAGGTCGTCCAGCATCGCATCGAAATCGATGTGGCCCGACGCGGCGTCATGGAAATGGTGGCTCCGCGTCGACAGTCCCGCTTCGGCAAAGATGGGCGCGTGGTTGGGCCAGGTCGGCGTGCCGACCCAGACCTGCGCTTCGCGGTTGGCGCGCGCGAGAAGCTCGGCGCCCAGGCGAAGCGCGCCCGTACCGCCTGGCGTCTGCACGCCGTTCAATCGTTCGCCCGCCGCCCGGTCACCGAATACGACATCAGCCAGCAGCGCGGTGTAGGCGGCGTCGCCTTCGGCCCCGAGGTAGGATTTGGTGACCTGTGTCTCGAGCAGCACCGCCTCGGCCGCCTTCACCGCGCGCATGACGGGCGTGTCCCCCGCATCGTTGCGAAACACGCCGACACCGAGGTCGATTTTCTGCGGCCGATTGTCCGCGCGGTACAGGGCGATGAGGCTCAGCAACGCGTCGGCGGGCTGCGCAGCCAGTGTACCGAACGGCAGGCTGGTCGAGACGGAGCGGGCGGGCAAGGTATCGAGTGTCATGCGCGAAATATCGCAGCAAATCAGCAAAAAATCCTTTCAAAATGGATATAATGACTCGCTTGAAAGTGAATATATTTCAGATAATGTCTTTATGATGAAAGAAATTGTCAAATTTGACCCGCTCGACCGTCGCATCCTCGGCGAATTGCAGCGCGATGGCGCCCAGAGCAACGGCGACCTTGCCGACCGGGTAGGAAGCACGGGGCCGTCATGCTGGCGCCGCGTCAGGGCGCTCGAAGCAGCCGGCGTGCTGGCAAAGAATGTGTGGCTCGTCGACGCGGCGCGGGTCGGACAGAGCGTCAATGTTCTCTGCAATATCCGGCTCAAGAGCCATTCGGCCGAACATACCGCGATGTTCGAAAACTTTGTCCGGGACCAGGACCGCATCATGGAATGCCTGTCGATGTCGGGCGAATGGGATTATCAGGTGCGTGTCGTCGCAAGCGGCGTCGCCGACTATGAAGCGTTTCTGATGCACAGGCTGCTCAGGAACGAAGCGGTCGCCGCAGCCGCGTCGCACTTCGCACTCCGGGTGGTCAAATATCAGACAGCCATCCCGCTTCCGGGCGAATGACCGTCTGCCGACATTCATCGCTGTGAAGCGGCTTGTGAAAGCCGGCCGTCGGGCGTTAGGGGTGCGGCATGGCTCAGCGCATCGATTCTCGCCATCCGTCACCACGCGATGTTGCGGGTGAGTAAGGGAAAGCCCAACGACGGCGCGCGGCCGACGATGGCGGATGTGGCTCGCGAACTGGGTGTCGCGAAAATCACCGTTTCGCGCGCCCTGTCGAATCATTCGACGGTTAAAGACAGCACGCGCACGCTGATCCGCGAGACGGCCGAGCGCATGGGTTACCGGCTCAATGTGTCGGCGCGCAACCTGCGGCAGCAGCGCACGCGGACGATCGCGGTCGTGATCGAAATGACGCCGTCGCACGAGCGCCTGATGAGTGAGCCATATCCTTTGTTGCTGCTCGGCGGCATCCTTCAGGAATTGACCGCGGCGGGGCAGAATATGGTGCTCACCACCATCGATCTCTTTTCCCAGGCGCCGCCCTCGGCCGACGGCGTGATCCTGCTGGGACAGGGGGTGCATGACGACGCCGCTGCCGTGATCGAGGCGACCGGGCTGCCCTATGTGGTCTGGGGCGCCGAACATGGCCCGCCCGAACGCATCGTCGTCGGCAGCGACAATCGCGAGGGCGGGCGCCTGGCGGCCGAATATCTGCTTGGTCGCGGATGCCGCCGCCTCCTGTTCCTCGGCGATGCCGAACATGGCGAGGCCGAGGATCGGTTGAGGGGATTCGAAGCGGCGCTCGCGGGTTCGGATGCGGCGATCACCGGCAACATTCCCTGCGCCTTCACCGTCGCTGCCGGCCGTGAGGCTGTGGCGCCGCTGCTGGACGGACAAAGCCTCGACTTCGATGGCATCTTTGCAAGCAGCGACGCGATTGCGATGGGTGCGATCGAGGCGTTGCAGGCGCGAGGCCATGCGGTTCCCGGCGATGTGTCGGTCGTCGGATTCGACGATTCGCCGGGGGCGGCTCTTTTCTCGCCGCGCCTCACGAGCATCCGGCAGGATTGGGGCATCGGGGGCGAATTGCTGGCGCAAAAGGTTCTCGACAAAGTGGCCGGGAAAGCTGTCGCGTCGCGTGCGATGCCCGTCGCGCTGATCATCCGGGAAAGCTAGGATAACGGCGCTTTCTTTGCGCTAGGCGCTCGGTTTCCCTCAAAATGGTATCGATACCTTGACATCGATACCATTTTGAGGGAAACCCGCGATCGAGAGCGAGGGCCGAGGAGTCTTCGCCATGGGTGAGGACGTCGTGGCGACTATCGAACATTCCCCCGAAGCGATGCGGCTCGTCCGGCGCGGTGCGTCGGCGACCGGTGCGCAGGCGCATGCGCTCTTCGCGCTCGCCAACGGGTTGGTCGGCGTCGAAGGGGTGATCGACGAATGCGCGGCCATACCCTGCGCCTATCTTCCGGACGCCTATGTCCGCCGGCCGATCGCCTATCACGAAAGCTTTCCTGGTTACGCGACCGCGACCGATACGCGGATCGCATGCCCCAGCCCGGTGCTGCTGCGCCTCCATATCGACGGCGAGCCGGTCGATTTCGGTACGGCCGAACTCGTCGACACCGAAAGCGAGCTTGATTTCGCTTCGGGCCAGCTTCGCCGCGTGTCGCGCTGGCGGCTTGAAGATGGCCGAAGCCTCGAAATCGCGGCCGATCGCATCGTCCCGCTCGCTGGCGGCGCCGCCGTCGCCTCGCGCATCCGCATCCGGCCGCTCGATTTCGGCGGCCTGTGCGAGGCGTGGCTGACCCATGGTATCGAAAGCGCGAGCGCCGATGGCGCCGCGGCTGACGATCCGCGCATTTCGGCGCGGCTGCGTCCGGCCTGGCGCATTATGTCCCCGCTGCCGGGCGACCCACCCTCGGTTACCCGGTTCGCGCAGGATGCCGTCGAGCTCGCCTATCGCCAGCATATCATCGCGCCCGCCGCCGACGTGGCGGCGGTCGATATGGGACATGCCGTGCGCGGCGCGCTGGTCGCCGGCGGCACCCTGACGATCGACCGGGTGGTCGTTCTCGCTTCGGCGCGCGGCCGCCCGGTCGATCTTGCGGCGTTGGACAGCGTGGAGGCCGATTTCGACACGATCGCCAAAGCGCAGCGCGATGCTGTCGGCGCGCTATGGGACGGCGCTGCGTTGGCGATCGACGGCGACGAGGCGATGACCGGGGCGCTGCGGTTCGACCTGTTCCATCTCCATCAGTCGGCGAGCCGCAATCCGGACCATAGCATCGGCGCCAAGGGGCTGACCGGCGAGGGCTATGAGGGCCATTATTTCTGGGACGCCGAAACCTTCATGCTGCCGGTGCTCGCGCTGCAGGCGCCTGACAAGGCCCGCACCTTGCTCGCCTATCGCATCGGCAAGCTCGACCGCGCGCGCGCGCATGCAAAAGCGCTCGGCCATTCGCGCGGCGCGCTCTATCCGTGGCGGACGATCGCGGGTGACGAATGTTCGTCGCACTATCCGACGGGATCGGCGCAATATCATATCAATGGCGACATCGCCTATGCGCTCGCACTCTATGTCGCGGCGACGGGCGATGAGGCGTTTCGTGTGCGCGGGGCCGAAATGCTGTTCGAAACCGCGCGCATGTGGATCGAGATCGGCGCGTTCGATGCGCGGCGCGGCGGCGCTTTCTGCATCCATGGCGTGACCGGGCCCGACGAATATTCGGCGCTCGTCGACAATGATTTCTACACCAACGCGATCGCGCGCCGGCACCTTGGCTATGCGGCCGAGACGGCGGACTGGCTGCGTGCGCGGGGCGATCTCGCGGCGCTGGCAGGCGCGATCGGTCTCGATGACGACGAGATCGCGACGTGGCGCAAGGCAGCCGACGCGATGTGGCTGCCCGTTGACGCGGTGCTCGGCATCAATCCGCAGGACGACGCCTTTCTGGGCCGCCCCGAATTGCCCGGCCTGAAATCACCCGGTCAGGGCGGCCCGCTGCTGATGCGTTATCATCCGATGATCCTGTTCCGGCACCAGGTGGCGAAGCAGGGCAATGTCGTCCAGGCGATGGCAATGGACCTGGTGTCGATGCCGGTGTCGCAGCAGCGGCGCAACCTGGACTATTATGGCCGCGTCACGACGCATGATTCGACGCTTTCGTCGGTGTCTTTCGCGATCGCTGCGGCTCGGCTCGGCGAAGAGGCGGCGGCGCTCGATTTTATGCGCGAATGCGCTTTCGTCGATCTGGAAGATCGCCACGGCAACACCTCGCACGGCTTGCATATGGCCGCGCTGGCGGGAAGCTGGCTGGTATTGGCACAGGGTTGGGGCGGATTGCGGCTCGACGGGCCGGTGCCGGCATTCGCTCCAACGCTTCCGTCGGCCTGGCAAGGATACCGCTTTCGCCTGCAATGGCGCGGCAGCGTGATCGAGCTTGCGGTGGACGCTGCGGGCTGCACCTATCGTCTGTTGTCCGGTGCCCCGCTCGACATTCTCGACCATGGGCGTTCGCTGCGCGTCGGCGCGGCCCCCTCGACGTTGGCGCGGCCGACGGTGAGGGGTGCGATCTTCGACCTCGACGGCGTGCTGACCGACACTGCGGAGGATCATTATCAGGCGTGGCGGGCGCTCGCCGATACATATGGCTTCGCCTTCGATCGCGCGGTCAACGAGCGGTTGAAGGGGGTCGACCGCGCCGGTTCATTGCGGCTGATCCTTGATCAGGCCGGCGCCGCGGTCGGGGCCGAGGCGTTCGACGCGATGCTGGCGGAAAAGAATGCGCTCTATCGTGCGCGGCTGGCCGATTATTCTCCGGCCAATCTCTTCGCGGGCGTCACCGGCCTTTTCGCCGAGCTGCGCGCCGCCGGGCTGAAGATCGGCCTTGCGTCGGCGAGCCGCAACGCCGGCGACGTCGTGCGACTGCTTGGTATTGCCGACCAGTTCGACTTCGTCGCCGACGCGGGTGCGGTCGCGAACGGAAAGCCGGCGCCCGACATCTTTCTGGCCTGTGCCGGCGGCATGGGCCTCGCCCCGAACCAGTGCGTCGGTATCGAAGACGCACAAGCGGGAATTTCGGCCATTCATGCGGCGGGCATGGTGGCCATTGGCATCGGGTCGGAAGAGGCGCTGCCCGATGCCGAGATCAACGTCCCCGCCATAGGCGATCTGACGCTCGACCGGATCCTGTCGGCAGAACAGGAAGCGGCGGCGCGCGGACGCCTGTCAACCAGAACAGGTAAAGTGGAGGATATGCCATGTTGAAACGGACCTATCTGCTGTCGTCGATTGCGCTCGCCGCGCTGCCGGCCACGGCTTTCGCCCAGGAAGCGCCTCAACCCGACGACGCGGCGCCTGCGAACGAGGAAATCATCGTCACCGGCACCGCCGGCGGCGGGGTCAACCGCCAGGACGCGGCGTTCGCGATCACCAGCATCAATTCGGACGCGATCGATCGCGCCGCGCCGAACAGCACCGCCGACCTGTTCAAGGTCATCCCCGGCGTGTCGGCCGAAAGCTCGGGCGGCCAGAATGGTGCGAATATCTTCGTGCGCGGTTACCCCTCGGGCGGCGACGCCGAATTCGTCACGCTGACAGTGCAGGGCGTGCCCTTTTTCTCGCCCCCCACGCTGTCGTTCCTTGAAAACACCCAGCTGATCCGCATTGACGAAACGATCGACCGCGTCGAAGCCGTGCGCGGCGGCACCGGCGCGCTGTTCGGCAACGGCCAGCCCGGCCTCACCGTCAACTTCGTCCAGAAGGAAGGCGGACGCGATTTCGAGGGGCTCGTGAAGGCCAGCATCACCGACTATGGCGACCTGCGCGGCGACATGCTGCTGTCGGGGCCGCTGGGCGAGAATACCAGCTTCATGGTTGGCGGCTATTATTCGAGCGGTGAGGGTATCCGCAGCCCCGGCTTCACCGCCGAAAAGGGCGGTCAGATCACCGCCAACGTCCGCCAGGATCTCGACAAGGGCTCGATCCTTGTCTTCGCGCGCTACCTCAACGATCGCGGCCAATGGCTGCTGCCGATCCCGGTGATCCGCGACGGGAAAAAAGTGCGCCAGTTCGGCAATATCGATCCCGGCACCGGCGTGCTCGCAGGCCCCGAAACGCGGCTCAGCACGCTGCCCGACGGAACGCGCACCGACCTTGCCGACGGCCGCGGGGCAAAGCTGGTCAACCTTGGCACCAATTTCGATTACGAGATCGGCGAGGGTTTCCAGCTGCGTTACCGCGCGAGCTATCTGAAGGGCGATGCCGATACGACGGGCCTCGTCCCCGCGAGCACTGCGACGACCGCCAACGCCTACGCCGCCTCGCTCGGCAGCACGGTCGGCAGCCTGACCTATGTCAACGGCGGGCAGGCGGTGGCCGGCACGCAGCAGGTGATCCGTGCGGGCACGTGGATCGTGCGCAAGCAGATTGAGGATTTCACCAACGATCTCGCGGTCGAATGGGAAAGCGGGAACAACAAGTTCACCGTCGGCGCCTATTATTCGGACTTCTCGTCGGACGACCAGTGGAACCTCGGCAATGTCCACCTGCTGACCGCCGAAAACCACGGCCGCCTGCTCAACCTGACGCTCGCCAACGGCCAGGTCGCGACGAACAACGGCTTTACCCAAGGGTCGTTCTTCAACGTCAACGCCGCCTATGACGGCCGCGAATATGCCTTCTATGCGGTCGACGAGTTCCAGATCACGCCCGAACTGCGCTTCGATGCGGGGTTGCGCTACCAGAATTACAAGGCGACCGGCACGATCGAGAACAACAGCTCGGTCGACGTCGACGGCGATCCGGATACGCTTTACGACAACGGAACGGCGGTGCTCAACGGCACCTTCCGCAACATCGCGTACAAGAAGGGCGCGTGGTCGTGGACGGCGGGTCTCAATTACGACTTCTCGTCGTCGGTTGGCGCCTATGTCCGCTATAACCGCGGCAACACCAACCCCTTCTTCGACAATCTGCGCGACGGGATTTTCGTGTCGCCGCGCGTCGACAATTTCGAGGGCGGGGTGAAGGTCCGCACCGATCTCGTGTCGCTCTATGCCACCCTGTTCCACACCAAGTTTAAGGGCCTGGTGACGACGGTGATCGGCAATAGCGGGCCGGTTGCCGACATCGGCGGCGCGCGGAGCACCGGGATCGAACTTGAAGGGCAGCTGCGTCCGTTCGACAATTTCGCCATCGCCTTCTCGGGCACCTGGCTCGACGCGAAGTACCGCGATTTCTTTTCGGGCGGCGGCACCGTCGACCTCAGCGGCAACCGGGTGCAGCGGCAGCCGAAGTGGCAGTGGCGCGTGACGCCGTCGTACGACATCGAGTTCGGCGACAATAGCAAGGTCTCGCTCTATTCGACCTTCAGCTACGTCGGCGACCGCTTCTCCGACACCGCGAACACCCAGTCGCTGCCGCATTATTTCAAGATCGATGCGGGGGTGACCGTCGACGTCAATGACGCGCTGACCTTTGCGGTGACCGCCGACAATCTGACCGACAAGGTCGGGCTGACCGAAGGCGATCCGCGCACGCTGGGGCAGGCGGGGGGCGAAGTCGTCAACGCGCGGCCGATCCTCGGCCGGTCGTTCCGCTTCAGCGCCGCGTACAAGTTCTAGAGAATCATCCCTCCCTGGGTGGCCGCGGCCTCTTCGCGGCCACCCCTCTTTTTCTGCTAAGGACGGCTGATGGCGCGCACTCGACTGATCGCAGCATTGATCCTGACCTATGTCGCCTTCGCGATGCTGCTCAACAGCGTTGGGACGGTGATCCTTCAGTCGATTTCCAGTTTCGATGTCACCAAGCCGCAGGCGAGCACGCTTGAGGGTTTCAAGGACATCACCATCGCGGTCGTGTCCTTCGTCACCGCGAGCTACCTTCCACGGATCGGCCTTCGCAGGGCACTGATCGGCGCCCTCATGCTTGCGATCTTCGCGTGTCTCGTGATGCCGCTTTTCGGCAGCTTTAACGTTGCGCGGCTGCATTTCGCGATGGTCGGCGCGGCCTTCGCTGTGGCCAAGGTCGTGGTCTATTCGATGATCGGCCTCGTCACCGACAGCCCGCGAAAGCACGCCAGCCTGACCAGTCTGGTCGAGGGCATGTTCATGGTCGGAGTTCTGTCTTCCTATTGGGTGTTCAGCGCCTTCATCGATCCATCGGGATTACGCTGGCTCAACGCCTATTGGGTGCTCGGCGTGATCACGGCGCTGGCCCTCGCCTTGCTGCTGTCGACCCCGGTCGACGAGCATAGTCTCCACGATAGCGACGAAGCCGCCGAAGGCGGGGCCGCGGCGTTCGGGCGGATGCTCCGCCTGGCCGCGCTGCCGCTCGTCCTCGTCTTTGTCCTTTGCGCCTTCGTCTTCGTGCTGATCGAACAGGGCATCCAGAGCTGGCTGCCGACCTTCAACAACGAGGTATTGCACCTGCCTGCGCAAATGAGCGTGCAGGCGGCGAGCTTGTTCGCGGCGTGTCTCGCCATCGGGCGGTTCGGGGCGGGCGCGGTAATGGCACGCTTTGACTGGTATCCGGTGCTCAACGTCTGCCTTGCGTTGCTCGCGGCGCTGATTATCCTGGTGCTGCCGCTCGCCGACGGGTTGACGCCGGGTGCCATCCACAATTGGCGCGACGCCCCGATTGCGGCCTTCCTCTTCCCGCTAATCGGTATCGCGCTGGCGCCGATCTATCCGACGATCATCTCGGTAATGCTCAGCGCGATGCCGAACCGTCAGCATCCACCGCTGATGGGGCTCGTAGTCGTTTTCTCGGCGCTCGGCGGCACAACGGGGTCGCTGGTCACCGGCCAGCTCTTCGCGCACCTCGATGGGCGCACCGCGTTCACGCTGATGCTCGTCCCGACGGCGATGCTCGCGGGCGGGCTCTTTTTGCTCCGCCGCAGGATTCAAGCCATAGAAGCCTGATTCCGGCAAGGAAGCGAGCGGCGAGTAAAAGGCCAGGGGGCGACCCAGCGGCCCAGCGATCATGCCCGATCGCCGATCTTTCCGTTCGTTTTCCAGAAGTTGCCAAGCGGCTTTTGTAACATATCGACAGATTACGCGAGCTGACAGATGTCGAGAACGTTCATGTCGTCATAGTCCTGGTTCTCGCCCGCCATGACCCAGATGAACGCGTAGGCGCTGGTGCCTGCGCCCATATGGATCGACCAGGGCGGGGAGATCACCGCCTCGCCGTCGGCCATAACGATATGACGGGTGGCGTCGCCCTGACCCATGAAGTGCATCACCCGGCCTTGCTCGGGATCGTCGAGATCGAAGTAGAAATAAATCTCGCTCCGGCGTTCGTGCACGTGCGGGGGCATCGTGTTCCACACGCTTCCCGGCTTGAGGATCGTGAGGCCCATCGCCAACTGTGCGCTGTCGCACACGCCCGGGATGACGAGTTGGTGGATCGTCCGGTGGTTCGCCTCTGCCAGACTGCCGCGCTCGAGTATCCTGGCGCTAGCGAGCGGCAGTTTTCGCGTATCGAAGGCGCGATGGGCGGGGGAGGAGGCGAGATAGAAACGCGCGCCGGCGCCGGAGAAGCTGACGTCTTTCGCGCCCATCGTGACGTAGAGGCTGTCCTTCGCGCCGAGCGGGAACGGCTCGCCATCGACGGTTACGGTTCCCGCGACGCGGCCGACATTGACGATGCCGAGTTCGCGCCGCTCCAGAAACGGGTGGCCGGCAGCCGACGCGGGCTCCAATTGATCGGGCAGGCGGACGCTCCCGCTTTCGACCAGCACACCGCCGATCACCAGCCGATCGGCATGCGTATAGTTGAGCACGCATTGGTTCGGGCGGAACAAATTCTGAATGAGATAGCGATCGCGCAGTTCATCATTGGACACGCACGCCATCATGTCCGGATGGGTGCCGTAATAGGTTCGATCGAACATGGCTGCTCCGAAGAAGGACCGGGCCGGACCGGCACCGCTCCGGGTCAAAAGGCCACGTGCAGTCGCCAGGGCGCGAAACGCTGACGACTGCACGTGCAGGCGGGGATTACTTGGCTTTCAGAAATACCGGAGGGGTGTATGCGCCGTTCGTCGCGACGTCCCACACCTCGATACGTGCCCATTTGCGGCCGCGGAGGTCGATGCGCTTTTCGATCGCGCGGGTGCCAAAGGGCGCCCCGCCGGTCAGGTCGATACGATCGCGATAGACTTTTTTGCCGTCGCCACTGACGATCTCGGCGAAGGCGAGCGGGAAGGTCCATTCGATCTTCGCGCGCACCACGGCATTGCGTCCGAACGCGGCTTCTTCGCCGCTCTTCGTGCCGTCGATCGTGAATTCGGGGATCAGCACTTCGCCCGTGGTGGTGAAGAAGCGGCCGCCGCGCAGCGCGTCGAGCACGCTTTGCCAGCCATCGGAATAGCGCGGCAACGGTCCGTCGAGCCGGAGATAGTTGATGTTCATATGCGCATAGAGCTCGCTCTCGTCGGAGAGCTGGAACACGTCGACCTCGCCCGGGGCGAACTTGCGCTCGGACGGTTTCGCCGCCCAGTTGTTCATGTCGTCGAGCGTGTCGAGCACCCGCGTGCCGAGGCGCGGCAGCGAATAATCCGACGGCATGTTCTTCCACGCGCCGCCGAGGAAGCGGTCGCTCTTGAAGAAGGGCGTGTCCTTGTGCTTGTCGGGGAAGCCGTACGAGCCCTTGATCCGCGGGTGCGCGGTCCACATCAGCCCCTTTTCGTCCTGCATCAGTTTCAGGACGTCTTCCTGCGAACCGACATGATAGATTTTGCCCAGCTTGGGATCGTTTTCGACGAAGGGCTGCCCCTCCTTGCGGTCGAGCGTCCAATAGACCGGCTTGGGGAAGAAGCTGATCCAGTGCCCGCCGAGCTGGACGTTGGGTTCCTCGCCCGGGAGCAGGAGCAGCTTGTCGTCCGATAGCCGCGCGGTTTCCGCGTGCATCGTCTTGAGCAGCGTCAGCCGGTCGCCGGCGCGATCGAGCGCCTCGCGCCCGAGGTGAAGCTCGGCGAGATGGACGATCTCGACGTTCATGTCCTTGAAGCGCTTGACGAAGGCGGGGGACTCCAGCCCGTCGGGCACGCCGGTCGATTGCTGGAACCGCGCCGTGTTCAGAAAGGCTTCGGTGTGCTCGACATGATAGTGGCTGGTGAAGGTGCGGTGCCCGTCGAGCGCCTTGAAACGGTCGCCGCGGGTATAGGCCAAAGCGGCCTTGGTGACGCTCGCGGCGTCGCCGCTGTCGGGCAGCAGGAAGATGCCCATGTCCTGCGTCGTGCCCGGCGGGGCGTTGACCCACGGCACGTAGCGCCGATCGCCTTCGAGCGTCTGGCGCACGCCGAAGCTCGTGCGGCCGGCGAGGTTGCGATAATCATTGCCGTACCACGCCGAATTATCGTTGTTGGCGTAATCGAGCGGGTAATAGAATTGGTGCGGCGGTGGGACGATGCCGAGCGACCCGCCCGCGACACCCTCGGCGACGATCATGCGGGCGCGCACCTTCGGCGAGACCGCGGGTTTGCGCGATGCATCGCCTTCCTTGCGCACCATCGCATCGCTGGTGTCCGTGAAGGCGACCGAGCGCCACGGCAATGCCGCCGAGGAGACGACCCCGAGCCCGGCATCGAAGGTGTAGGCGGTAGCTGGGCGCTGCGTGGCCATCACCATCGACGCGCGGACCAGCCGCGAGCCTGGATAGATCGTGAATTGATAGGTGCCGGAGAACGGTCCGGCAGCCGCGCCGCCGACGATCACGTTGGTATAGCCGCCCTCCGCGCGCACGGTGATGTCGCTGCGTCCAAGTGTCAGCGGGAAGCTTTCGAACGGCCGCGTCCGCGGATTGTCGAAGAAGACCGTCCAGCCCTCTTTAAGATCGCGCGTGCCGACGGTGACCACGCCGGCGGG
>NZ_JBOHHT010000016.1:0-5053 GCF_050725655.1 Sphingopyxis sp. | reverse complement strand
GACAGGGAGGATTGTATGGAAGCAGCGAAAGGATCCTCCTTGATGGCGCTCGATGCGCTCGACACCGGCTTTGCGCTCCGCCTTGGCGGGCAGGCGATCCTGACCCACAGCGAAGGCGCACCCTGTTTCTTCGTCGGGCGCGGCGAAGCGCATGTGCATTCGAAGCTGGGCCATTTCGATGTGGCGCAGGAGGTGATCGAGCGGGTCGCGCTGGCGCATGTCGAGGTCGAGGGCGACGTCATGCGTTTTTCCGAAAGCGCGGGCACGCCGTGGTTGCTCGAAGCCACGGTTTCGGGCGATGGCGACGAGGCGGTGATCGCCTTGAAGGCGCTCGATCCGGCGCTCAACCGGCTGTGGCTGCGCGTGCCCACCGAAGCCGGCGAGCATGTGTGGGGCGGCGGCGAGCAATTCTCTTATTTCGACCTGCGCGGGCGGCATTTTCCCTTGTGGTCGAGCGAGCCCGGTGTCGGGCGCGATCCCGCATCACCCTTGTTCCGGCAGGTCGAGGCGCACCGCAAGGGCGGCGGCGGCAGCACTACGCACACCAATTACCCGCAGCCGACCTATGTGAGTTCGCGGCATTATGCGCTGCATGTCGACAGCTTTGCCTATGCGGCGTTCGATTTCCGGGCGGGCGATTTTCACGAGGTCGAGGTGTGGGAAATTCCCGCCAGGATCGAGCTGTGGGCGCGGCCGCGCTTTACCGAGCTGGTGTCGGCATTGTCGCAGCGGTTCGGCCGTCAGCCGCCGCTGCCCGAATGGTTGCTGAAGGGTGCCGTCATCGGGCTGAAGGATGGCGACAATAGTTTTGCGCGGCTGAAGACCTATGAGGACGCCGGGGTCGCGGTGTCGGGGCTGTGGTGCGAGGATTGGGTCGGGCTGCGCATTACCAGCTTCGGCAACCGATTATTCTGGGACTGGCAATGGAATGCCGAGCGCTATCCCGAATTGCCCGCGCGGATTGCGGAGTTGCGCGAGCGTGGCATTCGTTTCCTTGGCTATGTGAATCCCTATCTCGCGGTCGATGGGCCGCTTTACGCCGAGGCGGCGGCGCAGGGGTTCATGGTGATGCATCCCGAGAAGGACGAGCCCTATGTGATTGACTTCGGCGAGTTCGATTGCGGGCATGTCGACTTCACCAATCCCGCGGCGGCGGCATGGTTCGCCGAGACGATCATCGGCGAGAAGATGATCGATTTCGGGCTGTCGGGCTGGATGGCCGATTTTGGCGAATATCTGCCGGTCGACGTCCGGCTGGCGAATGGCGAGAGCGGGATGACCGCGCACAATCGCTGGCCGGCCTTGTGGGGCGAGGTCAATGCGACGGGCATCGCGGGGCGCGGGCAGACCGGCGAGATGATGGTGTTCATGCGATCGGGCGGGGCCGGCGTGCAGGGCCATTGTCCGATGCTGTGGGCGGGCGATCAGGCGGTCGATTTCAGCCGCCACGACGGGATCGGCACGGTGATCTGCGCCGCGCTGTCGGCGGGAATGCTGGGCAATGCGCATCATCACAGCGATTGCGGTGGGTATACGAGCCTGTTCGACACCACGCGCGACGCCGAGCTGGCGATGCGCTGGGCCGAAATGTCGGCGTTTACGTCGATGATGCGGACGCACGAGGGCAATCGGCCGCGGCAGAATGTCCAATACGACGACGATCCCGAACTGCTCGCGCATTTCGCGAAGATGACGCGGATCTATGCGCATCTGGCGCCCTATCTGCGGCGGCTGTCGCAGGAGGCTTCGGAAACGGGGCTGCCAGTGCAGCGGCCGTTGTTCCTGCATTTCGAGGACGACGCGGAGACCTATGCGATCCAGACAAGCTATCTGCTCGGGCCCGATCTGCTCGTCGCGCCGGTGATCGCGGCGGGGAAGAACGAGTGGACGACTTATCTGCCCGCGGGCGCCGAGTGGGTGCATCTCTGGTCGGGCAAGAGCTATGCGGGCGGCGGCGATGTGACCGTCGCGGCGCCGTTCGGGCAGCCGCCGGTGTTTTACCGCGCGGGGTCGGCGGATAGCGCGCTGTTCGACGGGATCGTTACCGCGTGACCGGTGCCGCGCTCGATGCGCGGGGCCGCGCGCAGGTCTTTGCCGAGTTGGAGGCGCGCAGCTTCGACCTTGCGGTAATCGGCGGCGGCATCACCGGCGCGGGGATCGCGCGCGATGCCGCGATGCGCGGGCTGTCGGTCGCGCTGGTCGAGGCGCGCGACTATGCGAGCGGGACGAGCAGCCGCAGCTCGAAGATGATCCATGGCGGGCTGCGCTATCTGGCGCAGGGCGACATTGCGCTGGTCAAGGAGGCGGCGTCGGAGCGGCAGATATTGCGGCGGATCGCGCCGCATCTGACGCGGCTGTCGCCCTTCCTGATCCCGACGACGAATATGGCGATGACCGCGAAGCTGCGGACGGGCCTGTGGACCTTCGAGAAATTGGGCGGGGTGCCCGAGGCCGAGAAGCATGAGGTGATCGGGCTGGCGGAACTGCAACGCCGCGAGCCGCTGATGCGGACCGACGGGCTGAATGGTGCGGTGCTGTATCCCGAATTTTTGACCGACGATGCGCGGCTGGTGCTTGCCAATGTCCGGAGCGCGCAGGGTGCGGGCGCGGTGGCGATCAACCATGCGGCGGCGTCCGAACTGACGGGTGACGGGCTGGTCGCGACGTCGACCCTGGACGATGGTCTGGGCGCGCGGGTCAAGGCGAAGCTGGTGGTGAACGCCGCGGGGGCGTGGGTCGACAAGGTGCGCGGGCTGGAAGCGGGCGAAGACGACGTGCGCATGTCGCTGAGCCGCGGCATCCATCTGGTGCTGCCGCGCGAGCGGCTGCCGATCAATTCGACCATCATCATTCGCGCGCCCGACAAGCGCAGCATCTTCGCGGTGCCGCGCGGGGCTTTCGCCTATATCGGGACGACCGACGTGTTCCACGATGGCGCCGATTACTGGCCTGCGGCGACGCGCGAGGACATCGACTATCTGCTGCGCGCGACCGGGGCGGCGCTGAGTATCGATCCGATCCGCGATGCCGAGATCGTCTCGCTGTGGTCGGGGGTGCGCCCGCTGATCGCGCAGCCGGGCAAGAAGGCGAACGAGGTGTCGCGCAAAGACGAGATCTGGACGTCGCCGGGCGGGATGGTGTCGATCGCCGGGGGCAAATTGAGCGCCTATCGCGCGATGGCCGAGCGGGTGGTCGATCTGGTGGTGGAGCGGCTGGGCAAGACCGCCCTGCCCTGTTCGACCGCCAACGCGCCGTTGCCGGGGGGATCGCGCGAGGCGCGGCTGGCCGGGCTCGACCCGCGCGCGGCCGAGCGGCTGGCCGGACTGTACGGCGACGAGGCTAGCGAGATCGTGCTTGCAGGCGGCGATGTGGCTGCCGAGGCGGTGCGTGCAGTGACGCATGAGGGCGCCGCTACCCTTGAGGATTATTGGGTGCGACGCAGCGCGCGTGCCTGGTTCGATCAGGGCGCCGGGCTGGGGTCGCTCGCCCCTGCCGCCGAGACCATGGGCGCGCTGCTCGGCTGGGATGACGCCAGGACGGCGGCCGAGATCGCACATTGCCGCCAGATCAACGATGCGAGCCGCAGGCTTTTGGGAGAGTGAGATGAGTTCGATAGCCGAAGCCCTTGCCAGCATTATCGGCGCCGACCGCGTCACGAGCGATGCCGATGCGCTGAACGCGCGGCGCTATGACCAGTGGGCGGTCAAGCATCTGCGCGACTGGCGGGGCGACGCCGTGGCCGCGCCGGGCTGCGTCGTGCGGCCGCAGTCGGTGGATGATGTGCAGAAGGTGGTGCGCCTCGCCGCTGAACGCCGCGTGCCGCTGATCCCGTTCGGGCTCGGCAGCGGGGTGTGCGGCGGGATCGAGCCGACTCCGCAAGCGATCCTGCTCGACATGAGCGGCATGAACCGGGTGCGGTACATCGACAGCGACGATTTGCTCGCGAGCTTCGATGCCGGGCTGAACGGCATGGAGGCCGAGGAGGTGGTCGCGGCGCATGGGCTGACGATCGGCCACTGGCCGCAGTCGATCGCGATCAGCAGCGTCGGCGGCTGGGTCGCGACGCGCGCGTCGGGGCAATTCTCGACCGCTTACGGCAACATCGAGGAGATCATCCATTCGATCGAGGCGGTGCTGCCGAACGGCGAGTTGGTGACGCTGGGCAAAGCGGTGCGCGCCGCCGCCGGGCCCGATTTGCGCCACCTGCTGATGGGCGCCGAGGGAACGATGGGCGTGATCACCGGGGTGACCTTCTCGCTGCGCGCCAGGGCGCCGCACCGCGATTACAGCAGCTTCTATGCCGACGACATGCGCGCGGGGTTCGAGGCGCAGCGGCAGATCATGCGCGCCGACTGGCGCCCGCCGGTGATGCGGCAGTACGACGGACGCGAAGTGCGGCGGCTGTTCCGCGAGCATGAGCGGGGCGGCAAGGCGATGCTGCTGATGGTGCATGAAGGGCCGAAGAGCCGCGTCGATGCCGAACTGGCGGCGATGCACGAGATTTGCGGCGCGGCGGGGCTGGAGGCCGGCGATCCGATGGCGGCGAAGACGTGGATCGAAAAGCGCAACCATGTGCCAAGCTGGCGCGATATGTTCGAGCGCGGCTATGTTGCCGACACGGTCGAGATTTCGGGGCGGTGGAGCGAGATCGGCGCGATCTATGACGACAGCATCGCGGCGCTCAATCAGATCCCCGGCGTGATAAACGCGTCGGCGCATAGCAGCCATGTCTATCGATCGGGGATCAACCTCTATTTCAGTTTCGCCGCGACGTTCGAGGAGAGCGCGAAGATGGAGCCCGCCTATTTCGCCGGCTGGCGCGCGATCATGGAGGCGACCGCGAAACATGGCGGCGGGGTCGCGCACCATCATGGCGCGGGGCGGCTGCGCAAGCCGTATCTGCACCATGATCTGGGCGAGAGCGGGGTCGCGTTGCTGCGGCAATTGAAGAATTGTCTCGATCCCGAGGGGATCATGAATCCGGGCAATCTGATACCCGATGCTTAGGTTGGGGCCAAATAAGCCCCTCCCCTTCAGGGGAGGGGTTGGGGTG
>NZ_JBOHHT010000015.1:0-6991 GCF_050725655.1 Sphingopyxis sp. | reverse complement strand
TGGTGGAGGGGGTTGGCGGCCTGAAGCGACGTTGCGGGCGGGCGCCAGCCCCCTCCGTCAGCGCTTCGCGCTGCCACCTCCCCACAAGTGGGGAGGATCGGTACGTCCGCTTCCCACCCCAAAGCCGCCGACCCCGCCCCTCTCCAAATTGCGCATCCGCCGGGACCCCCGTCCCCCTTCGCCGCGGCAGGCAATCGGAACAGGGCTTGGCTTTTCAGGATTCATCGCCACCTGTGTGAGATCGGCCCCGTGCCGGCCCGCCCCGTCGCATTCCAGTTCGCGCTGAAAGCGCAACGGGTTACGCCGGGCAGGTTCGGCTTAGGTTCATCTCGGCGCACCAATCTGCGCCGCGGGGATACAGGGTCTGGGAACGCGATCGATAATGAAGAAAAAAGCCGGCCTCCTCCTCCCCCTCTTCGCGGCGCTCGCCTTCGCCGCGCCCGCGCTCGCGCAGAACGACAGCTCGCTTGCCCAATCGAGTCAGCCGCCGCAGCGCACCTCGGTCCTCTATACCTATGGCGACGAGCCCTGCCCCGAACCGCAGGGCGACGAGATCGTCGTCTGTGCGCAGCAGCCCGAAACCGAACGCTACCGCGTGCCCAAGGAACTGCGCGAGGAGCTCAAGGAAGACGAGGCGGTCGGCGGCGGCAGTTGGGCCTCGGCGGTCGAAGGCTATGACAATGTCGCGCGCGCCACTCGCCCGGGCAGCTGCTCGCCCGTCGGTTCCTACGGCTTCACCGGCTGCGCCGCCGCCGCGATGCGCGAATGGTTCGAGGCACGCCGCGCGCCTTGACGGCGCACGATCGAACTCGGCTCGTCGCATATACCCCGCGCGGGGTATGCCGCCTTCGTAAATCGCTGATAACCGGCCCGTCAGAGGGATTTGATTGTGTGGGGGCAATCGAAAACCGGGCGCGGTCACTCCCGTGGCGCTGACGTCCGGCTGGGGGATATCGGCGGCTAGCGACCCGCCGTCGGTATCCTTTCCCCGCCTCTCACCCCGTCTGCCGCGACCCCGCCCTTACCGCAGCAACCGGTTCACCAACGCCGTCAGTTCGGCTTCGCGCCCGACATCGCTCTTGCGCAGGATCGACTTGATCTGCGTGCCCAGCGTCTGGGCGCTCGTGCCGCGCCCGGCCGCGATGTCCTCGCGCGCTTCGCCGTTCGCCAGGCGCAGCGCGATCTCGGCTTCGGCTTCGGTCAGGCCCAGCGCCGCGCGCAGCGGCACGATCCGCATCGCGGGAATGTCCGCCGCGCGCCGCGCGACAACCAGCACGCGCGGGTCGAAACCGAAATCCCATTCGCGCCGCGGCAGGCGGAAGATTTCGCACAGCAGCCCGCCGCCTCCCTCGACCCCGCCCTCATGCGGTGACCCGATCCAGTGCTGCTGCATCGCCTCTCCGTTCAGCGCGCGCCCCAATGCCGCCTGCAGCGGCGCATCGGCATCGCGGCGCGCGGCGCGCGGCGCCCAGACGGCCGCGGCGCAGGCGTAGCACCCCGGCCGTGCCTTCACCGACGATCGCCTCGGCCGCCCCCGATAGCGCCGCGACCGCGCCGCGGCGATCAATCAGGAACGCCGCGACGCCGATGGCATCGAACGCGCCGACGGTCATCGCGGCGCCGCGCTGCGCCATCGCCTGCTGAATGCGGACCGCCGCCAGCGCATAGGTCGCGCCGGCGGCGAACAGCTCGCGGTCACGCCGTCCGGTCCGGCCATCGCGCTCGGAGCGCAGCGACGCCAGCCCGACGAGCAATCCCTCGCCTTCGACCAGCGCGGTCTGGCAGCCGTGCACGCCGTCCCACTTGCGGATATGCTCCTCATAATCGTCGGTGCCGCTGTGCTGCCGCGCGACGTCGTAATGCGCCTCGCTCAATATCTCGAGCGGGCGGCCGCTCGCGGCGACGCGCCAGTTGACCTCGGGCCGCCACCCTTCGATTTCCAGGAATTCGCGCTGATAGGCGGCGTCGATATCGGGCATGAAGTTGAACAGCGTCGCGTCGTCGCCCAGACCCAGCAATTGCGCGTGCGACGATCCGGTCCGCCGCGCGAACAGGCGCAGCGCCGCGTTCCAGCCGTCCTCTTCGAACGGCGCCGCCAGAAAGGCATTTTCAACCTCGCCCGCTTCCCGGGCGAACAAGCTATCCATCGACGTCGGCCCCCCAGCCTTCGTGCCCAGCTTTCGTACTTCGCCGCGTTGCAGCATGAAACCGGACGCGGCACAAGCGGCTTGCGATGACGTGCTGCCGTGGGCCCAAATCGCAACGCTGCGTTTCCCTGGGGCATATTGACGCCGTCCCTCGCCTTCGCCTAGTTTCCCGTCGCCCTCAACAGGAGACTGTCTCATGCGTCGCATCGTCCCCCTCGCCGCCCTCGCACTCGCCGTCGTGGCGACCCCGATCGTCCTCGCGCAGGGCGGCTCCGCCCCGGGGGCACCCGACAAGTCGCGCGTCACCGCCGGCACCTACGCCGCCGACGCCGGCCACACGATGGTCGTGTGGGAAGTCGATCACCTCGGCTTCAGCAAATATACCGGCATCTTCGGCGACGTGACCGGAACGCTCGTCATCGATCCGAAGAATCTCGCCGCGGCGAAGGTCGACGTCACGATCCCCGTGTCGAAGGTCACGACCGCCAGCGCCGGCCTGACGAGCCACCTGCTGCGCGCCGGTAAGGACGGCGGCAAGCCCGACTTCTTCGGCGCCGCCCCCGCCGACGCCAAATTCGTCTCGACCAGCGTCGTCCCGGGCAGCGACGGCGACGAAGCCAAGGTCACCGGCAACCTCACGCTTAACGGCGTGACCAAGTCCGTCACCCTCGACGTCGATTTCCACGGCGCCGGCATGGGCATGAACAAGAAGGAAACCATCGGTTTCCAGGCCGAAACGACGATCAAGCGCAGCGATTTCGGCGTCTCGATGGGCATTCCCTATGTCAGCGACGCGGTCGAACTCGAAATCCACGCCGCGTTCGAAAAGCAGTAGGCGACCTAAAAAAATTCGTCATTCCCGCGAAAGCGGGGACCCACGAGCAACCGTTGCAACTGGGTTCCCGCCTTTCCCGGGAATGACAAAAAATTGCACGGCGATCGGTTCGCAGGTGGCATCACGCCAATCTGTCACACGCGGCGCTTATGAAAGGGGCGGGACCTTCGCGGGTCCCGCCCCTTTCGTACAGGAGCCGTGTGATGAGCGAACTGGTACGCGAAATTGTCGAAGTGAACGCCTCGATCGACGGCGACGAGGAAAATCCGCTGCTGGTCGTCGAGGTCGAGGGTATAGCCCCCACTATCGGCTGGGCGAATATCCGGCTCGACCCGCATGTCTACATCACGCCGCCCGACGACGGCGTGCAGGATTTCGACCTCGTCGGCGATCGCCCGGCCCCCGGACCTTCAGACGCGGCCGAAGTCCTCAGCGAAATCGAGGCCGCATGGGAAGGCCCGCTTCAGGACTGGTGCATCGGCGTGCGCATCCATGCGGTCGACAATCTGATCGAGGACGAGGTTTTCGAACCCTGGGACGAGGACGACGAGAGCGAAGCCGCCTGACGCTCGCTCCCCCCGGGGCACTTTCTGGACGACCCCCTGCACTGCGCCGGGCCGCGAGGCCCCTTGCGGCCCGGCGACATTTTCGGTTCATCGCAGAGCCAGCAACCGCGGCGTAGCCTCTCTCCACATTCAAGGGAGGATCACCATGCGCCGCACCCTGCTTCTCGCTCTCGCCCTCACAGCCACCCCCGCACTGGCGCAAGCCAACCCCCAGATCGACTATCCCGCCTTCCAGGCGCTCACCGCCAGCGTCGCCCCCGCACGCGCGACGCGCCTCATCGCCTTCAAGGCCGAGGTCGCGAAACCCGGCACCCTGCTCCTCGACGCGCGCTCGAAGGACGCTTTCGCGCGCGGCCACATCAAGGGCGCGGTCAACCTGCCGCTCACCGACTTCACCGCCGAGAGCCTCGCCGCGGTGATCGGCGCCAACCCAGACCGCGCTATCCTCATCTATTGCAACAATAATTTCCGCAACGACGCCGCGCCGGTGCGCATGAAGGCGGCGCCGCTCGCGCTCAATATCCAGACCTTCATCAACCTCGTCGGCTATGGCTATCCGAACGTCCTCGAACTCGCCGACATCGTCGATTTCAATGATCCCAAGGTGGAATGGGTGAAGGGGTAGGTCTGAAGTCGCGCCCACCCCCAACCCCCTCCCGCAAGCGGGAGGGGAGCGAGACTTGCCGCGCCGCAGGGCGCGCTAGTCGCAGCGGGGTGGGCACGCGGCACGGGACCACTCTCGCGTAATTTTCGCACTCCCCCCTTGCCAAGCGCGACATTTTGCATCACTAGAGGCCCCATGCGCGGCAACGCCCTTCTTCTTCTGCGACTTACACGCCCTTGGGCGTGACACTGGCTGCGCGCTAGTCGCGGCCACCCGCTCAAGGGTCCGATCGACACACATCGCAACCACCCGAAGAAGAAGCAAACCCATGACCATGCTCCGCGACCCCTCGGTCAAGTACAGCGCCTTTCCGCAGATTCCGCTCGCGAACCGCGAATGGCCCGGCCGGACGATCACCAAAGCTCCCATCTGGCTCTCCACCGACATGCGCGACGGCAATCAGGCGCTGATCGACCCGATGGATGCCGAAAAGAAAGCGCGCTTCTTCGACCTGCTCGTCCGCATCGGGCTCAAGGAAATAGAGGTCGGCTTCCCCAGCGCCGGCGCGACCGAGTTCGACTTCATCTCCGGCCTCGTCCGCGATGGCCGCATCCCGGACGACGTCACCCCGCAGGTGCTCACCCAAAGCCGCGCCGACCTCATCCGCACCAGCTTCGACAGCCTCGCGGGCGCGAAAACCGCGATCGTCCACGTCTATAACGCGGTCAGCCCCGCGTGGCGCAAGATCGTCTTCGGCATGGATATGCACGAGATCAAGGGCATCGCGATCGACGGCGCCAAGCAGCTCCGCGACAATGCCGCGCGCCTGCCGCAAACCAATTGGCGCTTCGAATACAGCCCCGAAACCTTCTCGACCGCCGAGCTCGATTTCAGTATCGAAACCTGCGCCGCGGTGATGGACATCCTGCAACCGACGGCAGAAAACCCGATCATCCTCAACTTGCCCGCGACGGTCGAGGCGGCGACGGCGAACATCTACGCCGACCAGATCGAATATTTCGCCAGGAACCTGCCAAACCGCGACGCCGCGATCATCAGCCTGCACACCCACAACGACCGCGGCACCGGCGTCGCGGCGGCCGAACTCGGCCTGCTCGCGGGCGCCGACCGCGTCGAGGGCTGCCTGTTCGGCAATGGCGAGCGCACCGGCAACACCTGCCTCGTCACCATCGCGCTCAACATGTACACGCAGGGCGTCGACCCTTGCCTCGACTTCTCGAACATCGACGAGGTCATCCAGACGGTCGAATATTGCAACCAGCTTCCCGTCCACCCGCGCCACCCCTATGGCGGCGAGCTCGTCTACACCGCCTTTTCGGGCAGCCATCAGGACGCGATCAAGAAAGGCTTCGCCGCGCGCGAACGCCAGAATGACGAACGCTGGGAAGTCCCTTATCTGCCCATCGACCCCGCCGACCTCGGCCGCAGCTACGAAGCGGTGATCCGCGTCAACAGCCAGTCGGGCAAGGGCGGCGTCGCGTGGGTGCTCGAACAGGACAAGGGCCTGAAACTGCCCAAGAAGATGCAGGCAAGCTTCAGCCACACCATCCAGGCGCTCGCCGACGAAACCAGCCGCGAACTCGGCGCCGAAGACATCTGGCACGCCTTCGAGGGCCAGTATCTGACCACCGAAGCCAAACGCTTCCAGCTCGTCGACTGGTCCGAAAGCCATGCGCCGTCCAATAGCCCCTCCCCTTCAGGGGAGGGGTTGGGGTGGGGGCCATCGGCACAGAGCCGTCCCAACCCCGAACGCATCTTCGCGGGAGTCCTGCTGATCGACGGCACGCAGCGCAGCGTCAGCGGCCGCGGCAACGGCCTGATGAGCAGCGTCATCGCCGCGCTGGCCGAAAGCGGCGGCCCGATCATGGACATCGTCGACTACAGCGAGCACGCGATCGGCCAGGGCAGCAATGTGCAGGCCGCGGCCTATGTCGAATGCCGCACCGCCGACGGGAAAAGCCTGTTCGGCTGCGGGCTGGACACCGACGTCGCGACGGCGAGCGTGCGGGCGATTTTGAGCGCCGCCAACGGCGCGTAATCCTCCCTGTTGCGAAGCAATGGGGAGGTGGCAGTCCGCAGGACTGACGGAGGGGCAATTGCGCCACCGTCGCCGCCCCTCCACCACCCTACGGGCGGTCCCCCTCCCCATGCCTTCGGCACAGGGAGGATTTGAGTACGCCAATCCTCACTGTGGCGAAGCCATGGGGAGGTGGCAGCGAAGCGCTGACGGAGGGGCCACTAGCGCGACGCCGAAATCAACCGAACCAACCCATCGACCACCGCATCCACATCCCGCAAAACCTCAGCCGCCGCCACCCGAACCACAACAAACCCCTGCCCCCGCAACCACTCATCCCGCGCCAAATCCCGCTCCGGCCGATCCCCCAGATCATGCGCCATCCCATCGACCTCGACGATCATCCTTGCGTCCGGCGCATAAAAATCCGCCACAAACCGCCCCAAGGGATGCTGCCGCCGAAACTTCACCCCGCCCGGCCGCGCGCGCAGCCGCTGCCACAACATCACCTCGGGCAACGACATCTCCCGCCTGAGCCCACGCGCGATCTTGACCGTAGCCTTCGAAGTAGAACGCCCCAAACCTCACCCCCTATCAATCCTCCCTGTGGCCGAAGGCCATGGGGAGGTGGCAGCGCGAAGCGCTGACGGAGGGGCAATGGCGCCAACGTTGTCGCCCCTCCACCAACGCCTGCGGCGTCGGTCCCCCTCCCCACGCCTACGGCGCAGGGAGGAAATCAAAAACCCCAACCCGCCCCACCCCGGACCAAACCCAAATCCTCCCTGTCGCGAAGCGATGGGG
>NZ_JBOHHT010000014.1:0-21852 GCF_050725655.1 Sphingopyxis sp. | reverse complement strand
GGCGAAGGCCGGGGCCCAGGGCGTCATCGGGCGACCGTGGCTTTTCAACGCTCTGGACCCCGGCCTTCGCCGGGGAACAGCCGCTTACATGTCGCAAGGGGATAATCGCCGATCAAGGCAGAGGTGACGAAGGAAAGGGCAAGGGGTTCGCGACCGAAAATTGCGTTTTTGATCGCCACTCGCTTGCATTGTTATGCCACAGGCTTAAGTGAACCGCATGACTCGGCCCCGCACCCTTTATGAGAAAATCTGGGACGCGCATGTCGTCGAACAGCGCCCCGATGCTACTTGCCTGATCTTCATCGACCGTCACCTTGTCCATGAAGTCACCAGCCCGCAAGCATTTGCCGGACTACGCGCGAACGGGCGCACGGTGCGCCGTCCCGACCTGACGCTGGCGGTGCCCGATCATAATGTGCCGACGACCGCGCGGCTCGATGCGGCCGGCAACAAGCTGCCGATCGCCGACGCCGAAAGCGCGGCGCAATTGGCGGCGCTCGAAAAGAACGCGCCCGAATTCGGCATCCGCTACATCGACGCGGCCGCGCCCGAACAGGGCATCGTCCATGTCGTCGGGCCCGAGCAGGGCTTTTCTCTGCCCGGCACGACGATCGTCTGCGGCGACAGCCACACCGCCTGCCACGGCGGCATCGGCGCGCTCGCCTTCGGCATCGGGACGAGCGAGGTCGAGCATGTGCTCGCGACGCAAACCTTGCTGCTCCAGCCGTCGAAGACGATGGAAGTGCGCGTCGAGGGCGAGGTCGGCCCCGGCGTTTCGGCGAAGGACATCATCCTCCACATCACCGGCGTCATCGGCGCCGCGGGCGGCACCGGCCATGTCATCGAATATACGGGCAGCGCGATCCGTGCGCTGTCGGTCGAGGGGCGGCTGACGGTCAGCAATATGGCGATCGAGGGCGGCGCGCGCGCGGGCCTGATCGCGCCCGACGAGACGACCTTCGAGTACACCAAGGGCCGCCCCTATGCGCCGAAGGGCGCCGACTGGGACGCCGCGGTCGCCTATTGGAAAAGCCTCGCGACCGATCCGGGCGCGACCTATGACAAGACCGTCGTCATCGACGCCGCCGACATCGCGCCGAGCGTGACGTGGGGCACCAGCCCCGAGGATGTCGTGCCGATCACCGGCGTCGTCCCCGCCCCGGGCAGCTTTGCCGACCCGTCGAAGCAGGCGGCGGCGGCCAAGTCGCTCGCTTACATGGGCCTCGAACCCGGCACGCGGATGCAGGATGTCGAGGTCGAGAATATCTTCATCGGCAGCTGCACCAACAGCCGCATCGAGGACCTGCGCGCCGCCGCCGCGGTGCTCAAGGGCCGGCACAAGGCCGACAATGTCAAATGGGCGATCGTCGTCCCCGGATCGGGGCTGGTGAAGGCGCAGGCCGAGGCCGAGGGCCTCGACCGCATCTTCACCGACGCGGGGCTTGAGTGGCGCGAACCCGGCTGTTCGGCGTGCCTCGCGATGAATCCCGACAAGGTGCCCGCGGGCGAGCGCTGCGCCAGTACGAGCAACCGCAATTTCGTCGGCCGCCAGGGGCCGGGCGCGCGCACGCACCTCGTTTCGCCCGCGATGGCGGCGGCGGCGGCGGTGACGGGCAAACTCACCGATGTGCGGGAGCTGATGGCATGACCCCGCTCGACAAGGTCGAAGGCCGCGCGATCCCGTTCGGGCTCAAGAATGTCGATACCGACGTGATCATCCCCGCGCACTGGCTCAAGACGACGACGCGTGAGGGCATGGGGCGCGGGGCGTTCGAAAGCCTGCGCGCCGATCCCGACAATCTGTTCGACAGCGCCGATTTCAAGGGCGCGCCGATCCTGATCGCGGGGGACAATTTCGGCTGCGGGTCGAGCCGCGAGCATGCCGCTTGGGCGCTCGGCGACCTTGGCATCCGCGTCGTGATCGCGCCCAGCTACTCGGACATCTTCTCGGGCAATGCGGTTAAGAACGGTATCTTGCCCGTTGTGCTGCCTCAGGCGGCGATCGACCGGTTGATGGAGGTTGCGACAACCGATCCGGTCTTCGTCGACCTCGAGCATCAGACGGTGACGACGCAGTTTCAGGACCGCTTCGGCTTCGAGATCGACCCCTTCCGCAAGATGTGCCTGCTCGAAGGGCTCGACGAGATTTCGCTGACCGAAAAGAGCGACGCGGCAATCGGCACCTATGAGAAGAAGCTTGACGCCGATCGGCCGTGGATGCGTCCGGCGGCACAAGGTTCAACGAACACATAAGAGGAGAAGATGATGAAGGCTCTCTTGTCGACCGCAACCGGCGGCCCCGAAACGCTCGAGCTGGGCGAACTGCCGCGCCCCGCCGCGGGCAAGGGCCAGATCGTGATCGATGTGAATGCCTGCGCGGTCAACTTCCCCGACGTGCTGATCATCGAGGATAAATATCAGTTCCGCCCCGAACGCCCCTTCGCCCCCGGCGGCGAAGTCGCAGGGCTGGTCGCCGAAGTCGGCGAGGGCGTGACCGAGTTCAAGGTCGGCGACCGCGTGATCGCGGGCTGCGGCAATGGCGGGATGTCCGAAGCCGTCGCGGTGTCGGTGCACAATGTCTATCATCTGCCCGAAGCGCATGATTTCGCCGCGGGCGCCTCGCTGCTGATGACCTATGGCACCAGCATCCATGCGCTGATCGATCGCGGGCATATCGAGGAAGGCGACACCTTGCTGGTGCTCGGTGCATCGGGCGGCGTCGGCATTGCCGCAGTCGAGCTGGGCAAGGCATTCGGCGCGCGCGTCGTTGCCGGCGTGTCGAGCGAGGAAAAGGCCGAAATCGCACGTCAGGCGGGCGCCGACGAGGTGGTCGTCTATGGCCGCCAGCCGTTCGACAAGGACCAGTCGAAGGAGCTTGCGAACAAGTTCAAGGAAGCCGTTGGCCCGAATGGCGCCAATGTCATCTATGACGCGGTCGGCGGCGATTATGCCGAGCCCGCGCTGCGTTCGATCGCATGGGAGGGCCGCTACCTCGTCGTCGGCTTCCCCGCCGGCATTCCCCGCCTGCCGCTCAACCTCACCCTGCTCAAGAGCTGCGACATCGCGGGCGTGTTCTGGGGGGCATTTGTGGCCCGCGAACCCGCGCGCAACCGCGCCAATATCGCGCGGCTGTTCCAGTTGTGGGAGCAGGGCAAGATCAAGCCGCGGGTGACCGAGAGCTTTGCCCTCGCCGACGGCGGCAAGGCGATCGCCAAGCTGGGCAACCGGACGGCGGTCGGCAAGCTGGTGGTCACCGTCTGAAATATCGGCCCGACCCGGCGCTGACCGGGGCGCTCAACGCACTCGCCGCATCAGGACGGATCGAAGTGCGGGTAACGCCCGGCGCTCGTCACGACGAGATCAGGGTCGAGGACGACGAAACCGTGCATATCCGCGTCACCTCCCCGCCCGCCGACGGCGCCGCGAACGACGCGGTGCTGCGCCTGCTCGCCGCGGCGCTTGGCCGCCCGCCGCGCGATTTGACGCTGCTTCGCGGAGCGAGCGCGCGCATCAAATTGATCGGGATTGCGACGAGCCGATAGCGCCGGATTAACCAATTGGCAGGGGCTGGGCGCTATAGCCGCGAGCAGGACTAGCTGGGCCAAGGTGGATCAATGGCAAAACGCCGATCGACAAGCGAAGAGGGGGACGCGAGTATCGCGAATATTTCGCGTACCCGCCGCGCGCAGCTTGTCGCCGAATTCGAAGGCGAGCTGGGCATCGACCATAAGGCCCGCGCCAGGGCCGAAGAGGCCGAGCGCCGCTGGATCGCCCGCAAGACCTTTATCGTCTGGACGATCGCGGTGATGTTCTTTGCCATCGCGTGCCAGAAGCTGTGGATCATGGGCAACGACGTCGATGTGCCCTTTTCCGACCTCAACCCGGTCCGAGATTTGCTCGGCGACGAGTGACACCCCGGCTTTCACCGGGGCGACGGGCGAGGCCCTACCTCAGTAAACGCGCGCCTTCGGCTTGATATATTCGACATCGTCGGACAACGTATATTCGTGGACCGGGCGGTAATCGAGGCGGACACCGCCGCCCTTTCCGCCCCAGCCGTCGAACCAGCCGATCGTGTGCTTCATCCAGGTCGCATCGTCGCGGTTCGGGAAATCCTCATGCGCGTGGGCGCCGCGGCTTTCCTTGCGGTTGAACGCCGAATGCATCGTCACCGTCGCCTGGCTGATCAGATTGTCGAGTTCGAGCGTTTCGATGAGGTCGGTATTCCAGATCAGGCTGCGGTCGGTGACGTGGATGTCGTTCATCCGCTGATAGGTCCTTGTCAGCTTTTCCTTGCCCTCGGCCATCAGCTCGTCGGTGCGGAACACCGCGGCGTGCGCCGACATCGCGCGCTGCATCTCGGTGCGGATCTCGGCGGTCGGCGAGCCGCCATTCGCATTGCGGAAATGGTCGAGGCGGCCCAGCGCGAGGTCGGCGCTGTCCTTGGGCAGCGGCTGCTGCGCGGCGCCTGGGGTGATGATTTCCTTGAGGCGGTGGCCGGTCGCGCGGCCGAAGACGACGAGATCGATGAGGCTGTTCGACCCCAGGCGGTTCGCGCCATGGACCGACACGCATGCGGCCTCGCCGACCGCAAACAGGCCGGGGACGACGGTGTCGGGGCCGTCCTTGCCGAGGGTCACGACTTCGCCGTGATAGTTACAGGGAATGCCGCCCATATTATAATGGACGGTCGGCACGACCGGCAGCGGCTGGCGCGTCAGGTCGACGCCCGCGAACACCTTGCCGCTTTCGGTGATGCCGGGAAGCCGTTCGTGCAGCACTGCCGGATCGATATGATCGAGGTGCAGGAAAATATGGTCCTTGTGCGGACCGACACCGCGGCCTTCGCGGATTTCGAGCGCCATCGAGCGCGACACGACGTCGCGCGACGCGAGATCCTTGGCCGACGGGGCGTAGCGTTCCATGAAACGCTCGCCTTCGGAGTTGGTCAGATACCCGCCCTCGCCGCGCGCGCCCTCGGTGATGAGGACGCCGGCGCCGTAGATGCCGGTCGGGTGGAACTGGACGAATTCCATGTCCTGCAGCGGCAGGCCGGCGCGCAGCACCATGCCGCCACCGTCGCCGGTGCAGGTGTGCGCTGAAGTTGCAGTGAAATAGCTGCGGCCGTAACCGCCGGTTGCGAGCACGACGGCCTGCGACCGGAAGCGGTGGATGCTGCCGTCTTCGAGGCACATCGCGATGACGCCGCGGCAGGCGCCATTTTCCATGATCAGGTCGAGCGCGAAATATTCGACGAAGAAGTCCGCGTCATACTTCAAGCTCTGTTGATACAGCGCGTGCAGCATCGCGTGGCCGGTGCGGTCGGCCGCGGCGGCGGTGCGCTGGACCGGGGGGCCTTCGCCCATATTCTGCATATGGCCGCCGAAGGGGCGCTGATAGATCGTCCCGTCGGCATTGCGGCTGAACGGTACGCCGGCGTGTTCGAGTTCGTAGACCGCGTTCGGCGCCTCGCGCACCATATATTCGATCGCATCCTGGTCGCCGAGCCAGTCGGAGCCCTTGACGGTGTCGTACATATGCCATTGCCAATGGTCGGGCGAATTGTTGCCGAGGCTGGCGGCGATACCGCCCTGCGCCGCGACGGTGTGGCTGCGCGTCGGGAACACCTTGGTGATGCAGGCGGTCTTGAGCCCCGCTTCGGCGCTGCCCATCGTGGCGCGCAGGCCCGATCCGCCGGCGCCGACGACGACGGTGTCATAGATATGGTCGATGATCTTGTACGCTTCGGTCATGTCACATGCCCCCCGGAGCGAGCCCGGCGGCGGGCGCCAACGCGATACGGATAATGGCAAAGATACCGTAGGCGGCTCCGCCGATCGCGTAGAAGTTGAGAAGGACAAGCGACAGCAGACGCGTCGCCTCGCCATGGACATAGTCCTCGATCAGCACCGTCAGGCCAAGCCGCAGGTGCCAGAAGACGCTGACCACCATCAGGACCAGCGCGAGCGCGACGGTTGGGTTCGATGCCCAGCGAAGAACCGCGGCATGATCGCTGAGCGGCAAGCGGATCAGCGAAACGAAAAGGAAGCCGACGAGCAGGATGTTGGCGAGCGCGGTCAGCCGCTGTTGCAGCCAATGCTGCGAGCCGTGCCCCGACGAACCCAGTCCGCGGACCTTGCCCATATGCGTGCCATTGCCCATCAGAGTGCCTCCGCCATGATATAGAGCCAGGTCACAGCGGTTGCGAGCACGCCCGCGACAATCACGGCGATCGACCAGATCTTGTTGGTCTTCAGTTCGTAACCGGCACCCGTATCAAGAACGAAATGGCGCAGTCCCGAGAAGAGATGCTGGAAAAAGGCCCAGGTCAGACCGACAAGTACGACCTTGCCGACGATATTGGTTATCTGGTGAACGATGCCGACTTCGGTGCTGGGATCGTGCCAGACGCAGGCGAGGAATGCAGCATAAGCGTCAGGGCCGGCCGCGAGCGCGCCAAGCCACCAGAGGAACATGCACGCGCCAACAATCGCGAGACCGTCACCGCTCGCGCGATGAAGGATCGAGACCGCCATCGCGGGGCTCCATTTATATACCTGCAGATGCGGGGAGCGCGGACGCGCGCTCGGTTCGTTGCCAGCCATATCAGCCCTGTCTTGACTCTAAACGGTCGATGCGGTGCCGGTTAAGCCTTCCCGCCGCGATATGCAATTGCTTAGGAGCATAGGCAAAAAAATCGCCGCTTTCCGGGATATATTCAGCCCGCCACGAACCCGTTGATCGCGAGCCAGCTTGCAAGAATGGCCATATATTCGGGCGAATCCGGTCGTTCGGTGCCGTCGTGCTTGGGATCGAGCGAGATTTTCTGATCGGCCGACATCTGCATCGCGTGATCGGCGCCCGCGATGCTGCGCACCGTCAGTTTCGGCATTTGCGCCGTGACGGCCTTCAGGCGCTCGACCGAGACGGCGACCGGCACCACCGCATCGTCGGCGCCATAAAGAACGAGCGTCGGCACGGTGACCGCCGACAGATTCTTCAGCGGATCATTCTCGATCTCGCGGCGCCAACCCGAAACGGCGCGGTCGCGTATCGTTTCGCCCATATAGGTATATTTGAACCACGGCTGCGCCTTTGCCGCATCGATCATTTTCTGCGCGGCCTCGCGGTTGGCGGTTCCGCGCATATAGTCGTCGACCGCCTTTCGCGTCGCAGTCATCTGGTCGATCTCGGCCTGCGAATGGCCGTTCGCCCTCAGGTGGTTGGTCGAGGAGAACAGCATCTGCACGTCCGCGGTGACGACCGGCGCCGAAACCGCGATCACGAAGGCGATGTCGGCGCTTCGCGACGCCGCCAGCGGCGATACCCAGCCGCCCTGGCTCAGCCCCCAGGTCCCGATCCGCCGCGCATCGATGCGCGGGTCGCCCTTCAGGCTCTGCGCCGCCGCAATGGCATCGGCGGCGAGCACGGCGAAGTCGCCGCCGGCCGTCTTCGTTCCCGACTGGCCCGAACCGCGCCGGTCATAAACAAAGACAGCGATGCCGAGCGCAGGCAAGGCGGTCTTGAGATGATCGTAAAGCGACGCGTCGCGGAGCGGCGACGACGCGCTGTGCGTTACGACGACCGCGGCCACCGGCCTGGCACTCCGCGGCAGGATGAGCGTTCCCGACAGCTCGGTGTCGCCGTTCATGAAACGGCGATCCTCGGTGACGATTTGCGTCGTCGCGGGTGCGGTCCACGGGAAAGCGGGCGCGGGCGCCGCAACCGCCGACTGGAACGAGGCGAGCCCGGCCATGAGAGCCCAAAGGGCGGTGATCATGCGCATCGAAGAACCCCCGGCCCAGCCGCGGGCGCGGGGGGATGCCTCACTTGATCTTGCCGCGGTTCGCGTAGAGCAAGGCCGCGATCACTGCGGCCGAGCCGATGCCAAGCCCCGCGGCCGCCGCGGTCTTCCAGCCGCGCTTGCCCTTGGCCGCCTCCTCATCGGCGGCCTGCGCCGCCTCGGCGGCTTCGCGCTGCTGCTGGCGCTCGCGCGCGGCGCGCAGCACTTCATTTTCTTCGTGCTCGTCGTCGTCTTGCGGCGGGGGAGGTGGCACTTGGTCGGTCATCGTCTCTCACTGTCCTTTTGTCAGGCGAGCGCCTGTTCGACAGGCACATAATCGGTTCCGATCGCTTCGGCTACGGCTTCGAACGTCACCTTACCATTCCAAACGTTCAAACCCTGCGCAAGATGCACGTCGCGTTTCAAAGCCTCTTTCCAGCCCAGATCGGCGATGCGCAGTGCGTGCGGCAGGGTGACGTTGTTGAGCGCATAGGTGCTGGTGCGCGCGACCGCGCCGGGCATGTTGGCGACCGCATAATGGACGATGCCGTCGACGACATAGGTCGGATCGGCGTGGGTCGTCGCGTGGCTCGTCTCGAAGCAGCCGCCCTGGTCGATCGCGACGTCGACGAGCACCGAGCCGGGGCGCATCGTGCCAAGCATCTCGCGCGTGACGAGCTTCGGCGCCTCGGCACCCGGGATCAGCACCGCGCCGATGACCAGGTCGGCCTCGGCGACGCATTCGGCCAAATTCGCGCGGTTCGAGAAGCGCGTCTTGGCGCGCGCCTCGAAGAAGGTGCCGACGCGTTCGAGCACTTCGGGATCGCGGTCGAGGATGGTGACGTCGGCGCCGAGGCCCGCCGCCATCTGCGCCGCGTTGAAACCGACAACGCCGCCGCCGATCACGCAAATCTTGCCCGGCGCGACGCCCGGGACGCCGCCGAGCAGCACGCCGCGGCCACCGTGCGCTTTTTCGAGCGCGGTCGCGCCCGCCTGGATCGACATGCGGCCCGCGACCTGGCTCATCGGTTTCAGGAGCGGCAAGCCGCCGTGCGGGCTGGTGACGGTTTCGTAAGCGATGCAGACCGCGCCCGACGCCATCAGGTCGCGCGTCTGGTCGGGGTCGGGCGCGAGGTGGAGATAGGTGTAGAGGATCTGCCCGGGGCGCAGCATCGCGCGCTCGACGGGCTGCGGCTCCTTGACCTTCACGACCATTTCGCAGGTCGCGAAAATCTCTTCGGCGGTCTGCACGATCTCGGCGCCCGCCTCGACATAAGTGCGGTCGTGTGCGCCGATCCCCTCGCCCGCGCCGGTCTGCACCAGCACGCGGTGCCCGTGGACGACGAGTTCGCGCACGCTTTCGGGGGTCAGGCCGACGCGATATTCGTGATTCTTGATTTCCTTGGGGGTGCCGATGATCATGATCGCTCTCCGAATAGGGATGTCATCGACGATCGACAGGTGCCGCCGAAAACTTTCGGCGCTTTTAGCAGAAATGCATCGCGAGGTGCTTGCATATCCTTTGCGGATTCGCGACATACTTGCACGATTTTTGCGTGAAATGGATCGATGGCGCACAATGATTGACCGGATCGACGTCAAGCTGCTCGACTTACTGCAAAGGCAAGGTCCGCGGCCCGCGGCCGAACTTGGCGAGGTGGTCGGCCTGTCGGCATCGGCGTGCCACCGGCGCATTCGCGCACTCGAGGCCGCGGGGATCATCACCGGCTATACCGCGCGGCTCAACCCAGAGAGCATCGGGCTGGGGCTCGACGTGTTCGTCGACATCAGCCTGACCTCGCAGAGCGAGGAGGCGCTGACGGCGTTCGAGAGCGCGGTGAAGAGTTTCGACGAGATTCTCGAATGCCAATTGCTGTCGGGGGCGTCGGATTACCGGCTGCGCGTCGCGGCGCGCAACGTCGCCGATTTCGACCGGTTGCACCGCCACTGCCTGTCGCGGCTGCCCGGGGTCGCAGCGATGCACAGCGCCTTTGCCCTGCGCACGATCAAGGCGTTCGAGGGTTATCCCGTCTCCGCCGCGTCGGCGGGCGCCGAGGGCAAGACCTCGGCTTGGGGTTAACACCACTTTTACCATTTCTATCGCATATCCCGTTCACCAGTTTCATGGGACGCATGCGGGCGGCAGACCCGCGCGCCTTTTGGGTCGATCAGGGAAGCAGGACCATGGTGAAGGAAAATCCGATTCATAAGCAGCAGATCGATCCGGTGCCGATGGCCGATCGCTTTCCCTATTACGACCTCGACGGGCGCCTTGCCGCCAATGCGACGGAAATTCACGGCATCATCGCCGGGCGCGAGGAAGCAATCGCCGCGGCCTATTGGAATGCGTTCAATGCGCTGCCCAGTGTCGACCGCCGCGTCGAGGGCGAATTGTTCGAATCCTATGTCCGCGGTAGCGCGCGCCACACCGTGGCCAAATATGCCGACGCCGCGGGCCAGGAGGTCGCGACGATCGCGTGCCAGAATGCTCATATGGCGCGGCGCGTGAAGCTACCGCTCGCATCGGTGATGTCGTGCATCGCCGAAAGCCAGCGGCTGACCATCGAATATGTCGTCGAAGCCTGTTTCGGCGACGCCGAACGGCTCGCGCGGCTGACAAGCGCGGTGAACCGCCTTGCGCTGCTCGAATTCGACATCATGCACCGCTATGCCAAAAAGCTCGACCGCGCCGTGATCTCGAGCGAGCGGCAGACACTTGCGGGCGATTTCGACCGCTCGATTGCGTCGCTGGTGCAGGACACCGACGGCGTGCGCGAGCAGCTGGCGAAGCAGGCCGCGTCGGCCGACATGGCGGCGAAGGGCATGATCGCCAAGACGAGCGAAGTCGCCGCGGCGTCCGAGCAATCGGCGATGGCGATGCGCGAAGCCGCCTCGACCGCCGCGGGCCTGATCCGCGCGATCGAGGATGCACGGAGCGAAGTCGAAGCCTCGGCCAGCGTCGCGACGCGCGCATCGGAGCAGGCGGGCGAAGCCGTCGCGATGTCGGCGACGCTGTCGCACCATGCCGAATCGATCGAGTCCATTTTGGGCCTGATTCGCGAGATCGCGGGACAGACCAACCTCCTCGCATTGAACGCCACGATCGAAGCGGCGCGTGCGGGCGAATCGGGGCGCGGCTTTGCCGTCGTCGCGCAAGAGGTGAAGAGCCTCGCCAACGAAACCGCGCGCGCGACCGACGATATCGCGGGCAAGATCACCGCGATCCAGCAAGCGACGCGCGGATCGGTGAGCGCCAACCAGTCGATCCAGGCGACGATTGTCGAGGTGCAGACCTCGGCGCAGCGCATCCGCGACGCGATGGATGCGCAGGCGCAGACCGTCACCTCGATCACCGCCGCGGTCGACGAAACCGCGCTCGCCGCCGATTCGATGTCGTCGACGATCGCGAGCATCCGCAACGATTCGGGGATGGTCGCGAGCGAGATCAGTGTGTTGAGCCAGGAATTCGCCAAGATGGGCGGGCGGTTGCAACAGCTCGAACAGGCCGCGAGCGAATTCAGCCGCCGCGTGGCGTAACACACCCGCTTCCCCCGCTTGGCAAGCTCTGCCCCGCTGCCTAAGGCTGGGGCCATGAACACGCATATCCTGATCACCGGTGCGAGCCGCGGCATCGGCGCAGCGATCGCCGACGCTCTCACCACCGATGCGACGACGGTCGTCGCGCTGTCGAGCGCCGACGGCGACCTGTCCGATCCCGCGACACCCGACCGGCTGTGGCAGGCGAGTCTCGACCGGCTGGACGGCCGCATCGACGTGCTCGTCAACAATGCCGGGGTGTTCGAGGACAACCCGCTGGGCGACCCCAACGCCGACTGGCTCGCGAACTGGAACCGCACGATGCAGGTCAATCTGACCGCAAGCGCGCAGCTCTGCCGCCATGCGGTGCTGCACTGGCACGAACGCGGCGTTCCCGGCCGCATCGTCAATATCGCGAGCCGCGCCGCCTATCGCGGCGACAGCCCCGCGCACTGGCATTATGCGGCGTCGAAATCGGGGATGGTCGCGATGACCAAGACGATCGCACGCGCCTATGCCAAGGACGGCATCCTCGCCTTTGCGATCTGCCCCGGCTTCACGATGACGGGCATGGCCGAGGAATATCTGTCCAGCCGCGGCGGCGAGAAACTGCTCGCCGAAATCCCGCTCGGCCGCGTCGCGATGCCCGACGAGGTCGGCGAAATGGCGCGCTGGTGCGCGCTCGATGCGCCCGCGGCGATGACCGGCGCGGTGCTCGACGTCAACGGCGCGAGCTACGTCCGCTAAGACGATGAGCTGGATCGTCTCCCTCCCTTGCACTCGCGACGAAGCCGAAGCGCTGTCGGGCGAAATTCCCGAACTCGATGCCTCGTCCGAGGCGCCGGTGGTGGTGACACGCGAGATCGACGAGGATGCCGGCGAATGGCAACTCGACGCCTATGTCGATACCAAGCCGACGCCCGCGCTGCTCAAGATATTGCAGGCGCTGATCCCGAGCGCGGCGGGCAAGAAGCCTGTCGTCGAAGAGTTGCCCGAAGAGGATTGGGTCACGCTAAGCCAGCAGGGGCTGGAGCCCGTGCAGGCGGGGCGCTTCTTCGTCCACACGAGCAGCTATGCCGACCGCGTGCCGACGGGCACCACCCCCTTCCTGATCGACGCGAGCCAGGCGTTCGGCACCGGCGGGCACGACACCACGGCGGGCTGCCTGTCGATGCTCGACCGGCTCGCGCGGCAAGGCGCGAGCCCGCGCAATATTGCCGACATCGGCACCGGAACGGGCTTGCTCGCCTTTGCCGCGATGGCGCTGTGGCCGCGCGCGAAGACGATCGCGTCGGACATCGACCCCGCGAGCATTTTCGTGACGCGCGACAATGCGGGCATCAACAATGTACCGCTCGGACGCGGCGGCGGCGGGCTCGCGCTCGCCGTGGCACCGGGGACCAATCACCCGTCGATCAAACACCGTGCGCCCTATGACCTCGTCATCGCGAACATCCTCGCGGGACCGCTGATCACGCTGGCGCCCGACATCGCCGCGGTGACGGCGCCAGGCGGTCATGCGATCCTCGCGGGACTGATCGCGCGGCAGATGGAGCCGGTGCTCGCCGCATACCGCGCGCAGGGCTTTCGCCTCGCCGGGCGCGGCGGCAGCGCCGAATGGCCGTGCCTGCTCCTCATCAAGCGCCGGCGTTACGGCTGGCGCCGCAAGGAACGCGCGTTCCACCGCGCGAGCCCGTCGGATGCAAGCTTCGGCAGCTGGTAAGCTAAACGCTGGAAATATAGCGGCGATTTGCTAGCCTGGAGCAAGTCATCGGGAGAAATCGGCCATGAGCCCGCTTGCCGCCCTAGCCCTGCTCGCCGCCGCGCCCGTTGCCGGCGACGATCCCGACGCGATCATCGTCACGGGAACACCCGTCACCGCCGCAAGGCGCCCGATCAGTTCGCCGAGCTGGCGCCGGTGGCACGCGACCGCGTTCTCGACGGCACGGGCGCGATCCGCTGGTGGTACACGACGCGCGACGAAAGCCGCGACGGGATGCCGATCAGCGACTTTTACGTGAAGCTCTATAACAGCAGCATCGTCAGCACGCAGGTGGTGCGCGCGCTCCAGTCGGCGACCGTCGTGATCGACGTCGAACAGGCCGACGGCGCACCGCTCGATTCCGTCGCCGCCTATGCCGCGATGGTCGCGCTCGCCGAGTTCCGGAGCAATCCTCCGCCACCGAAGGATTCGATCCTGGGGCTGTTCGACGGCGAGACGGAACGCCGCGAGCTGTCGAGCCACGATGCGGCGCTGCTGCGCGGAATCTATGCCGTGCCGCCCGACCGCGAAGCCTATCAGCAGCGGCGCCAGCTGGTGTCGACGGTCCGCAAAAGCGGCGAGTGAAGTCAGCCGCTCTTTGCGAGCGCATAGTCCTGCGTGCCGCGCGTGATCACCTCATCCTCCGGCAGGAAGTCGGCAATCGGGATCGGCGGCAGTGCGGCATTTTTGGTATAGAGCGGCGCGAAATCGGTGTTGACCGTCGTGTCGAGCAGCTGATCGAGGCTGTCGATGACGAAATAATTCTGCTGGAAATCGTCGATCCGGTAATCGGTGCGCATCACGCGCGCGAGGTCGAAGCCGATGCGGTTCGGGCTGTCCGAATCGAGCGCGAAGACGCTCTCGGCAAAAGAGGAGACGATGCCAGCGCCGTAGATGCGCAGGCCCCCGGCTTCGCGGATCAGCCCGAATTCGACGGTATACCAGTAAAGTCGCGCGAGCTGTTTCAGCGCGTCGAACTTGAGGCTGCGCAGGCCGCCTTCACCGTACGCGACCATATAGTCGGCGAACACCGGGTCGGCGAGCATCGGAACATGGCCGAAGACATCGTGGAAGACGTCGGGTTCCTGCAGATAATCGAGCTGCTCGGGGGTGCGGATGAAATTGCCCGCCGGAAAGCGGCGGTTCGCGAGATGGTCGAAAAAGACTTCGTCGGGAACGAGCCCGGGCACCGCAATCACCTGCCACCCCGTCGCGGCCATCAGCCGCGCATTGAGTTCGCGATAATCGGGAATGCCGGGCTTTTCGAGGCGTAGCACGTCGATACCGCGCAGAAAGGCGTCGGCGGCGCGGCCGGGCAGCATGTCGGACTGGCGCGCGAAGAGACGGTCCCACATCGCATGCTCGTCGGCGGTGAAGGCGTCCCAATTTTGCGAAATCGTCCAGTCGGCCGCGGCACCCGGCGGCGGCGTGTCATGGACGTGGGTAAACTGGCTTTCCATACGGCCGCTTCTATCATCAAAATGGTTTCAAGTGAAACTTTATTCGCCAATCTCCACCACCGAGGTCGCGAGCCGGTCGATCTCGGCGCGGTCGTGGCTGACGTAGAGGATCGGCAGTCTGAGCTCGTCGCGAATCCGCTCGATCACCACCATGGTATCGCCGCGCCGCGCGGTGTCGAGCGACGACAAGGGTTCGTCCATCAGCAGGATTTCGGGTCCAGCGAGCAAAGCGCGACCGATTGCGACGCGCTGCGCCTCGCCCCCCGACAGGCTGTGCGGCCAGCGATCGAGGAGGTGGCCAATGCCGAGGAATTGCGTCGCCTCGTCGAGGGTCATCCAGCGATGCGCCGGCGGCACGATATCATGGCCATAGGCCAGGTTCGCGCGGACACGGCGATGCGGGAAGAGCCGCCCGTCCTGGAACACATAACCGACGCGGCGCGCCTCGGGTGGCAGGTCGATCGCACCGTCGAACAGCGTGCGGTCGCCGACGCGAATATGCCCTCGGTCGGGCCTCAGCAATCCCGCGACCATGTTGAGGATGCTCGTCTTGCCTGCGCCCGATGGGCCGAACAAGGCGGTCAGGCCGGGACCGGCGGTGAAGCGCGCAGCGATCGGCCGGTCGCCGAGACGCTTGGTTACGTCGATATCAATCGCCATGGCGCTGCCTTTCGCCATGGGTGCGGCGTGCGAGCCATTCGGACAGCACCAGCGCGCCAAGCGACAGCGCGACCGAAAGCAACGCGAGGCGCGTCACCATCGCCTCGCCGCCGGGCACCTGCAGCGCCGAATAGATGGCGAGCGGCAACGTGCGCGTTTCGCCCGGGATGTTCGAGACGAAGGTGATCGTCGCGCCGAACTCGCCGATCGAGCGCGCGAAGCCGAGGACGAGCGCAGCGAGCACACCGGGCAGCGCGAGCGGCAGGCTGATCGTCCAGAAGCTGTGCCAGGGGCTGGCGCCGAGCGTGCGCGCCGCGCCCTCGAGCCGCTGGTCGATACTCTCGATCGACAACCGCATCGCGCGCACCATCAGCGGCAACGCCATGATCGCGGCGGCGAGCGCAGCGCCGGTCCAGCGGAACATCAGGCTGACCCCGAACCAGCTTTCGAGCCAGCGGCCGACGGGGCCGAACGGGCCGAAGGCGATCAGCAGCAGCCAGCCGGTGACGACGGGCGGCAGGACGAGCGGCAGGTGGACGAGCGCGTCGAGGACGACGCGGCCTGGGAAACGGTAGCGCGCGAGAACCCACGCGAGCGCGAAGGCAACGGGGAGCGTGACGAGCACGGCAACGCCGCCGACCTTCAGCGACAGCGCAACGATGCCCCACTCCTCCGGTGACAGCATCAGGGGGCCGAAAAGCCGTGGCGGGCGAAGATCGCGCGGCCCTGTTTCGACAGCAGGAAGGCGCGGAAGCCCGCGGCGTCCCTGCTCCGCGACGCCTTGAGCAGCGCGACGGGGTAGCGGATCGGCGGGTGGCTCGATGCGGGGAAGGTGCCGACGACGCGCACCGCTTTCGACGCGCGCGCGTCGGTCGCATAGACGATGCCGAGCGGCGCGGCGCCACGTTCGACGAGCGCCATCGCGGCGCGGACATTCTCGGCGGGGGCAACCTTGGTCGCGACGCCGGCCCAGACGCCCAGATGCGTGAGCGCGGCCTTGGCATATTTTCCCGCGGGCACGGCATCGGGATCGGCGAGCGCGAGGCGGCCGGTGCCGAGCGCCTTGGCCAGCGCGAAGCCGCGCGCCGGGGTCAGCCGGACCGTGTTCGATGCGGAGGCGATCAACACGAGCCGGTTGCCAAGCAGGGTCGTGCGTGTGCCAGCGCGGAGGAGGCCGGCCTTGGCGACCGCGTCCATCCACTCCTCGTCGGCCGAGAGGAAGAGGTCGGCGGGCGCGCCCGCAATGACCTGCCGCGCGAGTGCCGACGAGGCGGCGAAGGAGAGGACGGGTTTGGCGTGCCCCTTCGCCGCCCAGGCGTTCGCCGCCTCGGTCAGCGATTCCTGCAGGCTGGCCGCCGCGAGCACCACCGGACCGCGCTCCTGCGCGAACGCAGTGGGTGCAAGGAGCAGCGCGATGAGCAGGGCGAACAGGTGGAGAGTGCGGGCCATGGGCAACCTATAGCCGCGCCGGGGCCTTCGCCGCAACGCCGAGCCAGCGCGCCGCGCGTGGCAACCGCGGCAGCACCAGCCGCTCGGCGACCCAGAGGAGGATCAGCGAGGCGGCGAGCAAGGGAAGGAGCGCGGCGAGGATCAGGATCAGCGCGGCGACACCCTTGAGCTTTGCCGGATCTTGCGCGGCGGGCGGCGCACCGAGCGCATCATCTGGCCTGCGGCGCCGCCACATCAGGAAGCCCGAGATCGCGAGCGTGAACAGCGCGAGCGCGGTCGCGACGCCGATCAGCTGATTGGCGAGGCCGAAGAGCTGCCCCTCGTGCCACGCGATGCCATAGCCGACGGCGCGGTCGATGGCGTGCTTTTCGGCAAAACCACTGCGCGCGACTTCGAGGCTCGTTTCGGGGTCGTAGCTGACCTTGCGGACCAGCGGGCGGTTCTGGGTGAGCGTGGTCAGCGTCCACACATGGCCGTTCGGCGGGCCGAAGGCGTTGGGCGCGCCGGGCGGCTGGAGGATCGCGGGGGCGGGCATATATTCGCTGCGGGCGCGGAGGAGGATATATTCGAGGCGCGCGCGCGGCGGTGGTCCGGCCGGCGTGGCCTGCGCCATCGCATGATGGTCGTGCGCGGCGTGCGGATCGGCGCCGCCCTTCCAGTCCTGCACTCCCGACACCCAGCCCATTTCGGCGCGCACCGTGCGAAAGCCGCTGGCCCAGACGTCGGTCCATGGCAGCGCGGTAAAGAGCAGGACGAGCGCTAGGCCCGAAACCCAGAAACCGATGACGGCATGGAGGTCGCGGAGCGCCGCGCGCCCGCCCTGCGACAGGCGCGGCCAGAGGACCCCCGCAAGCCCGCGCCCGCGCGGCCACCAGAGGTAGAGGCCGGTCAGGATCATCACGATCGCCCAGCTCGCGGCAAGCTCGACGAGCAGGTGGCCGGTGCGGCCGATCAACAGGGTGCCGTGGATGCGCGATAGCCAGGCCGAGATTCGCTGGTCGGGGTCGGCCGAGTCGATCACAGCTCCTTGAGGCGACACCGCGACGTCGCGCATCGCGCCGCCTGGCAGGCCAAGGTGGACGACCGCGGCGTCGCCCCGTGCTTCGGGGATGCGGTAATAGTGAAAGCTGGCGCCATGATTGGCGGCGAGCGCGGCGGCGACCTGTGCATCGGCATCGACTGCACCCGCCGCCGGCAGGCCGCGCCATGCGCCCTCCTGCCACCGGTCGAGCTGCGGCTTGAACAGATAGGCAGCACCCGTCGCCGACAGGACAAGCAGGAAGGGGATGACGAACAGCCCGGCGTAGAAATGCCAGCGCCAGATCGTGCGATAGAGCGGAACCCGGTTGATGTCGGTCATCCCCTGCCCTTCCCTTAGAAGCGCGCGCGGATACCGGCGGAGACCGCGCGGCGTTCGACGGGGTAATAGATCGCCGACCCTGGCTGGACATTGGGCGGCGTGACGATGATCGCGGCGCTGATGTCGCCGATCGCTTTCTTGCCCGTGACATTGCGAACATCGATAAAGGCGTCGACGCCGTTCGCAATCGTCGCGCCGCCGGTGATGCCGATCAGCGCGTAGCCGGGGGTTCGCACCTGATTGCGATAGTCGGCAAACGGGCCGTCGGGGACCCATTCGAGGTTGGGAGAGACGTGCAGCGCATCGGTGCCGAGGCGGAGTTCGGCGCGGTAGGCGTGCTTCGGGATGACCGGCAGGCGGTTGTCGCCGAATTGTGCGTCGCCCCGGAAGCGGAAGTCGCTGTAGGCGTAGACCTGCCGCAAGCGCAACCAGTCGGTCGGTGCAAGATCGAGCCCGGCCTCGATACCCTGATGCAGCGTGCGGTCGGCGTTGAAGGTCGCGGCCGGGATATTGCTGTTGGTCGTGAACTGGAGCAGCTCGCCTTTCAGCGTCGAGCGGTAGAGCGCGACGTCCCAGCTGGCGAAACCGACCTTGCCGCGCGTGCCGATTTCGGCGGTCCAGGCGCGTTGCGGGCGTATGCCCGAAACCACCGTGCTCGTCGGCGGAGTGCCGATCGTCTGGAACACCTCGCCGAAACCCGGAAATTCGGCCGAGCGGCTGTAGTTGGCGAAGAGCTGGATGTCGGCGGCGGGTTCGAACAGCAGGCCGATTTTGGGCGAGAAGGCATCGAAGTCGATCCGGCCGTCGGTTGCGGGGGTGGCCGAAAAATTGACGTGGCGCTGGCGCCAGCCGTCGGCGTAGACGCCGCCCGCGATCAGGGTCAGCGCGTCGACGGGACGCACGCGCACTTCGCCATAGAGCGTCGCGGTCTGCGCCTTCTGGTCGGCGTCGAAGGACAGCGCGCCGCGCCGGCCGCCGTTGTTGACGAACTGACGCGCGTCGGTGCTGCCGCGGCGGATTTCACCACCGAACGTAACCTCGACCGGGCCGGTCGCATAGTCGGCGCGGAAAAAGGCGCCGACGTCGACCGACTTCTGATCGATGAGCTGGAAGATCGGGTGATGCAGCGACTTCGCATTGACAAAGCCGCCGACGTCGAGCGTGAGTGCACCCCAGTCGAACCGCGTGCGGTTCTGGAGGCGCAGCGAGTCGATGTCGCGTCCCTGATCGCCCGCGACGGCGCCAGCATTGGCCTTGCGCGGCGTCGTCAGCGCCTCGGCCATCGTCAGTGCGCCGGGGATCTGCTGGTCGATATTGTTGATGCTGGCATAGAAGCGCGTGCTCACCACATCGCTGAGCTTCAACCCGACATTGCCCTGAAAGCGCAAGCTGCGGCGCCCGGCATGGTCGCGGTCACCGTCGGAACGGTCGGCGCTGATCGCACCCCACGCATCGACGCGGTCGCTCGCGACACCCGCCGAGACGAGCCCGCGCACGCTGTCGAAACTGCCGACATCGCCGCGCAGGTAAAGGCCCTCGGCAGTGCGTCCGGTCGGGGTCACGCCGTTGATCGCGCCGCCGAGCGTGCCCGACCCGAAGCGCAGCGCGTTGGCGCCGCGATAGACTTCGAGATGATCGAAGAAGATCGGTTCGAGTTCCTGAAAATCGCCATTGTCGTCGGCGAGGTTGATCGGCACGCCGTCCTGGAGCAGCGTGAGCCCGCGCATGTGGAAACCGCGCGACAGGCCCGAGCCGCGGATCGAAATGCGCACCTCCTGCCCGTAGCGAGGCTGGAGGTAGACGCCGGGCGAGAAGGCGAGCGTGTCGCGGAGCGAGACGACCGATTTGTCGGCATAGTCTTCGTAGGAAACGATATCGGTGCCGCCGGGCGTTCTTGCCGCGCGTTCTTCGGCGGCTTCGGTTGCGGTGGGTGCGGTAACAATAATAGTCGTATCGGCCTCGTCGGCATGGACGGGCACGGCGACAAGGCAGCTGGCAAGCGCCAACAACGGCGCCGCCCCATGGACACGGGTTTTCATTGGTTTTCCTTCGTTGAATGCAGTCACGGGCCGCGCCGCGCCAAAGCGCGGGCTGCCGGTCGGTCTGGATCAGGCGAAGGCGGGTGGTCCGGTACTCGGCGGGAGCGGCGAGGCGATGCCTGGCGCATAGCCGAGCGATCGAACCGCGACGGGGACAGGATCGGCGGCCATCGCCGCCGCGGCCAGCACGGGCAGGTCGGGAACGATCGGCGCATTGGCGAGCGCGCCCCATGGGCAATGCAGCTGCGCCTCGCCGGCGTTATGATCGCCGGCCTTTTCGTCAACCTTTTCGAACTCGATCGTCATCGTGCCACCGGGGTTGGCGGGGTCCGAACAGATGCGCACGGTGATCGACCCACCGCTGCCCGATTCGATCATCCAGCCCGGCGCGACGAGCACCCGCGCAGCAAGCGCGAGCAGCAGCGGCAGGAGCAGCAGGATGCCGGGTCGGCGAAAGGCGGCGAGCAGGCTCACGCTGCGCGCCTTATGGTGCGCCCGCGATGCTGGCAAGCGGACAGATTGCCCTATGCCGCCCCGGGCTATTCGGCGGGTGTCTCGTCGGTCTTCTTGCCGGTTCGCGTCCAGGGGTAGAGGAACTGGCCCCAATAGCTGCGCGGCACCTCTTCGGGGATGCCATAATTTTCGGGCCAGCGGTCCGTGGGCAGATGGAAGGTGCCGAACAGCTTGTCGATCCACGGAAAATGGATCGCGAAATTGACGTCGAACGCCTCGCGCTCGAGCCCATGATGCCAGTGGTGGAACCGCGGGGTCGCGATCCAGTGGCCGAGCCGGTTGAAATTGCCGCCGACATTGGCGTGGAGCAGCGACGACCAGACATAGACGAAGCCGATATACGCCTGCATCACCGACGGCGCGAAGCCCAAGGTGAAGAGCGGCAGCGAGGTTATCGAGCGCAAGAGGATGATCTCGACGAAATGCATCCGTGAGCCCGCGAGCCAGTCCATCGATTTGGCGCTGTGGTGCACCGCGTGGAAGCCCCAGAGGAAGGGGTAGCGGTGGAAGGTGCGGTGGAACCAGTATTGCGCCATGTCCGACGCGACAATGACGATCAGGAATTGCACGATCCACGGCAGCGAGGCGACGGCGGCGCGGAACGCCTCCCAATTGCTCGTATTCTCGTTGATGATCGTCGAGGGCGCGAGCGCGAGGAAGCCGAGCACCTGCACGAACATCGTGCTGACCAGATAATAGAAAAGATCCTCGCGCCATTCGATGCGGAACAGGCGCTGGGCGCGGCGGTGCGGGAAGGCACGTTCGAGCGGCGCGAACATGAAACCGGTGACGAGCAGGTTCACGACGAAGAAGTCGAGCCCAAAGAAGATGCCCCAGTCGCGCGTCTCCTGCGGCTGGACGTTCGACCCGCCGACCAGGATCGCGGCAAGCCCGATCATCAGCGCGGTGAGGCCGAGCGCCTTGCGCGGACGGAGCAGCAGGCTGAGCAGCGACAGCCCATAGCTAACAAGCAGGACCCCGTGCACGAGGCCGCGAAAGCCGCCCCAATTCTTGATGATCTCAAGCTCGGGCGTCGCAAACCAGTCGGGGAAGCGGAGCGCGACCACCATGAAGAAGCCGGCGATCGCGAACAGCAGGCCGAAGAAACCCGACAACCAGCCGCTGCCGAACCGCCGTACTTCGGTGTGCGATTCGAGATCGCTCATCAGATTGTTCAGATAATCACGCTTTGCCATCGAGCCCCCTCACAGCATTTCCGGTGCGCCGTCTGTGATGGCGCGCACGCTCCTTACTATCCTCCCTGTGGCGAAGCCATGGGGAGGTGGCAG
>NZ_JBOHHT010000013.1:0-19272 GCF_050725655.1 Sphingopyxis sp. | reverse complement strand
CAACCAGCCCTCGCGGCGCGTCTTTCGGCCCGAGCTGTTCGCCATTTGGGCGCCTCGACGCCGCTGAAATTGAGGGCGGGCCCTCCGCGCGCATCATGCCAAGCAATCTCCCCCGTTTTCCCGCCCGATTGCGGCTCTTGCCGCTGCTCGCCGCGTTGCCTCTGTTGTCGGGCTGCGGACTGATCGTGCTCGATCCCGCCGGCGACGTTGCGCGCCAGCAGGGCGACCTGATCGTCCTGTCGACCGTGCTGATGCTGCTGATCATCGTGCCGGTGATGGGGCTGACGATCTTCTTCGCGTGGAAGTATCGCGCGTCGAACAAGGACGCGACGTACAAGCCCGACTGGGACCATTCGACGCAGCTCGAGCTGGTCATCTGGTCGGCGCCGCTCTTGATCATCATCTGTCTGGGTGCGGTGACATGGGTCGCGACGCATTTGCTCGATCCCTATCGCCCGCTGGCGCGGACGGCGCCGGGCAAGCCCGTGGCGGCGGAGGTGAAGCCGCTCGACGTGCAGGTCGTCGCGCTCGACTGGAAATGGCTGTTCATCTATCCCGAACAGGGCGTGGCGACGGTGAACGAGCTGGCCTTGCCGGTGAACCGGCCGGTCCGTTTCCGCATCTCCTCCTCGTCGGTGATGAACAGCTTTTATGTGCCCGCGCTCGCGGGGCAGATCTACGCCATGCCGGGCATGGAAACCAAGCTGCACGGCGTGTTCGACAAGACCGGCGATTATGAAGGCTTTTCGGCCAATTATTCGGGCTGGGGTTTTTCGAACATGCGCTTTGCAGTGAAGAGCCTGCCCGCTGGCGAGTTCGACAAATGGGTCGCGGCCGCCAAGGCTTCGGCCGAGGGCGACCTCAGCCGCGCCGAATATCTGAAGCTCGAAAAACCGACGCACAAGGAACCCGTGCGCCGCTTTGCCGCGAGCGATCCGCAGCTGTTCGACGCGGTCGTCAACATGTGCGTCGAGCCCGGCAAGATGTGCATGCACGACATGATGTCGCTCGACGCCGCGGGCGGCGCGGGCATCGCGGGCATCGGCAATGTCCGGCAGGTCACCTATGACAAGTTCGCCGCGCGCGGCACCGTCGACGCCGCACGCTGGAGCATGCGTTATGTCGCGGCCTATTGCAGCGCGCCGGTGATGTCGAACGACCGCCCCGACGCGAAGCCGGTCGCCCCGGAAAAACTGAAGGGCGAGGGGCTTCCCCACCCTGCCAAGCCCGAACGCACCGCGCTGCGCGCCCCCGCCGCCGCCGACCGCCCGCTGTCCTGAACGAGCCCGAGATCCCATGACCATCCCGCATCCCGCACCCGAAACCGGTCCGATCCTTGGCAAGCTGTCGTTCGAGGCGCTGCCGCTGCACGAGCCGATCCTTGTCTTCACTTTCATCGGCGTCGTCCTTGGCGGCATCGCCGTGCTCGGCCTGATCACCAGGTTCCGCCTCTGGGGCTATTTGTGGACCGAGTGGTTCACCACGGTCGATCACAAGCGCATCGGGATCATGTACATGATCCTGGGGCTCATCATGTTCCTGCGCGGTTTTGCCGACGCGATCATGATGCGTATCCAGCAGGCAATGGCGTTCGGCGGGTCCGAGGGATACCTCACCCCGCATCATTATGACCAGGTGTTCACCGCGCACGGCGTGATCATGATCTTCTTCGTCGCGATGCCGTTCATCACCGGGCTGATGAATTATGTCGTGCCGCTGCAGATCGGCGCGCGCGACGTCAGTTTCCCTTTCCTCAACAATTTCAGTTTCTGGATGACGACCGCGGGTGCGGTGCTGACGATGATCTCGCTGTTTATCGGCGAATATGCACAGACCGGCTGGCTTGCCTATCCGCCTTTGTCGGGCATCGCCTACAGCCCCAATGTCGGCGTCGACTATTATATCTGGGGCTTACAGATAGCCGGCGTCGGCACCACCCTGTCGGGCATCAACCTGATCGTCACGATCCTGAAGCTGCGCGCGCCGGGCATGGGGCTGATGAAGATGCCCGTCTTCACCTGGACCTCGCTCTGCGCGAACATCCTGATCGTGGCGTCGTTCCCGATCCTGACCGCGACGCTCGTACTGCTCACCCTCGACCGTTATGTCGGCACGAACTTCTTTACCAACGACCTCGGCGGATCGCCGATGATGTATGTGAACCTGATCTGGATCTGGGGGCACCCCGAGGTCTATATCCTCGTGCTGCCGCTGTTCGGCGTCTTTTCCGAAGTCACCTCGACCTTCTCGGGCAAGCGGCTCTTCGGTTACACGTCGATGGTCTATGCGACGATCTGTATCACGATCCTGTCGTACCTCGTCTGGCTGCACCACTTCTTCACGATGGGGTCGGGGGCGAGCGTCAACAGCTTCTTCGGCATCACGACGATGGTGATCTCGATCCCGACGGGGGCGAAGCTCTTCAACTGGCTTTTCACCATGTACCGCGGCCGCATCCGTTTCGAACTGCCGATGATGTGGACGATCGCCTTCATGCTGACCTTTGTCATCGGCGGCATGACCGGGGTGCTGCTCGCGGTGCCGCCCGCCGACTTCGTGCTGCACAACTCGCTGTTCCTGATCGCGCATTTCCACAATGTGATCATCGGCGGCGTGTTGTTCGGCCTGTTCGCGGCGATCAATTACTGGTGGCCCAAGGCGTTCGGCTACAAGCTCGACGTGTTCTGGGGCAAGATCAGTTTCTGGTGCTGGGTCGTCGGCTTCTGGGTCGCCTTCACGCCGCTCTATATCCTCGGCCTGATGGGCGTGACGCGGCGGATGCGCGTGTTCGACGACCCGAGCCTGCAAATCTGGTTCGTGATTGCGGGCATCGGCGCGCTGATCGTCGCGGCGGGCATCGGCGCGATGCTGATCCAGTTCGGCGTCAGCATCTGGCGCCGCAAGGAGCTGCGCGACACCACGGGCGGCGATCCATGGGACGGCCGCACGCTCGAATGGGCGACCAGCTCGCCGCCGCCCGACTATAATTTCGCCTTCACGCCCGTCATTCACGATCTCGATGCGTGGTACGACATGAAGAAGCGCGGGCATCAGCGGCCGGAGGGTGGCTATCGCGACATTCATATGCCGAGCAACACCGGCACGGGGATGATCCTGTCGGGCTTCTGCCTGGTCATGGGTTTCGCGCTGGTGTGGCACATCTGGTGGCTGGCGGCGCTGAGCTTTGCCGCGACGATCGTCGGCGCGATCTATCACACCTTCAACTACAAGCGCGATTTCGACATCCCGGCGGCGACGGTCACCGCGGTCGAGGACGCGCGGACCCGCCAGCTGGCGGCCGGAGCCTGATGCGATGAGTGCCAAGACTTTGACCGCCGCCCCGATCTCCGCGAACGAGCCCGTCCGCTTCTACGACCTCGACGAGCATGCGCATCCCGAGGGGCACAGCACGATGCTGGGCTTCTGGATCTATCTGATGAGCGACTGCCTCATCTTTGCGATCCTGTTCGCCTGCTATGCGGTGCTCGGCGGCAATTATGCCGCGGGTCCGGCGCCGAAGGATCTGTTCGACCTGAAGCTGATCGCGCTCAACACCGCGATGCTGCTCTTCTCGTCGATCACCTATGGCTTTGCGGTGCTCCAGATGCAGCAGGGCAAGGTGCGCGGCGTCCAGATCTGGCTCGCGGTCACCGCGCTCTTCGGGCTCGCCTTCCTCGGGATCGAGCTTTTCGAATTCCACCATCTGATCGAGATCGGCGCGGGGCCGCAGCGCAGTGCCTTCCTGTCGAGCTTCTTCACGCTGGTCGGCACGCATGGGCTGCACGTCACCTTCGGCATCGTGTGGCTGGTGACTTTGATGGTCCAGCTGTCGAGGCACGGGCTGATCGCCGCGAACAAGCGCCGCGTGATGTGCCTGTCGATGTTCTGGCACTTCCTCGACGTTGTGTGGATCGGCGTCTTCACCTTTGTCTATCTGATGGGAGTGCTGCGATGAGCCGCGATCCTCACGCCGCCGCCCATCCGCACGACGGCCATCACGAGATCGAGATGCCGCACGCGTCGATGCGCGACTATGTCATCGGCTTTGTCCTGTCGGTGATCCTGACCGCCATCCCCTTCTGGCTGGTGATGACGATGCCGCTGAGCGCGGGCGCGACGGGCGCGATCATCATGGGCTTTGCCGTGGTCCAGATCGTCGTCCACATGGTCTTCTTCCTCCATATGACGCCGAAGGCCGAGGGCGGCTGGTCGCTGACTTCGCTGATCTTCACCGTGATCGTCGTCGTGATCATGCTGGCGGGGTCGCTGTGGGTGATGCACCACCTCAACACCAACATGATGCCGATGCCGCACGAACCGACGAGCCAGACGTCGGGGCAAGTGACGGGTCAGGTGCCGTGACACGCACCCGCCGCGCGGCCTTTGCCGCAGCGGCGCTGATCGCGGCGATCGGCCTCGCGGCGCTCGGCGTCTGGCAGCTCGAACGGCGCATGTGGAAACATGAGCTGGTCGCGGCGGTCGATGCGCGCATCCATGCGGCGCCGGTCGCGGCGCCGGGGCCTGGGGCGTGGAATGCCGTCGACGCGAAGGATGATGCCTATCGCCGCGTCATCGCCGCAGGCACTTTTCGCCATGATCGAGAGACGCTGGTGCAGGCCGTGACCGATCGCGGCCCCGGTTATTGGGTGCTGACCCCGCTTGAAACGCCGGGGTTCACGCTGCTCGTCAATCGGGGTTTCGTGCCCAAGGATCGGCGTAATCCGACGGCGCGGACGGCTGGCAATATTGCGGGGCTAGTGACGGTGACCGGGCTGCTGCGGGTCACCGAGCCCGAGGGCGCCTTTCTTCGTTCGAACGACCCGGCGGCGGATCGCTGGTTTTCGCGCGACGTCGCGGCGATCGCGAAGGCGAGGGGATTGCGCAATACCGCGCCCTATTTCGTCGATGCCGACGCCACGCCAAACCCCGGCGGTTATCCGGTCGGCGGGCTGACCGTCGTGCGCTTTCCCGACAATCATATGGTCTATGCGCTGACCTGGTTCGCGCTTTGTGCGCTCAGCCTCTTTTTTGCGTGGCGGCTGTGGCGTATCCGCGATTGATGACCCGCCCGACCATCCTGCCGACCACGCCTTCGAGGGCGCCCGCCGGCCGCCGCAATATGACGCTGCTGATCCAGCTGCGCTGGATTGCGGTCGGGGGGCAGCTGGCGACGATCGGCATCGTCAGCGGGCCGATGGGCATCGCACTGCCGCACGCGCCCTTGCTCGCCGCGGTCATGGTGCTGATCGCGATCAACTTCGCGAGCATCGCCCTGCTTCGCCGCGGCCGCGCGGTGACCAATGCCGAGCTGACCGCGGTGCTGCTGTTCGATGTTGCCGCGCTCGGGTGGCAGCTGCATCATAGCGGCGGGCTTGCCAATCCCTTTGCCTCGCTGTTCCTGCTGCAGGTCGTGATCGGCGCGATCCTGCTGACCCCGCGGTCATCGTGGGCGATCGTCGTTGCGGCATTGGCGGCGCTTGCGGCCCTGCGCATCGATCCGACGCCGCTCGTGCTGCCGCCCGCCTATGCCGACGATCCGATGGGGCTGTATCTGAAGGGCAGTTTTGTCTGCTTCCTGCTGATCGCGGTGCTGTTCGTCGCCTTCGTCACGCGGATCAACCGCAATCTGCGCGACAGCGACGCCGCGCTCGCGGCGAGCCGCCAGCGCGCGGCCGAAGAGGATCATATCGTGCGCATGGGGCTGCTCGCGTCGGGCGCGGCGCATGAACTGGGCACGCCGCTGTCGACATTGTCGGTGCTGATCGGCGACTGGAAGGCGGCGCCGCGGCTCGCGAAGGATCGCGAGATGCAGGAGGATCTGGCCGACATGGATGCGGCGGTGCAGCGCTGCAAGGCGATCGTCAGCGGCATTTTGATGTCGGCGGGCGAAGCGCGCGGCGAGGCACCGCAACTGACGACGATGCGCGCCTTCCTGACCGGCATCGTCACCGGATCGCGCGCGCTGCGGCGGCCCGGGACGGTCGAGTTCAACGACCGTTTCGGCGCCGATGTCGCAATCGTGTCGGACCCCGCGCTGCGCCAGGTGATCGACAATGTGATGGACAATGCCTCCGAAGTCTCGCCCGACTGGGTCGGGGTCAGCGCGACGCGCGACGGCGATATGGCGGTGATCGAGATCGCCGATCGCGGCCCGGGATTCAGCGACGAGATGCTCGCGAATTTCGGCCAGCCCTATCGTTCGACCAAGGGACGCCCGGGCGGCGGGCTCGGGCTGTTCCTGCTCGTCAACGTCTTGCGCAAGCTCGGGGGCGGGGCGACGGTGGCGAACCGCGATGCAGGCGGTGCCTTGGTGCGGATCACGCTGCCGATTTCGGCGGTTGCGCGGCCCGGTGGAGAAACGGCATGAGCGAGGCCAAGAACGACGGGCGGCAATTGCTGATCGTCGAGGATGACGAGACGTTGGCGCGGACGCTGAAACGCTCGTTCGAACGGCGCGGCTATGCGGTGGAGGTCGCGCACAGCCCCGAAGAAATGGCCGCGCTTTTGCAGAATTTCCGGCCGGGTTATGCGGTGGTCGACCTGAAGCTGGGCAGCGCGTCGGGGCTGGCGTGCGTGCAGACGCTGCGCGCGAGCGATGCGCTGATGCGGGTCGTCGTGCTCACCGGCTTTGCGAGCATCGCCACCGCGGTCGAGGCGATCAAGCTCGGCGCCTCCTATTATCTCGCCAAGCCGTCGAACACCGACGACATCGAGGCGGCGTTCGACCGCGCCGAGGGCAATGTCGAAACGCCGGTGGGCGACCGTCCGTCATCGATCAAGACCGTCGAGTGGGAGCATATCCACCAGATTTTGGTCGAGACCGATTTCAATATTTCGGAGACCGCCCGCCGGCTGGGCATGCACCGGCGGACGCTGGCGCGGAAGCTGGAGAAAAGGCAGATCCGCTAGGCTGGGGACGCGCCTATTTCTTCTCCACCAGTTCGCGCAGCAGGAAGCCGTGGAGCATCGCGGCGCGCACCGCATCCTCGGCATGGTCGGCGCCGACCGAATGGCCGCCTTCGATATATTCGTGATAATAGACGCGGTTGCCGTTCTCCATCAGCCGCGCGGCATATTTGCGCGCGTGGCCGGGGTGGACGCGGTCGTCCTTGGTCGAGAGGTAGAGGAAGATCGGCGGGTATTTCACGCCCTTGCGGATGCCCTGATAGGGCGAATATTTCGACAGGAACGCCCAATCCTCGGGCAACTCGGGGTCGCCATATTCGGCCACCCACGAGGCGCCCGCGAGCATCTTGTCGTAACGCCACATATCCTTGATCGGCGAACCCGAGATGACCGCGCCGTAAAGGTCGGAGCGCTGCGTCATCGCCGCGCCGACGAGCACGCCGCCGTTCGAGCGGCCCGAGATCGCAATCTTGCCCTTGGCGCTGACCCCGGTCTTCACCAGATCCTCGGCGACCGCGTGAAGATCGTCGAAGCTGTTCTGGCGTTTCTCACGCAGCGCCGCCTGGTGCCAGGCGGGACCATATTCGCCGCCGCCGCGGATGCCCGCGAGGACATAGGCGTTGCCGTCCTCGACCCAGAACAGCCCGAGCGGGCCGGCGCGGTACGGCTGGCCGGTGAGATAGCCGGGCGTCTGCGCGGCGCGGAAGCCGCCATAGGCGTGGACGAGCGCGGGGACGGGGCCGGTCGCGCCCTTCTTGCGCGCGAGGAAATAGGGGATTTTCGTGCCGTCCCTCGACGTCGCGAAACGCTTCTCGACGCTCATATCCCTGGCGTCGAAGGTCGCGGGCAGGCTCTGCACGGCTTGCGGCGCCTTGCCTTCGGACACCGCGTAGAGCGTCGGCGGCATCAGCATCGTTTCGGCCGTGGCGAGGATGGTGTCGCGCTTGCCGATCGTGCCCGCGATGTTGACGGTCGCGTTGGCGGCGAGCGGAACCTCCTTCTGGCTCCAGTTTCCGGTCTTCGGATCGCGGCGCAGCGCGAACAGCTTGCCCTCGACATCGTCGAGCGCCTTGACCCACAGGATATTGTCGGTCGCCGAGACATTCTCGATCGCCTGCGCCTTCGTCGGCGTCATCGCGGTGACGATCGGGACCTGCCGGTCGGCCGACATGTCGGCGAGCGACAAGGAGACGAGCGAGCCCGCGGGGATATTCGCCCAATCCTTGTTGAGAAAGATGATCAGCTGGCCGTCGATGACCTCGCGCACGCTGGCGGTGTCGGGAATGATCGACGAGATATATTGTGCCCCGTCGACGTTCGGCAGCTTGACGTCGGTGGTGTAGAAGGTCTTGCCGCGGCTGATCATCGGCCAGCGCTTGTCGCCGTCGGTGAAGGCGAAGACGTTCATGCCGACGTCCTCAGGCTCGCCCTCGGCGACCGTCACGGCCGAAGCGAGCGGGGTGCCGCGCTTCCAGCGTTTGACGATGCGTGGATAGACCGATGCGGTCATGCTGCCCGCGCCATAGTCGGTCGCGACGAGCAGGGTGTCGGCGTCTTCCCATGTCACGCTGCTCTTCGCCTGTGGCAGGGTGAAGCCGCCATCGACGAAGCTTTTGGTGGTGCGGTCCCATTCGCGAACGACGTCGGCATCGGTGCCGCCGGGGCTCACCGAGATGAGGCAGCGCTTGTAATCGGGGGCGAGGCAGTCGGCGCCGTGCCACACCCAGCTCTGCTTCTCGGTCTTGCCGAGCGCATCGACGTCGATGAGCGTCGTCCAGACGGGCTTTCCGGCGAGATAGGCATCGAGCGGGCTCTGACGCCAGATGCCGCGCGGGTTGGTCGCGTCGCGCCAGAAATTGGTTACGCGATCGCCCATCACTTCGCCGGGCTCGGCGATCTGGCGGTCGTCGTCGAGGATTTCGCGCGCGCGCTTGCGGTCCGCCTCGAAACCCGGGCGGCTGGTGATCAGCTTGTCGGTTGCCGCATTTTCCTTTTTGACCCAGTCGAGTGCCTTCGTGCCCTCGATATTCTCGAGCCAGAGGTAGGGATCCTTATCTTGCGGCGCGGCGACCGCGACGGCGGTGATGGAACAGCTGAGGGCAAGCGCGGCAAGGCTGGCGCGGATCATTCGATGGTCTCCCCTGGGTGTGGCGGCGCTGTGCTAGCAGCATTAGACACCCGAGGGAAAGACGGTTGCGAGCGCAACTATCGTCATTGCGAGCGGAGCGAAGCAATCCAGAGCGGTTTACGCAGGCTCTGGATTGCCGCGTCGCCTTCGGCTCCTCGCAATGACGACGGGGATCACTGATCGATGATGATCGTGCCCGGATGATGCTTGTCGAGATGCTTCTTGATGATCTTGAGATTGCGCGTGTTGGAGCGGAAGAAGAAGTCGAAGGCGTCGCCGACGAGCGGCACCGCGCCGAGCGCGGTGTCGACGCCGAGGTTGCCGACCATGCGCCAGATCTTCCATTTCGGCATGCCGAGGTTGCGCGCTTCCCAGATGAGGTAGGCGCCCATCGTCGCGGCGATCACGTCGCCGACCACGGGGACAAGGCCGACGATCGCGTCGAGGCCAACGGGGCGGTTGATGCCGGGAATGATGAAGCTGCGTTCGAGCAGGATTTCGAGCGTCTCGACGCGCTTGCGCAGCGCCGCGGGGTCGCTGCGATTCGCGATCAGCGCGTCGAAGATCGCGTCGGGATTCGGGGGCGAAGGGGCCATTTGGGTCCTTTCAAAAGCGCTCAAAGGTGCAGCGCCACTGTATTAGTTAGGTAAGGCGATCACATGATTCAATGGGTGCTGCGCGCGGCCGTTGGCGCGCAGGCCGGTAAGACGCTGCGACGCGACCGACCAGCGGAGCGGCGTCGCGAGCGGAATGAAGGGGACATAGCGACCAAGCACCGCCTCGGCCTCGCTCACCTGCACCCGGCGCTGGCCGGCGTCGATGTTGGCCGTCGCCTGGTCGATCAGTTCCTGCGCCTCGCGGTTGCAGAGCGTATCGCGGCGGCACGAGAGGCGGCGCAGCGCCCACAGCGCATCATCGTTCGGCGCGACTTCGTCGATCAGCCGGAGGTCGGCGGTCGCCGCCATCGGGACGCGCTGGCTCGGCACCCCGATCGCTTTGAAATCGGCTGACACATAGGCGAACAGAATGCGGCCGCCGGGGGTGTCGGGGACGGCGATGCGCAGCGGCTCGATCTCACGTCCGGCGCCGCGCCACGCATCGACGGCGCGTTTCGCCTGCGCGACCCGCGACGCTTCGTCATATTCGGCCCAGACGGGGACGAGCGGAGCGGGACCGCCGTCGCGCGCGTAGAGCGTTGGGCGGAGCGTGACCTGCGGCTGCCATTCGGCGAGCCCGAACGCCTCGATCAACCGCTCGCGCCGGATCGCGCGCACGAGCGCGTCGCGGTTGGCGTCGGTCGCGAGGAAGCCCTCGGGCCGGACAAACGACAGGCCGAACAGGCCGGGGACCGGATCGACGACAAGGCGCGAACGGCCGACGTTCGACGCGGCGAAATAGGGCAGGGTCGAAAAACGGCCGCCGACGACGCCATCGGCATAGCCGTTCTTGAACCGCGCGAGCGCCCCGGCGGGCGACGTGCCGACAAGCTCGATCGAGGCGGCGGGATCGTTCGCGGCGGCCTCGGCCGCCTCGGGATCTTCGGCGAGCGGATCGGGGACGGGGGAGAGCAGCACCGCGCGCCCGATCTTGCGCGCGCGCATCGGTCCCCAGCCCATGCCCTTGTTGACGATCGCCATCGAGGGCTGCGCGAGCAGTTCGAGGATCGCGGGCTGCGGCACCGAGAGCCGGATTTCGATGACGGTGTCGGTCATCGCCTTGATCGTTTCGATCTCGGGAAAATCGCTCTTCAGGACGTGGCGGCTCGCGGGGGCGAGATAGGACCGCAGGATCGCGGCGACATCTTCGGCCGTAACCTTGCGCCCGTTGGTCCATTTGGCTTCGCGCAGGCGGAAGATATAGCTGCGTCCGTCGGTGGTGACGGTCCAGCGATCGGCGAGGCCGGTGTCGATCTGCCCCTCGCCGTCGTAGCTGACCAGCCCCTGCGAGGTCGCGTCGAGCAGCGCGGCGTTGGCGGACGACAGTTCGCCTGCCGCCGGGTTCGCCGAGGGATTGAGCGGGCCGATGGCGGCGATCCTGACCGGGCCGCGCTCGCCGAACAGGCCGCAACTGGCGAGTGACAGGACGGCGAAGCCGATCATGATCCTTGGCAGGAGGGTCTTGGCCCCGGACTTCGGCATGTCTGTTTCTGGCGGCATCGAAATGCATCATAGTGATGCCGGGCAAAACCGGAAGTGGGCATCCGGCTTGCGGACCGATCTGTCACAAAGCTGGTGCGGACGGCGGGACTTGAACCCGCATACCCAGAGGATGGCAGATTTTAAGTCTGCTGCGTCTACCGATTTCGCCACGTCCGCATGACCGACGCCGGTCAAGCCGATGGGCCGATGGAGGTCAAGCGCTGTTTGCCGCTTCACGCCGTCGGGCGGCTCGGCTAGACGCGTGGCATGACTCCAGTCCTTGAAATTTCCGGCCTCGGAAAAACCTATAAAAGCGGTCACACAGCACTGCGCGATGTCGACCTCTCCATCAACAAGGGCGAGATTTTCGCGCTGCTCGGGCCGAACGGCGCCGGCAAGACGACGCTGATCAGCATCGTCTGCGGAATCGTGACCGCCACGGCGGGGACGGTGACCGTCGCCGGACACGACCACGCCCGCGATTATCGCGCCGCGCGGACGATGATCGGGCTGGTGCCGCAGGAACTGCACACCGATGCGTTCGAAACCGTGATGGCGACGGTGAGTTTCTCGCGCGGGCTGTTCGGCAAGCCGCGCGACCCCGCGTTCATCGAGCAATTGCTGCGCGACCTGTCGCTCTGGGACAAGCGCACATCGAAGATCATGGAATTGTCGGGCGGGATGAAGCGCCGCGTCATGATCGCCAAGGCGCTCAGTCACGAGCCCGAAATCCTGTTCCTCGACGAGCCGACCGCGGGGGTCGATGTCGAACTGCGCCGCGATATGTGGAACATGGTGCGCGGCCTGCGCGAGCGCGGCGTCACGATCATCCTCACCACCCATTATATCGAGGAGGCCGAGGAGATGGCCGACCGCGTCGGGGTGATCACCGGCGGGCGGCTGATCCTGGTCGAGCAGAAGGACGAACTGATCAAGAAGCTGGGGCGCAAGACGCTGACGCTCAATCTGGTCGATCCGCTGACGGCGATCCCCGAAGAGCTGGCGCAGTGGAAGCTGGCGCTGGCGGGCGAGGGCAATGAGCTGGTCTATGAATTCGACAGCCGCGCCGAGGCGACCGGGGTGCCCTCGCTGTTGCGGCGAATGACCGACATCGGGGTCCAGTTCAAGGATCTGCACACGCGGCAAAGCTCGCTCGAGGATATTTTCGTCGGGCTGGTCCATGAATCAAACGGTGCAAAGGGAGAAGCCGCATGACCGCGAACTGGCGCGGTGTGCGCGCAATCTATGCGTTCGAACTGGCGCGCTTCGGGCGCACCGTCTGGACGAGCCTCGCTTTGCCGGTAATCACGACGGCGCTTTATTTCGTCGTTTTCGGATCGGCGATCGGCAGCCGCATGACCGAGGTCAACAACGTTCCCTATGGCGCGTTCATCGTGCCGGGGCTGATGATGCTGACGATGTTCACCGAAAGCATCAGCAACGCCTCGTTCGGCATCTATATGCCCAAATGGACGGGGACGATCTATGAGATGCTGTCGGCGCCGCTGTCGCCGCTGGAAACGGTGATCGCCTATGTCGGCGCGGCCGCGACGAAGTCGGTGATCATCGGTTCGATCATCTTTGCGACCGCGCACCTGTTCGTCGACGTGCAGATCGCGCACCCGCTGTTGATGGCGGCCTTCATGATCCTGATGGCGGTGACCTTTTGCCTGTTCGGCTTCATCATCGGCATCTGGGCGCAGAGCTTCGAGCAGCTTCAGGTCATCCCGATGCTGGTCATCTATCCGCTGACCTTTCTGGGCGGCGCTTTCTACTCGCTCGACATGCTGCCCGCGGCATGGCGGACGGTGACCCTGTTCAACCCCGTCGTCTATCTGATCAGCGGCTTCCGCTGGACCTTCTTCGGCAAGGGCGATGTCGGGATCGAAGTCAGCATGGGCGCCGTGACGCTGTTCCTGGCGCTGTGCCTGGGCGTCATCTTCTGGATGTTCCGCACCGGATACCGGCTCAAGAACTGAGCCGGCGCACGGCTAGCAACGGCTCTTCATTCCCGCGAAGCCCGTCCTGTGCGCCTGCAAGGCAGTCGAAGGGGCGGACACTATCGACGTGGCGTCGAAGCGTTGGTGAGATCCCGGCTTTGCCGGGATGGCGGGAAAAAAGCCGCGCGCTCAGCCGTTCAGACGTTCGCGCATTTCCTTGCCCGGTTTGAAATAGGGCACGCTTTTCGCCTTCACGTCGACCGCCGCACCCGTTCGGGGGTTGCGGCCGGTGCGCGATTCGCGCGACCGGGTCGAGAAGGCGCCGAAGCCGCGCAGTTCGACACGCCCGCCCGAGGCGAGCTGATCGACGATGGAATCGAAGAAAGTGTCGACGATGCGCTCGACTTCCTCGATCCGCAAATCGCTGTTTTCGCTCGCGATCTTTTGAACCAGTTCTGACCGGATCATGTGCTTCCCCTATTATATACAGTCACGCTATTCCCGCCGAGGCGGGATCCGGTCGTTGCCGGTCCATATTGCGTGAGACCCCTCCCAACGCGCGGAGAAGGTATCACGAATCACTGTCCGGTCAAAATATATCACTGAAAGAAAAAGGCCCGCAGAGGGACACTCTGCGGGCCTTTTGTTTCGCCTGACGGCGGAAGGAGGAAATTAATCCTTCTTGCCGGCCTTCAGCGCCTCGCCGAGGATGTCGCCGAGCGAGGCACCCGAGTCCGACGAGCCGTACTGAGCGACGGCTTCCTTCTCTTCGGCGATCTGCATCGCCTTGACCGAGAAGTTCGGCTTTTTCGAGCGGTCGAAGCCGATGACCATCGCATCGAACTTCTGGCCGACCTGGTAACGTTCGGCGCGCTGTTCGTCGCGGTCGCGGCCAAGGTCGGCGCGCTTGATGAAGCCCGTGGCGCCATCGTCGCCAGCCTGAACTTCGAGGCCGTTGTCGCGGACTTCGAGGACGGTAACGGTGATGACGTCGTTCTTCTTCACCGAACCCGCAGCAGCGGCGCTGCCGCCGCCAACGGCCGGAGCACCCTTTTCAAGCTGCTTGATGCCGAGGCTGATGCGTTCCTTCTCGACGTCGACGTCGAGAACGACGACCTGCACGGCCTCGCCCTTGCGGTGGAGGTGCAGCGCTTCTTCGCCCGAGATGCCCCAGGCGATGTCCGACATGTGAACCATGCCGTCGACGTCGCCCGGCAGGCCGACGAACAGACCGAATTCGGTCGCGTTCTTGACTTCGCCTTCGACGACCGAGCCCACGGGGTGGGTGTCGGCGAATGCGCCCCAGGGGTTCGACTGAGCCTGCTTGAGACCCAGCGAGATGCGGCGCTTGTCGCTGTCGACTTCGAGGACGATGACGTCGACTTCCTGGCTCGTCGAAACGATCTTGCCGGGGTGGACGTTCTTTTTGACCCACGACATTTCGCTGACGTGGACCAGACCTTCGATGCCGGCTTCGAGTTCGACGAATGCACCGTAATCGGTGATGTTCGTGACGACACCCGACAGCTTCGCACCGACGGGGTACTTGGCGGCGACGCCTTCCCACGGATCGCTTTCGAGCTGCTTCATGCCGAGGCTGATGCGCTGCGTGTCGCGGTTGATGCGGATGATCTGGACGCGGACATTGTCACCGATGTTGATGACTTCGCTCGGGTGGTTGACGCGCTTGTAGCTCATGTCGGTGACATGGAGCAGGCCGTCGATGCCGCCGAGGTCGACGAACGCACCATAATCGGTGATGTTCTTGACGGCGCCTTCGATGATCTGACCTTCTTCCAGGTTCTGGATCAGGCCCGAGCGCTGTTCGGCGCGCGTTTCTTCGAGGATGGCGCGGCGCGACACGACGATGTTGCCGCGGCGGCGATCCATCTTGAGGATCTGGAAGGGCTGCGGCAGGTCCATGAGCGGGCCGACGTCGCGCACCGGGCGGATGTCGACCTGCGAACCGGGAAGGAACGCCACGGCGCCGCCGAGGTCGACGGTGAAGCCGCCCTTGACGCGGCCGAAGATGACGCCTTCGACGCGGGCTTCCTTGTTGAATTCTTCTTCGAGGCGGTCCCAGGCGGCTTCGCGGCGAGCACGGTCGCGCGACAGCATGGTTTCGCCATTGGCGTTTTCGACGCGGTCGACATAGACTTCGACTTCGTCACCGACGTTGATGTCGGCCTTCTGGCCCGGCATCGCGAATTCGCGAAGCGGCACGCGGCCTTCGCTCTTCAAACCGATGTCGATCACTGCCAGGTCGTTTTCAATCGCGGTCACGGTGCCCTTGACGACGCGGCCTTCAAAGCCGCCGTCGGCACCACCAAGCGATTCGTCGAGCATCGCGGCGAAATCGTCGCGCGTCGGGAAAGCCGTAGTGGCCATAGAGATATTATCCTTACTTCATTTGTTCCGGCCAAGCGGTTGGTTCCGCTGGTCTTAATGGCCGATATGCCATGCCTGCCGGATGCAGGGACAGCATCCTTCGAACCGTTCACCGGCAAGCCATGGGCAAAGCAAAAAGGGCGCGACGGGTGCGTCCCATCACGCCCGACGCTCGGTTCGAGCGGCGGTCTGTCCATGCCTCGACCTGCAATAAAGCCCGTCGGACGGGGCGCATATAGGCCGCAGTCCCCGCGAAAGCAAGGCGGAAAGCCGGTTCTAGCCGCGGCTCGTCCGGCGTTCTTCGACGAAGGCAATCGCGGCGGCGAGCGCGGCGTCCTTGTCCATGTCGCTGTTGTCGAGCAGCATGGCGTCGGCTGCCCGGACCAGCGGGGCGTCGGCGCGGCCGGTGTCGCGCGCGTCGCGGGCGTGAACGTCGGCGAGTACGGCGTCATAAGTCACGTCGACGCCGCGTCCGCGCATTTCCACATGGCGGCGGCGCGCGCGCTCCTCGGGACTGGCGGTGACGAACAGCTTGGCATCGGCGTGCGGCGCGATGACGGTGCCGATATCGCGCCCGTCGAGCACCGCGCCGCCAGGCTGGTTGGCGAAATCGACCTGCCGCTGGAATAGCGCGGCGCGGACCCGCGGATGGATCGACACGCGGCTGGCGAGCCCGCCCGTGGTTTCATAACGCAGCGCCGGATCGTCCAGCAGGCTGTCCGGAAAATCGCACGCAGCGAGCGCGTCGGCGGCGTTGTCGGCATCGCCATGGTTGAGCTGCGTCTGATAACCGACCGCGCGATAGAGCAGCCCGGTGTCGAGCACAGGCAAGCCGAAATGCTCGGCGAGCTGGCGGGCGAGGGTGCCCTTGCCCGACGCGGTGGGGCCGTCGACGGCGATGATCATTGCTGAAGCCCGGCGAGCAGTTCCTCGAAATTGGGAAAGCTGGTCGCGACGGGGGCGATGTCGTCGATCGTCACCGGCGCCTTGCTGGCGAGACCGGCGACGGCGAAGCTCATGCAGATGCGGTGGTCTAGATGGCCGGCGATGGTGGCGCCGCCGGGAAGCGGGTCGCCGCCGGTGCCGTCGATGATCAGCCCGTCCCCGGTTTCGTGGATGCGCGCGCCGATGGCCTTGAGGCCGGTCGCCATCACCGCGATACGGTCGCTTTCCTTGACGCGCAGCTCGTCGAGCCCGGTCGTGACCGTGCGGCCCTCGGCGAGCGCGGCGGCGACGAAGAGGATCGGAAATTCGTCGATCATGCTCGGCGCGACCGCCGGATCGACGTCGATGCCCTTGAGCAGGCTGTGGCGGACGCGCAGGTCGGCGACGGGTTCGCCGCCGACTTCGCGCGCGTTCTGCAGCTCGATGTCGCCGCCCATATGCCGGAGTATGTCGACCAGACCCGCGCGCGTCGGGTTGAGGCCGACATTGGCGACGACGATGTCCGAACCCGGAACGAGCAGCGCCGCGACGATGAAGAAGGCGGCCGACGAGGGATCGCCGGGGACCGTGATCGTCTGCGGCTTCAGCTCGGCCTCGCCAACGATGCGAATGTGGCGCGTGCCGTCGGCGCCCAATTCGACGGTCAGGTCGGCGCCGAAGCCGCGCAGCATGCGTTCGCTATGGTCGCGGGTGGGCACGGGTTCGATCACTTCGGTGATGCCCGGCGTGTTGAGGCCGGCGAGCAAGATCGCGCTCTTCACCTGCGCCGAGGCGACGGGCAGGCGGTAGGCGAGGGGGATGGCGGGCGCGAGGCCGCGCATCATCAGCGGCAGCCGGCCCCCGGGAGAGGCGCTGATATCGGCGCCCATCTGACTCAGCGGGTCGATGACGCGGCCCATCGGGCGGCCCGACAGGCTGGCATCGCCGATAAAGGTCGTGGTGATCGGATGGCTCGCGACAAGGCCCATGAGCAGGCGGGTCGAGGTGCCGCTGTTCCCCATGTCGAGCGCTTCGCGCGGCTGGAGCAGTCCGCCGACGCCGACGCCGTGGATGCGCCATTCGCCGTCGTCCGTGCGTTCGATCGTCGCGCCCATCGCGCGCATCGCGGCGGCGGTGGCGAGCACGTCATGCCCTTCGAGCAGGCCAGTGACACGGCTTTCCCCGACCGCGAGCGCGGAGAGCATCAGCGAGCGATGCGAGATGCTCTTGTCACCCGGAATCGCGATCCTACCTTTGAGCGGAACGGAAGCGGAAAAGCTGCGCGGCGTGGCGGTTTGATCGGTCATGGCGTGCGGCTTTTGACAGCGGCCTTGCAATCTGGCAAGGCGCACGCCGATTTGATGGATGCCGCACAGGCAGTCGTCGCTTTCCCGAAATTCTTATCTCTTTCCAGAAGGTTACGAGGCATATATGATAAAGGCTGAATGGGGCACGAAGCGTAGCTGCCCGAAATGCGCCACCCGATTCTATGATTTGACCAAGGACGATCCGATCAACTGCATCAATTGCGGTTACAACTGGATCCCGGAATCGGTGCTGAAATCGAAACAGCCGATGCCGTTCGAGCAGATCGAAAAGCCCGGCAAGGTCGTCAAGGAAGAGGTCGTTGCGGACGACGATCTGGATCTGGATGTCGATGTCGACGAGGACAGCGATTCGCCCGACAATGATGTCGACCTCGGCGGCGATGACGATCTGGGCGTCGCGACCGCCGACGACGACGACGTCGAAACCTGATAATTCTTGCGGGGGGCCAAAAAAGCATCGGATGATGCATTTGGCCCCTTGCATCGGTCGCCTGCACTGGTAAAGGCGGCCTCCCGATCGCAGCAGCCAGGAATATTGGCCACGGCGATCCGCGAAATGGCACGGGGCCTTAGCTCAGCTGGGAGAGCGCCTGCATGGCATGCAGGAGGTCAGCGGTTCGATCCCGCTAGGCTCCACCATTTACAAAAAAAGGCCCGCGAAAGCGGGCTTTTTTTGTTGTGCGGCGGGCCGTTGCTATTCGGCCGCCTCTTCCTTCTCGAACACGGGTTCCAGCGCGATCGGGTCGGCGAGCGTGATGCGGTCGAGGATCGACGCGGTGTCGTCGCGGACCTTGAGCATCAGGCTGCGCAGCCGGCATTCGGATTCGGGCAGGCAATTCTTGCAATGTTCGTGCGCGTTGCGCGCGGCGCAGGGGACGAGCGCGAGCGAACCGCGCGTCAGCCGGACAAGGTCGCCATAGCTGATGTCGATCGGGGGGAGGGCAAGCTGGTAGCCGCCGTCGCGGCCGCGCTGCGAAATCAGCAATCCTTCGCGCGCCATTTCGGACAGGATCACCGTCAGGAATTTGGGCGGAATGTTCTGCGCCTCCGCAATATCCGCAAGCTGCACCTGCCCCTTGCCCCAATGGTCGGCAAGATGCTGGAACGCGCGGATCGTGTAGCGGGTTTTTTGCGAGAGCATGGCGGCGTTACTGTGACATATTCAGCCCTAATTCAACCTGTCTGGATGACATAAGTTGCAGAGTTGATGAAAATCACAGCGGATGGCATGAACGACCGTTACAGGGGTCGCATGATTGCCCGGTTCCGGGCGCCATGAGGGTGGATTCGATGATGCGTAAAATATTGGCTGCTCCGGCTGTACTCGCGGCCTGCCTGCTCGCCGTTGCACCGGCGCACGCGCAGTTCGGCAGCCTGCTCCGCAAGGTGACGACTCCGGCACCGAAACCCAGCGAAGAAGGCAATGGCGGCTGTCCCAAGGGCAAGAAGGGCAGCAGTATCGGCCGCAACATCCTCGGCAATGTTCTGAACGATGCCGTCGGCAGCGCGGCGAGCAAGGC
>NZ_JBOHHT010000012.1:0-57352 GCF_050725655.1 Sphingopyxis sp. | reverse complement strand
CGACCTGCCCGACACCTATTTCCGTTTGGGTTACGGCTGGCCGACACGCGAGGAAATGGAAGCGGGCCTTGTCGCCATCTCGGCGGCACTGCGCGGCTGACATAGCGGGCGTAAAATGGGGCGGGCGATCCAGTCCGGATCGGCCGCCCTTTTTGTTGCGCGTCTCAGTTCGCCAGCCGTTCCCACACCGTCTTCGCGATCGCGATGTCCTGAACCGCGACGCCCGTGAGGTCAGCGATGACGATGTCGTCGTCGGCGAAATCGATCGAATTTTCGAGCAGCGCGCCGAGCTCGACGAGCGAGTCCATCGCAGTCAGCTCCGCCCGGATCGGCCAGCCCGCTTCGCCATGATGCGCGCACTGCACAGACGAATCGACGATCAGCCGCGCCCTAGCGGTCAGCGCGGTTTCGAGTTCCTGCTTGCCCGGCGTGTCGGCGCCGACCGCGACGATCCGCGTTCCCGGCCGCACCATATCGGCGGTTAGCACCGGCGCGGTCGATGGCGTCGTCGTAACGATCAGATCCGCGCGGGCGCACAGCTCGGCCAGCTCGACCGCCGCCCCGCCCAGTTCGTCGGCCAATGCGGCTGCCTTGTCGGCGCTGCGGCCATAGACAAGGATGTCGTCGAGGCCGAGCAGACGCGCGATCATTTCGCCCTGCATCTTTGCCTGGATGCCCGTGCCCACGATACCGAGCGTCTTCGATCCCTGCCGGAGGATCGCGCGCGCAGCGAGCGCGCCCGCCATCGCGGTGCGCGTATCGGTGAGCACGCCCTGATCCTTGAGCATCGCGAGCTGTTCGCCGGTCTTCGCGCTGACGACGATCATGCAGCCGTTACTCGACGACAGCCCCCGTTCGGGATTCCGATAGAAGCTCGTCGCGAACTTGAAGACGAAGACGTCGTCACCGGTCATGTAGCCGCCCTTTACATGGCAGTCGCCGGGCGGGTTATCGAAGTTGAGATGCGCGACCTCGGCGAGTTGAACATTGCCGCGATGGAGGCGGCGAAATCCGTCCTCAACGGCTGCGAGCGCCGCATCCTCATCCAGCGCGTCCAGTATCTCAGGCAATTCGACGATCCGCATGGCATCCTTCCTGCTGTTACGCGACAAGTTCGTGTCAGCTTTCGCGCGATAGTCTATCCCCCGACGGAGGGATGAGGCCGTGACGATGCAATCCGCACTGACCGACATGATCGGCGCGATCGGCGAAGACGGCTTTATGGCTGCCACCGCCGAGAGCCTGCGCGTGGCGATCGGCTTCGACCTCGTGGCCGCCGTCCTTCACCGCGCCGACGCCCGCGCCGAACTACTCTTCGACGGCTTCGCGCCCGCGGGCTTCGGGCAAGGCCTCGCCAACTATGTCGATCATACACATGGCATGAGCCCGATGGTTCATCCTGTGCCGAAGCTGGGTGCGGTGCGCGCAAGCGATTTCGCGATCGATGGCGGAAGTCGCTCCGATACCTATCTGGTCTGGACCGCCGAGGAGGAAATGGGCTTCCGCACGCTCGCCTGGCCCGAACGCTGCGAGGAAATCGGGCTCTATGTCGCGGCGTGGGACGGTGTCGTCGAACTCAGCTTCTATCGCGAACGCGCACGCGCTCCGCTGTCTTCTGGCGAGTTGCGGGCGCTGGGCGAGCTGTCGGGGCCGGTAACTGCTGCCTTCGGGCGTCATGGTCGCTTTTCCCTACCCACCGCCACTCTCGGAGCTCTGTCGGCGCGCGAATGCGAAGTCTATGAGTTGATGGTCGCGGGCTGTTCGAGCGAAGCCATCGCATTGCGGCTCGGGATCAGCCGCCACACGGTCAAGGATCATCGCAAGCAGGTTTTCCGCAAGCTGCGGGTCGGCTCGCTCGCCGAGCTGTTCGCGTGGAACCGCCGCGCCAACTGACCCCTCCAAGGGGGGATGGCCCGGCGGCGCGGAAACGGGCACGCCCGTTCCATCACGCAATGGAATGATGGAGCGCAGCATGGACCCCTTTTTCGATCAGATTCGCGAGGCGCACGTCGCGATCCGGCCGCAGGTTTCGGTCACGCCGCTGGAGCCGAGCCCGGTCCTGTCGAAACTGCTCGGCTGCGACGTGTCGTTCAAGCTCGATTTCCATCAGCCCACCGGATCCTTCAAGATCCGCGGCGCGACGAACAAGGTCCGAACGCTGGACGACGAGGCACGGCGGCGCGGCGTGCTGACCGCATCGACGGGCAATCACGGCATGGCGGTCGCGCGCGCGGGCGCGCTCTCCGGGGTTCCGGTCACCGTCTATGTCGGCAATGACGCGCTGCAGATGAAGGTCGACGGCATCAAGGCGCTCGGCGCCGAGGTCGTGGTGATCGACGGCTCCGCGGGTGACGCCGAACTCGCGGCGCGGCGGGCCGGTGAGGAACAAGGCCGCACCTATATCTCCCCGTATAACGATCCCGCGGTGATGGCCGGCCAGGGCACGATCGGCATCGAAATCGCCGAACAGGATCCCGATCTCGACGCAGTGTTCATCGCGGTCGGCGCGGGCGGGTTGATGGGCGGCGCCGGGACCGCGCTCCACGCGCTGCGTCCCGATATAGACGTCGTCGGTGTATGGCCCGAAGCCTCGCTCTGCATGCTGCGCGCGCTGGAAGCGGGCGAGATCGTCCCGACGCAGGAATATCCGACGCTTTCCGACGGCACGCTTGGCGCGATCGAGCCCGGTTCGATCACCTTCCCCGCGTGCCAGAAGGCGATAGACACGCGGATCGTCGTCGACGAGGCCGAAATCGCCGCAGCAATGAAGCGGATTGCCGAAACCGAACGCTGGATGATCGAGGGGGCCGCTGGCGTGGCCTTTGCGGGGCTCGTCCAGCAGGCCGCAAAATATCGCGGGCGCAAGGTCGCGGTCGTGCTGTGCGGGCGCAACATCGCGCTCGACCTGTTCTTGCGGACTATTTCCTGAGCGGCTCAGCCGGGCGAGCGCGCGATGTACAGCGGCGTCTGGAAGACACGGTCGAACCGCTCGCCGCGTTCGCGCAGCGCCTGCGCTTCGACCGCGTCAAGCCGCGCCTCGCGCTGTTCCTGCGGCAACTGCCGCACGGCCGAGAATGTGGCAAAAAGAGCGCGCAGCGACGCGGGCGTCATCGCGATACGGCGCTCCAGCATGACATGCTCGATCCGGGTCAGCCCGGCCGCGGCAAGGTCAGCGGTACGCGCGGCGGCATCGAGCGAATAATGCTGGTCCGACAGCATCGACGGCGGACGCGCCAACCCGTCGAACAAGGCGTCGAACAAACGGTCTTCGCCCGGTTCGCAAAAGACGTTCCACCACATCGCAAAACCGCCGCCGGGTTTCAGCAGCCGCCGCACGTCACCGAGCGCCGGTCCGGCCTCGAGCCAGTGGAACGCGGTCGCGGCAACGATAAGGTCGAAGCTGCGATCGCCCTGAACAGCGGGTCCAAAGGGCATGTTCGCAACATCGAGCCGCGCCTCACCCCACGCGCGCAAATGCGCGGACAGTTCGGGGTCGGGCTCGACCGCCACGACACGCGCCGCGCCGGCATCGAGCAGTTCGCGCGTCGCCTGCCCCGTGCCCGGCCCGATTTCGAGCACGTGCACCGCCGGCGCCAGGCCGCCGCGTTCGGCGAGGATGGCGAACAATTCGCCCGGATAGTCGAGCCGTCCCGCCGCATAACCCGCCACGTCGGCGCCGAAAGCGATGGTGCCCACCGCACGATCCAAAGCTTTGCTCATCTTCATTCCCTTCCCCTTCATCTAGGGACGCAATTCTGTCCTGTCGCTGTCGCGACAGCGGGATGAAAGCGGCCGAAAATAGGGTCATCTCATGACGATCACCGACATCAGCCGCGACGAAGCGGACGCCCTCGCCTGGATCGATACGATAGGTCCGGCGCTGCTCGAACGCACGCTCGCCTGGTCGGCGATCAATTCGGGGAGCTTCAATCTCGCCGGGCTGGGCCATATGGCCGAACTGATCGGCGGCGAGATGGACCGGCTGGGCGGGACGATCGACCTTCGCGACCCCGCGCCCTTCGCCTATCCCGATGCCCGCGGCGATTTGCAGCCCGTGCAACACGGTCGCAACCTGCATTTCCGCCGTGACGCCGCGGGCGCCGCGAACCGCGTGCTGCTCGTCGGCCATATGGATACGGTGTTCGGCATCGATCATCCCTTCCAGACTCCCGGCTGGATCGACGACAAGACCGTGCGCGGTCCCGGCGTCGCCGACATGAAGGGCGGCATCATCGTGATGTTGACCGCGATCGAGGCGCTGTCGCAGACTTCACTCGCCGACCGCCTCGGCGTCGAGATTATCGTCAACGCCGACGAGGAAGTCTCGTCGGTCGGGTCCGAGTCCTTGCTCGCCGAAGTCGCGCAGCGCTGCACCGTCGGTTTGGCCTACGAACCATCAGCGACGCCCGAAGGCGTGCTTGCCGGCGCGCGCAAGGGCTGCGCCAATTTCGCCGCCGCGATCATGGGCCGCGCCGCGCATGCCGGGCGCAACCCGCAGGACGGCCGCAATGCGATCGTCGCCGCGGCGGAACTTGCGGGCCGTATCGCCGCGCTGACCGACGCGCGGCCCGACCTCACCGCCAACCCGGCGCGCATCGACGGCGGCGGCCCAGAGAATATCGTCCTCGACCGCGCGGTGCTGCGATTCAACGTCCGCCTCGCCGACCCCGCCGACCAGCCGTGGCTGCTCGACACGCTGAACAAGCTGGTCGCCGAAATCGCTGCGCGACACGATGTCGAAATCACGCTCCATGGCGGGGTCCAGCGCCCGCCCAAGCCGATGGACGCGCTTCAGCAACGCCTGTTCGATCTCGTCCGTGACTGCGGCGCCGCGCTTGACCTCGACATCGCTTGGCAAGCGACGGGCGGCGCGTGCGACGGCAATAATCTCGCCGCGCACGGGCTTGCGGTGGTCGATACACTCGGCGTGCGCGGCGGCGCGATCCATTCGGACCGCGAATTCATGATCGTCGATTCGCTCGTCGAGCGCACCAAGCTGTCGGCGCTGCTGCTGATGCGCCTCGCGCGGATGGAAGAGAGCTTCTCAGCGCCCGTCTGCAAGTGACTCGAAAAAGGCGAAAGTCCGGCCGAGCGCGAGCAGATTGGCCTCGCGCGTGATGTCGGGCGTGCTCCCCGTCAGGCCATGATCGACGTCGGGGATGAGCAGCAGTTCGGCCTTGGCACCCGCTCCCTGCAGCGCCGCCGCCATCGCTTTCGATTGCGACACGTCGACCGTTTCGTCCTTCGTCCCGTGGATCAGCAGCATCGGCGGCGCTTTCTTGCCGATGCGATAAAGTGGGCTCGCCGCGCGCGCGATGCCGCGACATGCCGCGGGATCGCAGCCGAGCAGGCCCGCGACATCGACGCTGGGCACATGCTCGAGATCGAAGACGCCGTACCAGAGCGCAGCACCCTGCACGCAATCGTCGACCGGCGGCGCCTTGGCGCCTTTCAGCGCGTTGATCTGGCTCCGCGAAAGCCGGCCGGTCGAGGGCTGCGGATCATATTCGGCGGCGCCGCAGGTCACCGCCGCGAGCGAGGCGAGATGGCCGCCCGCCGAACCGCCCCACAGATAAACGCGCGAGGTATCGATCCCGAGCGCGCCGCCCTGCATACGAAGGTGGCGGATCGCCGCCTTCACATCCTGGATCTGCGCTGGAAAGCGCGCTTCGCCGCTCAGCCGGTAGTCGAGCGAAGCGACGATGAAGCCCCTCGCTGCAAGCGAGGCGAGCACCGCCGGCCAGTTCGCATAGGCGCCCGACGTCCGTGCGTCGCCGCGGCTCCACCCGCCGCCATGGACCCACAGGATCGCGGGGCGCATCTTGCTGCGATCGCGCGGCGCATAGATGTCCATGCGCGCGGGGCGGAAGCCGTCGAGGTTAGAAATCTCGACCTGCGGATAGGCGACCACGTCGCCGGGAAAGGCCACCTCCGCCTGCGGAAAAACGTCCTCGCGCGCACTCTTTTCCGAGATTTCGGCCTCGACGGGCTGCTGTGCGACAGCGGGCGCAGCGAGCAGCAGCGCGGCGATGGACAGGATATTCCTCATGCGACTTTCTCCCCCACTTCGCCAAGCAGGTGTTGCAACAGCGCAGGGAGCATTCCGCCCCGCGCCAAAATCTCGCATTCGGCCTGAGTATCGGCCGCGAGGCGTGCGGCATAGTCCCGAACCTCGCCCCGATCCTCGATGCGCAGCGTGACGAGTGCACCGGGGTCCAGCGTCACGGTCTGGGGGAAGCAGATCAGCGCGTCCGACGAAAGCGTCCGCAATGCGAGCGCGTCCGCGCGCGCAACGGTCAGCGGCAAGACCGCCATGTTGATCAGGTTGCTGCGATGGATGCGCTCGAAGCTCGATGCGATCACTGCGCGTACACCCAGCAATTGGGGGCCCTTGGCCGCCCAGTCGCGCGACGATCCGGTACCGTAGCGGTCGCCCGCGACGATCACCAGCGGCACACCTTCGGCGGCGTAGCGTTCGGCCGCGTCCCACAGGGTCATATCTGCTCCGCTCGGCGCGTGAACCGTCCGGCCGGGGGCGACCCCCGGCCGCAGCAGATTGTCGACCGAGGGATTGGTGAACAGCCCGCGCACCATCGCCTCCCAATTGCCGCGGCGCGCGGCAAAGACATTGAGGTCGCCCGACGTCTCGCCGCGCTCGATCAGATAGCGTGCAGCGGGGGCGCTGGCCGGGATCGCGCCCGCCGGCGAAATATGATCGGTCGTGATATCGTCGCCGAGCACCAGAAGTGGACGCGCGACGGCGCCGTCCAGCGCTGGCCGCGCGTCGGGGCGAACGAAGGGTGGCGGACGCAGATAAGTCGAGCCCGCATCCCACGGGAAGAGCGCGCTGTCGGGCGCATCGAGCGCCGCCCACGCCGGATTTGCTTCGGCGGCGTCATAGCGAAGCTGCACGTCGCCCGGCGCGCGCGCAGCCGCGAGCAGGCGGTCGATCTCAGCCGCATCGGGCCAGATTGTGTCGAGCGTGACCGGTGCGCCGTCGCCGCGATGGCCGATCGGGTCGCGCAAGATGTCGCGCGCCGCGTCGCCGGCGATCGCAAAGGCGACGACCATCGGCGGTGACAGGAGGAAGCTTTCACGAACCTCCGGATGGACGCGCCCCGGGAAGTTGCGATTGCCCGAGAGCACGGCGACCGGCACGACGCCCCCGGCAATCGCCTCATACATCTTGGGCACGAGCGGCCCCGAATTGCCGATGCAGGTCGTGCAGCCGACCCCGACGATCCCGAAACCCAGCTCTTCGAGCGGTTCCATCAGCCCGGCGCGGCGCATCAGCGCCTCGGCGGCGGGCGACCCCGGCGCGAGCGAGGTCTTCACCCAACCGGGCACCGTCAGCCCGGCCGCGATCGCATTGCGCGCGAGCAGCCCCGCGGCGACGAGCATCCGCGGATCGCTGGTGTTGGTGCAGCTGGTAATCGCCGCGATCGCGATCGCGCCCGCGGGGACATCGCCCGCGGCAATACCCGCGGTAATATGGGCCGCCGTGTCACCTGCCGCGCGCAAATCCTGCGGACGCGATGGCCCGGCAGCGGCCCGCGCGACGTCCGCGAGATCGATCGTCAGTACCTCTGCATATTCGGGCTCGGCGTCGGGATCGAACCAGAGTCCCTGCCGGCGGCAATAATCCTCGACCAGCGCAAGGGCGTCCCCCGGGCGGCCGGTTTCGCGCAGATAGGCGATCGTTCGCGCATCGACCGGAAAGAAGCCGGTCGTCGCGCCATATTCGGGCGCCATATTGGCGACTGCAGCGCGCGTATCGGCCGACAGTGCGCCGACACCCGGGCCGAAATATTCGACGAACCGCCCCGCGACGCCGTGCGCGCGCAGCCTTTGCGTCACGAGCAACGCCAGGTCGGCACCGAATACGTCGGCCGGCATTTCGCCGACCAGCCGCACGCCGACGACATCGGGCACGCGCAGAACGACGGGTAACCCTAGCATCGCCGCTTCGGCCTCGAGCCCGCCGACACCCCAGCCGAGCACACCGATGCCATTCACCATCGGGGTGTGGCTGTCGGTGCCGATCAACGTGTCGGGGACCGCCCAGTCCGCACCGTCGCGCCGTTCGACGCGCACCACGCTTGCGAGCCGTTCGAGGTTCAGCGTGTGCATGATGCCGGTGCCGGGCGGATGAACGGTCAGCTTTTCGAACGCGCCGCTCGCCCATTTCATCAGCCGCAGCCGTTCGGCGTTGCGTTCGCGCTCGCGCGCCATATTGAGCCGCGCCGCGTCGGGCTCACCAAAATGATCGACCGCGAGCGAATGGTCGGTCGATACGTCGACGGGCACCACGGGATCGATCTGCGCCGGATCGCCGCCCAGCGCCGCGAGCACGTCGCGCGCCGCGGCGAGGTCGACGAGCGCGGGAACACAGGTCGTGTCGTGCATCATGATGCGGCCGGGGTGGAAGGGCAGCTCGACGTCGTCCTGCCCGCTGTCGATCCACGCCGCGAACGCCGCCGCGCCATCGCCGCCGCCGGCACGCAACAAGTTTTCCGCCACCAGCCGATGGATCACCGGCATCTTTGCCAGACGCGCACCCAACCGGGCGGGAAGATCGATGATGCGGAGCCGCTGCCCCGCGGTGTCGAGAATCATGCCAAGCCTCATTCCATTCGACGAACTCGCTCGGCCAAAATATGTTGTTTGTCAATTCAAAATGCAATTATTCGATGACGTTCGCCTTTTGCTCCAGCGCCTGCCCGATGTGACGGCGCAGGAAATCGGCGGCGAGCAGCATGTCACCGCGCTCGATCAGTTCGAGCAGCGCCAGGTGTTCGCGGCACTGCTGGTCGAGGCGGCTGCGATCGGCCGTCGCGCGAAACTCGATCAGTCGCCGCAGCCGGTTCACGCGCTTGATCGCATCGAGGAAGAATCGGTTGCCGGACCAGGCAACCAGCGCCTCGTGAAATCCCGCATTGATTTCGAACAGCCCGGTTCGCGGCAGGCTGCCGATCCCGCCCGCCAGAAGGGCCTCTTGTTCGGCGCGCAGCTGCTCAAGTTCAGCCGGTACGAAGCGGTAATCGGGTTGGAGCAGCGCCTCGGTTTCGATCGTCGCGCGGAACCGGTAGGCCTGCTGATAGGCGGCCGTCGAATGCAATGTCGCGAGGAACAGCCAGCCATGGCCGGGTAGCCGTTCGACCCAGCCCTCCTCGGTAATCTGCGTGAGAACGCGCTGAAGCCGAACGCGGGTCGCACCGAAACGGCGCATCATTTCATTCTCGCTCGTCCGCTCCGTTAAGTCGCCCGACAAACGCGCCTCCACGATCGCACTATAGAGCGGATCGTCAGTCTCTTCGGCTTCAGCCTCGGCCGTCGGCGCCCGTCGCACAAAAAAGCCGCGATTCGGCCGCGCCTCGACGACGCCTTCCGCCGCCAGCGCTTTCAATGCGGCGGTCACCGGCGCGCGCGAAACGCGGAAGCGGTCGGCAAGCGCCTGCGCCGCCAGATGGTCGCCCTCCACCAGTTTTTCGGTGCGAATATGCTCGCCAATCTGGCGCGCGATGCGATCAGCTAAACGGTCGGTCATCCCGAGATACTTGAATCGACAAAATGCAATCTGCAAGTAAAATTCAGCGATCGTGTCAGCGACATGACAGCCAAAGAGGTGCAACAGGCGCTTATGACCCATATCCTCACACTTCCCGGCGACGGCATCGGTCCCGAAATCACCGAAGCCACACTCGCCGTAGCCCGCGCCGCCGGCGGCGACGCGATCCGCTTCGAAACGATGGACATCGGCCTTGCCAGTCTTGCGGCAAAGGGCAGTACGCTTCCCGACGCCGTGCTCGATGCGATCCCGGGCGCGGACGGTGTGATCCTCGGCCCCGTCTCGCACTATGACTATCCTGCGGGGCAGCCCAATCCGTCAGCGAAGCTGCGCACCCACTTCAACCTCTTTGCCAACATCCGCCCGTGCCGCGCCCGCGACGGGCTGTCGATCCTGCGCAAGCCGATGGATCTCGTCATCGTGCGCGAAAATACCGAGGGCTTCTACGCCGACCGGTCGATGCACATGGGGCCGGGCGAGTTCATGCCCGACGCCGACAGCGCCTTTGCGATCCGCAAGATCACGGCGCCCGCGGTACGCCGCGTCGCACGCGCCGCGTTCGAGCTTGCCGCCGAACGCCACCGCAAGGTGACCGCGGTGCACAAGGCGAACGTCCTCAAGCTGACCGACGGGCTGTTCTTGCGCGAAGTGCGGGCAGTGGCAGCTGACTTCCCGGGCGTCGCGCTCGACGAGGTGATTGTCGACGCCGCCGCTGCGTTGCTGATCCGCAGCCCCGATCGCTTCGACGTCATCGTCACCACGAATATGTTCGGCGATATTCTGTCCGACGAGGCGTCGGAATTAAGCGGCAGTCTAGGCCTTGGCGGGTCGATCAACGCGGGCGACGAAATCTGCGTCGCGCAGGCACAACATGGCTCGGCGCCCGACATCGCGGGCCAGGGCATCGCCAATCCCACGTCGCTGATCCTGTCGGCCGCGATGCTGTTCGACTGGCTCGGCCGCAAGCGCGGCGACGCGGCGCTCGGCGATGTCGCGCGGCGGATCGAGGCGGCGGTCGAGACCGCGCTCGCGAACCCGGCGACGCGCACCCACGACATCGGCGGTCCGCTCGACACGCGCGGCTTCACCGATGCGGTGATCGCGGCGCTATGATCGCGACGATCGACCCCGCAACCGGCGAAACGCTGGCGCGCTTCGACGTCCACAACCCTGCCGAAATCGACGCCCGGCTCGAATGCGCCGCGCGCGCGCAGGCGGCGTGGCGGTGGCAGCCCGCCGAAGAGCGCGCGGCGCTGCTCCCCCGCCTCGCCGCGCTCCTTCGCGCCGAAAAGGAAACGTTCGCCGCGCTGATCACGAATGAAATGGGCAAGCCGATCGGCGAAGCGAGCGCCGAGGTCGAGAAATGCGCCCTCAATTGCGACTTCTACGCCGAACATGCTCCCGCGATGCTTGCCAATGCGCCGGTCGCCGCAGTCCCCGGCGCCACCCTTGCCTTCGAGCCGCTCGGCGTCATCCTTGCGATCATGCCATGGAATTATCCACTCTGGCAGGTTGTGCGCTTCCTCGCGCCCGCACTCGCCGCGGGCAATGGCGCGATACTGAAACATGCCGCCAACGTCCCGCAATCGGCGCTCGCGCTCGAGCGACTTGTGAGCGAAGCAGGCTTTCCCGAAGGACTGTTCGCCAATCTGTTCGTCGAGCCCGCCGCGGTCGCCGGCATCATCGCCGACCCGCGCATCGCCGGGGTCACGCTGACCGGATCGACCGAAGTCGGCGCGATCGTCGCCGGACAGGCCGGCGCCGCGCTCAAGAAGCAGGTGCTCGAACTCGGCGGCTCCGACCCGTTCATTGTGCTTGCCGACGCCGACCTCGACCGCGCCGCGCGCATCGCAGTGACCGCGCGTTTCACCAACGCCGGGCAAAGCTGCGTCAACGCCAAGCGTTTCATCGTCGAGGTGAGCGTCGCCGACGCTTTTGCCGACCGCTTCCTCGCCGGCATCGCCGAGCTGAAACTGGGCGATCCGCGCGACGCCGCGACCACCCTTGGTCCACTCGCACGCGGCAATTTGCGGGCGGCAATCGACGGCCAGGTCCAGCGCAGCATCGCCTCGGGCGCGAAGCTCCGCGCCGGGGGCACGATTCCGAATGGTGCGGGCTATTATTATCCCGCGACCCTGCTCGACCATGTCGCGCCCGGCATGGCGGCGTTCGACGAGGAAACTTTTGGCCCCGCCGCCGCGATCGTCCGCGCCGTCGATACCGACGAAGCGATCGCGCTCGCCAATCGGACGAGCTTTGGGCTCGGCGCCTCGATCTGGACAGCCGATACCGACCGCGGCCGGACGCTTGCGCGGCGGATCGATGCCGGCGCAGTGTTCGTCAACGCAATGGTCGCCTCCGACCCGCGCGTGCCGTTCGGCGGGATTAAACGCTCGGGTTACGGCCGCGAGCTCGGCGAGGCCGGGATGAAGGAGTTTACCAATATGAAGACGATCCGCGTGGCGGACGCCGCATGAGCGCGCCGCAGGTTCTCGTCCCCGAAAGGCTGCCCGTGAAGGATCGCGGCCATGGCGTCGTCACAACGCCGCTGGTCACCGCAGGCCGCGGGTCGCAGTCGATGCTCAACGGCATCACCCGCATTGCGCCCGGCGCCGCGGTGCCGCTGCACATCCACAATTGCGAGGAAAGCGTCGTCGTGATGTCGGGCACCGGCAAGGTGCTTATCGACGGCGTCGAAACGCCGGTCGCGCCGGGCGTGACTAGCTGGATTCCGCCCGAGGTGCCGCACTGCTTCCTCAACCTCGAGGGCAGCGAGCCGCTCGTGATCTTCTGGACCTATGCGTCGATCGAGGCGACGCGGACGGTGATCGCCTCCGGCGTCACCACCCGCATCGACGAGGAATAGGCGTCAGGCGACGCCCTTGAGTGTCGCCAGCTGGTCGACCACGCGGTCGGCCTCGATGCTCGCGACCGGATAAGCGCAATAGTCGGCGGCATAATAGGCGCTCGGCCGGTGGTTGCCCGAATCGCCGATCCCGCCAAAGGGCATGTCGGACGAGGCGCCGGTGGTTGCTCGGTTGCGGTTGACCACACCCGCGCGCGCCTCGACGCGGAAGCGCGCCCAGAGCGCATCATCGTCGCTAATGAGCCCCGCCGCTAGGCCGAAACGCGTTGCATTGGCGGCCGCCAGCGCGGCATCGAAATCGGCAATGCGGCGGAGTTGCAGCACCGGCGCGAAAATCTCCTCATCGGGGACGTCGAGCCCTGTCACGTCGAGGATTGCGGGGCGCACAAACGCCGCCGAACGCCCGGCCACACCGTCGAATGCGCGGATTACCCGCGCGCCCAGCCCAACCAGCGTGTCGACCTGTGCCGTCGCGCGCCCGGCCGCGGCCCCCGAAATCAGGGGTCCCATGAAAGGCTCGGGTGCCTCGTCCCACGCCCCGATCCGCAACCGGTCGGTCAGTGCGGCGACCGCATCGACGATCGCATCGCCGACCGCGCCCGCAGGCACGATCAGCCGCCGCGCGCACGAGCAGCGCTGGCCCGCGGTGATGAAGGCCGAAGCGACGATAATCGACGCCGTCGCATCGGGGTCGCCATCCCAAGCCACCAGCGGATTATTGCCTCCGAGTTCGAGCGCGAGGATCACCGCGGGCCGGTCGGCGAACAGGCGGCAGAAATGCGCACCCGCGCCCGCCGATCCCGTGAACAGCAACCCGTCGATGTCCTGCGCGACCAGCGCCGCGCCGGTCTCACGCCCGCCCTGGAGCAGGATCACCGCATCCGCAGGCACTCCGGCGGCGTACAACGCCTCAACCAGCAATTGCCCGACGAGAGGCGTCTCTTCCGACGGTTTGAATATGACCGTGTTCCCGGTCAGCAATGCGGGCACGATATGACCATTGGGCAGGTGCCCCGGGAAATTATAGGGGCCGAGCACCGCCATGACGCCGTGCGGCCGGTGGTCCAGCCGGGCGCGGCCGAACGGCGTCGCACTTTCACGCCGTCCCGTGCGCTCGGCCATCGCCTTCACCGAAATCGCGACCTTGCCGATCATCGAGGCGACTTCGGTGGCCGCTTCCCAAAGCGGCTTACCCGTCTCGCGCGCGATCGCTTCAGCGATCACCGCCTGGCGTTCGCCCAGCACCTCGGCGTAGCGCCGCAGGATCGCGATCCGCGCGTCGACGGTCTGCGCGGCCCATGCCGGAAACGCCGCCCGCGCCGCCTCGACCGCGCGCGCGCAGTCGTCGGCCGACGCTGCGACGCCTTCCCAGACCGTGTCGCCGGTCGCGGGATCGGTTGAAACGAAAATGCTCATGCCGCGATCTCCGCCGCAGCCATCGCCGCGCAGGTCGCGTCGAGGCGCGCGACGACTCCGTCGGCCTCGGCAAAACTCATCGTCAGCGGCGGCAGCAGCCGCACGATATTGCCGCCCCCGCCCGCGACGAGCAGCCGCTGCTCGCGCGCCGCGGCGATGAACGCGCGGTTGTTCACCGCGAGCTTCAACCCGATCAACAGGCCCTTCCCGCGCACCTCGACCATAACCCCGGGCCAGCCGGCGACCAGCGCGTCCAGGCTGCCGCGCAGATGCTCGGACAGCGCCCGCGCATGCTCCAGCGTTTCGGACTTCGCGATCTCGTCGAACGCAGCGATCGCGACCGCCATCGCCAGCGGATTGCCGCCAAAGGTCGATCCGTGCCCGCCCGGCTGCATTCCCGATGCCGCCTCGGTCGTGGCAAGGCACGCGGCGACCGGAAGCCCCGATCCCAGCGCCTTGGCGACCGCCATGATGTCGGGATCGGTTCCGGGAAACCATTGATGCGCGAACAGCTGGCCGGTGCGCCCCATGCCGCTCTGCACCTCGTCGTAGATCAAAAGGACTCCGGCCGAGGTGCAGGCCGCGCGCAGGCTTTCGAGGAAGCCGCGCGTCATTGCGCGCGCGCCACCTTCGCCCTGCACCGGCTCGATCAGCACCGCGGCGGTCGCGGGATCGGCGATCTCGGCGGCGAGCGACGCCCGGTCGTCGGGCGACAAATGGACAAAGCCCGGCATCGGCGCGCCGAATCCGTCGAGATGCGCGGCATTGCCCGCCGCGTTGAGAGCGCCATAGGTCCGGCCGTGAAAGGCGCCATGGAAACCGATGATCGTCTGGCGCTGCGCATCGCCGCGCGCGGCATGATAGCGGCGCGCGACCTTGATCGCACATTCGACGGCTTCGGTCCCGGTGTTGGCGAAGAAGACGGTGTCGGCGAAGCAAGCATCGGTCAGGCGGGCTGCCAACGCATCCTGCCCCGGCACTTGGAACATGTTCGACACATGCCAGAGCATGTTTCCTTGCTCGGTCAGCGCGGCCACAAGTGCGGGGTGGCAGTGTCCGAGTGCGTTCGACGCAACGCCGGCAACACAGTCCAGATAAGGTTCGCCGCCTTCGCGGCTGGTAAGCCAGGGCCCCTCCCCCTTCACGAAAGCCAACGGGGCGCGGGCGTAAACATTCATCAGCGGGCTGGTCATCGCATTCTCCAAAGGCTGTGCGATGCCCGAATTATATTCTCAATCGGCAATATGGAACGACTAACCTTCCATAAATTTCGTACTTATTCGCGACTTTACATTCGATATTGGAATGAACCGGGGCGAACCTGACGCCCGCCCCGGCCATTGGTAAACTCAGAAGAACTTGGTCTCGATCGAGAACTTTACCGTCGAGGGCGCGGCCTGCGAGAGCAACAACCCGCCGGTCGACGCCCAGTGACGCTTGCCGGTGATATTCTCGGCGCTGATGCGGAAAATCGTGTCGACGCCGGCAATGTCGGTCGAATAGCCCGCGCCGAGATCGAACAGCGTATGCCCCGGAATGAATGCCTGGTTGCGCGAGTTAATCGCCCGGTTGCCCGTGTGATAGACCGCGCCGTTGATGCTGAAGCCCGGCAGCATGTCGGCGAAGCGATATTCGGTTGCGAGCGAGAAGGTCCGCTTGGGCGCATTTTCGACCCGGTTACCCACGATCGTCGGCGAAATCGTCGGGGTCAGGATTGTCGGCGCGCCAGAGGAATAGGTCGCATCGAGGAACAGCGCGCTGGCATAGACCGACCAGTCGGGTGTGACGTTACCCGTCGCACTCAGTTCGACACCCTTATAGGTCGAACGCCCGTCCTTCACCCAGCGGTTCGCACCGTTGAGGACGGCCGAATCGCGCTTGATGTTAAAATAGGCGGCCTGGAACAGGAAACCGCGCCACGGCTCCCACTTCACGCCGCCTTCATATTGGGTCGATGCGCTCGGCGGGAGCTGCTCGTTGGCGTTGACCGCCGTCGTCGGTGCACCGGGGGTCGATTCCAGACCCTCGATATACGTGCCGTAAATGCTCACCGATTCCACCGGCTTGAGGACCCCGCCGAACGACAGCGAGACCGGCGATGCCGAAAAGGTCTTCACGCCGGTATCGAGGCGTTTTTCCTGATAGTCCGAAATACGGACCCCGCCGAGCACCTGGAGCCATTCGGTGATCTTCATGCGGTCGAACACAAACACGCCCTTGTCGGTGATCTGCGTCGGGTTGTTCTCGGCCGCAAGCGGCTCGCCGAGCTGCGGGATATCGTGCGGATCGGTGATGCTTTGACGGCAGGTTTGCCGCGTCGCGCCTGCCGGGATCGGTGTCGTGGGGAAACCTGCGCCAAGCAACGCACCGGTAGCGCTGTAGAAACAGGTCTGTGCCGTGCTGGCCGAAGAACGGTTCGCGCGGATGTTGATCGAACCGCCGACCAGCAGCTCATGTTCGATGCCGAACGTATCGAACGCGCCCGCGATCTCAATCCGGTAGTTCTGGTTCTTGAACTTCGCCACCGGCTGATAGCTGATCGACAGCGGAGATTCGCCGACCGGGCCCGTTGCCGGATTCGTGTTGATCACGTTCGGATCGATCGTGTTGAAGTGACGCGCACGTTCGAGTTGCGAGATGCCGGCGCTCGCGACGATTTCCCACGCCGGGCTGAATTTCCAGATCCCCTTGCCGAGCAGGTTGGTCGACTCGGTGCGGTTGAACGCCCAGTCGGGACCAAAATTGGTGCTCGGATCGATCAGGTCCGGGATCTTGATTGCCGGGTTGAGGTTGGTCGGCGTCGCCGCCGGCACCGAGATGAAGCGATAGATGCCAGGCTCGTTGATCTTCTTGAAGATATGTTCGCCGTCAAGCTGGATCGTCAGCGTGTCGGTCGGCTTGATGTCGAACGACCCCGCGATCAGCGTGCGGCGGCCACGCGTGTGGTCGATGCCCGGATCCGGGCGGTCATATACCGCGTTGATGCGATAGCCGAGGATGCCGGTTGTGCCGCCGAAATCGACATGCCCGCCGATCCGGCCGTGGCTGTTGCCGAAGACCTTCATCGCGAGGAGCGGATCCCGCGTCGGGCGCTTCATCGTCAGGTTGATAATGCCCGACGGCGTCGTAAAGCCATAATAGAGCGCTGACGCACCCTTCAACGCTTCGACGCGCTCCTTGTCCTCGAGCGGCAGGTCGGTGAGATTGATAATCGGCAGCGTACCGTTGAGGCGGTAATTGCCGCGGTTTTCGACAAGGATGCCGCGGATCGCGAGATTGTTGTAAACGGTCGGTGCGGTTTCGGCGGTGGTCACACCGGCGGTGTTGCGCAGCGCGTCGATCAGGCTGGTCGACTGCTGCGTGTCGAGCACGTCGCGCGGGATGACGGCAATGGTCAGCGGTGTATCGAGCTGCTTTGCGCCGCGGAAGCTGCCCACCTGGACGAGTTCGGTGCCGGTCTTGTCGGCCGTGACGACGATCTCGTCGAGCGCCGGGCCGTCGCGTTCCGAGGTCGAATCCGCGTCTTGCGCAAAAGCGGTCGACGGCGCGACCACCGCGCCGAGTGCGGCGCTCGCAAAAAGCAATGACTTATGCATCCTAATCATGATAACTTCCCTCCAAATTTTCCTGGACCCTAATCGATGGGAGGTTTTTCCATTTTTTCCCACCAAAACCCTTATAAATTGCACGTCTCTTCGCTCGCGTCTTGTGATCAATCCAGATGTAAGTATGAGCAAAGCGCATGAACGAGCACGCCCGTCGCCTGTTGCCTCCCATGGCCGCGCTTCACAGTTTCATGGCGGCCGCGCGTCATGGCAGCTTTTCCAAAGCCGCCGAGGAGATCGGCCTGACGCAGAGCGCGGTCAGCCGGCAGGTCGCGACGCTCGAGGACTGGATCCAGACATCGCTGTTCGACCGCAACGGGCGACGCGTCCAGTTGAGCGCCGATGGTCGCGCCTATGCCGATGCGATCGGCCCCGCGCTCGCGGCGATCCGTGTTGCAACCGCCCGCGCGCTCGCCGAACCGGCCGAAAACGCGCTGCGCATCGCGACACTGCCGACCTTCGGCATGCGCTGGCTCGCGCCCAGGCTCGGCCAGTTGACCCGCGACATGCCCGACCTGGTGATCGAGTTCGCCGCGCGCAGCCACGAGTTTGATTTCGACGCAGAAGGGTTCGACGCGGCCGTCCATTACGGCCTGCCAACCTGGCCCGGCGTCGAACACGACCTGCTGTTCCGCGAACGCGCCATCCCGGTTATCGCCCCGCGACTGCTGGACGAACAGCATGTCAGCGTGCCGCGCGACCTGCTTCAATTCCCGCTGCTCGTGCAGGCCGAACGCCGCGATGCTTGGCAGCTTTGGCTGCGCTATATGGGCGTCCCCGTCGACCGCATGATCGCCGGGCCGACCTTCGAACATTTCCTGATGCTCGCACAGGCCGCGGTCGCTGGCGCCGGCGTCGCATTGCTCCCCAGCTTCATGATCGAGCCGGAACTCGAATCGGGCACGCTGGTCTGTCCGTTCGATCAGGCGGTCGTCGGCGAAGCGGCCTATTATCTCGTCTACCCGGCCGAACGCCTGAACAGCCCCCTTTTCGCGCGGCTGCGCGAATGGATCCTCGCCGAAGCGGGGCAACAACGCTGATCCCGGCACAGTCATGCGACCATGTCCAGCTGAGCAGGCGAGGAGCGAAGCTGCTCGCCGCGATCGGCGCCAAGCGCGCGCACGGCATCGTCGCCAAGAGCAATTTCTCCTGCGTCCGACCGTGCCTTCGTCAACGCCACGCGAAAGCGATCCAGATCGCCGGTGCAGACCGGATAGTCGCGCGCACCGGGTGAAAAATTGGGCGAGAGCGTCACCGGCAAACCGCAGTGCGACTGCCGCACGGTCGCGATCTGGTCGCGGTCGCAATGCACCTGCGGCCCGACATCGAACACATCGACATAGCCTTCGTAGCGGAAGCCTTCCTGCATCAGCATCGCCCTTGCCGGCGCGCTGGCATCGTGTGGGCGGCCGATAACCGCACGCGCCGCGTCGGGGAGCAGGTCGATATAAATCGGGTGCTTGGGCAGCAGTTCGGCGATGAAATCGGCTCCGCGCACCGCGCTCAGGCGGTCGGCGACGGCAAAGTCCATGTTGAAAAAGCGCGCGCCAACCGCATCCCAGAACGGGTTGCGACCGTTCGCATCCTGCCACCCCCGCATTTCCGCCATCAAAAGCGGAGCAAACAGGTCGGGGCGCGTCGCGACCAGCATATAGCGCGCCCGCGCGAGCAGGCGTCCGGCCCCGCTCCCCTTCTCGCTCGGTCGCACCGCGAGCGTCCCGACTTCGGTCGTGCCGGTATAATCGTTGGCGAGGGTCAGCATCTCGACGTCGCAGCTCGCCCCGACCGCCTGGCTACGCTGGACAAGCCGGATACGCTTGTACGAAAAGAAGCCAAAGGGTGCACCGACCGACGGATAGAGCGCCGACGTACCGAGCAGCCGGCCCTCGGCATCGTCGAGCACCAGCATATAATGCGCTTCGGCACTGTCGATGTTGCCGGCAAAGCTTGCGACCGACCGCTCGACCTTCTCGGCGAGTGCGGTGCGATCGGCGGGCAGCGTCGTCATGCCGGGGCCCAGGCTTTCAGCGAGATCGACGAGCCCGGTAAGGTCGCGCGTTTCGATCGGACGAACGACACGCATCAGGCGCCCTCCGCCATCGCAGGTACGCCCGATGTCGGCCCCCGCTTCCGCTTGCGCGACGTTCGCGAATACCAGAGCCAGAGCCCGCACGCCGAAAGCCCTGCGAGCGAGAGCCCCGCGATCACCATAAGCAGCCGGGTCACCGTGCCGCCGAACATCCCCGAGTGGAGCGTGATCAGCCAATCGACGATCTCTGTCCCCACGGGCAGCGCGCCCGAGACATAATGGCCGACGTCGCTGCCGTCGTACCGATTGTAATAGATTTGCTTGGCACCCTCGGCACGGATCGTGAGGTCGCTTTCGAGGAAGATCGCCGCGATGCGGCCTTCGTTGGAAAAGCGGATTTGACGAAGCGCGGTCGCGCCATATTCGGCGCGCGCCTTCGCGACCAGCCGATCGAGCGGAACCATCGTCGCGCCGGGCTGCTCACTGACTTTCGGCGTCGGCTTGTCGGTCACCGGCGTGACGATCCGCAACATGCCACGGAATTCGGGTTTCCACACCATCAGCACGCCAGTCGTCGCCGACATCACGAGCACGACGGCAATCAATGCGCCCCCGGCACGGTGCAGCGTGCGCCACTTAAGGTCGGCGCCGCGGTCGGTGATCACCTTGAACCCCTGCTTCAACCGCTTGCGTCCGGGCCACCAGACGATCGGCCCGGTGAGTGCGAGGAACAGAAGGCCGAAGCCTTCGATCCCCACAATGGTTTCGCCGACCGGCCCGGCGAGCAGGCTATCGTGGATCAGGAACATCCATTCGCCCGGCCAGGCCGCGAGCGACCCGTCACGAACGATCACGCCGCGATACGGGTCGACCGCGGTCAGCCAGCGCGTTCCGTCCTTCGCGGTCAGCTTGAACAGCACCGCGGCGTCTTCCGACGCCGGAAATTCGGCGCGGCTGACCGTCACGCCTGGATGCCGGGCCTCGACGGCATCCATCAGCGCCTGCACCGGCGCGCGCGTTGCCGCGGACTCGACCAGCAGCGCCGGATGAATCACCCGTTCGATCTCGTCGCGAAAGACGAGCAGCATTCCGCTCAGTCCCTGAATCGTCAACAAGACCGCAAGGGTTAGCCCAACCCAACGATGGAGCTTCAGCAATTGAGGCTTCAGTGCCTTCATCGCGCGCTCGCATATGTCTTGACGAGACGGTGAAGGAACTGGCGCGCGTCATAGAGCGACTTCACCCGCACGCGCTCGTTAAGGCCGTGCACGCCATTGCCGTCGGGATCGACGAAAATCGCCGAAATGCCATAGGTGGGGATGCCCGCGCTGTTCAGGAAACGACCGTCGGTCGCGCCGGTGCTGATATTGGGGATCACCGGCACGCCGGGCCACATTTCGGCAACCAGTTTCTCCACCGGCTTCATGATTTCGGGGGTCAAGGGCGGCGGCGGTGGCACCGGACTGGGGTCATCGGCGGCCGTGACTGTAATCCGCGGATCGGCGACAACCTCCACCAAAGCCTTGTGGATCGTGTCGATGCTGGTGCCCGGCAGGATGCGGCAATTGACGTTCGCCTCGGCGCGCTGCGGCACCGCATTGTGCGCATGACCGCCGGTCACCTGTGTGTTGGTGCAAGTGGTGCGGATCATCGCATTCCAGACCGGGTCCGCCTTGCTCAAAAGGTCGAGCGCGGCGGCATCGTCCTTGCCCGTACCGGCCAGGCGCATCGCATCGCCCTTCTCTCCCGGATAGAGCGGCGCCGAGCGCGCAAAGAAATTGCGCACGGCGTCGCCCGGCATGGCCGGAAAGTGATAAATTCCGACGCGCGCGAGCGCCTCGGACATCCGGGTGATTGGATTGTCGGGGTGCGGCCGCGCGCTGTGCCCGCCCGGACCCGTCGTGATCAACGTAAAGTCCTGATAGACTTTTTCACCCACCTGGATGCCGAAGGTGCGTGGTGCGCCCTTTTCGTCGAGCCAGCCCTTGCCGCCCTCATTGATCGCGAACCCGGCCTTCAGCGTCTCGGGCTCGGTCGCGAGCAGATATTCGACCCCGTCGAAGGTGGCGTCGGTCTCCTCGCCGCAGGTCAGTGCGATTTTGATCGTGCGGCGCGGTTTGAACTTTTCTTCGCGGTAACGGATCAGCGAGTCGACGAAGATCGACGCCATCGCCTTGTCGTCGATCGCACCGCGCGCGAAGAAATAGCCGTTTTCCTCGACCAGCTTGAACGGATCGCGTTCCCAATCTTCGCGCTTCGCTTCGACGACGTCGATATGCGCGACGAGCAGGATCGCCGGCGCGCCTGGGTCGCTTCCGGGGATTTCGCCGACGAGGTTGCCGAACTTAGGGAACTTCTCGGGCACGACGACGCGGAACTGATTGTCGGGATAGCCCGCCGCGACGAGGCGCGCCTTCATCCGATTGGACGCCAGGGTACAATCGCCGTTCGACAGCGACGTATCGGTCTCGATCAGTTCCTTATAGGTTTCACGAAACCGGTCGCGACCTGCATCGCCTTGCGCCTGCGCCGAAACGGGCAGCAGCAGACAAGCTGTGAGCGCCGCGTGTGACAATGAAGTACAAATGACGCCAAATGGACGCACGATAAGCTCCCTCCCTGGAAGGTCCGACAAGACTGATGTGCGGGCTGCGCCCCGCATCCCGCCCTTTTCGGGCGATGTTTATGGGGGAAGCCTATGCCGGCTTCCTGTCACTGCGCTGTCACGTTTCAGGAAGGTTACGAAACGGCTTTGGAGCGCTGCTTTTCGCCGGATAACACTGGAAAACGGACAGCCACACGCAGGCCGGGCAAGGCACCACGGTCGGCGAGCTCGACCTCTGCGCCAAGACTGTCGGCAAGCGCGCGAACGATCGCCAACCCCAACCCGCTCCCCTCTCGCCCCCGATCGGGCGCCAGTCGTCCGAACCGCTCGAACGCGGTCGCGCGAGCATCGGGGGGAATACCGGGGCCTTCGTCCTCCACAATCACGACGCCGTCATCCAGCACCGTCACCGCCACGACGCCTTTGGCGCGATTATAACGGATCGCGTTGTCGATCAGATTGCCGACAAGTTCGCCCGCCAAATCGGGTTGAGAGAGGATCGCGACCGCCTGTTCGGGTGCCTCGAAATGCAGGTCGATCCCCATCTTCACCGCCTGCGGCGCATATTCCACGCTCGCGGCGCGCGCGATTCCGGCGAGGTCGGCGGGCCTGCGCAGATCGGGCCCGCCCTCGCGCGCACCCTCGGCGCGGGCGAGGGCGAGAAGCTGGGTGAGCAGGCGCTGGAGCCGCCCCGTTGCGGCGTCGATGTCGGTGAGGGACTGCTGCGCCGGGCCGGCGGGCAACTTCGCCGAGCGCAGGGCCGCGACATGCGCGCGCAGAATCGACAGCGGCGTCCGCATCTGGTGCGACGCATCGGCAGTAAACCGCCTTATCCCCTGCATCGCGGCATCGAGGCGCCCGAGCACACCGTTGAACGCACCGACGAGGCCGCGCAGTTCGACCGGCACATAGTCAAGCGGCAGCGGCGTGAAATCGGCTTCGCGCCGCGTTCCCATCGCGCTCAGTACGCGCTTGAGCGGAGCAAGCCCCCAACGCACCGCGAGCGGTAACAGCCCGAGCGACAACGCGATCAGCAGGACTTCCAGCATCGCGAGCGCGACGAGCATGCGATCGCGCAGCGCGTGACGCGCCTCCAGCGTTTCGGCGACTTCGACAATGACCGGTTGATTGATCCGCGGCACCTTGCGCGCGACCGCGGCAATGCGGACGCGATAATCGCGATAATATGCATATTGGTAGACCATCTCGCCATCGTCGTCGGGCAGCTTGCTCACGCGCGGAAGGTCGGGATAGCCGGTCAGCAGCTCTCCGTTCGCCCACACGCTGTAATAGACGTTATCGCGCGCGTCATTTTCCAGCATGCCCAGCGCCGACGTCGGCAGGTCGAGGGTCACCTCGTCATTTTCGAGCGCCAGCGTTTCGGCGATCGCCCGCGCCGAAGCGCCCAGCAGCCGATCGTTTACGCCCTCGACGACTTCGTTGATCGTCACCGCACCGCCGACGCCGAGCAAAATAGCGAGCGCCGCCATGGGAAAGCCGACCCCGATCATCATCCGGCGCGTGATCGAACTGACCCGCCGCGAGGGCACCTAATCTTCTTCCATCAGATAGCCGAGGCCGCGCAGCGTCCGGATGGTCGGGCCGTAGGGCTCGAGCTTCTTCCGCAGCCGGGCGATATAGACCTCGATCGCGTTGGGCGCGACGGGTTCGTCATAACCGAAGACCTCCGAAGCCAGCCGGTCCTTCGACACCACCTGTCCGACGCGCGAAAGCAGCCGTTCGAGCACCACCCATTCGCGGCGGCGAAGGTCGAGGTCGCGCCCGTCGATGCGCGCGACATGGTGCGAACGATCAAATTCGAGCTTGCCCACCCGGATTACCGGTGCCGGGTCGACCTGTGGTCGCCGCAAAAGCGCCCGAATTCGAGCCGCGAGCTCGCGCGGTTCGAAGGGTTTGAGCAGATAGTCGTCGGCGCCAAGGTCGAGCCCACGTACGCGGTCGTCGATCTCGTCGCGCGCGGTCAGGATCAGCACCGGCGCATGACAACCCTTGGCACGGAGCGATTTCAACACGTCGAACCCCGACATGTCGGGAAGGCCGACATCGAGCGTGATGATCGCATAGGGCTCATCCGAAGCCATCATCAGCGCCGACGCGCCATCGGGCGCGGGGTCGACCGAATAGCCCTCCGCCGTCAACGCCGCGACCAGCCCGCGCGACAGCGCGGCATCGTCTTCGATCAGTAATATACGCGCCATTGTCTCGATCCGTGACAGCCGGTTGACAGGTTGACCATGTTTCCCTTGGTCATAAACATAAGCGAAATCGGGGAGAAGAACACGTGACGCTTTTTGCGGGACGAAGGAAGTTTGCAGCAACGCTTTTGCTGGCGCTCCTTGGCCCGGCGCTGCTGACTTCCGCCGCAAAGCCGCTCAACGATCCTCCCAAGGGCTATCCGCGTTCCTATCGCGTGATCATGGACGCCGCGCGAGCGGAACGGACGCTGGTTATCTATTCGACGACCGACCGGCGCGAGGCGGCGGGCCTGATCGCCGCGTTCCAGAAGCGCTATCCCTTCGTCCGCGTCGATTACCGCGAAATCACGACCGCAACGCTGCACAACCGCGTCATCGCCGAAGCACGCATGAAGCGCCCCGGCGCCGATCTGCTCTGGAGCGCAGCGATGGATTTGCAGACCAAGCTGGTCAACGATGGCTATGCGCAAGCCTATGCCTCGCCCGAAAAGCCGTATCTTCCCCCCTGGGCAGTCTGGAAGAACGAGGCGTGGGGCACAACTGCCGAACCCGTCGTCTTCGCCTATAACCGCAAGTTGGTGCCCGCCGCCGACGTGCCGCGAACCCACGCCGATCTCACCCGCCTGCTCCGCGCCAAGGCGCGCTATTATCGCGGCCGCATCGCAACCTATGACCCCGCCCGGTCGAGCGCCGGCTATCTCTTCCTCAGCCAGGATCTGCAGGTCAGTCGCGACACGGTGCCGTTGATGGCAGCGCTGGGACACACCAAGGTCACGACCTATCCTACCAGCTCGGAAATGCTGACGCGGCTCGGCGACGGGCGATTGGCCTTCGTCTACAACATGATCGGATCTTATGCGCTCGAGCGCCAGTCGCACGATCCCAACATCGGCGTCGTGATGCCGAACGATTATACGCTGATCATGTCGCGGATCGCGATCATTCCCGAACAGGCGCGCCATCCCAACGCCGCGAAACTGTTCCTCGATTTCATGCTGTCGCGCGCCGGCCAGGCGCAGCTTTCGTACCGCTATATGACGCCTGTCCGCGCCGACGTCCCCGCCCGCGCCGGCGCCCGCGCACCCGCCAGCGCTGCGCGCGCGCTGCGTATCGGTCCGGCGCTGATCGCCAATCTCGATCAGATGAAACGCCGCCGCATCATGGCGCAGTGGCAGGCCGCCGTCGGCGCCACCCCCAAAAAATAGCGCGCCGCGCTTCATCCAGCATAGAGCGGGAACACGCCGAACAGCAGGCAGGTCGCCATGAAGACGAAGCACGCGCCGACCGCCCAGCGGAAGATATATTTCTGATGATCGCCCAATTCGATGCCCGACATGCCGACAAGCAGATAGGTCGAGGCGACCAGCGGGCTGATCAGGTGGATCTGCTGCCCGACGAGTGATGCGCGCGCCATTTCCATCGGCGTCACGCCATATTCGGCGCCGGTTCCGGCAAGCACCGGCAGCATCCCGAAATAAAAGGCATCGTTCGATATCAGCACCGTGAACGGCATGCTCACCAGGGCGGTAATCGGCGCCATATAGGGGCCGAGCGCGTCGGGGATGACCGCGATCACCGACGCCGCCATCGCATCGACCATCTTGGTTCCCGACAATATGCCGGTGAAGATGCCCGCGGCGAACACCAGGCTGACGGTCGCCATCGCGTTGCCCGCGTGCGCCGCGATACGCTCCTTCTGCTGTTGCAGGTTGGGATAGTTGACTGCCGCCGCGATCGCGAAAGCGCCCATGAACAGGATGACGAGCGGTATCGATCCGCCGATAAGCAAACCAAGCAGGCCGAGGGTGAGCGCGAGGTTGAACCAGAAGAGACCCGGGCGGCGATGATCCTCGCCATCCATCTGCTCGCGGATCACTTCCTCGCCCGTCGCATCTTCGTCGACCGCATCGGCGGGCAGCGCGGCGAGCCGCTTGCGTTCGCGGCGACCGAAAACCCAGGCGACAAACAGGACCCAGATCGAGGTGGTGATCATGGCCGGGATCAGCGAAACGAACAGCTCGCGCGGGTCAACGCCCAGCGCCAGCGCGGCGCGGGTAGTCGGGCCGCCCCACGGGACGACGTTCATGACCGCGACCGACATCATGATGAGGCACGCCATGATCCGGACATCCATCTTCATGTGCCGATACAGCGGCAACAGCGCGGACACGGTGATCATATAGGTGGTCGTACCGTCGCCATCCAAAGCGACGATCAGCGCCATGACGACTGTGCCGATGCAGATCCGCATCGGGTCGCCATGGACGAGCCGGACGATCGTCTTCACGAGCGGATCGAACAAGCCGACGTCGATCATCAATCCGAAATAGAGGATCGCGAACAGCAACATCACGCCGGTCGGCGCAAGGTCGCGGACGCCGCCCAGCATCATCTCGCCCAGGCCGGCGCTGAAACCGGCGATCAGTGCGAAGATGGTCGGTACGACGATGAGCGCGATCAGCGCCGACAGCCGCTTGGTCATGATCAACGTCATGAAGGTGGCGACCATCAAAAATGCGAGAAGTGTCAGCATCATCCCCGTCTTCGCTGCCGGTGCCTGCTTCGTCGGGCACCTTGTTTCATGCTCTGGCTATAAGGTCATGCCTGTCATGCTGCTGTCACGCCAGCGAGAGTCTTTTGCGAGCAGCTTTACCAAGCGATTTCAAGGGTCAACATAATGAAAAACCCCCCGGCGCTCGCCGCGCCGGGGGAGGAATTCGGGTGCTGGTGTCAGGTCAGCACCGTCGATCTGATGCCATCAGCCGATCCGGCCTTTCAGGGTCGGCAGCCGCCTTTCGGCGGAGTTCACATTAACGCTGCGATCGACGGCGACGCCATCGTCGGCGAAGGTGCAGACCAGCGTGTCGCGGAACGCCGTCTCGACAAACTGCCACGTCATCTCGAGCGTGTTCGGCGCGGTCCAGCGCGCGCCTGCGACGACCCGCTGGCTCGGCGGGCGATATTCATGATGCAGCCGGTTGCCGGTCATGCTCGTATCCTGTTCCAGATACTCGGCAAAACCGGCTGTAATGACATGTTCGCCGTGCGTGTCGCGCATCCGATAGATGCAGGTGTCGCCGGCGAAATCGAACGACAGCCATTCGACGCTCTGATCGTTCGCCTCGACGGTCAGGCGCTGGCCGCCGATACCCGCCGGTGCCGATGGGCTGCCCGGCGTGAGCGGCGGCAACAGGCGCAGGCTGGCGGTTTTGCGCTGCAGGACCACCGCATCGGCATCGGCGGGCAGCGTGTCCGCGACGAAGGCGGCCGGGAAATGCTTCCAGATGAGGGGCTTGATCTTTTTGCTGCCATCGATCGCCGAAAAGATGGCGAGCACGGCATTATGTTCGGGAAAGACGATCGACATCTGGCTGAACAGCCCGAGCGCGAGATAGGCTTTTCCCGGCCCCATCCACCATTGATAGCCATAGGCGCCGTCGTCATCGCCCGGCGTCTGTTCGGTCGTCGCGGCCTGCACCCATTTTTCGGAAAGGATGCGGTGGCCGTTCCATTCGCCGCCGCTGGCGTGCACGGCGCCGAGCTTGATCGAGGCGGCGGTGTTCCAGGTAAGCCCGTTGCCGCCGGGGCTGACGCCCCCGGGGCTGGTGTCCCAATGCCAGCGGTCGATGCCCATCGGCTCGAAGAAACGCGGCTTAAGATAGTCGGCCATCGCCTCACCCGTCGTCTTGCTGACGATCGCCGACAGCATGAAGCTTGCGGCGCTGGTATACTGGAAATGCCCGCCCGGCTGGTGAACCACGGGGACCTTGAAGAATTCGGCCGCCCAAGGCGTGTCGATCGGCCGCCACTTCGAGCCCGATGTCTCCTCGCCGTGTCCGCACTGCATCGTCAGCAGGTTACGCACCGTCATCGCGCGCATATTTTCGCTGGCATTGGCGGGCACATATTCGGGGAAGAAGGACACGACCTTATCGTCGAGCCCGAAGCGCGCCTCGTCGATCGCGATGCCTGCGGCGACCGCGGTCACACTCTTGGTCAGCGAATGGGTGATGTGGATGCGGCCCGGCGAATAGGGCCACCACCATCCTTCGGCGACCACATGGCGGTTGCGCATCAGCATGAAGGAATGAAGTTCGAGCCCGGCGCCTTCGACGTCAGCGAGGAAGGCGAGGATCGCGTCGGACGAAACGCCCTGCGCTTCGGGCGTGCTGCGCAGCAGGCCGTCCTTGTATGTGTCGGGCTGGACAGGTCCCACGCCCGGCACCGCCGCCGACACGCGCCCCAGCCGTTCAGCGCAGCCACCCAGCATCGCATAGGCGCCCGCGCCCATCACCAGCTGCCCGGCCCGCCGCCGTGTCACGTTCATGTCATTCACGGCGTCACTCCCCTTTACCGACCAGAACCGCATCGTGCGGCACCGGGCTGTCACCACGCTGTCACAGGTTCAGCCCGAAATAAAAGTGGAGAGCTCCTGACTGGCGATCCAAATCCAGCGTTTGTTCGCAGCCACACCCGGCCGGATAGCTGCAGAACGCATGACAGCGTTGTGACAGCTTTACGGCCCCAGCCATAGCCTGAGGCTCGCATCGGATGTCGAAAGATCGAGCGGGCCCGACAACATCAGGGGAGAAAAAGATGTCGGGCATCGAATTTGCACGCCGCGGAGCCGTCGCGATAGCGCTGTTGCTTGCGTCCGCCACAACGGCGGCGGCTGCGCCACCGGCAAAGGCGCCCCGCGAAGGCGAACTGAGCACCCACGTCAATCTCGACGCGCGCGACAGCGAAACAAAGCTGGAAATCATCCAGCACGAGTTGTTCGCCGCCCAGCAACAAGCGGTCCGGATCGAATTCATGCTCCGCTACGGCGACGCGGTAACGATGGACTATATCTATTATCCTTCGGGCAGCGACCTGATCCCCGGATATGTGTTTCGGGCCAAGGACGGCCCCACCAAGGCTACGGTCGGCCGGATGCCGGCCATCGTTCTGGTTCATGGGGGCTTTCATGAAAGATTGAGCCCGCAATGGTTCAAGATGATCGCCGAACTCGTCGCGGGCGGGTATCTGGTCATGTTTCCCGAATACCGCGGCAGCCGTGGTTATGGCGAGAACCATTATCAGAACGACTATGGCGTAACCGACACCGCCGACGTGCTCGCCGCGAGCGACTATCTGACCCGTCGACCCGATGTGGACGCCGACCGGTTGGCCATTATCGGCGAAAGTCGGGGCGGCATGGTTACGCTTCTGGCGATCGAACAGGAACCGAAGCGCTTCAAGGCGGCGGTCGATATCGTGGGGCTGACCGACTTCGTCGCCTATATGGCCTATAAGCCCGAATATCGGCGGCAGGAGGTCGCACGCCAGAGCCCGAGCCTAGGCGGCAAGCTTCCGAACGAAAATCTTGCGGCCTATATGGCGATCTCACCCATCAACGCCGTCGACCGGATCGAAACGCCGCTGCTTGTGCTCGCGACCACGGGTGACAAGATCGCGCCGCTGACGCTCCATACCGGCCGCCTGCTCGATGCGTTGAAAGCGCGTGACAAGGTTTACGATTCAAAAATCTATGAAAATGCGCCGGGCGGGCACGTCTTCATGCATGGCGATCAGCCCGAACGCGCCGACGCGATGGCGCGAATCTTCGCATGGCTGGGCCGCTATATCGGATCGCCGCCAGCGAAGAACTGAGCGCCTCCCGAACGAGAGCCGGCCGCTGATCCGATAGATTGGTCGATCGTCTCCCTCGACGCCACTGCGTCGGGGGAGACGATCGGGCGCGGTCAGGGCAGGACCGTCGGCTTGGTCGAGGGTTCCCATACATCCGAACTCGTCGCGACCAATTCCTTCATGTCGCGCCAGGGGCGTCCGCCGGGAACGGCATCCTTGCCCTGGATGACGCCGGTCGCGAATGCCACCATCCGTTCCCGCACGCGCGCCCGCTCCTGTTCGGGCCAAACTTCATAAGGGTGCGGCGCGCGCACGACGACCAATTCCTTCGGCCCCTGCACGCGGCGATAGCTTTCGACGGTTCCCTGGAGCGAGGCGGCATAATCCCACAGGCCCCGCGCAAAAAAGGCCGCGGGCCATTTGTCGATGCCGCCGAGGATCGCCGAGCTGGGGAAGAAGACGAGGTTGTTTTCGACCGCGTTGCCGCCGATGAAATAGGGGCGGTCGCGGCCGAGCCCACGTTCCTCGTCCTCTTCGCTGGGCTTGTCCATCACGAAGCCCGGCCCGCTCGTGAACTCGGCCATCAGCACGGCGCCCTCGATATTGCGGTCGCCCACCGCCTTGGTGCAGCGGATTTTCGGCAGGTCGTAGCTGCAATTCTTGTCGAAGTTCATCGTCATTGCCCAGCCGCTCGCCATCGTGCCGCGCGAGTTGCCGAACAGCAGGACCGGCAGGCCCGGTGCGGGGTCCGCCCCGCGCATCGCGGCGGCGGCAGCGCGGCCGCGCTGCTCCTTGCCGCCCGGCGCGAGCGAGCGCAGCCCTTCACCGCTGCGCAGGCTGGCGATCATCGCCAATATGTCGCGACCCTGCTGCAATGTATTGATGTCGTTGAAGCCGGTCGAAATACCGACCCCGCGGCGATCATAGAGCAGGATATCGAACCCCGCCGCGTTGAACGTGCGCGCAAGTTCGCGCCACATCTGCTGCCCGGTTCCGCCGCTGCGCTCGCTCGGGAATTTATTGATCTTGGTCTCGCCGTCGTCCTTGACGCGATAGAGCCGATCGTCGGGATGCGTGATCGCGGCGATACGCCCGCCGCCACCCGGCGTCATGACGATCAGCGCGCGGCGCTTGCCGCCAGCGCCGTCTTCGACACCATCGCCGCCGATATACCAGCCGCGCAACCGGACATCGCCCATCATGCCTTCATGGATCCGCTCATAGGGATCACGCGGAGCGGTGAATTCGACCGTGCTGGTGCGCGCGTCGAGCGCGGCAAAGGCTTCGTTCCACGGCGCCGCGCCAAAGAAGGCCGGACGGCGCACGCGGGCAAGGTCAATGTCGCCGGTCTCGTCCTGCGGCAGCTTGCCGAGCAGGTAGATATGTTGCGGATCGACGGCGCGATATTCCTTGTTCGGCGGCCGCCGGGCGTGGATCTGCTCGCCCACCCGCTCGTGGCATTTCTTATCCTTCTTGCATTCGGCCCAGCGCGCGCGCAGCCGCTCGTCGCTGAATTCGTCGACATAGAAGTCGCCGCGATAGTCGGCGGGCGGGCGCTTCCCGACGGTCGAAAAGGGAATGCAGGTCCTGGGTCCGGCCGCGGTCGGCACAAGATAACCGGTCATTGTACGGTCGCGATCATAAGCGACCCGCGCTTCGCATTCGGCGGGCTGTTCCTCGATCGGCGCCTCGCCCTGAAACGCGTAAGCAGCCTCCGCCGGCGCCGCTACCAGCAAGCCCAGTGCGAGATGGCGAATTGTACGTCGTACCATGTTTTCCCTACTCCCCAAACGTGCTCCCGGCGATCCGCCGGGTATCCGATTTTTGTCTTTTGAAGCCGGCTTCCGGCACCGTTTCGTTTCGCAAAACACCCGTTACAGACACCTTCTTCTTCGCGCGGGCTGTCACCATGCTGTCACAAGGCAGGCACGGCCCGCCGACCAATAAGTCCCGGAACCCTCATGTTGACAGCACCCTGACAGCCAAGGTCGCTAGACCCGTTCAAAACCGGAACGGGAGATGGATATGCGTACAGGTTCAATGCTCAAGTTGATTTTTCTTGTCAGCTTCGCCGCCACGCCTGTTGCGGCGGCCGATCCGCTTTACACGTTGGAGCAAGCGATCGTGCTGCCCAGCACCGACAGCGACTGGGACTATATCAAGCTCGAGCCGCACGGTTCGCGATTGTTCATCGCCCGGCGCAAGGACGGTCTCACCGTTTACGATACGCAAACCCACAAAGTGGTCGGCCAGGTCGAAAATTCGATCGGTGCGAACGGGCCGCTACTCCTGCCGCAGTATAATCGCGGCTATGTCGCGATGACCGACGGTTCGCTGCTCAGTTTCGAACTGGATTCGCTCAAGGTGATCGAACGCCTTTCCCTCGCAAAGGACGGCGGACTGAACGGCGTCGTCTACGACGCCGTGACCAAAAATATCCACGCGGTGGTCGGCGCGCGCACTGCCCAATCGGCATGGTTCACTCTGGACGCGGCGTCCGGCAAACTTCTGTCGACAAAGGTTTTTCCGTTCAAGAAGATGGACGATCCCGCACCCGACGGAAAAGGCCATTTGTTTGCGCCCGCCCGCTACGACAAAATCCTGATGAAACTCGATTCCCGGACGCTTGAGGAACGGGCGCGCTGGGACGTCGGCTGCGACCAGGTCGTCGCGGTCGAATATCAGTCGCGGACCGACCGCATCCTGATCGGCTGCCGTGGCGATAAGCCGGTGTTCATCGCCCTCGACGCAAAAACCGGCGCCGAAGTCGGACGCGCGCCCATCGGCAAGGGGATTGACGGCATGGCCGTCGACGAAACGCGCCATCGGATCATCACGACGAACGGCGGCGATTCCTCGATGTCGGTGATCGAACAGGCCGGTCCCGACAGTTATCGCCTGCTCGGCAATATCCAGACACGGCCGCAAGCGCGCGTGATGCAGATCGACGAACAAAGCGGGCGGGTGTTCACGGTCACGGCCGATGCGACCTTCGCGGCGCCCGATGAAATGGGCGTGGCTTCGCCGACCTTTCATCCGGACAGTTTTACCGTGCTGGCCTACAAACCGAGCGCCGCACACTGAGGTATCGGACGGGACCGCGACGCATTCGCTGGTCCCGTCACCGGTCTTCCCGCTGGACCGCACGCCTCTGCCGTTTCCCGCTATATCTATGGCCTTCACCAGAAGAATGGCTTGGGAAAGGAGGGCTCGTCGCATGATCCCGTTGCTGCAAGGGACCCGGATAATCGAGGTCGGCGCCGTCGTCCTCGGTCCCTATGCCGGCCAGCTGCTCGCAGACCTCGGCGCCGAAGTGATCAAGGTCGAACCGCTCGAAGGCGACATCGCGCGCGACGCCCATCCACAAGGAGCAGGCGGCGGCGCGCTGTTCGTGAACAACAATCGCAACAAGCATATGCTCGCGATCGATCTCAAGGCACCCGAAGGTCGCGCAGCGTTGGCGCGGCTGATCGGGACGGCCGATGTACTCCTCCATAACATGCGCGTCGACGCAGCCAAGCGGCTGGGTTTGGGTTTCGAGGCAGTTGCCAAGATCAACCCGCGCATCGTTCACTGCGCCGCGATCGGCTTTGGCCAGCGTGGCCCCTATCGTGACCGCCCGGCGTTCGACGACATCATCCAGGCGGCGAGCGGCATCGCCGGGCTCGGCACCGCAATCGGCGGCGATCCGCGCTTTGTCCCGATGATCCTTGCCGACAAGGTCGCGGCTTTGCATGCCGTCTATGGAATCCTGGCCGCACTGGTCGGTCGCGCGAACGGGCGCGAAGGACCGATCAAGGTCGAGGTGCCGATGTTCGAGGCGCTCACCGCCTTCCTCCTCAACGAACATCTCGCCGGCGCGACCTTCGATGGCGACGGCGCCGTCGGCTATCCGCGCATCCTGTCGGCCAATCGCCGCCCCTTCCGCACCATCGATGGCTGGATCGCCGTCCTGCCCTATACCGACCGGCAATGGCGCGCCTTTCTGGCCGAGGTCGGGCGCGACGATGTGGCCGAACAGGACTGGTTCCGCGACCCGCGACAGCGTCCGGCGCATATCGACGAACTTTATGCGCTGGTTGCCGAAAACTTGTCGGCACGGACCACAAGCGAATGGATGACGGCGCTTGCCGCGCGCGATATTCCATGCTCCGAAGTGCCGGATTTCAAGGCGCTGCTCGGCGATCCGCACTTGTCGGAGGTCGGCTTTTTCGACGTCCCCGAAACCTATCCAAAAGGGATCGTTCGCACCATTCCGCAGCCGGTGTTGTTCGAAGGGATCGAACCGCAGCATGACATCGCGCCGCGGGCGCTCGGCGCCGATAGCCGGGCGATCCTGCGCGGCAGCGGGCTGGACGATGCGGAAATCAATGCGTTGATCGATCGCGGCGTCGTCGCGGCCTGACATTCAGCCCCGCCCTGTCGGGCAGCGATCGTCATTCAGTCGGCAACCACTGTGCCTTCTTCGCGCCATCCGCGAACCAGGGCGCGGGCAGTTTGCGTTCGACCGGCCAAAGTTCGTCGAGCGTTTCGGCGTCGAACAACTGCCCACCACGCATCACAAGCCTCACCGATTTCGTATTGCGGATATCGGTCAGCGGATCGGCGTCGAAGACGATCAGGTCGGCATATTTTCCCGGCTCGAGCGTGCCCATATCGCCGAGCCTGCCGATCGTTTCGGCCGCTCCGGCGGTTGCCGCATGGAGCACCGCCATCGGTTTCATGCCCCCCAGCGCGTGCGCCTCCATCTCGTAATGATAGCCTACACCCGGCTCGTCGCCGTGCGACCCCATGCCGACGAGGGCGCCATTCTTGGCCAGCGTCGCCGCATCCGCCGCCAACGCCGGCAGACGCGAGGCGTCGAGCGACGCCCATTCGCGGTGGCCGAGCTTGTGGGCGATCGCGGGAGGTGACCAGAACCGCTTCACCTTGGGGTCGAGCGCCGGGTCATATTTGGTGACATAATAGTGCCGCCCCGCCGGCCCGCTGGTGTTGACGAGCAAAGTCGAGACATAGCTGGTGCGCATCAGTTGGTAGAGCTTTACGACATCCTCGCCGAAGGGTGCGATCGGCAGCGCATGTTCGTTGCCGGCATAGCCGTCGAGGATCTGCGTGAGGATCAGCTTGGCATTATGGCTGCCCTCGGTCGTCGGGAGCAAGCCCTGCTCGCGCGCCGCCATCGCGATCCATTGCCGCACGATACGGCTTTCGCCGCGATATTGCTTGATGTTGCGCAGCCCCCACGCATCGCGATAGCGGCGCAGCACATCGCGTACCTCGTCGAGCGAGGTGAAACGCTCCTTCGAAAAGAGCGCCGGCCCGGTCGAGCGCAGACGCGGTCCGATAACAAGTCCCGCATCGATCAGATCCTGATAGGCGATCTGATCGATTCCAAGCGTCGACGGATCGAACGACGTCGTGACGCCGAACGCGAGCCGCGCCCGCAGCCCCCATTCCTCATAGCCGATGACATTGCGGCGCACTCCGCCAATATGGTCGTGATCATCGATGAAGCCGGGCGCGACGGTCTTGCCGCCAAGCTCACGTTCGGAGGTGCCGGCGGGAACGGTGATGCTGCCGCGCGGACCGATCGCGGCGATACGGTCGCCTGCGATCAATATGTCGGCATCCTCCACGACCTTGTCGCCGCCCGCCATCGTCAACGCGCGCGCACCGCGCAGCAGGATGCCTCCTGTGGGCCGGGCGCGCGCCAGTTCGGCGACCAACTCGATATGGCTGCCCGGGAGGGAGGCCGTCGGCTCCGGCAGCACCTGCAGATAATTGCCGACCGACCAGATCAGGCTGCCGTCGGCGCGCCAATCGAAGAAATCGGCACCCATGTCGGTGACCTTGCGCGCCGGACCACCAGACGCGGTCAGGTCGACCGGCCCCTTCGGATCGGCGGGAACCGGCAGCACATAGAGCTGCTCGCTCGTTTGCGCGGCGAGCCATTTGCCGTCGGGGCTGATGCGGATGTCGTCGGCATCGGCGGGCCGATCGGTGAAATAATAGCCCTGCGCCTTCACGGTCGCGATCCCACGCTGCGCCCCGCTGGCCAGATCGATAGCGACCAGCCCGTCGTTACCCACCATATAGGCGGTGCCGGGTTGCCCCTGCACGAAATGCGGGCGCTGCCCCAAAATCCCGCGCGTTACGACACGCGCCGGACCGCCGCCTGCGGGGATCGCGATCAGTTCGCCCGGACGCACCGTGCCGAATTCGAAGCTTGATTGCTGCCGCGCCGCGGCGGGCGAGCGCACCGTGAGGATCGTCTTGCCGTCGGGGGTGAAGGCGGGATGGGTGTAGAAGGCCGGCAGGTCGCTAAGTTTGACCGGCGCACCCGCACCATCGGCGGCGATCGTCCAAACCGCTCCGCCAGCTTGCTCACCCCATGTTACATAGGTGATGCATGCTCCGTCGGGACTCCAGTTGGGCAGCGATGGCGGGTCGCCAGCGATCGGCAACCGCACCGCGGCGGCTCCATCGACGCCCTGGACATAGACACTGCCAAGCGCGGCATAGGCGACGCGCTTGCCGTCGGGCGACGAAGTCGTCCCTTGCAGCAATTTGGCGCGCACCGGTCCTATATCTTCGCGAAAGCCGATGCGCGTACTCGCGCCAACCGCGAGTTGCAGCCGTGCCTTGAACGGGATCGGGGTCGCTGCCGAGCCATCAACCGGGCGGCGCTCGATCTTGCCCTGATGGGCGATCAGGATCGCCTTGCCATCGGGCGTAAAGCCATAGCGCGGGATAAGATCGAGCCACGCCGCCCCGTTCATCAAGTCGAGTGGTGCGGGGCCAAGATCGCTGTCGACGCCGGTCGCAAGCTCGCGAACGCGCAGTCGCGTTTCCGACATGCGCCGCGTCGCATAGGCGAGCAGTTTGCCGTCGGGCGAGATCACCGGGCGGAAAAAAGTCTCGCGACCCGCCTCGCGCCCGCCCGAACTTCCGATGACCGTTTCTTCGGTCCCGATCACCAAGTCGCGGCGGACGATCGACCATGGCACCGGCTCGTCGAACGACAGGTCGCCGGTGCGCCGCGCATAATAGAGATATTTGCCGTCGCGCGATGCCGAGACGCCGAGCGTGCTTTGCCACGCCGCGTGCGGCGCATCCTCTTTCGGCTTCGCCGGCGCAACCACTTCTCCCGGCCCGCCATCGACGGGGTGGCGCCACAGCTCATAGCGGTCGATCCGGATGCGATAGCGGCTGACATAGACCGACTTGCCGTCGGCGCTCCATTCGGGCGACGTGCGAACAGCGCCCTCATCCTCGTCGCTGATCCGCCGCGCGCCGCCGCCATCGGTGCGCGCGATCCAGACATTGTCGCCGCCCGAGCGGTCGCTGACATAAGCGATCCATTTGCCGTCGGGCGAAAAGGTCGGCTGGATCTCGAACGCCATGCCGGTCGCGATCGGAACCGCGCGGCCGCCCTTTGCGGGCATGGCATAAATTTCGCCGAGCATGTCGAACAGGATCGTCTTCCCGTCGGGCGACACCGCGAGCGACATGAAAGTGCCGCTCGACACCTCATAGTCGAGCGTGCGCGCGGGCTTCATCGGCAACGCCGTCGCCTCCTCCGCGTGCGCGGCGGGGATCGCGAGCGCGAGAGTCGAAACCAGTCCCAGTGCAGCCCAAACCACCCGCTTCATATCCCTGCCCCTTCGCCCGAGCCTCAATTCGGCTGCCACGTCTCCACCCGAAAGCTGTCCGGATGATAGCGCGTCACCTCTTCGCCGCCATCCTTGCCGGGAAAGCCGGTCGAGTCCGCATTGACGAGGTAAAGCCGGCCATTGCGGTGATCCATGTCCATCATCCGCGCGCCGAACTGTGTGTGCACGGTCGCGACGACACGCAGGCTATCGCCCTCGCGCGCGATCACCGTCATCGAGCCCTCATAGTTGCTGCTGACGATCAGCTCGCGCGCCTCGTCATAGGCGAGCGCGTCGAGCCCCTTGCCGATCGCGACGCGCGACAGGATGCGGCCGTCTGCGGGATCGATCAGGAACGCCGCGGGCTTGTCGCCGGTGCACGCGCCGAGCAGGCGGTTCGTCGCGGCGAGATATTTCATCTTCGACACATTGCAACCGACGTCCCAGCGCGCCTGTTCTTTCAGCGTCCCGGAATCAAGCTTGAGTATGAGGCCGTCGAGGCGTGCGGGGGCATAGAGATTGCCTTTTCCGTCGGCAGCGGGATCGTCCATCTTGCGGAAGGGAAAGCGCGTCGTCGCGAGCAGCTTGCCCGTCGCGGCGTCGATGCTGAACCAGGTCGCTTCCTTCGGCCGCGTGCCGGTGATGACGTGGAGCCTTCCGGTCGCGGGATCGAGCGAGCCGCTGTTGAGTCCGCCGTCGTTCGCAAGCTTTGCGCGCGCGATGACCTTCAGAGTCTTCAAGTCAAAGCTCAGCAGCGATCCGTCGTCCATCGCGACATAGCCGCGGTTGTACTTCGGCAGCAGCACCGGACCATTGGCACCTGCCGAATTTTCCATCGTCATAATCGTCTGTCCGCGATCGACGTCATAGACGGTAAGCCCGTCCTTCAGCCGCCCCATGAACAGCCGCGAGCTGCCGGGTTCAAACTTCACATAATCCCAGCCCGTATCGGTGCTAGGCAAGGTGACGCTTTCCGTCATCGTGTATGGCAGGTCGGGCGACGCCTCCTGCGCGGACGCAGGGCAGGCCGCGAGCACCGCTGCGGAAACGATAAGAGCGATCGGTTTCATTGGGAGAACTCCGTTCCTAGGTCAGTGAAGGTGGCCGTGGGCGCGCGGCTCTTTCATCCGCAGCGCAACGACGAAAGCGACCGCACAGATTGCGGAAACATACCAGGCAAATGCCTGCTCATGCCCCATCTGCTTGAGCAGCAGCGCCGCATATTCGGCGGTCCCGCCAAAGATCGCCGAGGCGATTGCATGACCCAGCCCGACCCCGAGCGCGCGAACTTTCGCGGGGAACAGCTCGGCTTTGAAAAGGCCCGAGACCGAGGTGTAGAAGCTCATGATCGCGAGCGCCGCAAACACCAGCAGGCCCGCCGCCCACACCGTCTGCGCCTTCCCGATCGCGCCGAGCAGTGGCACCGCAAACAGCGTCATCCCGCCGCTGAAGATCAGCAGATTGGTGCGCCGCCCGATCCGGTCCGACAAAATGCCAAGGACTGGCTGGAGCAGCAGGAAGGCGAAAGTGACGACAAGCATGATCCGGCTCGCCGTCGCGACGTCCATGCCCGCCGTGTTCACCAGGTATTTCTGCATATAGGTGGTGAAGGTGTAGAGCGTCACCGCGCCGGCGGCGCTCAATGCCATCACCGTCAGCATCGCGCGCGGATGCTTCATCAACGTCTTCAGCGACCCGGCATCCTCGCCATTGCCGGCCGGCTCGGTGGTCTCGTGCATGACGTCGCGAAACAGGATGAACACGCCCGCCAGCACCGCGCCCAGAACGAACGGGATGCGCCAGCCCCATTCGCGGATCGCTTCGTCCGACATCGCGGTCTGAAGCAGAAAGATCGTCAGCAGCGCGAACAATTGCCCGCCGATCAACGTCACGAACTGGAACGAAGCGTAGAAGCCGCGCTTCCCCGGCTCAGCGATCTCGCTCAGATACGTCGCCGCCGCGCCATATTGCCCGCCGGTCGAAAAACCCTGCATCAACCGTGCGACGAGCAACAGCGCGGGGGCAGCGGCCCCGATCGTCGCATAGGTCGGCAGGACCGCGACCAGCAACGACCCCGCCCCCATCAGCAGCACCGATGCGATCATCGCCGCGCGGCGCCCGTGGCGGTCGGCATAGCGGCCAAAGAACCAGCCGCCGAGCGGGCGGATCAGGAAACCCGCCGCATAGATGGCAGCGACGTTGAGCAGCTGCGCAGTGCGGTCGCCCTCGGGAAAGAAGGCCGACGCAAAATAGAGCGCGGTATAGGCATAGGCGTAGAAGTCGTACCATTCGATCAGATTGCCCGCCGACCCCGCGATCGCCGCCCGCGCGCGCGTTTTGTGGTCGAGCTCGACCGGGATCGCAGGACGCGTGTCGAGGGGCGCGCCCCCGTCCGCGGGCACGCCGATCATTCCAGGAATCTGGGTCATTCTTCTCTCCGGTGCCGGCGCCGTGCGCCGATCTATTGGTTCAATCGGCGGCGCGTCTCAGCGCGCATCCTTGTAGCGTTCGGCGAGCATGTCCTGCCGCGACCGGTTCGACACCTGCCGGCCTTCGACGATGACACTCATGGCATTGGTCGATGGCTCGAGCGGGTCGCCGTCCCACACGACAAGGTCGGCATCGGCGCCCGGCGACAGCGTGCCGCCGCCACGGCCCCATATCGCGAGCGGGTTCACCGTCACCGCGCGCAGCGCCTCGATATAGGGCAGCCCGTTGGCGACCGCGATGCCGGCGCCTTCGCGCAGGCCCATGCCGGCGTTGTAATTGGCGTGGATCGGGCCACCCGCCTGACCGATCGCCACCTGCACCCCCGCCTTGGTCAGCAACGCGGCATTGTCCTGCCGCGCGCCGAGCTGATCGAAATTGAACGGCAGATTGACCTGCGGGTCGAGGATGACGGCGACCCTCGCCGCCGCGAGCACGTCCGCCGCACGCCACGCCTCCGTGCCGCCGACGATGATCACTTTGATCCCCAGATCGGAAGCGAGTGCCGCCGCTTGGCGGATATCGGACTCGCGATGCGTCTGGATAGCGAGCGGCAGCTTGCCTGCCACGACATCGCGAATGGTGTCGTCGGGGCCACCATGTGGGCCGCGGGGACCGGGGCCGCCACTGCCACGCTTGACCTTTTTCCTGTCAGTCTCGGCCGGCGGCGCCCCGCCGCGCTTCGCCTCGCCCAGCAGCTTGCGCAACGCCCCCCATTGCTGCGCGCGCGCGCCAAGCCGCTCCCACGCGCCGCCGCCGATCACCGAATAGAGTGCGATGCCCCCACGATCGAGAATGTCGACGCCGTCACGAAGCCGCGCAAACACGGGCTCGCCGCTTGTCGGCGCGTGGCGCGACGGCGACGGATAGACGAGCGCGCGGGTGATGCCATCGGCGCGCGCCAGGCTGACCAGCGTCGAATTGCCGTTGAGCGCGCGGCTCGGGTCATAGCCGGACGTCCGTTCGTCGGTCGAGGCGTCGTCGCGCGTATCGGGCGATCCCGACACTTCGACCAATCCGATCTGCGTCGCGCCATTGACTAGCCCCGGGGTCACCGGCTTGCCGCCCGCATCGATCACCATCGCCTCCGACGGAACGCCGCCCGCGGCGGCCACCGACACGATCCGGCCGTTCTCGATGATGATCGTCGCATCCCTGACGGGTTCGGCGCCTTCCATCGTCCATGCTTCGGCATGGGTCACGGCCAGCGTTTGCGCGGCAGCGGGGTTCGCGATCATCAGCGCGATCAGGCTTGCCATCGTCCTCATCGACCTGCTCCTGCGCGGCCGATCTCGAAATCGGACACCGGTTCGCCCGGCGGTTTCGACCGGTCGCGGACCACCGCGCCGTCGATCAGGACGAGATCGGCTTTGCTATAGACGCTGAACGGATTACCCGACCACAGCACGACGTCGGCCTGATAGCCGGGTGCGAGCGCGCCGATCCGTTTTTCCATCCCCAACAGCTTTGCGGGGTTGCTCGTCGTCCATTTGATCATGCGTTCGGGCGGAATGTCGATGCCAATCCGGCGCCCCGCGGCGGCGGCCTTGGCCGCAGCGATGTTCAGCCGCTGGCCATCGGCGGGCGAATCCGAATGCATCATCACGCAGACGCCCGCCTGTTCGAGCATCGGCGCCTCGGCGCGCACACCGTCCTGCGCCTCCATCTTGAAACCCCACCAGTCGGCCCATACCGCGGCGCAAGTGCCGACCTCGCGCAGCAGGCCCGGAATCTTGTACGCCTCAGTCGCGTGATGGACCGCGCCGATGCGAAAACCGAATTCGTCGGCGAGCGACAGCATCGCGGCGATGTCGCCGGCGCGGTAGCAATGCAGGTTCACCCGGATATCGCCAGCGAGGATGCCAGCAAGCGCCTCAAGCTTCAGATCGCGCGGCGGCATCGCACCGGTGCCCGCACGCGCCTGTTCGACCGCGCGCTTATACTCCCGCGCATCGAGGAAGGATTGGCGCATATAGGAAATCACGCCTTGCCGGCTCGTCGGCCCCTCATTGTCCTTGTCGGCGCCCCAGGATTTGGGATTCTCGCCGCATGCCATCTTGAAGCCCTGGATATTGCCGGTCGCCTTCATGCCCCAGACGGTGGGCGCGCGAACGGGCTTCACCACGACCGACCGGCCCGCGAAAATCGGTGTCGATCCGGGCAGGATCTGGATCGTTGTGACACCCGCCGACAGGGCGCGGTCGAAACCCATGTCCTGCGCGTTGACCGCCGTTTCGACCCAGGTGTCAGAAACATTGGGCGCGCTCGTTTCGGACACATCCGACGCCTCGCGATCGATCGCGGTCAGCGGCAGGACGAAAGTGCCGTCATGGCTGTGGACGTCGATCACGCCGGGAGTCACCCAGCGGCCGCCCGCATCGACCTCGCGCACCCCCGGATTGGCAAGCCCCCGCCCCACCGCAGCGATCTTGCCGCCGCGGATCAGCACGTCGCCATCGTCGATGCGGCCACCCGCCCCGTCGAGGATGGTTGCGCCTTTCAGCAGCATATCCTCGGCCGGCGGCGCGCGATATTGGCTGGGGAACGGATCTTCCTTCCATGGCAGCGGCGCCGCGCGCTGCGCGCCCGCAGGGCCGGTCAACGCCAGCGCCCCAGCCGCGATCGATCGGAACAGCATCGCCTTCGCCATGATTATCGCCCCCTTCAGCGTCCCCGGTTGAACCGTCGCATCCATGCCGCGGTATCGGCATCGGGCAACGCATCCATGATGGTGTGCAACGTTTCGGCTTTCTCGTCCTGCCCCAGCTTGAACTTGCCCGAAAGCCCCGTAACGGTCGCACGAAATCCGATGATATGACCGAGCATCGATTGATAACGCGCGCCCAACTCGTCGACATTCCAGGGCTCGGCGCGTCCCGCCTCCATCGCGTCGATTAATATCTGCAGCGACGGTTCGGTCAGCGCGTCGTCGAACCGGATTTCGGCCCGGATTTTCAGCTGCGCGTAATTCCAGGTCGGCGCCCAGTCGCGCTTTCCGGCGTGCTCGGGACTGACATAAGCGCCGGGTCCGTTGAAAAGGATCGTGCCGCGCGGATCCTGCTTGAGCGCGGCGTACAGCGGGTTCGAGCGCATCAGATGCCCGATCAGCTCGACCAACTGACCGTCCGCATCATACACCCCGACAAGGGGCAGCACGCTTGCATCCAACGTCGCGGCATCGCCGCCGCAGACCCACGCCAGCGGAAACCCTTCGATCAGCGCCTTCACGTCCGCGTTGTCGAACCGCTCGAACAGCGTCACATTACCCCCCATCTGAAAGTCCCGTAATCCAGCGCGCACCCGGCCAGCTTCCCCTGTCTTGTTCCTCAGCCTTGGGTCCACGACAAGCACCAAAACCCAAAAGTTCGGGGGTCCAGTGCCCGGTTGCGACAACGGATCATCAACGCTAGGCTTGGCTCCCATGCGATTCGATTTTTTCGAAACAGGGGGATCCAATGCTCCGTCCATGGCAAGTTACTCTCGGCGAGCGGATCGATCCGGCGCGCGATGTCCCGATCTATATGCAGATCATCCAGGCGCTGATCCGCGACATCGAACGCGGCCGCCTGACATCGGGAACCTTTCTTCCCAGCAGCCGCGAACTGGCGCAGATATTGGGGGTCAACCGCAAGACGGTGGTGCTCGCCTATGAAGATCTGATCGCGCAGGGATGGCTCGATTCAGCCGGAACGCGTGGCACGATGGTGGCCACGGCCCTGCCCGATCCGGTGAAGCGCCATCAGAGCGAGGCCGAAGCTACAATGAGCAGCGCCTCGATCGATTATCGCTTCGCGGCACCGCCGACCCGGCCCATCGCCGTTCCCGCGGGTCCGGGTCTCAAAATCGACGAGGGCGCGCCTGACGGCCGCCTCTTCCCGGCGGAATTGCTCGCTCGCGCCTATCGCGTCGCGGCGCACCGCGCGTCGCGCGACAACGGCTTCCAGTATCGCGATCCGCGCGGCTCGCCGGCGCTACGAGAGGCGATTGCAACAATGCTCAAAAGCCAGCGCGGCCTGCCCGTCACGGCCGAGAATATCTGCATTACGCGCGGCAGCCAGAACGGCATCTTCCTCGCGGCGCAGGTTCTGGTCAAGCCGGGCGACTCGGTTATCGTCGAGGCGCTGACCTACGAGCCCGCGGTCGCCGCCTTTCGCGCGCTCGGCGCCAATATCGTCCCCGTCGGCCTCGACGAGGACGGCATCGATATCGAAGCGGTCGAACATGCCTGCCGACGCAACGCGGTGAGCGCGGTGTTCGTGACGCCGCATCACCAGTTCCCGACCACCGTCTCGCTACGGCCCGAACGCCGCCTGCGCCTGCTCGAGCTGGCCCGCCAATTCGGCTTCGCGATCATCGAAGACGATTATGACCACGAATTCCATTTCGAATCGCAGCCGCTTTTGCCGATGGCGGGCTATGGCCCTGGGCTCGTGCTCTACGTCGGATCGATGTCGAAACTTTTGTTGCCCGCGCTGCGGATCGGTTATGTCGCGGCACCGCCCGCTGTGATCGACGCAATCGCGCACCGGGTCTCGCTGACCGACGGCATGGGCAATACCCTGACCGAGGATGCCGCCGCCGAACTGATCGATAATGGCGAGCTCCGCCGTCACGCGCGCAAGGTGCGCCAGATCTATGCCCGGCGACGGCTGGACTTCGCGGCTGAAATCGACCGCGCGCTGGGCGATATCGTCGATTACCGGATGCCCGACGGTGGTCTCGCCTTCTGGCTGCGCGTCGACACCGACCTGGACCAGATGGAATTGCGCGCCGCGGCGATGGGTCTGCGTTTCGCGTCGTCACGCTCGTTCATGACGCGCGACGATGCGCCGCGCGGATTACGCATCGGTTTCGCCAGCCTCAACGGGCACGAAGCCCGCACCGCGCTTGCAGCGCTGCGCGAGGCGGCAGGATGATTCTTTGGTCCCGTAGCCTTGTCAGTTGTTGGATGTTTTCTGATCCACGCCAAGCGCAGACCCTTGACGCGTCCTAGGAGGGAAAAGCATGAAATATTCTTTCGCATTGGTTCTTGCCGCCGCGGCGCTGCCGCTCGCTCCCGCGCTGGCCCAGCAGGCCCCCACCCCTACCCCCGCCGCAGCGGATGCCCAATGGCCCGAAGCCTGGTTCGAAATCTTCAAGCTTGCTCCCGGCAAGCAGGAAGAATTCATCCGCCGGATCGGGCAGGCCGATGAAGTAGCGGCCGCCGGCGGCTTTCCGCCGATCCAGCTGTTCTTCCATGAAAATGGCGCCGACTTCGACGTCATCCTGTTCAAACCCGTGACCGGCATAAAGCCGACCCCCGAACAGGAAGCGGCGATGACGAAGAAGCGCAAGGAACTCGGCCTGCCGAGTGGCCCCGCCTATTTCGTTAACATCCGCGAACTCGTCGCCGACCACACCGATAGCAAGACCTATGGCCCGCTCTCGGCGGCGACGTGGCTCGCCAAGCTCGACAAATGGCGCGCCGAAAATCCGCCGCGCAAGGCGGCGACAGGCAAATGATGCTCGGCCGCCGCACGTTGCTCGCCTTTGCTGGCGGAACCGCTGCGGCGGCCGCCTCCCGCAGTGCCTTCGCCGGTGCAGGTGACCAACTCGACACCGCTTATATCAATGCGCGGGTGTGGACGGGCGCGGGTCCCGATATCCGCGCTGATGCGATCGGGGTGAAGGGCGACCGCATCGCCGCGATCGGCGCCGATGCAGTGCGCGCGCGCGCCGGCAAGCGTACGCAGATCATCGACCTGCAGGGCGCGTTCGTCACGCCGGGCTTCATCGATCCGCACGTCCATTTCGTCAAAGCGTCGCAGATGCTTTCGCAGCCGTCGCTGCGCGATGCGGCGGATCCGCGGGACTTCATCGCGCGCGTCGCTGCGGCCGCCAAGTCGCTGCCCAAGGGCCAGTGGCTCGAAGGCGGCAATTGGGACCAGGATCGCTGGGGCGGCGAAATGCCGAACAAGTCGTGGATCGACGCGGTCACGCCCGACACACCGGTCGCGGTGATCCGGTACGATCTTCACATGCTGCTTCTCAACTCGCTGGCGCTAAAGCTGGCGGGCATCGACCGCAACACCCCCGACGTTGCAGGCGGCGTGATCGAGCGCGATGCAAAGGGCGAACCGACCGGCATCATCAAGGACGCCGCCAAGGACCTCGTTCTGCGCGCGATCGGCGAACCGTCGGCAGACCAGGTCGACGCGGCGACGCGCCAGGGCATCGAGCTCGCGCTCAGCAAGGGCGTGACGCAGGTCCACCCGACCGAGCTCGAAACGATCAGCTTCGATTCGACGCGCCGCCTGCACGCAAAGGGCGAAACGGGCCTGCGCTTCCGCCACTATCTGCCGCTCAAGGACTGGGAAAAGCAGGTCGCACTCATCAAGGCCGAGGGCCGCGGTGACGACTGGGTGCAATGGGGCGCATGCAAGGTGGTGTTCGACGGATCGCTGGGATCGCGGACCGCGCGCTTTTACGAACCCTATGCCGACGATCCGTCGACGCGCGGCATCGTCGTCACCGACCCCGCCGACCTCCGCCGCTGGATCGAGGGTGCCGATAAGGCAGGGCTGCAAGTCACCGCACACGCCATCGGCGACGAGGCGAACGACATCGTTCTCGACACCATGGCAGCCGTCGGGGCCGCCAACGGTGCGCGCGATCGCCGCTTCCGGATCGAGCATGTCCAGCATATGAAGCCGCATGCGATCGCGCGCTTCAAGGAACAGGGCATCATCGCCTCGGTCCAGCCTTATCATGCGATCGACGACGGCCGCTGGGCGGTGCGCCGCATCGGCGAGGAGCGGCTGAAAACGAGCTTCGCCTTCGGCTCGCTCCTCCGTTCGGGCGCGCATGTCTGCATGGGGTCCGACTGGCCCGTGGCCCCGATCGACCCGCTCACCGGCCTCGATGCCGCGGTCAATCGCGAGACGCTCGACGGCAAGCATCCGCGGGGTTGGCATCCCGAACAGCGCGTGACGCTCGCGCAGGCGATGCACAGCTATACACAGGAAGGCGCCTATGCCGGCTTCAACGAAAAGCGCCTCGGCCTGATCGCTCCGGGCTTTCTTGCCGATTTCGCGGTATGGGATTCAGACCTTTTTGCTATTGACTCGCATTCACTCATCAAAGCAAAGACACTCCGTACGATTGTCGGCGGCCGCCAGCGATACGGATAGGAACTTACGGGCGGTTGTAATATTACTGCCCATTGGTCCCCTAGGGCTGACCAAACTGGATGTTTTAAGGCCCAACCAAGACAATAATGTGAAAGCTCCAATACGGCCTTGGCCCATCGCCCTTGCTGTATCGGTGGGGCATCGGACACCAATTGGGGGATTAAAACATGGTTGCCTATCGCAACATCATCCGGGGAACCGGTCTGGCGGCACTTGGCGCGACACTCGTCGCGGCAGCGCCCGTTTCGGCGCAGGAAAGCAGCGAGGATGAAAGCATCGTCGTCACTGCGCAGCGCAGCAACCAGACGCAGGTCGTTCGCGGCGGCTCGCTCGGCGCGCTGGGCGAAAAAGACGCGATGGAAGTTCCGTTCGCAGTCAAATCCTACAGCGAAACACTGATCCTCAACCAGCAGCCGCTGACGCTCGGCGCGGTACTCGAGAACGATCCATCGGTCCGTACCTCGCTCGGCTTCGGCAATGCCTCCGAACAATTTGTGATCCGCGGCTTCCCGCTCTTCGGCGAGGATGTTGCGATCGACGGACTTTACGGCGTGACGCCGCGCCAACTTGTTTCGCCCGAACTTTACGACCAGGTTCAAGTGCTGAACGGCGCCAGCGCCTTCCTGTTCGGTGCAGCTCCGGGCGGCACCGCGCTCGGCGGAACGGTCAATCTTCAACCCAAGCGCGCCCGCGACAAGGACATCATTCGGGTTACCGCGAACTATCTTTCCGATGCCCATATCGGCGGCGCGTTCGACTTCGGTCGCCGTCTTGGTCCCGATGGCGCCTTTGGCGTGCGTATCAACGGTGCCGGTCGCTGGGGCGATATCGCGATCGATGACGAATATCGCAGCTCGGTCGTCGTCGGCGCCGGGATCGACTGGCGCAGCGAGCGTGCCCGCCTTTCGCTCGACCTCGCCTTCCAGCGTGCCAAGGTCGAGCATATGCGCCCGATGGTCCAGTTGTCCGGCGTCACCGCCATTCCCGAGCCGCCAAAAGCCGACCTCAACTATGGCCAGGATTGGAACTATACGACGCTGCGCGATGTCTTCGGCATCCTGAAGTTCGAGTATGACATCAGCGACGATTTCATGTTCTATGCCGCCGCGGGCGCACGCGATGCAGCAGAACGCGGCAATTACCAGAGCTTCACGCTGCTCAACGCCGCGACCGGACTCGGCCGCGTCACCGGGTCCAAAATTCCGCGAAACGACAATAATGAAGCGGGCCAGGCCGGCATACGTGGCGAATTCGCCACCGGCCCGATCACGCACGAGTTCAATATCGGCGCGTCGCACAGTCGCTATATTAACCGGAACGCCTTTGCTTTTGGCTCGTTCACCGGCACGCCGAACAATCTATACGATCCGGTCGATGTGCCCGAGCCCGTCTATGGTGCAGGCTTGCTTGGCGGCAACATCGCCGACCCGAACCCGGCAAATCGGACGCGGCTGACCAGCTTCTTCGCCTCGGACACGCTGGGCGTACTCGACGACAAGATCGAACTCACGCTCGGTCTCCGCCGCCAGACGATCTTTTTCCGTTCGTACAATGTCACCACCAGTGTGCCGACGGGCCGCTACAAGGAACGGGCGACGACCCCCGTCGTGGGCCTCGTCATTCGGCCGAGCGAGCACTTCTCCATCTACGCGAACCGTATCGAAGGTCTCGCGCAAGGTCCCGTCGCGCCCGCAGGCACGATCAACTCCGGCGAGATCTTTCCGCCGTTCAAAACGAAGCAGTATGAAATCGGCGGCAAGATGGCGCTCGGCAATTTCAACGCGTCGGTCGCACTCTTCCAGACCGACAAGCCCCAGTCGCTGACCATCGTCAACGGTGCGGGCCAGAATGAATTCACCGTCAATGGCGTCCAGCGAAACAAGGGTATCGAGTTCAGCCTCGACGGCGAACCGGTGAAGGGCCTGCGTATCATCGCCGGCCTGTCCCTGACCGAAGCCAAGCAACGTCGGACCCAAGGCGGCACGACCGACGGGAACGACGCGATAGGCGTCCCCGAATATACCGGCAACGTCAACGTCGAATGGGATCTCGGCTTCCTGCCCGGCATCACGCTGACCGGCCGGCTGATCCAGACCGGCAAGCAGAAGGTGAACCTGACCAACACGCTCGAGCTGCCCGAATGGACGCGCTTCGACCTCGGCGCGCGCTATGTCGTCGCGGCGGGCGACACGCCGATCACCTTCCGCTTCAACGTCGATAACGTCGCGAACGACAATTACTGGTCGTCGTCGCTCGGTGGCTATCTGGTCCAAGGGCTGCCGCGCACGTTCAAGATGTCGGTGACGGTCGAATTCTGACGGGCACAACGACAATGCACTCCGTGGGCCCGGCTGGCGACAGCCGGGCCTTTTCTTTGCCGTTCGCCCCGCTTGGACCCTTCAGATAGTCGATTAGTGGATGTTTTGAGGACCGGCTAAAGCCTCCAGACAAACAGAATGCCCGCTCTTGCCAAACCCGCGCAGCCGTCGCTGCGCCGCCGGATCCTGACCCTTCACCGCTGGTTGAGCCTCGGCGCCGCGATCTTCTGGCTGCTCCAGGCAATCACCGGCATCCTGATCGTCTTCCATTGGGAAATCACCGACCGGTCGATTTCGGCCATCCAGCGCCCGACCGATCTCGCCGCAATCGAACGGCGGATCGATACGCTCGTACCGCCCGGCAGCGGCGGCAAGGTCACGACGATCTGGACGACCGCCGGTCTCGCCAACCGTTATACCATCTATCTCGAGGACAAGGACGGCGAGAGCCGAAAGGTCCGCATCGCCGGCGACGGCACGATCATCGATACGCCGCGCGACGGTGACAGCGACATTTTGGGATTCCTCGTGGGATTCCACCATGACCTGCTCGGATCATGGGGCAGCTGGATCGTGTCGATCAGCGGCATTCTCCTCTGCTCCAACCTCGTCCTTGGCCTGATCGCCGCATGGCCGCGGCGCGGCGCATGGCGGCTCGCGCTCAAGCCCGCGATGCGCGGCCCTGCGACCGCGCGGCTCTATTCGTGGCACCGCGCAGTCGGCCTTTGGGCGGTCATCCCGGCGCTCGCCATCGCCGCCACAGGCACGATGATGAAATTCGAGGAAGGGTTCGGCGAACTGATCGGCGCGGCGTCGGTGACGCTGCCCGATAATCCGGTGACGGGCTCGCCCGTCGGCTTTGTGACCGCATCATCCGCCGCACTGGCCGCCATCCCGGGCAGCAGCCTGACGCAGGTCGCCTGGCCCAAGGACGGCGATGCGACCTATCGCATCCGCGTCCGCGCACCCGGCGAGATTCGCCGTGCCTATGGCGGCAGCGTCGTCCTTGTCGATGCGAACGACGGCAGCATCCGCGGCACCTATCCGATCGCCGAGGCCGAACCCGCGCGGGCATTCATGAGCGCGCTGTTCCCGATCCACACCGGTGAGGCCGGCGGGATCGTCGGACGACTGTTGTCGATCGCGATCGGCCTGTGGCTGATCACGATGATTGTCGCGGGCGTGCTGCTGTGGGCCAAGCGCCGCAAACCGCGCCCGAAGTCCGTGTCAGTTTCGCGTCAGTAACGATCGGTAAAGACGATTTGCCGAGCCGATGGGCAGGACCGGAAGGAAACAGCACAATGCAGACAGGTCGCACTCTTCTCGCCGCAACGGCGCTCAGCCTTGCCGTGCCGGCTTATGCGCAGGACAGCCGCATCGACGCGCTCGAACGCCAGCTCGCGGCGCAGCAGCAGCGGATCGACCAGCTCGAGACGCTTGTGACGAAACAGGCCGATCTGCTCCAGCAGGTGACCGCACCGGTCCCGACGCCCATGGCGGCGCTAGCCACGCCGACCCTGTCGGCCCCGGTTGCCGGATCGACGCCCCTGGCTTCGCCACAGCTGGCGGCAGCCACTCCTGCCCCCGACGGCGCTTTCCGCATCCCAGGCATCGATGTCAGCGGCGACATGCGCGTGCGGCAGGAATGGAATTTCGTCGACGGGCGCGACCGCTCACGCACCGCGGTCCGCGCGCGGGTACGTGCGAGCTATGCGGTCAGCGACAAGTTCAGCGTCGGCACCCAGATCGCGACCGGCGACCCCGACGATCCCAATTCGACCGACGTAACGCTTGGCAATTTCGTCGACGATTTCACGGTCTCGCTCGACCAGGCGTGGATCCGCTATCACAGCGGCGGCCTCACCGCCTATGCGGGCAAATTCCCGCAGATATTCCAGCGCACTGACATGCTGTGGGACGGCGACGTCTCGCCGCAAGGTGTCGCGGCGGCTTATAGCGCCGGTCTAGGCAGCGGCGCGAAGCTCGATGCGCGCGGCATCTATTTCGTTATCGACGAAGCCGCCGTAGCGCGCGACAGCGACATGCTGGGGGGCCAGCTCGCGCTTTCCTCGCCGCTTGGTTCCGATTTCAAGGCGGGTATTACCGGCAGCTATTATCACTACCGTCTCGGGTCGGTCGTCGGCTCAGACGCCGGCGATTTCCGCGGCAACCTGCTGTCGGCGGGCCGCTACCTGTCCGATTTCCATCTGATCGAAGGGATCGGGACGCTCGGCTGGACCGGCCCGTCGGAACGCTGGCCGATCGCCTTTACCGCCGATTATGTTCGCAACCTCGGCGCCGCCGTTTCGGGCGACACCGCGTTCAACCTCGAACTCGCCGCGGGCCGCGCGGCAAAGCCCGGCGATTTCCGTATCGCCTATAATTTCTCCGAGGTCGAAGTGGACTCGGTGCTCGCGGCGTTCAGCCATGACAATATCGATCTGTCGACCAACTACCGCCTGCACGGCCTCGGCCTGTCCTATGTCCCGGCCTCGAATCTGCAGCTCGACCTGCTCTGGTATCACTATCGCCCGCTCGACGCCGTCTATGCCGGATCGCTGCAGCCCTCGGACTGGCTCGACCGCATCCGCCTTGCGTTCATGGTCAGCTTTTGACGCTGCTTTCCGCCTTGATACTCGCCGCCGCGGGCGAAGAGATGGCCGTGCCGCCCCCGCACGGCCATTTGCCACACGGCCATACGCATGCGCCGGGCGAGATCGACGAAACGCATGGGCCGCTGCTTTTGCAGGCAACCTATACGGGCGAAGTGATCGGCAACGCATCGGGCGGCCTCCGCCGCGGGACGCGCTATCTCGACAATTTCGACATCGTGTTCGAGGCTGACATGGAAGCGCTCGTCGGCTGGAACGGCGCGCAGGTTCACGTCTACGGGCTTTACAATAACGGCCATTCGATCAGCGACCTCGTCGGCGATACGCAAGCCGTGAGCAATATCGAAACCGGCACCTCGGCACTGCGCCTCTACGAAGCGTGGGTCGACCAGAAGATCGGCGAGCATGTCTCGCTGCGCGGGGGTCTCTATGATCTCAATTCGGAATTCGACGCTCTCGACGCCGCGGGCCTGTTCGTCAGCAGCCCGCACGGCATCGGCACCGATTTTGCACAGAGCGGGCAAAACGGACCCTCGATCTTTCCTTCGACCTCGTTCGCCGCGCGGCTGGCAGTTACGCCCGCCGAAGGCTGGACGGTTCGCGCCGCAGTTCTCGACGGCGTTCCCGGCGATCCGGCGCATCCCGGGCGCACGACCGTCAAGCTCGGCAGGGACGACGGCGCGTTGCTTGTCGGCGAGGTCGAGGCGCCGTTTGGCGGCGGCAAGTTGCTGCTCGGGCATTGGCGCTACACGGCGGACTTCGACCGCAATGACGGGAATGGCGCGGGCGACGGCAATGCCGGCACCTATGTCCGCGCCGAATTTCCGCTCGTCGAACGATCGGGCCGCAAGGTCGACGGGTTCATCCGGCTCGGCACCGCCAGCGGACGATACAATATGTTCGAACGCTTTGTCGGCGGCGGCTTCAAATTCAGCGGCTGGGTTCCCGGCCGCGAAGAGGACGAATTCGGCATCGCCTTTGCCGCCGCTTTCACATCGGGTTCATGGCGTGCGGCAGAGGGCGCATCGTCGTCCGAACTCGCCGTCGAGGCGACCTATCGCGCGCAGGTCGCGCCATGGCTCGCCGTCCAGCCGAACATCCATTACATCCGCCGCCCGTCGGCCGACCACGCCATCGCCGACGCGCTGGTCATCGGCCTGCGCGCCGAGGCGAGCTTCAGCCTGCTCGGATCCTGATCCCGCTCGAAGGCCGGTGCACGCGACCGCCGCGGAGGCCCACCAATGTCAGCTTCGCATCAGCAAGGACATCGTAAGACGGGTCATCATCGGATAAAAGGACCGTCAAATGCGTATTCTCACCCCTCTTGCCTTCGTCGCGATCGCGGCCTTGCCGCTCGCTTACATCGCCGGCCCGGCCGTCGCTCATGGTTACGAAACCAAGGCGAGCAAACCCTCCAAGGCGGAACGCGAACGCGCCGAGCAGGAAGCGATCCGAAAGGCCGTGCAGCGCGGCGAACTGCTCCCGCTCCCCCGCATCCTTGCCATCGCGCAGTCCAAGGTTCCGGGCGACGTCGTCAAGGTCGAACTCGAATCTGAAAGCTCCGGCATCAAATATGAGGTGAAGATCCTCACCGCATCGGGCCGCGTCCGCGAAGTCGAATTGAACGCACGGACCGGCGCGCTGATCAAGATCGAGGATGATTGAGTGCGCGCACTTCTCGTCGAGGATGATCCTGATCTGGCTGACGACATCACCCGCGCACTGACCGCCGCGGGTTTTGTCGTCGATCATTGCAGCGACGGCGAGGAGGCATGGTTCCGGGGCGATGTGGAAGATTATGCCGTCGCGGTGCTCGACCTTGGGTTGCCGCGTCTCGATGGGCTGAGCGTGCTGCGGCGCTGGCGCAGCGGCGAGCGGTCGATGCCCGTGCTGGTGCTCACGGCGCGCGGCGACTGGACCGAGAAGGTCGAGGGCATCGACGCGGGCGCCGATGACTATATGGCCAAGCCGTTCGCGATCGGCGAGCTGGTTTCGCGGGTGAAGGCGCTGGTGCGGCGCGCAGCGGGGCATGCGAGCGCCGTGCTGACGATTGGGCACCTAACGATCGACACCGTCCGCATGACGGCCATTTTCGACGGCCGGCAAGTCCAGTTGTCGCAGCTCGAATTTCGCCTGCTCAACTACCTCGGCCATCAGAAGAGTCGGTTTGTAACTGCCGGCGAGATTGCCGAGCATCTTTATGGCACGGGGGACGGCAACGACTCCAACGCGGTCGAGGCGATCGTCACGCGTCTGCGGCGCAAGATGGGCGGCGGGATAATCGAAACGCGGCGCGGCTTCGGCTACGTCCTTGCTAGCCATGCCGAATGACGCGAACCTCGCTACGCCTGCGACTGCTCGGCGGCGCAGCGGTTGCGATTTTCCTTGCGCTCGCATTGGCCGGGATCGGCATTTCGTGGCTGTTCCACCAGCATGTCGAACGGCGCGAAGCCGCCGACCTAATCAAACTGGCCGAACAGGTGGTCGCCGGATTGACGCTCGACAGCACGAACAAGCCCTTTGTCGACCCACCCCCGTCCGATCCGAATTTCCAGTCGATCGCGAGCGGTATCTATTGGCAAGCCAGCGCGCCCGGCGGCACGGCGCAATCGCCGTCGCTGTGGGATCAAAGCCTGCCGCGCACCGCTTCGCAAACACGCGCCTGGTCGACGGCCACGGTGGCTGGCCCGTTCGATAAACAGCTGACGATGGTCAGCCGCCGCGTCCAGCCCGATGTACGGGCCACGCAAGTCGTCGTGCGCGTCGCGAAAGACGATGATGAAATGCAGGACGCGCTTCGCGAATTCGATCAGGAATTGGCGCTGTCGCTCGGATTACTTTGGCTGGTGCTTTCGCTTGCGGCCTACGCGCAGGTCCACCTCGGCCTGCGCCCGCTCCTGCGGTTGCGTGAGGATCTCGACCGACTTCGACGTAGCCCCATCGCCCGCCTGTCAGGCGAGCATCCGCAAGAGATCCTGCCGCTGACACAGGCCATCAACGCGCTCGCCGATGCACGCGAGTCCGACCTTGCCCGTGCCAGGCGACGCGCCGCCGACCTCGCCCACAGTCTCAAGACGCCGCTCGCGGTGTTATCCGCTCAGAATCGCCGGGCGGGCGAAACCGGCGATGAAATCACGGCCGACGGAATTAACCGCACGATTGATGCAATGGGCGCAGCGCTCGAAGCCGAACTGGCGCGCGCGCGCGCCTCGGCGGCGCGCGGCGCGGTCGCTCAGTCCATACCCCACGATGTCGCCGAGGGGCTGGTCGCGGTGGTCGAACGCACCGAGCATGGCGAACGCATCGCTTTCTCGATCGACCTCGATCCGGCGCTGCGGGTCCCGGTCGACGGCACGGACCTTGCCGAAATGCTCGGCGCGCTGATCGAAAATGCTGCGCGCCATGCGCGGCGGCGCGTTTGCATCGGCAGCCTCGGCGACGAGTCCGGCACGCCGATTTTGCGGGTCGAGGACGACGGGCCCGGAATGGACGATGATGCGATTGCCCGGGCAACCGAGCGCGGGGTCCGGATCGACGAAAGCGGTACGGGCCACGGACTTGGTCTCGCGATCGTCCGCGACCTTGCCGAAGCAACCGAAGGCGCCTTCCGCCTCGGCCGCTCGCCGCTCGGCGGTCTCCTTGCCGAATTGAGCTGGCGCGCGGCGGACGAGTAAGGCTCGGCGAATCCGCACAGGAGGATCCACCGCCGCACCCGCTTCGAAAGGAAAACAAGCGCAGCGGCGGGAGATGGGTGCGGATTACTGCGCGAGAAGTTCGGCGATGCTGTTTTCGGTTTCGCTGCGGATATCGCCCTTGCGCTTGTGCCACTCCATCCATTCGGGCTGCTGGCGCAGGCCAACGCGGACCTTGTCGAGCACATGCTGGCGTTTGCCGAACGCCTCGAAATTGCGATAACGCTGGATGAACAGCGAGTCCCAGGGCGTGCCGACCGAATAGCGGTTTATATAGATCTGGTAACCCGACAAGGCGCCTTCGCGAATCCAGCCATCGAACTGCGGCGTGACATAGCCCGCGACATAGCTGCGATACTCGGCTGCCTCGCGATATATATAGGGAATGACATAATAGACTTCGCCAACATCAAGCTCGTCGACGCTCTTGTTCCAGGAAAGATCGGCCGAATAGACCGCTTTCGGCTTGGCGAGTACGAGGCCCGCAGTATCGAGCCCGCCCGGCTGGCTGCGTTCGATCCCGCGCCATTCCTCAACCGCCGAATAGGTCGGGAAATGCAGCACGACCATCGCGTCCCAGACCTCGGGCTGGGGGTACCAGGAATAATAGACCTGATATGCGGCAAGCTTACCCTTCCCGCGCAAGTCCGAAAGCTTCACCCCAAACGGGCCGGCCATATATCGACGAAAGTCGGCTCGTTTGGCGGCGTCGGCGCTGTATTGGATGATCACCGTCTTGGGACCATCGGTCAGCTCGTCCTGGGCGATGCTGGGCGTTGCGACCAGCGCCGACAATATAGCGCACCCCAGCATGACACGGGCCAATATGGACCTGCGGAATGTCGACAAACTCATGAATATTCTCCCTCTCCGAAACCCGGCTTGATACCGCCCTTGGGGCGCACGCCGCGCGTGCAGCGCCGTCGGTGGCCGGTTTGCTATCGAACCGCTCCTGTCATGCGACTGTCACGCCCCTATCGAGACTATCCGCCGAACGTCCATTGCACGTTGACGCCGAAATTGCGGCCGCTGCGCAGCGACCGGACTTCCTGAAAATCGACATCGCTCACCCCACGCAACGCCGAATACACCTCGCGCAGGCGCACTGCCGGACTGTTCGTCAGATTCTTGACAAAGAAACGCATCGTCCAGTGCGGTGCCGGCTTGTATTCGACAAAGGCGTCAACGCGGTCGGAGACAATGTCCTTCTCGATCTCGTCGACCTTGAAGCTCGTCCCTCCGCTGCGATGATGATAATATTACACCATCACACACTGGGACCAAACACCTAACGTTCTTGTAAATCAGATGGCCGCTTTCGAGATTTGAATGAGCTTCTTCGAACGGCCGAAATCAGGCGGCGGGTTCAACGTGTCATCGCAACACGGCTTGGATACTATCTGCGGGAGTTTCGAAGTCCAAGGTTTTTCGCGGTCGCTGATTGAGGCGCAGGGCGATGGCGTCGAGGCCGTTCTGAGGGATGGAG
>NZ_JBOHHT010000011.1:0-3239 GCF_050725655.1 Sphingopyxis sp. | reverse complement strand
CGGGCGCCCGCGCCTACTCCCCTGCTCTCTCGGGCGCCGATCATGCGCGTGCGTTCCTCGGCGTCCAGACCGGCTGCTCGCATAGCTGCACCTTTTGCGCGACGGTGCTCGCGCGCGGCACGGCGCGGTCGGCAAGTGTCGATGCAGTCGTCGCATCCGCGCAAACCGCGCTGGATCGCGGGCAGCGCGAGATCATCCTGACCGGGGTCGATCTTGCCAGCTATGGCGACGGCAGCGGCACGACATTGGCCGCACTGGTCGAGGCGTTACTGGCGCTGCCGGTCGAACGGCTGCGCCTCTCGTCGCTCGACCCGAACCGGATCGACGACGCGCTGTTCGCCTTGCTGACGCAGGAGAAGCGCGTGATGCCGCATGTCCACCTGTCGCTGCAGGCGGGCGACGACATGGTGCTGACGCGCATGAAGCGCCGCCATCGCCGCGCCGACGCGGTTCGGCTGATCGAGCGGTTGAAGGCCGCGCGGCCGGAGATCGCGATCGGCGCCGACCTGATCGCGGGCTTTCCGACCGAGGATGAGGCGATGTTCGCGAACTCGTTGGCGCTGATCGACGATTGCGACATCCTATTCGGCCACATCTTTCCCTACAGCCCGCGCGCCGGAACGCCCGCCGCGCGGATGCCGCAGGTCGGTCGTGCTATCGCGCGCGCGCGCGCCGCGATCCTGCGCGAAGCCAATGCGCAGCGGCGGCAGGACTGGCTGGGCACGCAGGTCGGCCGCACCGCGTCGATGCTCGTCGAGCGCGACGGCGTCAGCGGCCATGCCGAAAATTTCGCCGCCGTGACGCTGACCGCACCCGCGGCGCCCGGCACCATCATCGACGTGCGGCTCAGCGCGCGCGACGGCGACCGGATGATCGCCACCCCCATCGAAGCAAAGGATACCGTGGCATGACCGGCCAAAGCTGGAGCGAACGACTGCTCGGCGGATTTCGCCGCACGTCGGAGCGGCTCGGCGAAAATCTCGCGGGGCTGACCGGCAAGGCGCGGCTCGACGAGGAGGATCTCGACCGGATCGAGGAAGCGCTGATCACCGCCGACCTTGGCCCCGCGATGGCGACACGCATCCGCGACCGCCTCGCCGAACGCCGCGACATCGCCGCGAACGGCACCGAGGAACTCCGCAAGGTCGTCGCCGGGGAAATCGCCGCGGTGCTGCGCCCGGTCGCCGAACCGCTCGACATCGACGCTTTCCCGCGCCCGCAGGTCATCCTTGTGATCGGGGTCAACGGGTCGGGCAAGACGACGACCATCGCCAAGCTCGCGCACCTGTTCCAGGAACAGGATTATGGCGTGATGCTCGTCGCGGGCGACACCTTCCGCGCCGCCGCGATCGGGCAATTGAAGGTCTGGGCCGAGCGGCTCGGCGTGCCGATCATGGCGGGCCCCGAGGGCGGCGACAGCGCGGGCATCGTGTTCGATGCGGTGAAACAGGCGACCGCGACGGGGATCGACGTGCTGATCGTCGACACCGCCGGGCGGCTCCAGAACAAGCGCGAGTTGATGGACGAGCTCGCCAAGATCAAGCGCGTGCTCGGCCGCCTCAATCCGGCGGCGCCGCACGATGTAGTGCTCGTCCTCGACGCGACGACGGGGCAGAATGCGCTGTCGCAGATCGACGTGTTCCGCGAGGTTGCGGGGGTCACGGGCCTGGTCATGACCAAGCTCGACGGCACCGCGCGCGGCGGCGTGCTCGTGTCCGCCGCCGAGCGCCACGGGCTTCCCATCCACGCGATCGGTATCGGTGAAACCATCGACGACCTTCGCCCGTTCGATGCGGACGAGATCGCAGGCATTATTGCAGGAAATATACGATGAGCGATCAGCTCGACCAGATCGACCAGCTTCCGGGTGGCCCCGAGGCCGTCCCCGCACCGCCGCCGGCGAAGCATGGCTGGCTGAATTTCGTCATCGATTTCGGGCCGCTGCTCGTCTTCTTCCTCGCCTATAAATTCTCTTCCGGAGGCGAAGGCGCGTTCGCGGCAACGACCGCCGCGATCAAGGGCACCGTCGCCTTCATGGTCGCGATCGTCATCGCGATGGTCGTTTCGAAATGGAAGCTCGGCAAGATTTCGCCAATGCTGTGGATGTCGAGCATCCTGGTCATCGGTTTCGGTGCGCTCACCATCTGGTTCCACGACGAACGCTTCATCGTGATGAAGCCGACGATCATCTATGCCGCCTTCGCGGTGCTGCTGCTCGGCGGTTACTGGTTCAAGAAGCCGATGCTCAAATATCTGCTGCAGTCGGCGCTCGAAGGGCTCACCGACCGCGGCTGGCTGCTGCTGTCGCGCAACTGGGGGATTTTCTTTGCTGCGCTCGGAATCGCCAATCATGTGATGTACGAAATGATCCAGGCGAAGCAGATGAGTTTCGACCTGTGGCTGACGATCAAGGTCTGGGGTGTCACCGCCCTCTCCTTCCTCTTCACGTTCAGCCAGGTTCCCGTGATGCTGAAAAACGGCCTCGCCGTTCCCGACGAAGCAGGTCAGAAGCAAGCTTGAGCCATCCCCCCGTCGCTGGCATAGCAGCGTGCAGGCACCGGGTCGCACGGCGCCGGACAAAAAAGGGGAACTGCCATGGATAAATTCTTCGGAAACCTGCACGCCGTGCTGGGCGCGGGCCTCGTGCTCGCGATCATCCTGATGCTGTGCCTGAACGGCCAGAATTTCGAGGACGGCGTCGCCGCGGGCAACGCGATCATGCGCTGGCTCCACACTTTCTTCGGGGTGCTGTGGATCGGCCTGCTTTATTATTTCAACTTCGTCCAGATTCCGACGATGCCGAAAATCCCGGCCGAACTGAAGCCCGCCGTCGGCAAGCATATCGCGCCCGCCGCGCTGTTCTGGTTCCGCTGGGCGGCCGCTGCGACCGTGGTGCTGGGCCTCGCGATCGCGGGTCACGCCAAATATCTGGCGCCCGCGCTCGGCCTGCAGGATCCGTACAAGCTGATCGGTGTCGGCATGTGGCTGGGCCTGATCATGGCGTTCAACGTGTGGTTCGTGATCTGGCCGAACCAGAAAAAGGCGCTGGGCATCGTCGAAGCCGACGACGCGACCAAGGCAAAGGCCGCGAAGACCGCAATGATATTTTCGCGGACCAACACCTTGCTGTCGATCCCGATGCTCTATGCGATGGTGAACGCGAACTTGGGCTGAGGTTGGCGCTCCTCCCTGTCGCGAAGCGATGGGGAGGTGGCAGCCCGAAGGGCTGACGGAGGGGC
>NZ_JBOHHT010000010.1:0-29666 GCF_050725655.1 Sphingopyxis sp. | reverse complement strand
CCATGGCGGTCTGCAAATGGCAATTTCCCGTGCTTCCGGTGCTCACGTACCAGATGTACGCTGCGCTCCGGGTCACGGAAAACCACCATTTTCGACTCACCCTGAGCTGAATGTCGATTGGTCCTAGCTCTCGGGCTCGACCGGGACCGAAACCATATTGCCGCTGACCGACGGCCGCGCGGGCCGTTTCGCGACCGCGATCACCAGCCCGATCAGCGCGACGATGCCGCCCGCGATCGACAGGATCGCCCAGCGGTAATCCTCGAACGCGGTCGAAAAGCCCATCGCGATGATCGGAATCAGCACGCTCGACCACGCCGCCTGCCCCGGCCCGACCGCGCGGATGATATTGAAATAGAGCGGGAAGGTCACCGCGCTGGCGATCACGCCGAGATAGAGAACGCCGCCGATGTACGTCGCGGTCGGCTCGATCACCGGCGGGCCGGTGGTGATCCATGCATAGCTGCCGTCGGCGAGCGCGCCGAAGAGCATCGCCCACGCAATCATCACCACCATCGACTGCGCGCGCGCAATCCGTGTGCCCTGCATGACGTTGGCGGTCGACGCGCTCATCACCCCGGCGAGGGTCAGCATGGTGCCGAGCAGCACCTCGCCCGCGCCGACCGCGGCGGCGCGATATTCGTGGAGGATCATCAGCCCGACGCCGATGATCGCGATCCCCGCGCCCGCGAGGAAGCGCGCTTCGAGAGGGGTTTTGAGGAAGGCGCGGCCGAGCAGCGTATTGGGCACGATCAGCAGCGCGAACAGCACCGCGACAAGGCCCGAGGTGATATGCTGCTCGGCGCGGTAGACGAAATTGAAGTTGAAGGCGAACTGCGCGATCCCGAGTGCCACCGCAAAGAGCATCGCCTTGGGTTCGAGCCACAACCGCTCGCGCCGGAGGGCGGCAAAGGTGAACATCGCGATCGCCGCGACCGCGAAACGATAGGTCACCGACCAGCTGGGAGGGACCACGCCGAGCTGCCCGGTGATGACGATCCAGGTCGATCCCCAGATCAAAGTCACCAGCATGAAGGGCAGCAGGACGCGCGGGCTGAGCAGCGTGGGTGGCTGTTCGCTGCTCACAATGCGGCGATCGCAGCCGCCAGCGGTGCGACCGCCTCCGCATCCTGATCCCAGCTGACGACAAGGCGCGCGGCGCCTTCGCCCCAGTCGTAGAAGTCGAACCCGGCGCCGCGCAGCTTCGCGGCTTCCTCGGCGGTCAGGCGCACGAACAGCTCGTTTGCTTCCACCGGATGCATCAGCCGGCCGCCGCACGCCGCGGCGAGCTTTGCCGCGCCCGCATTGGCGGCGCGCGCGTTGGCAAGCCACAGGTCGTTCGCGAGCATCGCGCGGATCTGCGCCGCGACGAAGCGTCCCTTGCTGAGCAAATGGCCGCCGCGCTTCTTGAGCTCGCGCACACCCGGCCCGCCGCTGCCGCCGAAAAAGACGATCGCCTCGGCCATCATCGCACCATTTTTGGTGAAGCCGAAGGACAGCGCATCGACCCCGGCGCGCCAGGTGACGTCGGCGGGCGCGCAGCCGAGGAAAGCGACGGCATTGGCAAAGCGCGCGCCGTCCATGTGGAGCTTCATGCCTGCGCCCTTGGCGATCTCGCTGATCGCGCCAATTTCTTCCGCCCGCCAGGCAAGGCCATATTCGGTCGCGTTGGTGATGCTGACCGCCGCGGGCTGAACCTGATGCACATCCTTGCGGATCCCGGCGATGCGGGCATTCAGCGCCTCTGTGTCGATCTTTGCGCCGCGTCCGGGGAGCGGCATCAGCTTGGCGCCCCCCGAATAAAAGGTCGGTGCGCCGCATTCGTCGACTTCGATATGCGCTTCCTCGTAACAGAGGATGCCCTGCCATGGCCGCACGAAATGCGCGAGGATGATGCTGTTCGCCGCGGTTCCGGTCGGGATCCAGACGACCTCGCAATCGGTCTCGAACAGCTCGGAAAAGGCCGCGTCGAGCGACTGGCTGAGCGCGTCGCCGTCATAGGCGGTGTCAACATGGTTGGCGGCCGCCAGCGCCTCCATCACCACGGGGTGGACGGTCGCGGCATTGTCGGAGAAAAAGCGGGTCGCAGTCATGGACCGCGCCTTAGCGCAGGTGCGGGCCGCTGCTAACCCTTCATTTTTGCTGTGTATCGACGGATAGGTCTGCGGCCTCGTCGGGTGTCGATCCGCGCGCGAGGCTTGCGCCGCCGGCAACACCGAGGCCGCCCGCCATGCCCATGCCGCCGCCACCGCCGCCGCCGCGTCCACCGCCCCCGCCAGCACCGCCGCGCGCCTCGCTGCTACGGCCGCCGCTCTTGCCGCCGCTACCCGACGGACGCGTCGGGCCCTGCGCGGGGATGATAACGTCGGCTGGAACCGGATCGAGGTCGAGCGCCTTGCGGATGAAATCGCGCAGCTCGACGACAAGCTCGTGGACATGCACAGGGCGGCCGTCGGCCAGTTCCTGCGCCGCGCGGCTCGCAAGCCGCACCTGCGTCTCGGTGCCGAGCAGGATGATGTCGGAGAGCGCGGCCTCGACGGCGTCGCGAATGCGGCGCGGGCGATCCGATTCGCCGGGTTCGTCCTCCTCCGGCGCCGCCTCGTCCGACAGGTCGATCGCGGGCTCCGCTTTCGTCTCGCTCGCCTGACGCCTGATGTCGCGAAGATGGCGTGGATCGACCGTCAGATCGCCGGTAAACGACCCGCCAAGTGCCTTGTACGCAGCCATCAGCGTGCGCAGCCGCTCGTTGATCTGGCGGTTCATCCGTTCGCGGCGCTGCTGGATCGTCATCATCACCATCAGCCGGATGCCGACGCCGATCAGCGTGACGAGCGCAAGGCCCAGCAGCGTCGTTCCGATGCTTTGCCATGATGAGAAGTCGAAGAAGCGCATGATCATCCCCTCCGCTGCCGGTTTCAGGAGGGCCGGTTCTGGCGTGTCCGGGCGGCCGAAGCCATCTGTTTTTCCGTTACTCCACTGACGCCCGGTCAGATGCCGAGCGAGTCGGCGCAATCGAGCGCCTTCGCCAGCTTTTCGCGAAAGCCGCCGCTGTTCGATCCCAGGTCGACGAACACCGCATCCTTCGCGCCGCCCGCATCGATCCGTTCGTGCAGCATGATCGTCGGCGTGTCTTCGCTAAACAGGTCACCGACGAAGCGGTGGTGCGCGACGAAGCGCAGGCGGTCGGGCGTCGATTCGGTGACGAGCGCGTGCCAGGCAGGGCCAAAACTGGACTTGACCCAAAGCTGCGATCCCGCCCGCAGCGTGCCGGTCGGCTTGCCAGTGACGACGGCGACATTGATCATCGTCCGCGCCGCCGGGTTGAACGCCTGCGTTATCTCGATCGTGCCGCCGTCGAAACGCGCGGTGCAGCCGTCTGCGGCGGCCGGTTTCGCATAAGCAAGGTCGGTGTAGGCGGCGTCGTTGAACGCGGGCGTCAGGCTGGCGGCGGCCAGCAAAAGGGAGAACATGGACCAAGGCTCCTGTCGTAACCGGGTCCGTGCCCGGCCGCTTTACTGACCCTGTTTCGCGAGCAATTTCAAGCGCAAGGCGTTCAATTTGATGAAGCCCGCCGCATCCTTCTGGTCGTAGGCGCCGGCATCGTCCTCGAAAGTCACATGGCGTTCGCTGTAGAGGCTGAGCGGCGACTTGCGGCCCACGACATTCGCATTGCCCTTGTAAAGCTTGAGGCGGACGGTGCCGGTGACATTCGCCTGGCTGTGATCGATCGCCGCCTGCAACATCTCACGCTCGGGCGCGAACCAGAATCCGTTGTAGATGAGCTCGGCATATTTCGGCATCAACTCATCCTTCAGATGCGCCGCGCCGCGATCGAGCGTGATGCTTTCGATGCCGCGGTGGGCACGCGCATAGATTTCGCCGCCAGGCGTTTCGTACATGCCGCGCGACTTCATGCCGACGAAGCGGTTCTCGACGAGGTCGAGGCGGCCGATGCCATGCTTGCGGCCGAGATCGTTGAGCGCCGCGAGCAGCGTCGCGGGCGACATCGCCTGCCCGTTCAGCGCGACGCCGTCGCCGCGCTCGAAATCGATCGTGATATATTCGGGGGTGTCGGGCGCGTCCTCGGGATTGACCGTGCGCGAATAGACATAGTCGGGGGTTTCTTCCCACGGATCCTCGAGCACCTTGCCCTCCGACGAGGTATGGAGGAGGTTCGCATCGGTGCTGAACGGGCTTTCGCCGCGCTTGTCCTTCGGCACCGGAATCTGGTGCTTTTCGGCGAACTCGATCAGCGCGGTGCGGCTGGTCAGGTCCCACTCGCGCCAGGGTGCGATCACCTTGATGTCGGGATTGAGCGCATAGGCCGACAGCTCGAAGCGCACCTGGTCGTTGCCCTTGCCCGTCGCGCCATGCGCCACGGCGTCGGCGCCGACTTCCCTGGCGATCTCGACCAGCCGCTTCGAAATGAGCGGGCGCGCGATCGAGGTGCCGAGCAGGTAGTCGCCCTCGTAGCGGGCATTGGCGCGCATCATTGGGAAGACGAAATCGCGGACGAATTCTTCGCGCACATCGTCGATATAGATATGCTCGGGCTTCACGCCCATCAGCTCGGCCTTGGCGCGCGCGGGTTCGATCTCTTCGCCCTGCCCGAGGTCGGCGGTGAAGGTCACCACCTCGCAGCCATAAGTAACCTGCAGCCACTTCAGGATGACGCTGGTATCGAGGCCGCCCGAATAGGCGAGGACGACGCGCTTGAAGGACTCGGACATGATGGCACCTTTGGCGGAAGGAAAGACGCGGGCGCGGCTAGCAGTCCGCCGCCAAAGGTGCAACCGGCTTGGCCCTTTCAGCCCACGCGGGTCCAGTCCATGAACCAGCTGTCGTCCCACGTCTTGCCGCCGTCGCGCGAGGTGCCCTGGAACCAGCGGCAGCTTTTCGGGGTGATCCGGTCCCACACGCCGCGATAGAGTTCCGGCCCTTGCGCGCCCTCGACTTCGGACAGGAAGGTGCCGGCGCCATCCTCGAACACGCCGAGCTGGCCCGGCACGCCGACGACGCCCGACTTGGCGTTGACCCAATGATCGGACCATATCTTCTTTTCGACGTCGAGCAGACGCAGCCCCATCCCCGAAAAGCCGCGCGCCGGGATGCGCAGTTCCTCGACGCTCGCGATGCCGCCGAGAATAGCGACGACGGTCGCTTCGCCGGGAAATTCGATCCACTTTTCGCCTTCGCGGAACTTGTTGTGGATGCGCCATTCGCCGGTGAGGAAATCGAAGTCGCCGGGCTTGCCGACGGGGGCGGGGTTGATCGCGGCGGCAACGGAAATGGGGGTGAGGCTGGACATAAGGGCTCCTGCGGAAAGGGCGATGATGGTGCGTCGTTCGATGTGGGTCATGACTTGCTCCCTTCGTGACCCGTCTGCCCTACGCGCCTTATCCTGACATTTTCTGTCAGTTATTTTCTGCTACAGCGAAAAAATGCGAGCGAGCCGCCTTCTGTCGATCCTGATGCTGCTGCAATTGCGCGGACGGCTGACCGCGGCCGATCTCGCTGCCGAGTTCGAAGTGTCCGAACGCACGATCTACCGCGACATCGACGCACTCTCCGCGGCGGGGGTCCCCGTCTATGGCGACCGCGGCCCCGGCGGCGGGTTCGAGCTGCTCGACGGCTATCGCACGCGCCTCACCGGACTGTCGGCGGGCGAGGCCGAGGCGATGGCGATGATCGGCCTGCCCGGTCCGGCCGCCGAATTGGGAATCGGCGCCGCGACAAGCGCCGCGCGCAACAAATTGCTGGTCGCGCTTCCCGGCGGCGGCGGCGCGCTCGCCGACCGGATGGCAGCGCGCTTTCACCTCGACGCGGTCGACTGGTATCGCGGCGGCGAAGCATTGCCGCACCTTCCTGCGATCGCGCGCGCGGTGCTCGACGGGCGGCTTTTGTCGATGCGCTACGAAAGCTGGCAGGGGGTGCGCGACTGGACGGTCGAGCCGCTCGGCCTCGTGCTGAAAGCCGGCATCTGGTATCTCGCAGCGCGCGGGGGCGGAAAAATCCGCATCTTCCGGATCGCGAATATCGATGACCTGGTAGCCGGCGATACGCCCTTCGAGCGCCCCGCCGATTTCCATCTCTCGTCATGGTGGCAGGCCGAACAGGCGCGGTTCGAAGCCGAGCTGTTCGCGACCAGGGCTACCCTCCGTGCCTCGCCCGATGGCTGCAAACGGCTCGCCGCACAGTCGCCGCGCGGCGCCGAAGCGGTCGCGGGGGCAGGCGTATCCGCCGCCGATGGCTGGCGCGAAATGACGATGCAGGTCGAGGACAGCGACCATGGCGCGCGCGACATGCTCGCGCTCGGCGCCGAGGTGGAGGTGCTCGCACCGGAGAGCTTCCGCTGCCGTATATCGGCGCTCGCAAGCGCGATCGCCGTGCGGCACGGCTGATTGGCTTCGCCTTCCCGAAAGGCTATCCTCGGGTCAGGGAGACAGGCCATGGGCAAAGCCGAAATCAAGACCAAAGCCACCGAAGTGACCGTCGCCAATTTCATCGCGACCGTACCCGAGGCGCGCCGCCGCGAAGAAGCCGCGATAATCGACGCGATGCACCGCCGGGTCACCGGGCTCGATCCGAAGATGTGGGGGCCGTCGATCATCGGTTACGGCAGCTATGACTATCTGTACGATAGCGGCCGTTCGGGGACGATGTGCCGCGCCGGCTTCAGCCCGCGCAAGGCGGCGATGACGCTCTATCTGATGGGTCATTATCTCGATCGCCAGCCCGAGGCCGACGCGCTGCTCGCCGAGCTCGGCAAATATAAGAACGGCAAATCGTGCCTTTACATCAACAAGCTCGCCGACGTGGACCTCGAGGTGCTCGAGAAGCTTGTCGTGCTGAGCTGGGGCGTCATGAACGAACGCTATCCGACGTAGCGCCGTTCCGCCTCGCCCATATAGTCGCGCGTCAACGGCAGCGCGTGGCGGTTGCGTGCGAACTGGATCTGGTAATTGCCCATCCCGCCGCTTTCGAAAGCCGATGCCGCGCCCGCGAGGTAGAAGGTCCACATGCGAAAGAAACGCTCGCCCATCATGGCGACGATCTCGGCCTCGTGCGCCAGCGTCCGCGCATACCATTGGCGCAGCGTCAGCGCGTAGTGCAGCCGCAACGTCTCGACATCGGTGACGATCAGCCGGCTCTTCTCGCTTGCCGCCAGCGTCTCGCTGAGCGCGGGAATATAACCGCCGGGGAAGATATATTTACGCGTGAAGGCATCGGTCGCACCCGGCCTGCCGAAACGGCCGATCGTGTGGAGCAGCATCACCCCGTCGGCGGTCATCAGGTTCGCGGCGGCGCGAAAGAAGGTTTCGAAATTGGGCGCGCCGACATGTTCGAACATGCCGACCGAGACGATGCGGTCGAATTGTCCCGCCTCGCGCGCCGCGAGGTCGCGATAGTCGATCAGTTCGAATTTGACCCGGTCAGCGACTCCCGCCGCTTCGGCGCGCTGGCGGGCGAGTGCGAACTGCTCCTCCGACAGCGTGATCCCGAGCACCTCGACCTGCTCGAGCTTCGCCAGCGTGATCGCCATCCCGCCCCAGCCGCAACCGATGTCGAGCACGCGTTGCCCCGGTTTCAGCGCGAGCTTTGCCGCGATATGCGCCTTTTTCGCAGCCTGCGCTTCGTCCAGCGTCATGTCGGGCCGCGACCAATAGGCGCAGCTATATTGCATGTCGTCGTCGAGGAAGAGGCGGTAGAGGTCGTTGCCGATGTCATAGTGATGCTTGACGTTGGCGCGCGACTGGCGCTGGCGATTGATCGAGCCGATCCGCGTCTTCACCCAATCGGCGCGCCGGCCGAACCATGTCTTGTCCTTGAGCGTCGCGCCGCGGTCCCATGGCGTGTTCATGCGGATCAAGCCGATCAGGTCCATGATGTCGCCGCCCTCGATCCGCATGTCGCCCTCCATGAAGGATTCGGCGGCGCCGAGCCGCGGGTCGAGGATGATGCGGCGCATGCCGGCGCGCGTTGCAAAGCGAAGGGTAAGTTCAGGAAATCCCGGAGCGGGTGTGCCGAAATGCTCCTCGCCGCCGTCGGGCGCAATGATGGTCAATCGACCCTGACGAACCACGCGGGAGAGAAACGGACTCAGTATCGACATATCTGCAACGCCAAAAACCTCCATCGCGTCAAATGGTTGCGATCAGATTCCCGCATACCATTCGTAATCGATCCGGTCCTCCCAATAGCCGCCCTTGCCCGCGCCGATCTGGTCGAGGCTCGCGACCGCCTCGATCGCATTCACATATTTGGCGTGTTTGTAGCCGAGCTGGCGTTCGATCCGCAGGCGCAGCGGCGCGCCGTTGGCGATCGGCAGTACGGCATCGTTGAGCGCCCACGCCATGATCGTCTGCGGATGCAGCGCATCGACCATGTCGCAGCTTTCATAATAGAGCGCATCGCCGAGCCGGTCGGCGCAGCGAAAGACGATATAGCGCGCGCTGTCGCGCACCCCCGCCGCGGCGAGGATGCGCGCCAGCGGAACGCCCGTCCATTGCCCGATCGCGCTCCACCCCTCGACGCAATCGTGGCGCGTGATCTGGGTACGCTGCGGCATTGCGCGAATATCGGCCAGCGACAGCGACAGCGGCCGCGCGACGAGCCCCGTCACCTTGACGCGCCAGTCGGCAAAGCCGCTCGCGGCGTGCGCGGCATAGGCAGCGCCGGCGGGCAGGCGTGTGCCGTTGGGGCGGAAATAGGGCGACAGGTCGGCGCGGCCGAACTCGCGCGCGAGCGCATTGCGGTCGATCAGCGCCCGCTGGCTGGCGCGGTTCATCTCCTCGCCCATCGACAAGATCTTGCGCACCGCGGGCGCGTCGTTGATCGCGTCGCAACCCGACAGCAGCGGCAGCGCCCCCGCCGCGACCACCAGCCCGCCGGCGCGCGCGATCAACTGGCGGCGCGGAAGGATGATCGCGCTCATGCGCCTTCCTCGCGGTCGGGCGGCAGGCGGAACCAGCCTGTGATCATCGAGCGAACCTCGTTCACCGGACCTGCAAGCAGCACCATCGCGATATGGACGAGGAAGAAGGCAACGAGCGCCCAGGCAGTAATGAAATGGATCGAGCGCGCCGACTGGCGCCCGCCAAAGACATCAAGCAACCACGGCCACGCCGCGTTCATCCCCGGCGACATGGTGAGGCCAGTCGCGATCATCAGCGGCAGAGCCACGAAAATCACGCCGATATAGCTCAATTTCTGCAAGATGCCGTAGCGCGCCGCCGCTTCGCCCCGCGGAAAACGCAGCCGCGCATGCTCCTTCACATCGTGCCAGATATGGCGCGGCGACCATTCGGGGCGGCGGACGTGCAAATCCCTGCGCAAATGTCCGCCCAGCAGTGTCCATAGCATATAGAGCGTTAGCGCTATCGACAGCACCCACGCGAACAGCAAATGCCAGCGCCGCCCGTCGGCGAGGCTATAGCTCGTCGGGATCGTCGCCCAGCCCGGAAAGGCCCAGGTTTTTTCCGTGTCCTCGGCATCGGTCCAGCGACCGAGCACGCCCGTCGTCTCGATCCGCCAGTCGCCGATGCGCAAATAGCCGCTGTCCGGTGTCGAACCGATCACCAGCCACGCGCGATCGAAATTTGCGCCATATTCGCCCCAATAGAGCCGCGGGTGCGCGTTGAAGATCATCAGCCCGCTCATCAAGAGGATGAGCAGGGTCGCGGCATTCACCCAGTGCCAGATGCGCGCCGGAAGCCGGTGGCGATAGACGCGCACCGGCGCCGGCTTGACGGGAGCGACGGGAGCGACGGGAGTTTCAGCCTCGGCCATGATCCCGGTTCGCTCCTTTGCTGCTTCCGGTTACGCGACCACCTTCGCGGCATATTCCTCGCGATAGTGGCTCCGCAAGCTGACCTTGTCGATCTTTTCGCTGCCGAGCTTGGGCAGCGCGTCGTTCGACATCCAGATCTGGCACGGCACCTTATACGGTGCAAGCCGCGCGCTGAGGAAGGCTACCAGCTCTTCCGCCGTCACGCTGCTGCCGGGCTTCATCCACACGACAGCACCGACGCACTCGCCCAGCCGCTCGTCGGGCAGGCCGAAGACCGCGCATTCATTGACCTCGGCATGCTCGTAAATCGCCGCCTCGACTTCCTGGCAGCTGATATTCTCGCCGCCGCGGATGATGATGTCCTTTTTGCGGTCGACGATGAACAGATAGCCGTCCTCGTCCAGATAGCCGAGGTCGCCCGAGCGGAAATAGCCATTGTCGAAGAAGGCGGCCTTGGTCGCCGCCTCATTGTTCCAATAACCCTCGAAATTGCACGCTGAGCGAATGCAGACCTCGCCGACCCCGCCCTGCGCGACCGGCTCGCCATTGTCGTCGAGGATCGCGAGATCGACGAGCGGCTTCGATGCAGGCCCGGTCGACATCGGCTTGGCAACATAATTTTCGTTGATGATGCCGCAGCCAACGGCGTTGGTTTCGGTGAGGCCGTAACCTAGCAAGGGTTTTGCCTCGCCCATTTCGGACGCGAGGCGTCGCACATGTTCGGGCGGGCGCGGCGCGCCGCCGCCGGCGTAGCTTTTGCACGTCGACAGGTCGTAATTCTTGCGGTTCGGGCTGACCAGAATCTCGTAGCTCATTAGCGGCACGCCGACGAAATAATTGCATTGCTCGTCCTGGATCAGCCGCATCGCCTCGTCGGCGTTCCATTTCGGCATCAGCACCAGTTTGCGGCCGAGCGCGAAGCTTTGCAGGAACACCGGGATTTCGGCGGTGACGTGGAACAGCGGGGTGCAGATCAAGGTCGCGGGCTGGATGTCCGACATCTGCCCGTCTTCGGTCAGCAGATGGACGACGCTCGCGGTCTGCGTGACATAGTTGAAGATCGCCTGACACACCGCTTCGTGGCGCGAATAGGCGCCTTTCGACTGGCCGGTCGAGCCCGAGGTGAAGAGGATGGTCGCGAGGTCCTGTCCGGTCAGCACCGGCAGCACCGTCGCCGCGCTGCCGCCCGCGCCGGTGATCGGCGCGATCGCCAGATCGATCGGCTGGGTCAGGTCGAGCGTGATGACCTTCGCGCCATGCGGGGCTTCTTCGAGCCGTGCGGCGCGCTGCACGTCGGCAATGACGAGCTTCGCTTCGCTGTCAAGGATGCCCGCGGCGAGTTCGCCGCCCTGCCACCAGCCGTTGAGCAAGGTCGCGCAGCCGCCCGCCATCAGGATGCCGACGTAGGCGACACACCATGCATTGGCGTTGCGCATCGCCAGCCCGACGCGGTCGCCGCGCTGGACGCCATAGCCTTCGACCAGCCCAGCCGCGACCTGCCGCGCCGCCATATTGACCTGCTTGAACGACAGACGCTCGTCGCCCTCGACAAGGAAGGTCGCATCGCCATGCTGCGCGGCAAAAAATGCAACATAGTCCGCAAGATTGGTCGGCGCGTTGGTGATGAAGGGAAGCTGGTGGCCGAAGCGTTCGACGGACCCGAGCTGGATCGGTCCGCCCGGACCGGTGATCAGATTATAGGCGGCTTCCAGGCGCAAATCGAGCGCTGATGGCATCTTTCATCTCTCCTCTTGGTCTCGCTCGCCTTACCCCTTATGGGGAGGCCTCTCCTGGGGAAGGACCGCGCGACTATATGTTTCTTTTTGCAACCTTAGCCGAAGCAACGCAATATGTGAACTTCCACGATCTCATGGGTGAAAACTCCGAGATCGCGTTCAGCGTCTTCGGCCTCCCGATCCGCTGGTACGCGCTCGCCTATCTCGCCGGCATCTTCGTGGGTTACTGGTATCTGCTCAAGCTGATCGCGCAGCCCGGCGCCCCGATGGCACGGCGCCACGCCGACGACATGATCTTCTATGCGATGCTCGGGATCATCCTCGGCGGGCGGCTCGGCTATGTGCTCTTCTACAACCTCGGCAATTATATTCAGAAGCCGCTCGAGGTCTTCAAGCTATGGGACGGCGGCATGTCGCTGCACGGCGGAGTGATCGGCGTGCTGGTCGCGATCTGGTATGTGACGCGCAAGGAAAAGCTCAGCTTCCTGCGCTTCTGCGATTATGTCGCCTGCGTCATCCCCTTCGGCCTGTTCTTTGGCCGCCTCGCCAATTTCGTGAACGGCGAGCTGTGGGGCCGTGCGACGACCGTTCCCTGGGCGATCATCTTTCCCGATAGCGGCACGATGGACCCGCGCCACCCGAGCCAGCTGTACGAAGCCGGCCTCGAAGGCTTGCTGATGATGGCGATTCTCGCCTTCTTCTTCTGGCGCACCGATGCGCGCTACAAGCCCGGCTTCCTGTTTGGGATGGCGGCAATCATCTATGGCTTCAGCCGCTTTGCCGTCGAGTTCGTGCGCGAACCCGATGTGCAGCTCGGTACGCTGTCATGGGGGCTGACGATGGGCCAGACGCTGACCGTGCCGATGCTGCTGATCGGTTTCTGGCTCGTCGCAACCGCCAAGGGTCGCCGCAAGCGGATCGAGCCGATCGCCGGAATCGACAGCGTTGCGTGACAGGCCGCCGAGCCCCGACCAGCTGATAAGCGAGATCGCGGCAGCGCGGCCCGCGACGGTCGCCGACTATATGGCGGCCGCGAACGGCCATTATTACGCGACGCGCGATCCGCTTGGCGCCGCGGGCGACTTTACGACCGCGCCCGAGATCAGCCAGATGTTCGGCGAGATGGTCGGGGTCTGGATCGCCGACCTGTGGCAGCGCGCGGGCAGCCCGGCGTTTCGCTATATCGAACTCGGTCCCGGCCGCGGCACGCTGCCCGTCGATGCGCTGCGCACGATGGCGCGCTTCGGTTGCACGCCACTCGGCGTCCATCTGGTCGAGACAAGCCCGACGCTGCGCGCCGCACAGCTTGCGCGCCTGCCCGCTGCGACGCATCATGACGAGGTCGACGCCCTCCCCGACGACGCGCCGCTGATCATCGTTGCGAACGAATTTTTCGATGCGCTGCCGATCCATCAATATATTCGTACCGTCGATGGATGGCGCGAGCGTATGGTCGAACGTCGCGGCGACGCTCTGACCCCCGTCGCGGGAGATGTCCCGGCCGACGACACCGTGCCACCGATCCTGTGCGGACAGTCCGAGGGCACGATCGTCGAAACAGCGCCGGTCTCGGCGGCGATCACGCAGCGCTGCGCCTTTCGCCTCGCGCGGCAGGGGGGCGCGATGCTCGCCATCGACTATGGGTATGGCGGCCCGGCCGCGGGCGACACGCTGCAGGCGGTCAAAGCGCACCGGTTCGTCGATCCCTTCGCCGATCCGGGCGAGGTAGACCTGACCGCGCACGTAGATTTCACCGCGCTGGCCGATACGGCGCGCGCCGCCGGCGCGGTCGCCAGCACGCTCGCAACACAGGGCGAATGGCTGCAACGGCTCGGGATCGACGCCCGTCTGCAATCGCTCACCGCCGCTGCGCCCGCCCGTGCCGACGAATTGAAGGGTCAGCGTGACCGGCTCGTTCGGCCGGACGCGATGGGCGAATTGTTCAAGGTGATGGCCTTCACCGCACCCGGCTGGCCAGCCCCCGCAGGATTCACAGGAGACGCCGCATGACCGCTATCGAGCTGGCAAAAACCGAAGACGCGGAGGCCATCGCGGCCTTCGCCAATGAATCGTTCACACACACCTTCGGCACCATCTATGACCCCGCGGACCTCGCGACCTTCCTCGCGGACTGGAATCCGCCCGACCGTGTTCGCGCGCAGATTGGCGATCCGGGATACGCGATCGCGCTGGTGCGCGACGACAAGGATGCGATCCTGGGCTATATCAAGATGGGCCCGGTCGATTTCGATCTGCCGGACGAGCAGCCGACCGAGGGCGCCGTCGAGCTGCACCAGCTCTATGTCGCCGAAGCCGCCAAGGGCACGGGCGTCGCCGTCGCGCTGATGGAATGGGGCATCGCCTGGTCGCGCGAGCGGGCTTCGATCCTCTACCTCACGGTCTTTACCGAGAATGACCGCGCGCAGGCCTTTTATCGTCGCTACGGCTTCTATGACGTCGGCCATAACGCATTTCGCGTCGGCAATCATATCGACGAGGATCGTTTCTTCCGGCTCGATCTGTGACGGTTCCCTTCGCCATCGCTGCGCCGCTGGACGCCATCCCGCACGGCTTTTTCGGTCGCCGCGGCGGCGTATCGACGGGCGAGCTTGCGTCGCTCAATTGCGGCCTCGGTTCGGGCGACGATCCGGCGTTGATTGCCGAGAACCGGCGGCGCGTCGCCGATGCGATCCTTCCCGGCGCGGCGCTCACCGGGCTCTATCAGGTCCATGCCAATCGCTGCGTGATCGTCGATGGCGACACCGACCTTGCCGCGCGTCCCGAGGCCGACGCGCTGGCGACGCGGACACCCGGCATCCTGATCGGCATATTGACCGCCGATTGCGTGCCGGTGCTGTTCGCCGACCGTGAGGCCGGAGTCGTAGGCGCGGCGCATGCCGGCTGGAAAGGCGCGATTGCGGGCGTCACCGACGCGACGCTCGACGCGATGGAAAGCCTCGGCGCCAGCCGCGCCAATACCGTCGTCGCGATCGGCCCCTGTATCGCGCGGGCCTCCTATGAGGTCGACGAGAATTTCGCCCAGCGCTTCACCGCCGACGATCCCGCCAACGAACGCTTCTTTGCCGCGGGCAAGCCCGGCCATGCGATGTTCGACATCGCCGCCTATGTCGCGGCGCGGCTGGCCGCCGCGGGCGTGACCCGAATTGCCATCGGCGGACAGGACACCTATGCCGATGCCGACGACTATTTCAGCTATCGCCGCGCGTGCCACAAGGGAGAGAATTCCTATGGTCGCCAACTATCGGTAATCGGGCTCGAATAGCGCCGAACAAGGGGGACGGATGACAAAAACGCGCCTGTTCGGGCTATTTGGCGGTCTAGCCGTCTTTATCGCCATGCTCATGCTTCCCGCACCGGCAGGCATGGAAACGACCGCGTGGCACGTCGCCGCGCTGACGGTCCTGATGGCGATCTGGTGGATGACCGAGGCGCTGCCGCTGACGGTCACGGCGCTGCTGCCTTTCCTCCTCGTCCCCGCCTTCGGGGTGATGAATGCCAACGCGATCGCGAAGGAATATTATTCACCGATCCTGTTCCTGATCCTCGGCGGCGCCTTCCTCGCGCTGGCGATCGAGCGCGTCGGGCTGCATCGCCGCCTTGCCCTGTCGCTGCTCAAGGCCGCGCCGCAAACCGCGAGCGGGCTGCTCTTTGCCTTCATGGCGGCGACCGCGCTGCTCAGCATGTTCATCTCGAACACCTCGACGACGCTTATCATGATCCCGATCGCTCTCGCGGTCGTGCGCGCGGGCGGGGTACGGGAGGGAGAGACCGATGGTTTCGCGGGCGCGGTGATGATGGGCATCGCCTTCGCCGCATCCGTCGGCGGACTCGGCACGCTCGTCGGCAGCCCGACCAACGCCATCGCCGCGGGCCTGATCGAAAAAGCCCTCGATCTGCGCATCTCCTTCCTCACCTGGGCGATCTACGGCGTGCCCGTGGTGCTGCTCGGGACCCCCGCCGCCATGTGGATCGTCGGGCGGGTCCACCGGCTCGCCGATCATCCCTTCGACGGCCACGCCGCCGCCGCCGCGCTGGGCAACCAGGCGATATGGTCGACCGCCGAGCGCCGCGTCGTCCCGGTCTTCCTGCTCGTTCTGGTCGCGTGGATCGCGCAGCCCTGGCTCGAACCCTTCCTGCCCGAGGGGGCGCTGACCGACGGCACGATCGCGGTTGCGGGCAGCCTGCTCCTCTTCGTGCTTCCCGATGGCACTGGCCGGCCCCTGCTCGTCTGGAAAGAGGCCGACCGCGCGCCGTGGGGCGTGATCATGATGTTCGGCGGCGGCCTCGCGCTTGCTGCCGCGATCACCGCAAGCGGGCTTGCCGCGTGGCTCGGCACCGTGCTCGCGCCGCTCGGTAGCATTCCGACGATATTGCTCGCCGCGATCATTGTCGGCCTGACTATCCTGATCACCGAATTTGCGAGCAACGTCGCGACCGCAAGCGGCATCATGCCCGTGCTCGCCGCGCTGATCGCCGCGACCGGCGCCGATCCGATCCTGCTCGCGCTGCCTGTTGCGATGGCCGCGAGTTGGGGCTTCATGCTACCTTCGGGGACGGGCCCCAATGCGCTGGCGTGGGCGACCGGGCATATTGCGTTGCCACGGATGCTCAAGGCCGGGCTGGCGCTCGACATTATCGGTGTGCCGTTGTTGATCGGCGTGATCTGGGCGATTGCGATGCTCGGCTGATCGCCGAGGAGTTCGTTTCAATCGAAACCGCCTCTGCTATAGGCGCGGCTACCCTCAAAGGAGCATCCCAATGGCCATGCGCGGCAAATCCAAGACGAACACCCGGAAAATCGGCGATCGCGAACTCAGCCCCGCGACGTTGATGATGGGACTCGGCTATGACCCGGTGCTGTCCGAAGGGTCGCTGAAGCCGCCGATCTTCCTGACCTCGACCTTCGCCTTTGAAAGCGCGGCGGCGGGCAAGCGTTTCTTCGAACATATCACCGGCAAGCGCGAAGGGCCCGCCGACGGCCTCGTCTATTCGCGGTTCAACGGCCCGAACCAGGAAATCCTCGAAGATCGTCTGGCGGTCTGGGACGGCGCCGACGACAGCCTCGTCTTTTCGAGCGGCATGTCGGCAATCGCGACCCTGCTCCTCGCGCTCGTCGGCCAGAATGACGTGATCGTCCATTCGGGTCCGCTCTACGCCGCAACCGAAACGCTTATCGCACGCATCCTGTCGCGCTTCGGCGTCAGCTTTCTCGACTTCCCCGCCGGCGCGACGCGCGAAGAGATCGACGCGATCCTCACGCGCGCGCAGGCGCTCGCCACCGAAAAGGGCGGCAAGGTCGCGCTCGTCTACCTCGAAAGCCCGGCGAACCCGACCAACGCGCTCGTCGACGTCGAGGCCGTCCGCGGCGCGCGCGATGCCGCCTTCCCCGGCGAGCAGCAGCCCCCGATCGCGATCGACAACACTTTCCTTGGCCCGCTGTGGCAGAAGCCGATCCGTCAGGGCGCCGAACTCGTCGTCTACAGCCTCACCAAATATGCTGGCGGCCATTCGGATCTCGTCGCCGGCGGGGTGTCGGGTGACCAGCGGCTGCTCAATATCATCCGCCCGATGCGCAACACGATCGGCACGATCTGCGACCCCAACACCGCGTGGATGTTGCTGCGCAGCCTCGAAACGCTCGAACTGCGCATGAACCGCGCGGGCGAGAATGCGCTGAAGGTCTGCACCTTCCTTAAAGCCCATCCCAAAGTCGACGGGCTCGGCTACCTCGGCTTCATCGAAGATGCGCGGCAGAAGGACATCTTCGACCGCCATTGCACCGGCGCCGGATCGACCTTCTCGCTATTCATCAAGGGCGGCGAAGAAGAGAGTTTCCGTTTCCTCGATGCGCTGAAGATAGCGAAACTCGCGGTCAGCCTCGGCGGCACCGAGACGCTCGCGAGCCATCCCGCGGCGATGACGCATCTATCGGTTCCCATCGAGCGCAAGAAGGCGCTCGGCATCACCGACAATCTGGTGCGCGTGTCGATCGGCATCGAGGACCCCGACGATCTGATCGCCGATTTCGCGCAGGCATTGGACGCGGTTTGATCCTGTTCCCCCCTCCCGCAGGCGGGAGGGTCGGGGGTGGGCAGCATCGCTGCAATGGCCAACCCCGCTGCGACCAGCGAACAAGTTCGCAAGTCTCGCTGCACCTCCCGCTTGAGGGAGGGGATTTATCGTTTCGCGCGCCAGTCGACGACCTGCCAGCCCATTTGCGGAGCGAGCAATTTCAGCTTGCGCGACGGCGTCGTCGCGACCGCCTCGTCGGCGAAATGCAGCATCGGGTGGTCGGACACATGGTCCGAATAGGCGCGGATATGCGCGCTGACGCGGGTGATGTCGTTGGCGGCCATCCAGCCGTCGATCCGCGCGAACTTTGCCTCGCCGTAGCAATTGTCGCCCGAAAGACGTGCGTGAATATGGTCGGCGCCGTCGGGCTCGTCAAGCTGCGTCGCGATCACATCGTCGATCCCGAGCCGCCGCGCGATCGCATCAACGTAAAGGTGGAACGACGCGGTCGCGAGCAGCAACCGATACCCCGCCTCGCGGTCGGCGGCGATCTGTTCGAGCGCCGCGGAGTGTAGCCCGCGCGCCACGACCTTGTCGGCATAGCTTTCGGCGAGCGGCGCGATTTCGGTGCGGCGGAAGCGCTTGCCGACGAGCAGCCGCAGGTTGATCGCCTTCAGGCGCGAGCGGTCGATGAGGCGAAGCGAATAAGCCGCACCGGCAAGCCCGACGAGCGGCAGCAGCAGGAGCCGCCATTGCTGGCGCCGCTGCGCAACATGCATCAGGAAGCCGCTGTAAGTCCCTGACCGCGTTATCGTCCGGTCCATGTCGTACATCGCGACGCGGTGCGCATAGTCGGGGATTGGCGTGGCGAACGGGTCTTCCATCCCTCACCCATAGTGTGGTCCGCCGTGGCGGCCAAGGCCCGGCAAGCTAAACCATGGATTCACTTGCCGTCACGGGGCAAATAAGACAATGTCCCGGGCGATGGTTGCCAGGGCGGATTTCGAACATAGCGACGGTGCCGATGGTGCCGAAGTTCGCTTCACCGGCCGTCTGACGCTCGCGCGTCTGGGTGACGTTCCCGCGCGGCTCGAAACGCTTGGCCCGATCGCGACGCTCGACCTGTCGGCACTCGAACGCATCGACACCGTGGGCGCCTGGATCGTGACGCGCACCGTCAACGAACATGGTTCGAAGGTCGTTGGCGCGAGCGAGGAAGCCCAGCGCCTGCTCGACGCGCTCGCCGCGGACAAGAGCGAATATCGCGTCCATCGCGACCGCCGCCCGGCGTGGGCCCGCATGCTCGAACAGGTGGGCACTGCCAGCGTCGCGATCTGGCAGGAGCTGCTGGGCATCGTCGGTTTTTTCGGCGCGATGATCGTCGCGCTGGGCATTCAGATACGTGCGCGCCGCCGCCTCCGGTGGAATGCTGTCGTCACCCGCTTCCAGACCGTCGGCGTCGACGCCCTGCCGATCATCGGCCTGATGAGCTTCCTGATCGGGATCGTCATCGCGCAGCAAGGTGCGGTGCAGCTCGAACAATTCGGGCTGGAGGTGTTCACGATCAACCTCGTCGGCCGCGCCTCGATCCGCGAACTTGGCCTGTTGATGACGGCAATCATGGTCGCCGGACGTTCGGGCTCGGCCTTCGCCGCGCAGATCGGCACGATGAAGCTGACCGAAGAGATCGACGCGATGCGCACGATCGGGGTGTCGCCGATGGAAGCGATCGTGCTACCGCGCGTCGCCGCGTCGACGATCACAATGCCGCTGCTCGGTTTCTACGCCAGCCTGTGCGCGATCGCGGGCGGCGGCGCCTTTGTCTGGGTTGGGCTCGACATCCCGCCGCTCACCTATATCCAGCGGCTGCGCGAAATCATTCCGATGACCGATTTTTACATCATGCTGATCAAGGCGCCGGTGTTCGGCATATTGATCGGCGTCACCGGTTGTTATGAAGGCATGCAGGTGCGCCAGAATGCCGAGGAGGTCGGCCAGCGCACAACCTCGGCCGTGGTCGCCGCGATCTTCCTCGTCATCGTCCTCGACGCAATGTTCGCTGTTTTCTTCTCTTCGCTGGGGTGGAATTGATGGGCGAAGAGATCGAGCAGGAGATCAAGGAAGAGCTTGCCGCCGCCGACGCGGTGCGACCCGAAAAGTTCGAAACGGCGATCTGCATCCGCGGCCTCAAGAACCAGTTCGGCGATGCCGTCGTCCATGAGGGTCTGGACCTCGACGTTCGTTCGGGCGAGATCCTGGGCGTCGTCGGCGGATCGGGCACCGGCAAGTCGGTGCTGATGCGTTCGATCATCGGCCTTCAGACGCCGACCGCGGGCGAGATCGAAGTCTATGGAAAAACGCTCGACACGATCGCCAACGAAGAGGAATCGCGCGACCTGCGTCGGCGCTGGGGCGTAATGTTCCAGGGCGGCGCGCTGTTCTCGACGCTAAGCGTGGCCGAGAATATCCAGGTTCCGCTGCGCGAATATTATCCGCGGCTCGACCAAAAGCTGCTCGACGAGATCGCCGCGTACAAGGTCGCGATGGTCGGGCTGCCGCCCGATGCCGGCCCGAAATATCCCGCCGAGCTGTCGGGCGGAATGGTCAAGCGCGCCGGCCTCGCCCGCGCGCTCGCGCTCGACCCGGCGCTGCTGTTTCTCGACGAGCCGACCGCAGGGCTCGACCCGATCGGCGCGGCGAAGTTCGATGAGCTCATCCGCGAACTGGCCGACACGATGGGCCTCACCGTCTTTCTCATCACGCACGACCTCGACTCGCTTTATGCAACCTGCGACCGGGTCGCGGTGCTGGCCGAAAAGAAGGTGATCGCGGTCGGTACGATCCCGGAACTGCTTGCCACCGAGCATCCGTGGATACAGGATTATTTCAACGGGCCACGCGGCCGTGCTGCGGCAAGCGGGAACCAAACCGCGAAGCCGCGATAGGAACAGCTGATGGAAACTCGCTCAAACAACGTCCTCGTCGGCGCTTTCGTCCTCTTCTTTACTGCGGCGCTCGCCTTTTTTGTCGTCTGGCTGGCGAACGACAGCGGCGGCGACAAGCGCGAATATGACATATTTTTCAAGCAATCGGTCGACGGACTGAACAAGGGCGCACAGGTGCAATTCTCTGGCGTTCCCGCCGGTCAGGTTCGCGAAATTGCGCTGTGGCCCGAGGATCCGCAATTCGTCCGCGTCCGGATCGAGGTGAACGAGGGGGTCCCCGTGCTACAAGGCACGACCGCCGCGCTCGAAGGCGTCGGGTTCACCGGCGTATCGCAGATCTCGCTCGATGGCGCGGTCAAGGGTGCGCCGCCGATCGCCGACAAAGGGCCCGCGGGCAAGCCCGTCATCCCGACGCGCATCGGCGGCCTCGGCGAACTGCTCAACACCGCACCGCAACTGCTCCAGCGCCTGTCAACGCTGACCGAGCGTCTCGCCGAACTGGCCGACGACGAAAATCAGGCGAGCCTGCGCGGCATCCTCAAGAATGTCGAGGCGAGCACGGCGATCCTCGCGCGCAACGGCCCCGCGATCGAAAAGGCGCTGGCCGACACGCGGATCGCGATCCAGCAGACGGGCAACGCCGCCGAACAGATCGGCAGCCTGGCCGCCTCCGCGCAGGGCACGATCGACCGCAATGTCGACCCGGCGATGGCGAACCTGCGCGACACACTGAAATCGGCGAATGCGTCGATGGCGACGCTGGAAGGCGCGATTTCGGACGCGCGGCCGGGCCTCAAGACCTTCAGCGAAACGACGATCCCCGAAGCCAATGCGCTGATCCGCGACCTGCGCCGCACCTCCGCTTCGCTGTCGAGCCTGACCGACAAGCTCGACCAGCAGGGCGCCGGCGCGGTTCTCGGCGGCAGCAAGCTGCCCGATTACAAGAAATGAGGATGCTCATGATGCGAACACTCCGCGCACCGCTGCTCGTCGCTATCGCCGCCGTTTCGCTGTCGGCGTGCGTCGGCCTCGGCGGCAAGACTCCGCCCTTTCTGCTGACGCTCGACGCGGATGCCGCGCCGACTGCGGGCGGCGCGCGCACCTCGGCCGAGGCCGCGACGCTGACGATCCTGATCCCGACCGCACCGCAAAAGCTGCGCACGACACGCATCCCGGTGCAGCAGGACGGATCGAGCGTCACCTATGTCAAGGACGCGCAATGGGTCGAGGCACCCTCGCGCCTGTTCCAGCGACTGGTATCCGAAACCGTGTCGGCGCGCACGTCGCGCGTCGTGCTCGACGAGGGGCAGTATCTGACCGCGCCGGGCGAACAGCTCGCGGGTCAGCTCATGGAATTCGGCGTCGATGCCGCCACCAACGAGGTCGTCGTCGTCTATCAGGCGATGCTGGTATCGGCGGGCGGCAAGACGGTGACGCAGCGCCGCTTCGAAGCGCGCGAGGCGATCGGCGGCAAGGTCGAAGCCAAACCCGTCGGCGAGGCGCTGACCCGCGCCGCAAACAAGGTCGCGGTCGAGGTTACGGGGTGGCTGGGCGGCTAGACCCGCCTGCCCATTGCCATTTCGTGCCGCTGCGCCTAGAGGGCGCCGCATCATATCACCTGTTCCTGCACAGCCTCTTCCGGGTTTCCGGCTGCGCCCTTTCCTTTCGAGCCCGCTGACTTGAAAGGACTATGCCATGGCGTGGGTCATCCTCGCGATCGCCGTTGTTACCGAAATCATCTGGGCGCTCAGCCTGAAATGGGCTGCGACGCTCGGGACCTGGCAGGCGTCGGCCGTTCCAATCTCGCTCAGCTTTTTGAACATGGCGCTGCTGGCGTTCGCGATGCGCGGCATCTCGGCCGGAACCGCCTATGCGATCTGGACCGGCCTCGGCGCGGTCGGCGTCATCATCGGCGGTATGGTCTGGTTCGGCGAGAAGGTGAACGTGGTCCAGATCGGCTTCATGGCGCTGATCGTCATCGGCGTCGCCGGGACCAAGCTGTTTTCGACGAGTTAAGCAACGACGACGGTTATCGACCGATTGCAGACGTTGATCCTCCCTGCGGCGCAGCCGTGGGGAGGGGGACCGCCGCAAAGCGGTGGTGGAGGGGCCGAGGTCGGCGCTAATGCCCCTCCGTCAGCGCTTCGCGCTGCCACCTCCCCATGCCTGCGGCACAGGGAGGATATGTCCCTCATCGTCACCCCGGACTTGATCGGCGATTATCCCCTTGCGACATGTAAGCGGCTGTTCCCCGGCGAAGGCCGGGGTCCAGAGCGTTGAAAAGCCACGGTCGCCCGATGACGCCCTGGGCCCCGGCCTTCGCCGGGGAACAGCTACAGGTTCGAAAGGGACAGTCACCGACTTGATCCGGGGTCCATCAAACTGATGCCGCGCGAATGGACCCCGGATCAAGTCCGGAATGACGATGATGGGAAAGATCCTCCCTGTCGCGCAGCGATGGGGAGGTGGCAGCGCGCAGCGCTGACGGAGGGGCTTTGGCGCACCGTTGTCGCCCCTCCACCACGCCCTGCGGGCGCGGTCCCCCTCCCCATGCCTGCAGCACGGGGAGGATTAATGCCCGCTTCCGGTCGAAACCTGCCGTTCGGTTCAGACCGTCGCCTCAGCGAGGTTCAGCTTTGCAGCGCGCTCGAAGATTTGCGTGAGCACGGGTTCGGTGTCGGTGACGCGCATCGCGACCTGAAACTCGACCGGCGCCAAAGCCGGCATGCCGCCGATTGGGGCAAGCACGCCGCTCGCGATTTCGCTGCGCACCATCGGCCGCGGAAAGATGCCGATGCCGCCGCCCGCTTTCGCGATGTCGATCATCGTGCGCGCATTGTTGCAGAGGTTGAGCGATTTCTGCGCGATGCGCGACGCCGCGATCGCTTCGCGCATCCGGCCGTGGATCGGCGAATGGCTGGCGAGCGACCAGACGGGAAGCGTGGCCTCGCCGCCGGCAAAGGCCGACGCGACCGCAGGACTCGCGAGCCACACCAGTTCGACCGCGCCGATCGGGCTGGTCTTGAGCGCCGGATGCGCGATCGGACCCGCGGCAAAGGCGATGTCGGTGCGCCCGGTCAGAAGCTGCTGGATCAGGTTCGCGGTGAGGTCGATTTCGATCTCGAGCCCGACATTGGGCATATCCGCCTTGAGCCCCGCGACGAAGGCGGGAAGGCAGCTCGCCGCCGCGATCTCGCCCGCGCCGATGCGCACCACCCCGCTCGCCTCGCCATATCCGCCGCTGCCGAGCAGCGCGACCTGCATGTCGCGGAGGAGCGGGTCGCAGTCGCGCACCAGCTTGCGCCCCGCCGCGGTGAGCGACATCGCGCGCCCCTCGCGGCGGAACAATGCGGTCCCCAGCCGTTGTTCGAGTTCGCGCATCCGCGCCGACACCGTCGGCTGGGTGGTGTTGAGCCGCTCGGCCGCGGCCGAAAAGGTCCCGAGCCGGTCGATCCAGAGCAGGGTTTCGAGGTGATAGAGCGAGACGCGATTGATAGACATCGTCTATGTATAATCCAAAAATCGAACAATTAGAATTGATGGATCAAATGCGCCAAGGTCGCGCGCGAAACCACTCAGGAGAGCCGTCCCATGGGGAAGAAGCAATATCCCGACGCCGCCGCCGCCCTTGAAGGACTGCTGTTCGACGGCATGCAGATTTGCGCGGGCGGCTTTGGCCTGTGCGGCATCCCCGAACGGCTGATCGACGCGATCCGCGACGCGGGCACCAGGGATCTGACGATCGCCAGCAACAATGCCGGGATCGACGGCGAGGGGCTCGGCAAGCTGCTCCGCACCAAGCAGGTCAAGAAGATGATCTCGTCTTATGTGGGCGAGAACAAGGAATTCGAGCGGCAATATCTGGCGGGCGAACTCGAGGTCGAATTCTGCCCGCAAGGCACGCTGGCCGAACGCTGCCGCGCGGGCGGCGCGGGCATCCCAGGCTTCTATACCAAGACGGGGGTCGGCACGCTCGTCGCCGAGGGCAAGGAAGTGAAGAGCTTCGACGGGCAGGATTATATCCTCGAACGCGGCATCTTCGCCGACCTGGCGATCATCAAGGGGTGGAAGGCCGACGAGAGCGGCAACCTCATCTTCCGCAAGACCGCGCGCAACTTCAACCAGCCGATGGCGACCGCGGCGAAGATCTGCGTCGCCGAGGTCGAAGAAATCGTCCCCGTCGGCAGCCTCGATCCCGACAGCATCCACCTGCCGGGTATCTATGTGAAGCGCCTCGTCCTCGGCGCGCCGTACGACAAGAAGATCGAATTCCGCACGGTGCGGCAGAAGGAGTCCGCATGATGGCCTGGACCCGCGACGACATGGCGGCGCGCGCCGCGAAGGAACTGAAGGACGGCTATTACGTCAACCTCGGCATCGGCATCCCGACCTTGGTCGCGAACCATATCCCGGCGGGGATGACGGTCACGCTCCAGTCCGAAAACGGCATGCTCGGCATTGGCCCCTTCCCATATGAGGGCGACGAGGATCCCGACCTGATCAACGCGGGCAAGCAGACGATCAGCGAGCTGCCGCAGTCAGCCTATTTTTCGTCGTCGGACAGTTTCGCGATGATCCGCGGCGGGCATATCGACCTGACCGTATTGGGTGCGATGGAGATTGCCGAGAATGGCGACATCGCCAACTGGATGATCCCGGGCAAGATGATCAAGGGCATGGGCGGCGCGATGGACCTCGTCGCCGGCGTCAAGAAGATCATCGTCGTGATGGAGCATGTTGCCAAGGACGGCAGCCCCAAGTTCATCCCCGAATGCACGCTGCCGCTGACCGGCAAGAATGTCGTCGACATGATCATCACCGACCTTGCGGTGTTCCGGCGCGACGATCATGACAGCCCGTTCAAGCTGATCGAACTCGCGCCGGGGGTGACGGCCGAGGATGTCGCCGCGAAAACGACGGCGCATTATATTGCATAATGTCGCGGCCAACCCCGGCACCACCTGGCTGATTATCGGCGGGTGGCTGTCGGTTGTGGCCGCGCTGCTCCATATCGCCTGCATTTTCGGCGGCCCCGACTGGTATCGTTTTTTGGGCGCGGGCGAAGGCATGGCGCGGGCGGCGGCGCGCGGAGACCTGCGGCCGACGCTGATCACGCTGGGGATTGCCGCCATCCTGCTGATCTGGGCCGGCTATGCCTTTTCGGGCGCCGGCTCACTCCCGCGCCTGCCGCTGCTGCGGACGGGGCTGATTGTGATTACGGCTATCTATCTGCTCCGCGGGCTGATTTTTGTGCCGCTCCATCTGTGGCGGCCGCAGCATACGGACAGTTTCGCGATCTGGTCTTCGCTGATCGTCTTTATCTATGGCGCGGTCTATGCCGCCGGGACATTCAAGGCCTGGCGGCATCTTGCGCCCTAAGGGGTGACGGCGGAGGAAGTCGCGGCTAAGACGACGGCCAATTATGAGGTCGCAGCCCAATAAAAAGTCGATGAAGCGCGTTTTAACTGGTCTCATCGCGGTCGCCGCGCTGGGACTCACGGGCTGGTTTGCACTTCACGCCTTGGGCGGGAAGCACCCGCTTGCGAGCGTCGCGATCCCGATCCGGGCGCCTGAAAACCTGCCCGACACGCCCGCCGAATGGCGCGGCCGGATCGACTATCGCGCGCTCGACCGGCAGCTCACCGACCTGTCGCAGCGCCCCGAGATGGCCGGGCTGGCGGTGGCGGTGGTCGAAGACGGCGAACTCAGCTTCGTCCGTACCTATGGCTTCGCCGACAAGTCGACCGGCGCTCGGGTAACGCCGCAAACGCTGTTCCGCTGGGCCTCGGTGTCCAAGACCGCAACGGGCGTGCTGGCGGCCGCGCTGGCCACGGACGGCGCGGTCGATCTGGGCCGTCCGGTCGCCGACCTGGGCACGTCGCTGCGCCTGCCCGGCGGCGCCGAGGCGCGGGTCACGTTGGACCAGCTGCTGGCGCAGCGTTCGGGCCTCACCAAGAATGCCTATGACGAAAAACTGGAGGAAGGACAGAGCCCCGCAGCACTGCGCGCAAGCCTTGCCGCCGCACCGCTGCAATGCGAACCCGGCACCTGCCACACCTATCAGAATGTCGCCTTCGACGCCGCGAGCGAGATATTGGCGCGGGCCGCGAACGAGTCTTTCGGCGATGCGGTCGAGGACCGGTTTTTCCGCCCGCTCGGCATGGTCAGCGCGGGTTACGGAATGGAGCGGCTGACGGGCGCCAAGGACTGGGCGAAACCGCACCGCGGCGCGCAGGTCCGCCCGATCAAGGAAGCCTATTGGCGCGTTCCCGCCGCCGCGGGGGTCGAAAGCGATATCGTCGATTTCGCGACGTGGATGCAGGCGATGATGGGGAACCGCCCCGACGTGCTGCCGGCCCCGGTGTTGCAGATCGCCCATCGCCCGCGCGTCGGCACGGGGCGGCTTTATGGCGGCGCCTTGCGTCTGGCCACCGGCGATGCGGCCTATGGCCTCGGCTGGCGGAGCTTTACCTATGGTGGCAGCCGGCTAGAGGGCCATTCGGGGGCGGTTGAGGGCTATCGCGCGACGATGATTTTCGAACCCGCCACGCGAACGGGCGTCGTCGCCCTGTGGAACAGCGATTGGGGATTTCCGTTCCGGATCCCGTTCACGGTGATCGACAGCTATCACAAGCGCGACGACGCGGGCTGGCTCGACCTCAGCGAGTTGCCGCAGCCAACGGGCGGCGCTGCCAAGCCCAATCCGGTTACCGCGGAGCCGAAAAGGTAACCGCCTTCCCCCCCGTCCGCTGCCTGTGTATGAGGCGCGCGGACAAGGCCGAGAGGAGATTCATCCATGCGCGTACTGTTGACCGGATCATCGGGTTGGCTGGGGCGCTATCTGGCTCCTCTGCTCGTTCAGAGCGGTCATGACGTTACCGGGCTCGACGTCGTGCCCGGGACGCACACGCAGGTGATCGGCACCGTTGCCGACCGCGCGCTGATCGACCGGACGATGGGCGAGCATGGCATCGAGGCGATCATTCACGGCGGCGCGCTGCACAAGCCCGACATCGTGCGTTATCCGCGCCAAGCCTTTGTCGACGTCAATGTCAGCGGCACGCTGAACCTGATCGAAGCGGCGGTCGCTGCGGGGAACGACCGCTTCCTCTTCACCTCGACGACTTCGCTGATGATCCGCGCCGATGTGCGCGAAGGCGCGGGCGCGGCGGGCGCGTGGTGGATGGACGAGGATTTCGGTCCGATCGAACCGCGCAACATTTACGGGATCACCAAGCTTGCGGCCGAGCAGGCGTGCAAGCTGGTGCACCGCGAGCATGGTATCGCCGTGGCGATCCTGCGTACCGGGCGCTTCTTTCCCGAGGATGACGACACGCATGCCAGCCCAGGCGGTCCGAACCTGAAAGCGAACGAATTGCTCAATCGCCGCCTGACGGTCGAGGACGCCGCCGCGGCGCATCTCGCCGCACTCGAGGCCGCACCGTCGATCGGCTGCGACACCTTCATCCTCTCGGCCCCGCCACCCTTCGCACGCGAGGACGCCGAGGAACTCGCCCGCGACGCGCGCGCGGTGATCGCGCGCCATCATCCCGACGCGGCGGAGCTCTATGCCGCCAAGGGCTGGGTGCTCCCCGAAACGATCGACCGCGTCTATGACCCGTCGCGCGCCGAGCGCCGCTTCGGCTGGCGCGCGCAAAGCGATTTCGGCAGCCTGCTCACGGCGCTGCGCGACGGCACCGAACTGCCTTTCGCGCACGATCCCGAATATACCTCACCAATTATCGCACAGGAGCGCCAAGCATGTACGTGCTGATCACCGCCAATCGCAATTATTCGAGCTGGTCGCTGCGCCCGTGGGTGTTGATGCGCGCGCTCGACATTCCGTTCGAGGATCAGATCGAGCCCTTCACCAACCCGATCAACTATGACGAGTTTCGCAGTTTTTCGCCGACCGGACAGGTGCCCGCGCTCCTCGACGAAGGACGGACGGTCTACGACTCGCTCGGCATCACGCTCTATCTTGCCGACCGGCATGAGGGCGTATGGCCGACCGATCCCGACGCCCGCGCCTGGGCGCAATGCGCAGTGACCGAAATGCACAGCGGTTTTTCGGCGCTGCGCAATGATTGCACGATGAATGTGGGGGTCCGTGTGACACCCAAGCCGCCGTCGGGTGCGCTCCGGCTCGACGTCGCGCGCATTCGTGAATTGTTCGCCGAGGGCCTGTCGCGTTTCGGCGGCCCCTTCCTCGCGGGCGACCGCTTTACCGCGGTCGATGCCTTCTTTGCCCCGGTCGCCTTCCGTATCCGCACCTATGGCCTCGACGCCGGCGCCGGACAGGCGTGGGTCGATCATATGCTTGCGCATCCGGCGATGCAGGATTGGGAACGCCAGGCCCTCGCCGAAAGCTGGCGCGAAGAAGGCCATGAGGCGGAATTGAAGGCGGCAGGCGCGATTACGGCAGATTACCGGACGGCCTAGTCGGCAAGCGCCGCGCGGACGACCGCGATTCCGGCCTCGCTCTGCGCTCTCAATTCGGCCTTCAGCTTCGCCGGATCGCGAGCGAAGACGAAGCCGAAGCTGACCCCGCCCTCCTTGCCGATCGTGGCATGGTGGAGCTTGTGCGCCTGCACCAGCCGCTTGGCATAGCCGCGCCGCGGCACCCAGCGGAAATAGCGCTGATGGACGAGCCCGTCGTGCACCAGTGTGTAGATGATGCCGTAGAAGAGGATGCCGAGCCCGATCCATGTTCCGGGCTCCCACGCCCCGGCGCCCATGATCATCGGGCTGCCGATGACGAACATCGAAATGCTCATCGCGGCGCCGAAGATCGCAAACAGGTCGTTCTTTTCGAACATCTTTTCGTGCGGCTCATGGTGGTCGCGATGCCAGGCCCAGCCGAAGCCGTGCATGATATATTTGTGGCTCGCCCAGGCAACGCCCTCCATCGCCGCGACGGTGGCAAGAATGAGCGCGATGATGGCGAGCGTCGACATGGGGGGATTATAGGCTTGTTGCTTGCGCGAGGCCACCTCTCCTCATTCGTCACCCCGGACTTGATCCGGGATCCATTACTGCGGCCGAATGCCGTAGACCCTGGATCAAGTCGGTGACTGTCCCTTTCGAACATGTAGCTGTTCCCCGGCGAAGGCCGGGGCCCAGGGCGTCATCGGGCGACCGTGGCTTTCCAACGCTCTGGAC
>NZ_JBOHHT010000009.1:0-6652 GCF_050725655.1 Sphingopyxis sp. | reverse complement strand
AACGCTAGCTCCCTCCGTATTACCGCGGCTGCTGGCACGGAGTTAGCCGGAGCTTATTCTCCCGGTACTGTCATTATCATCCCGGGTAAAAGAGCTTTACAACCCTAAGGCCTTCATCACTCACGCGGCATTGCTGGATCAGGCTTTCGCCCATTGTCCAATATTCCCCACTGCTGCCTCCCGTAGGAGTCTGGGCCGTGTCTCAGTCCCAGTGTGGCTGATCATCCTCTCAGACCAGCTAAAGATCGTCGCCTTGGTGAGCTTTTACCTCACCAACAAGCTAATCTTACGCGGGCTCATCCTTGGGCGATAAATCTTTGGTCCGAAGACATTATACGGTATTAGCACAAATTTCTCTGAGTTATTCCGTACCCAAGGGCAGATTCCCACGCGTTACGCACCCGTGCGCCACTAACTCCGAAGAGTTCGTTCGACTTGCATGTGTTAGGCATGCCGCCAGCGTTCGTTCTGAGCCAGGATCAAACTCTCAAGTTTGATGTTCGAATTTGCCAAGGTGGAATTCCCTCGCAAACCCGCTCATTTTAAGGAGCCTGGCCTACACAAATTTGGAACGGTCCCGACATCAACCTGTAACGAATTACAGGCAGACGAAGAGCCGCTCCCACGTAATGGAAACGTGTTAGACATGTAGGTCAGGCTTGGCTTTTTATCCTGAGCACCTTGCACCTTAAAGCTGCAAGACCCAGGGCCGCCGCCCACATGTCCCTTCATCGACAATCACAATTTCAAAGAGCTCACCGACAAGAAATGGCGGACAGTTGTCGTTCCCCGCTATTGCTATCGGGGGACATCTGTCCGTATCTGTTGGCGACCGGCTGGTGTGTGGCGTTTGGCGCCGCGCCCCGTCCGGTGAACACGCCTCTAAGCGCCTCTCCGATTCGCGTCAACAACCTTTTTGCAATTTTGTTTCAAAAGTTGTTCGCGGCACCGGAAAGAGCCGTGGGCAGACCGTGGAAATGGGGACGAAACCCCGGAATTCAAGGGTTCTGCCGCAAACGGGGAAAATGGCGCGGCGTTGGGAGACCGACGCTGCGCGGTCGGAGCCCCGCCGGCGGGCTCGCTGATTTTCGCGCGGATCGGCCAGTGAATGTCGATTCCCGCCGGGATTTGATCGATCGACATCGCGAATTTCCGTCTTCGACGATGTTCAACGGTGCGATTCCCCTCCCCGCCGTCCTTTCCAGTCACGAATTCGCATCTGCCGCCCGATTTGATCCGATCGATCCGATCGCGAATCTGGCCGACGCGAGCGCCGATGCCGACGCCCACACCAATCCCGACCATTCGAATCATCGGGCACTGTCATCTGGGTGGATGGGGACTCCGCCGCCCATCGATGGGAGCCTTATATGGCGCCCTATATATAGAAGAATGGAAAGAGCGGCCGGACTTGCGCTGATCGTCCCCACGCCGCCCGGCAGTTCGCGGCTGTTACGACGCTATATAATCGCGCATCGCCGCAGCCTCGGCTTCGATCCGGTCGATACGATATTTGACCAGATCACCGATCGATATGAAACCGACGAGTCGGCCGCCATCGACCACGGGCAGGTGGCGAATGCGCTTTTGCGTCATCTGCGAGAGTGCCCCGATCACCGCCATGTTTGGGTCGCACGTGACCGGCGATTTGGTCATCACCTCGTCGAGGCTGCGATCGAGCGCTTCGGGGCCATAGGAAGACAGGAGCCGCACGATGTCGCGTTCGGAAAAGATGCCGACGATCGAATCGCCCTCGATCACCGGCACGGCGCCGATTCGATTCTGCGCGAGCAGATCGACCACTATCCGCACCGTGTCATTCGGCCCCGCGGAGATCACTGCCCCGGTCCGTTCCCGAAGAATCGCTCCGATCGTCATAGGTGCCGCTCCCGTCTGTATCTGTTGCCGGGCGAGCCTAACATGATTCGCGCGCGGGACGAAACGCCCCGGCCCGCCGCGATGGCGCTTGGCCGTGGCGGCGGGTTGGTTCATGGAAGCACCATGGTCAAACGCTCTCCCCTCGACAATCGCGACACGTCAAATGTCGCCTGGGCGCGCTATCGCCGCCTGATGAAAGGCATGGCGCTGGTGTCGCTGCTCGCGGTCGTCGGCGCGCTCGGCTGGCTGCGCTTTACGATGGGCGAGGCACTCACCATTCATATGATCATCGCGACCGCGGCCGGCGTCGGCCTGTCGGTCATGCTCGGTGCCGCACTGATGGGACTCGTCTTCCTGTCGAGCGGCAGCGGCCACGACGAGGCGATCGAAGACCCTTTCGAAAACGACCCGGATATGAACCATGACCGATAGCGATAAGCCCGACTGCCCGCGCGACCCGATCCTGCGCGTCGTCCCCCGCCCCGCCGACATCAACGCCAACGGCCATATCTTCGGCGGCTGGGTGCTGAGCCAGATGGACATCGCCGGCGGCATCGTCGCCGGCCGCGAAGCGCAGGGCGCGGTTGCGACGGTGGCGATCGAAACGATGGAATTCATCGCGCCGATCCTGCTGCGCGACATCATCTCCATCTATGCGCATATCGAACGCCGCGGCCGCACCTCGCTGGCCATCCGGCTCGAAGTCATCGCGACGCGCGACGGCGGCCGGACCGAGGAACGCGTGACCGAAGGCGTCTTCACCTTCGTCGCACTCGACGAGAATCATCGGCCGCGGGCGCTGCCCATCGCTTAATCGTCCGCCTTCACCCGGTATTGAAACGTCTTGCTGCCATTCGCCGGCACGCGAACGATCCAGGTGAGCAACCCGTCACGCCGCGGCAGCTTGCGAATCCGCGAATCGAGTCCGTCCCGGTCGTCGACATCGAACCCAAGTTCGACGTCGACCGCGTGCGGATGCGCGTTGGTCACCGTGATTCGATAGTCGTGCTTGCCATTCTTCGGCGGCACGTAATTTTCGACATCGACCAGCACCTGGTTGCTCTCGCCGATCACCAGATCGACCTTTTCACCCACCGCATGGTCGCGCATCCGGCCTTCGCCCGCGAGCAGGTCCTGATCGCCGATGCGTTCGAAAACGGCCGCCTGCCCGCTCGGCAACGGAATGCCCAGCCTCGCCGTTTCCTTGTTCTGCATCCGCAACAATATTTCGGGCGACATAGCACTGCCTTCATCGTCCAGGCTTTGCCGCAGGCGATAGACGGTGCGGAACGGCACCTTGTCCTTGACCAGCAGCGCGACCTGCTTTTGCCCATTGGCCGCGACGGTGACCGGAATCGGCACGCGATAAAGTTTCAGGTCGCCCAGATCCTCCTGGCTCGCGATGACAGAGACCGGCGAGCCGGCGAACAGCGATTCGCTCCGCATGCGCGTGCCCGTCACGACGATATCCATTCCCTCGGCCATGGGTGGCGGCGGCGGTGCGGGCGGCGGCGGGGGCGGCGAGGGGATGCCATAGCGCCCATTGCCGATAGGGAAGCAGCTGAGCCGAAGCGGCGGCGCATAGGGCGCGCGTGCCAGCGCATCGAAATTGCTGACCTTGTTCACACTGCCCGCGATCGCCACTAGGCTGGCATCGGCGAAGCTTTCGCCGTTGCTGTTCGCGACCGTCAGCCAGGCGAAAAGGTCGAGCGTCTTTCCGTCGGGACCAACGCGCGCGACATAATTGCTCGCCCAGTCGAAACCGGTCGACAGATAGGTCAGCGTTACCGTCACCCGCTGCGCGGACGCGCTGCGCGTCGTCACCGACAGCGTCGGCTTTGCGGTCAGTCCCGCCGGCACTCCGTCATAGACCAGCGTTTCGGGAAGCCCGGTGCAACGCAGCGATTCATAACCCGCGGGGGTCTGCAACACGACCGCGCCCTGCGCGCCCGACCGGATGATCGCCTCTTCTTCGGTCACCCGTCCGGTCGCGCGGTCGGTGCGGCGGATATGGACGCGGTTGCCCAACGATCCGTCAAGCAGGCTCGCCGACGACAGGAGCGCGGCGTCGCGATTCTTCTGAATCACCCCGCCGGGCAAGCCGGTGACGATCGCCGATACCGCGATCATCCCCTCGGCCACGCCTTCGAAGCGCAGGGTCGCTTCGCCGGCGGGCAGGTCGATCGTCCGCTTTTCGGAGATCAGCGCGAACCCGCTCAGCCAGTCGCGCTCGATCTCGCCGCCCTCGCCGCGTCCGGGATCGCGAAACACCCCGACAGACACCCCATCGGGCACCGCCGAGGTCACGATCGACTGCGCCGCCACCGGCGACGCGGTGAGCATCAGCAGCGCGAGCAGCCAGCGGCGCATCGCGCGGCGGTCAGTAACGCGTTTCGAAGGTGGCGGTGATCGTCACCTCGCCATTCGCCGGCACCGAGACCCGCCAGCGCGTCCCGTCGCTGTCGAGCCGCTCGCTCTTCTGGCTTTCGGCGATGATCCGCGTTTCGTCCCAATACCAGTCGAGCCCGCGCTGGACGAGGTCGAGCGTGACCGGCTGGGGCCGCGCATTGGTCAGCAAATAGGACATCGACGAGCGCGTGACATGATTCGAGATCACGTCGCGCTTCACCACCGTCGCCTGGACCTTGACGTCGAAAGCCTGGCCGGTCGCGAGCCCAAGCTCGCTTCCCATCGGCGTGTGGCCAATGCTGTTTTCGCCGATGAACTGCGGATCGCCGCGCAGGTCGCGCTGATAGAAACGCACCGTCCCGGCGGGCAATGCGTCGCCAAGACCGCCGCCCTTCGCGCTCGAGTTGAACTTGATCACGCTCGCCGCGCTGGCCGGTTCGGTCATGGTGTTGAATCCGCCGACGGTGAATTCATAGATTTTCTGCGCCGGAACCCCGCTGACGTCGAGGAAGCTGACCTGCTTGGTCTGGGCATTGGCGATCGTCGTGCGTTCGGCCAGCGGATAGAGATAATAGTCGCCGAGTTGCTCGCGCGGCGCGGTTTCGGTGCCAGCGCGGCGAATGTTCGTCTGTTGCGGCGGACGATAGCGCTGCGACACGCCGATATTCGCGCCACTGCCCGACGGCGTTCCCGCCACCAGCAGCGTTTTCGCATTGTCGAAGGTCGTGCCGGTGTTGTTGGTCAGCGTCACCCAGCCCTGGACGTCGATCGTCCCCGCCTTTTCGTCATAGAGCGAGACATAGTCGGCCGCCCAACCGAGTCCCTGGGTCAGGTAGGACAGCATCGCGGGCCGCGTTCCCGCGGCGCGGCTGTCGACGGTGATCGACAGCGTCGGCTTGGCGCGCAGGTTCGGCGGAATCTTGTCGAAGATCACGCGCACCGGCATCCCGTCGTCGCGCAAAATCTCGATCCGCGGCCCGATCTGCAGCACGACGCCGCCATTGACCGCGAGCACCTTCGCCCGCTCGCGCGTTTCGGCGCCGGTCGCGACATTGGTGCGCAGCAACGTCACCATTTCTCCCACCGCCTTTTGCATCAGCGCGTTGGGCGACAAGAGATCATAGTCGAAATTCTGTTCGACGATCGCGGTGCCGTCGGCGGCGAAGGATACCGTCTGCGGCCGGATCTGTGCCGACACGTCGGGAAATTCCTGCCGCGTCCGGCCGGCGGGAAAGGCGATCTGGCGGATGTCCTGAACCAGCGACTGGCCGCCATTATAGATGGTGACGGCAAGGTCGCCCTGCGCGTTGCCCTGGGTCGGATCCTGCGCGACGGCGGGGAGCGAAACCAGTCCGGCCGCGAAGGTGACTGGAACGCAAAGCATTGCCAAAGCGCGCATAAAAAACCTCCCCGCGAGTATCCCGCAGGGAGGCTATGTCATGTCGAATCCAAAGGCTAGCATGAAATCGTTGGCTTATTCGGCTGCTTCGACGTCGGTGCTGCGTGTCGCCAGCGTGCGGCGCGTGCGGCGCGGCTTGGCGGCGGGTGTTTCGTCCGCGGCATCGCTTTCGGCGCTGCGTTCGGGACGGCCGATCGCGGGCGGCAGAACGGCGGTATCGATCCCCGCATCGCCCTTGTCGGCGCTGTCGTCCTGACGCGGACGGCGGGCCGGACGGCGCGCGGGACGCGGAGCGGGTTCCTGCTCGGCGGCTTCTTCGCGCACGGCGGGAGCTTCGCTACGATCATTGCGCTCGTCGCGGGCTTCGTCCTCGTCGCGATTGCGGACGGGACGCGCGCGCGCCGGGTGGCGGTTACCGCGATTGTCATCGTCGCGATTGCCGCGCGGTTCGCGGTTGCCACGATTGTCGTCGTCGCGGTTGCCGCGAACGTCGCGCTGGCCGCGGTCATTGCGATCGTTGCGATCGCCGCGATCATTCCGCTCGCCGCGGTCGTCGCCATTGTCGCCGTCGTCGCGGCCGGTGTCAGCTTCGAAATCGCTGTCGGTATCGTCGTGGCCGTCGAAATCCTCGACGCCGCGAATCTCGCGGCTACGGTCGTGGCTGCGCTCCTGTCCGTTCTGCGCGGCCTTTTCTTCCTGCCGGGCGCGGAAGTCGCTCACGACACGGAAATAATGGTCGGCGAACTGCAGATAATATTCGGTCTGGACCCGGTCGCCGGCAAGCTGCGCGTCGCGCGCGAGGTTGCGGTACTTTTCGATCATCTGGGCGCCGTTGCCGCGCGCGCGGCTGTCGATGCGGTTGGCCTGATCGACCCCGCCGCGTCCGCCCGATTGCGGCCGGTTGTTATTGTTGTTGCTGTTGTTGTTACGGCCGCGACGGCGACCGTTCTGTCGGTTGTTCATGTT
>NZ_JBOHHT010000008.1:0-34298 GCF_050725655.1 Sphingopyxis sp. | reverse complement strand
CCCAGCCGGCGATGCCGCGCGCGCGCGGCATCGTGTCGACATGCACGCCGTCGACATGCACGCCATCGCCGGCCAGCCGCAGCGCCGCCATCTCCCGGCGATCATGCTGCGCCAGCGCCCGTACGATCGCATGGGGATCGGGGCGTGGATTGAACAGCAGGTCGATCCCGCCGCCACACGGAAGCCGGATGTCGAGATAGGGCGACCCCGCGCCGAACCGCACCAGCTTTGCACGCCCGTCGGATAGCGTTCCGATCGCCTCGGCAACCACCGCCGCCTCGATGCAGCCGCCCGAGAAGGACCCCGCGTATCGCCCATCCTCCGCGACCGCCATCTGGGCGCCGATCGCCCGCGGCGACGATCCCTCGATCGCGGTGAGCGTGACGAGGATCGTCCCGACACCCTCCCCGGTGCGGGCCAAGACAAAGCGCAATATGTCGGCCGGCGTGGTTGCTATCATCTGCGATTTGCTTTGAAGTCAGCCGACGCGCAAAGGGCGCCTGAAAGGACGAGAGCCGTGATCGACGCGGAAAATATCGCCGCCATCCTGCTCGCCGCGGGGACATCGCAGCGGTTCGGGACCGACGACAAGCTGCTGGCGCCGCTCGCGGGCGAACCGCTGGCGCTGCACGCAGCTAGGCACATCGTCGAGCTGGCGCCGCGGCGGCGCATCGCCGTCTGCCGCGATGACCATGGCGCGCTCGCGCGGTTGCTGGAGGCCCACGGCTTCGAAATTGTCGCCAATCCGCATCCCGAACAGGGGCTATCGCGATCCCTGTCGTGCGGCATTGCCGAAGCGGCGCGGGGGCCGGACGCGGCGGCGATGGTCTGCCTCGCCGACATGCCCTTCGTCGGCACCCGCCATCTGCGCAAACTCATCGCGCGGTTCGATCCGGTGGAGGCGCCCGTGGTGGCATCGACGAATGGCGACGCGGCGATGCCCCCGGCATTGTTCGCCCGTGCGCTGTTCGAAAAGCTGCGCGGCGGCGAAGGCGACCGCGGCGGCAAGGCATTGCTGGCGAATGCCGCCCTCGTCCACGCCACCGCCGGCGAGCTGGTGGACATCGACCGGCCGGACGATCTGCCGGGTTGAGCCTGTGCGCTCATCCTGGCGCGATCACGCCATGTCCGGCAGCTTGCCCAGCAGCTTGTCGAGCGTGACCGGGTAATTGCGGACACGCACGCCGGTCGCATTGTAGACCGCGTTGGCGACCGCCGCCGCGACGCCGCAGATGCCGAGTTCGCCGACGCCCTTTGCTTTCATCGGCGATGTCGTCGGATCGGCTTCGTCGAGAAAGATGACATCCTGATGCGGAATGTCAGCGTGGACTGGCACTTCATAGCCCGCCAAATCGTGATTGACGAAAAAGCCGAAGCGCTTGTCGACCGCAAGCTCCTCCATCAGCGCCGCGCCCGCCCCCATCGTCATCGCGCCGATCACCTGGCTGCGCGCTGCCTTGGGATTGAGGATGCGCCCGGCGGCGCAGACCGCGAGCATGCGGCGAACCCGGATTTCGCCCGTCATCGCATCGACCCCGACCTCGACGAAATGCGCGCCAAAGGTCGATTGCTGAAATTTCTCGGCCAGGTCGCCATATTCCATATTGTCCTCGGCGACGAGTTCGCCGTCCGCAGCGGCATCGCCGAGCGCGACGCTGCGGCGTCCGGCTTTGACCTTGCCACCCGCAAAGACCGCGTCGGCGGCATTCATGCCAAGCTTTTGGGCCACCGCTTCGCGCAGCTTGACGCAAGCGGCGTAGACGCCTGCGGTCGAGCTGTTGGCACCCCACTGCCCGCCCGATCCCGCCGACACCGGAAAGGCCGAATCGCCGAGCTTCACGACGACCTTGGCGAGCGGCACGCCCATCATTTCGGCCGCGGTCTGGGCGATGATCGTATAGGTCCCGGTGCCGATGTCGGTCATGTCGGTCTCGACCGTCACCACACCCGACCTGGCAAGGCGGACGCGCGCCGCCGATGGTTGGTTGAGATTGTTGCGAAAGGCGGCCGCCATCCCCATCCCGACCAGCCAGCGCCCGTCGCGCGTCACGCCCGGCTTCGGATTGCGTTTCGCCCAGCCGAATTTCTCGGCGCCGGTCTCCATGCATTTGTTGAGCTGGCGCTGCGAAAAGGGCCGGCTCGGCTTTTCTGGATCGACCTGCGTGTCGTTGAGGACGCGCAGGGCGATCGGGTCCATCCCCAGCTTCTCGGCCAGCTCGTCGACCGCGATCTCGAGCGCCATCAGCCCCGGCGCCTCGCCGGGTGCGCGCATCGCATTGCCTTCGGGCAGATCGAGCACCGCAAGGCGCATCGCGGTCATGCGATTTTCGCCGGCATAGAGCAGGCGCGTCTGTGCCACCGCGGTTTCGGGGCCGCCGCCGGGCAAGTCGCCCGACCAGCTTTCGTGCCCGATCGCCGTGAGCTTGCCGTCGGCGGTCGCACCAAGGCGGACGCGCTGGATCGTCGCCGGGCGGTGCGTCGTGTTATTGATCATCAGCGGCCGGGGCAGCGCGACCTTGACCGGCCGCTTCGCCGCCTTCGCACCCAGTACGGCCAGCAGCACATCGGCGCGATTGAACAATTTCCCGCCGAAACCGCCGCCGATATAGGGCGAGTCGAAGCGGATATTTTCCTTCGCAATGCCGAGCGTCTTGGCCATGTCGCCCACCGACCAGGCGATCATCTGGTTCGACGTCCAAACGGTCAACTTTTCGCCCTCCCACGCCGCGATCGACGCATGTGGCTCCATCATCGCGTGGCTGTGATCGGGAGTCGTATAGCGCGCATCGAGCTGCACGGGCGCCGCGGCGAAGGCGGCAGCGAAATTACCGACTGCGCTATCGGGTTCGGTTCCGAACGACGCTTTCGGCTTGATCGCGGTATCGATCGCGGCGGCAAGATCGTAAGCGCCCTTGCCGCGCGCATATTCGACACGGACGAGCGAGGCGGCGGCGCGCGCCTGCTCGAAACTGTCGGCGACAACGAGCGCGATCGCCTGATGATAATGGTCGATCGCCGGACCGCCGAGCAATTTGGCGGTATTGAAATCGCCCTTCGCCAGCTTGCCCGCATTGTCTGCGGTGACGATCGCGATGACGCCCGGCGCCGCCCTGGCTTCGTCGAGGTTCATCGACGCGATCCGCCCCTTGGCGATCGCCGAACCGACGACATAGCCATAGGCATGGTTCGCCGCGACATCGTGGCGTTCATAGGCATAGGGCGCAGTGCCCGTCGTCTTGAGCGGCCCCTCGATGCGATTGGTGGGTTTGCCGACGACCTTCATCTGGTCGATCGGGTTGGTGGTGGCGGGCGTGTCGAATTTCATGGCTCAGCCCTTTGCTTGCGCCAGCACCCCGGCGAGCGTGCGCTCGACGAGGGGCAGCTTATAGGCATTTTCATGGGTGGTCCTGGCGCCCGCGAGCAGGCCGTCGGCGACAGGCTTCGCGCCGCGCGGCAGCGCCGCCTCGGCCGCCTCGACGCGCCATGGCTTATAGCCGACACCGCCAAGCGCGACGCGGCCGGTTCCGTCGCGCTGGACGATCACGCCGACCGAGATCAGCGCAAAGGCATAGGACGCGCGGTCGCGGACCTTGTGATAGATATGCGTACCGCCGACGGGCTTCGGCAAGGTGACCGCGGTGATCAGCTCACCCGGCGCCAGCACCGTCTCCAGATGCGGGGTCTTGCCCGGCGCGCGATAGAAATCGGCGATGTTGACCGCCCGCGCCTTGCCCGCCGCGTCGACCGTCTCGATCACGGCGTCGAGGGCGCGCATTGCAACCGCCATGTCGCTGGGATGCGTCGCGATACACGCGTCGCTGGCGCCGACGACCGCATGCAGCCGGTTGAAGCCGCCGATCGCGGCGCAACCGCTGCCGGGCTTGCGCTTGTTGCACGGCTGGTTGGTGTCGTAAAAATAGGGGCAGCGCGTCCGCTGGAGCAGGTTGCCCGCAGTGGTCGCCTTGTTGCGGAGTTGCCCCGATGCGCCCGCAACCAGCGCCCGGGTCAACAGGCCATAGTCGCGCCGTATGCGCGTATCGCTCGCGAGGTCGGTATTGCGGACCATCGCGCCGATGCGGAGGCCACCCTCTGCCGTCGCCTCGATCTTGTCGAGCGCGAGGCGGCTGACATCGATCAAGTGCTGCGGCGTTTCGATCTCGAGCTTCATCAGGTCGAGCAGGTTGGTGCCGCCCGCGATGAAACGCGCGCCGGGCATCCGGGCGAAGGCCGCGGTCGCCGCCGCAGAGCTATCGACGCGTTCGTAGGTGAAGCTTTTCATGCCTTCACTCCCGCCACATCGGTGATCGCATCGATGATGTTCGAATAAGCGCCGCAGCGGCAGATATTGCCGCTCATCCGCTCGCGAAGCTCGACTTTCGTTGCCGCGGGTGCGGCGCCGAGGTCGGCCGTGACATGGCTCGGAATCCCGGCCTTGATCTCGTCGAGCACCGCGACCGCCGAGCAGATCTGCCCCGGCGTGCAATAACCGCATTGATAGCCGTCGTGTGTCACGAACGCGTCCTGCATCGCATGCATCTTGTCGGGCGTGCCAAGACCTTCAATCGTCGTGATCTTGTCGCCCTCGTGCATCACCGCCAGCGTGAGGCAGCTGTTGATCCGACGCCCGTCGACGATCACGGTGCACGCCCCGCACTGGCCGTGGTCGCAGCCCTTCTTGGTCCCGGTCAGGTGCAGATGTTCGCGCAGCGCGTCGAGCAACGAGGTGCGCGTATCGAGTTCCAGCTCGCGCGCCGTGCCGTTCACCTCGAAAGCCACTTTCGCCGTCGGCGGAGATTTGGCAGCGGGAGTGGCGGCCGTTGCCGGCCGGATCGGGACCAGCGTCGCCGTCGCGACCGAGGCTGCGCCGCCCACCAGCACGCCGCGCCGGGACAGCTCATATTCTTCTGGAGTCTGCATCGCGTTCGTCCGTTTCTGTTCTGTTTGCCAATGGGCGCGGAGGCCCACGGGAAGGTTCAGGCAGTCGATACCGCGCGACTTATAGGGACCGCGTCGGCACAGAAAATTTCGGATTCCTGATGCAGGGGTATCATAATAATACGCAGCGGAACAGGCGTCGCGCCGGGCGATACGAAGCGCGTGGCGCCGCGACGTCGGTGCCGATCAAGCGCGCCTGAAGCGCAATAATATCGCCGAAAATTGGACGGCTCTCGATAATGCGATGCGCGTGGGTCGCCCTGCCACCCGCTGCGGCTGCACGGTCCGAATGGGAGCGCGCGAGCGCCAACGCCGACGGAAAATAGCTGTCATTCAATATTGCAAATGCGAGTTACTCTCATTAGTGGCGCATCACCGACGCGGCCCGGCCGCCGACAAAAGGGGAAAAAGATGCGCCGTTCCATTCGTTTGCTGCTGACCGGATCGGCGCTTCTGTGCGCCTCGACATTTGCGCAAGCCCAGCAGGATACGCGGCCGACGGCACGGGACGACGAGCCCGGCGATGCCATCGTCGTGACGGGCTATGGCCGGACCGATCAGCCCACCGCCGCGACCGGGCTTCCGCTCTCCCCGCTCGAAACGCCGCAAACGATCAGCGTCATCACGCAGCAGCAGATCCAGGATCAGGCGTTCAACACGATTAACGACGCGCTCGATTTTACCGTCGGCATTTCAAAGAAGGACGTCGATCGCGGCCGCAGCTCCATCTCGGCACGCGGTTTCGAGGTCCAGAATTTCCAGCTCGACGGGGCCCCTTTCGTCAACGGCAATGTCGGCTTTGGTGAAACCAGCACGGCGCAATATGAACGCGTCGATCTTGTCCGCGGCGCCGCGGGCCTGATGCACGGCTCGGGCGATCCGTCGGCGGTCGTCAACCTGATCCGCAAACATGCCACCGAGCGCGAATTCGCGGGCGATATCAGCCTCGAGGCCGGGTCGTGGGACCGCTTCGCCGCGACGCTCGATGTCCAGTCGCCGCTCAACAGCTCGGGGACCGTGCGCGCTCGCGCGGTCGCGCAAGCCTCCAAGCAGGACGGCTTCGTCAATCTGGAAGAGCGGAAGGGTCTCCTGCTTTACGGCGTGATCGACGCCGACCTTGGCGAACGCACGACGCTGTCGGTCGGCGCCAGCTATCAGCGCGACGAGCGCGACGGGATCATGTGGGCGCAGCTGCCCTATTGGTACAGCGACGGCACGCGCACCGACTGGCCGCGTTCGAAGACCACGGGCGCCGATTGGGGCCGCTGGAACACCACCGAAATTTCGGCCTTTGCGACGCTGAAGCATGATCTGGGCGGCGGCTGGAACGTTCGCGGCGATGTCGGCTATCACAAGGGGCTCGAAAATTCGAAGCTGCTGTGGCTCGAAGGCGTGCCCGACCGGGTGACCGGCGCGGGAATGAGCACCTATGGTTATTGGTTCAATGCGAACCCCGAACAATGGCACGGCAGCATCCAGGCCAATGGCCCCTTCACGCTGCTGGGCGGCGAGCACGACCTTGCGGTTGGAGCGATGGCGAGCCGCATCGACGGTGGCTGGACCAATCGCACCCCCGTCGCGATCGCCCCGATGACCGATTTCAACAGCTTCGACGGCACACAGATTGCCGAACCCGTTTGGGGCGATCGTTATATATCGGACCATGGCAACACCACGCAGGCGGCCGTCTATGCCTCGACCCGGCTTAACCTGATCGACGGGCTGAAGCTGATCGCCGGGGGTCGCCTCAGCTACACCAAGCGCAACGAGCTCGGTGCGACCCCGGAAATTGCCGACTATAGCGTCAGCTCGAAGGGCGTGTTCACACCCTATGTCGGGCTCATCTATAATCTCACCGACAATCTGTCCGCCTATGCAAGCTACACCAGCATCTTCAAGCCGCAGACCTTTTTCCGCGACCGCAACGGCGGCTTTCTCGACCCCGTAAAAGGCGACAGCTACGAGGTCGGGTTGAAGGCCCTGTTACTCGACGGCAAGCTGCTGGCGACGGCCTCGGTCTATCGTATCGAACAGGATAATATCGGTGTTCCCGACGCCCCGCACCTCGTCCCGGGCACGGCCACGCCCGCCTATCGCGGCGCGAAGGGAACCGTCGCGAAGGGCTATGAGCTCGAAGTTGTGGGCAAGATCACCCCGCAATGGGATGTCAGTGCGGGCTGGAGCGATTATAGCGCGAAGGATGCCGATGGGGTGCATGTGCTCAATCACCAGCCGCGCCGGGCGTTCAACTTCGCGACCAAATATGCCTTTACCGGCACGCTCGACGGGCTGAGCCTCGGCGGCGCGGTCAAATGGGAAAGCCGTCCACCGGTAACGGCCGACAACCCTGGCATAGCCGGCATCGACGCGACCCCGATCGGCCAGCCCGCTTATGCCATCGCCAACATCATGGCGCGCTATGACCTGACCGAGGCCCTTTCGCTCCAGCTCAATGTCGACAATCTCTTCGACAAGCGCTTCTACAGCGGCAACGGCTGGTTCCCGGGCTTCGTCTATGGCGAACCGAGAAACGCGCGGCTGACGCTGAAATACGCATTCTGAGAAAAGAGTGATCGAATGACCGCTTTTCGCCGATGGCGGATGCCCGGCGATTGCGGACCTGAAATGAGGACGCTAGCCACGAGCGCATGACATCGGTTCGTTCACGCCCGCCGGCGCTCGTCGCTGCCCTTCAGTCGCTTGGTCTCGCCGCATCGCTGATGGCGGCGGCGCCCTCGCACGCGGCCGAACAGGTGCTTTACACCAATGTGTCGGTTATCGACGGCACCGGCGGTCCCGCGCGAGCCGGACAGGACATTTTGATCGACGGCGAACGGATCGTGGCGGTCGGTGCGCACGACACGCTGGCATCGCGCGCGGGAACGGCGCGCCGGGTCGACCTGACCGGCCGCTTTGTGATCCCTGGGCTCATCGACAGCCACGTCCATCTCGCCACCCCGCCGAACCGGGTGCGCGCCGAAGCGATCCTGCGCCGCCAGCTTTATGGCGGCGTGACCGCGGTGCGCGACATGGCCGACGATCTGCGCGCGGTGGGCGAGCTTTCGCGTGCGTCGCTGGTCGGCGAAATTCCCGCGCCCGACATTTTTTATGCCGCGCTGATGGCGGGGCCGTCCTTTTTCGAGGATCCCCGCGTCCTCGCGGTGAGCCGCGGTTTCACGCCGGGCACCGCGCCGTGGATGCAGGCGATCGAAAAAAAGACCGACCTCCGCACCGCGGTCACGCTGGCGCGCGGCACATCGGCGAGCGCGATCAAGATCTACGCCAACCTGCCCGCCGAGCGCGTTGCGGCGATCACCGCCGAGGCGCATCGCCAGAAGTTGATGATCTGGGCGCACAGCGCGGTCTTCCCCGCCCGCCCCGCCGAAGTGATCGCGGCGGGCGTCGATTCGGTCAGCCATGTCTGTTACCTCGGCTACGAAGCACAGCCCGAAATGCTCGCCGCCTATCAGGACCGCACCCCGGTCGACGAGACGCGCCTTGCGCCAACCGGCGACGATCCGGTCGTCGCCCGCCTCTTCGACGCGATGCGCCAGCGCGGCACGATCCTCGACGCGACCGGCAGCCTGTTCGTCAAGTTCGAGGCCACGCGCAAGGCCGATCCGAAAGCCAAGCCGCTGCGTTGCAGCGGCGCCCGCACGATCCGGCTGACGCAGCAGGCGTGGCGCGCGGGCTTGCCGATTTCGACCGGCACCGACTTCGTCAATCCCGCCGGCGACGCCTGGCCCGAAGTCCATGCCGAGCTTCGCTATCTGGCGCACAACGTCGGCATACCGCCGCTCGCGGTCATCCATTCGGCGACACTCATCGGCGCGCGCGCCGCAGGGCAGGACAAGGATATGGGATCGGTCGAGCCCGGCAAGCTCGCGAACTTCGTCGTGCTGGCGGCGGACCCGCTCGCCGACATCGACAATATCGAACGCATCGAAATGACGGTGAAGCGCGGCCGCGAATATCGGCGCGCCGATTATATCCCTGTGACGAAGAAGGAACTCGGCGATGACGATTGACCGGCGGGCGATGCTCGCGGGCGCGGCGGGGCTGGCCGCGACCTCCTTGCTTCCTCGTGCGGCTATGGCGGCCGCGGCACCCGACGGCAGGAAATGGATCATCGTCAACGCGCTCGGCGGACTGGCCGATCCCAATATCCGCGACGCCGCCGATCCTTATTCGCCGCGCGTGCTCGCCGAAGCACATGCGTCAGGCGTCACCGCGATCAACTGCACCTTCGGCTATGTCGCCGGCCCCGCCGAGCCGTTCGAGGCCAGCGTTCGCGACATCGCCGAGGCCGATGCGCTGCTGCGTCGCCATGCGAAAGATCTTGTGAAAATCTTCAGCGTTGCCGACATTCGCCGCGCCAAGGCCGAGAAGAAGATCGGCATCATCTACGGTTTTCAGAACGGTGCGATGATGGGCAAGGATGCGAGCCGCGTCGACATTTTCGCCGATCTGGGCGTCCGGATTTTCCAGCTCACCTATAATCCCGCCAACGCGCTCGGCGACGGGTCGATGGCGCCCGGCAATCGCGGGCTCACGCCGTTCGGGCACGAAGTCATCGAGCGGCTCAATGCGCAGAAGATGATCGTCGACCTGTCGCACAGCGGCGAGAGGACCTGCCTCGAAGCCGCGCGCGCGTCGGAGGCTCCGATCTCGATCAACCACACCGGCTGCCGCGCGGTGACCGACCTGCCGCGCAACAAGACCGACGCCGAATTGCGGCTGGTCGCCGAAAAGGGCGGCTTTATCGGCATCCATTTCATGCCCTTCCTCAACCTCTCGGGCCACGCCCGCGCCGACGACGTCGTGGCGCATATCGACCATGCGGTGAATATCTGCGGCGAGGATCATGTCGGGATCGGCACCGACGGCACAGCGAGTCAGATCGACGATCTTCAGGCGTATGAAGCCGTGCTTGCCAAGGAGATCGCCGAACGTCGTGCCGCGGGGATCAGCGCGGCGGGCGAACGCCCCGACACCTATCCCTTCGTCGTCGACCTGCGCGGGCCCGCCCAGTTCCGCAAACTGATCGCGCTGCTCGCCGCGCGCGGCTATTCGAGTCGCCGGATCGAAAAGATCATGGGGCTCAATTTCCTGCGTCACGCCGAAAGCGTCTGGGGTGGCTGATCCGATCCGCTTCATCGATGTGGCCGAAGTCCGCGCGCGGCTCGACCATGCAACATGCATCGCGCTGATGCGGAGTGCGATGATCGCGCTCGCCGAAGGGCGGAGCCGGCAATTGCTGCGCGGCATCATCGACCTCGACGGTGGCGATCTGTTCGGGGTGATGCCCGGCGCGCTCGACGGCGCGGGTTTCGGTGCGAAGATCATCAGCATCTTTCCCGCCGTCGCCGCCCACGGCAGTTCGCATCAGGGCGTCATCATCCTGTTCGACCGCGCCAGCGGGGCACCGGTCTGCGTGATCGACGCCAGCGAGGTCACCGCGATCCGCACCGCCGCCGCCTCGGCAGCGGCGACCGACGCGCTCGCCCGGCCCGGCGCCAGCCGTCTCGCGATCATGGGGACGGGCGAGCAGGCATGGCATCATGTCGCGGCCATCCGCCACGTGCGGGCGCTGGACGAAGTGCGAATCTGGGGACGCGCGCCCGAAAAGGCGGGCGAGCTTGCCGACCGGATCGTCCGCGATTTCGGTCTTGCGGCACAGGCGGCGGCTTCGGTTGCCGACGCCGCGAGCGGGGCCGATATCATCTGCACGCTGACCGGCGCGGCCGAACCCTTCCTGTTCGACGCGCATGTCGCCGACGGGACGCATATCAACGCCGTCGGGTCAAGCCGCGCCGGCCCGTCCGAAATCGACGAAGTGCTTGTCGCGCGCGCGCGTTTCGTGCCCGATCATCGCGAAGGCGTGCTGGCACAGGGCGCCGAATATCTGCGCGCACGCGACGCCGGGCTGGTCACCGAAGCGCATGTCCTGCCCGAGATCGGGCATGTCTTTTCGGGCTCCACGCCAGGCCGGCTGACGGCATCGGACGTCACCATCTATAAGTCGCTGGGTTCGATCGTGCAGGATCTGGCCTGCGCCACATGGCTTTGGAAGACGCACCGCGATCGCGTATCCGGGGCATAACCGGCCGCTTCTATGCCAGCGTCGTGGGACTCCTATTCCACCGAATAGGCTGCATGCGCCCCGGCGATACGGTATGGAAAATCATGATTATCGAACCGACTCGCTCCGCTCGTGGCGCGTCCATGACCGCGAAGCCGGCCTGACCCGCCATGGCGGACTATGTCTTCAAACCGCACGAACGGCCGACGCTGCCGGGGTCGCCGGCCAATCCGGATCACCCGACGTCGCGCATGGTCCGCCATTTCCTGATCGGCTGCCTGATCGGGATCACCGGCGGGCTCGGCAACGCGCTCGTCACGGTCAACCTCAACTTCGCGCAGGGGACGCTGGGGCTCAACAGCGACGAGGCCGCGTGGCTGACCGCCGCCTATTTCATGACCAACGTCACGGCGAACCTGCTGCTCGTCAAATATCGCCAGCAGTTCGGGCTCCAGCCGTTCATCCGCTACACGCTTGTCGCCTATGCCGTGACGACGCTGATGCACTTGTTCATCCACGATTTCTGGACCTCGGTCGCGGTCCGGGCGATGAGCGGGGTCGCGGCGAGCGGCCTCTCGACGCTCACCATCCTCTATTTCTTCCAGGCGCTGCCCGCGCCCAAGCGGCTCGCCGCGGTGATGATCGGCATCTGCATTCCCCAGCTCGCGACGCCCCTCGCGCGCGTGCTCTCGCCGGGGCTGCTCGAATGGGGCGACTGGCACAATCTCTACTGGTTCGAATTCGGCATGGCGCTGGCGACGCTCGCCGCGGTGATGGCGCAGCCGCTGCCGCCGAGCGAGCGCGAAAAAGTGTTCGAACCGCTCGACTTCCTCACCTTCGGCTTGCTTGCGCCGGGATTATGGCTGCTGATCGCCGTGCTCTCGCAAGGGCGAATCCAGTGGTGGGCCGAGCGGCCGTGGATCGGCTGGTCGCTGGCTGCGAGTGTTGCGTTGATCGCCGCGGCCGTGCTGGTCGAGCATCATCGCAAGAATCCGCTCATCAACACGCGCTGGCTGGGCACGCGCGAGATGCTCCGGCTGATCGCGGTCGCGGCGTCGGTTCGTATCCTGCTGTCCGAACAGGCGTTCGGTTCGGTCGGATTTCTGAACGCCGTCGGCATGATCAACGACCAGATGGTCACATTGCACCTGATCGTCGTGCTCGCGTCGATCGCCGGCCTTGCGACCGCGGTGCTGACCTTCCGCCCCGACAATCTGACGCGGCCGATCCTTATCGCGGTGGTGCTGATCGTGATCGGATCGTTCATGGACGCCGGGGCGACCAACCTCACCCGGCCGAGCCAATTCTATCTCAGCCAGGCGCTCATCGGTTTCGCGTCCTTGCTCTTCCTCGCGCAGGCGATGGTGATCGGCATCGCGCGTACCTTGCTCGCGGGCGGCAAGAATTTCATCAGCTTCATCGTGCTGTTCAGCATGAGCCAGAGCATCGGCGGCCTGGTCGGAAGCGCCTTCCTCGGCACCTTCCAGACGGTCCGCGAGAAATTTCATTCGCACGAGCTGGTCCAGCATATCGTCGCGACCGACCCGCTCGTCGCGGCGCGGCTGGGCGCGGGCAGCCGCACGGTTGCCGCGACGATCGGCGATCCGGTGCTGCGCACCGCGGAGGGCGCCGCGCTGCTGAGCCAGCAAGTCACACGCGAGGCCCATATCCTTGCGTATAATGACGTTTTCCTGCTGGTCGGCGTACTTGCGATCCTGACGACGATCTGGGGTTTCATGATCAGCCGGGCGATCCGTCGACGGAACGAGCCGTCGCCGGTGATATTATTGGTGCAGCGCCTTCAGGCGCAGGCACAGGCTCAACAGGGGCAATGAGATGAGCGACGAGCCAAAGGCGAACACGCTGAAACCCGAACCCGCAGCGGCGGCCCCGCCGCCGGAAACCGCCGCCCCGGCAGATCCGCAGGTCGACGCGCCGCCGTCGGCGTGGCGTCCTCCGGACAAGACGCGCACAACCGTGATCATCATCGTCGCGGCCGCGCTGCTCGCGATCCTCGCGATCCTCTATTCGTGGCAGCTCCCGCCCTTCGCCGGCGCGCTGGAAAAGACCGACAACGCCTATGTGCGCGGGCGCGTGACGATCATCAGCCCGCAGGTCAGCGGTTATGTCACCCGCGTTCCCGTTCAGGATTTCGCCGAGGTCAAGGCGGGGCAGATCCTCGCGACGATCGACGATCGCATCTATCGCGCACGCGTCGCGCAGGCCGAAGCCAATGTCGCGGCGCAGCAGGCCGCGCTCGCCAATTCGGCGCAGGCGCAGCGCTCGCGCGAAGTCGCGACCGACAGCCAGAATGCCGGGATCGCCAACGCGCAGGCGCAGCTGGTCAAGGCCGACGCCGACATGCGCCGCGCCCGCGCGCTCGTCGCCGACGGTTCGATCTCGACCCGCGAATTCGACCAGACGCGCGCGGCGCTGCTCGCGGCGCAGGCGAGCTTGCAGCAATCGCGCGCCAGCCGGGCGATCGGCACGCAGGACGTCCGCACCGTCGTCGTCGCGCGCGCCGGGCTCGAGGCCGCGGTCGAATCGGCGAAAGCGCAGCTTCGCCTCGCGCAGATCGACCTCGACAACACGATCATCCGCGCCCCCGCCGACGGCCAGCTGTCCGAAATCGGCGTGCGTGTCGGCGCCTATGTCACCGCCGGCACCCAATTGCTGTCGGTCGTGCCGCATCATGTCTGGGTGATCGCAAACTTCAAGGAAGCGCAGACGCGCGACATGGCGATCGGCCAGCCCACGCGGTTCACCGTCGACGCTTTGGGCGACGCCGAACTGACCGGGCGGGTCGAGAATCTGTCGCCCGCGGCGGGGTCCGAATTCGCCGTGCTCAAGGCCGACAACGCCACCGGCAATTTCGTCAAGGTGGCGCAGCGGATCGCGGTGCGGATCAAGATCGACGAAAAGCAAGCGATGGCGAAGCGGCTGCGGCCCGGCATGTCGGTCGAGGTCCGGATCGACACGCGCGGCGGATCGAAACGATGAAGGCGTCGCGGCTCGCGCTGGCGGCCGGGCTGGCGGCGGGGCTCGCCGCCTGCGCCGGGCCGCGTGTCGCGACGACCAGCGTGGCGCCCGTCACGCCGCCGGTTGCATGGCGAACCGATGCCGGCCCCACGGCGGAGCTGCAACGCGATTGGTGGCGCTCGTTTGGCGATCCGGCGCTGATCGCCCTGGTCGACAAGGCGCTGGCCAACAACAGCGACATCGGGGTCGCGGCGGCGCGCGTGCGCGAGGCGCGCGCCAATTTCGCGCTCGCGCGGGCCCAGACGCTGCCCACCATCGATGCGGCGATCAGCGGCGGGCGGTCGCGCTCGGTCAGCGCGTTAGGCCGGCCGGCCGAGCAGAATTTCGCGCAGCCGCAAATCCAGGTGGCCTATGAGGTCGACCTGTTCGGCCGCCTTGCCGACCAGAAATCGGCGGCACGCGATTCGTGGTTCGCGAGCGAAGCGGCACGCGATTCGGTGCACCTGTCGATCGCCGCGGCCGTGGCGAGCAACTATATCACGCTGCGCGGCCTCGATGCGCGGCTGGAGGTCGCGCGCGAGACGGTGCGCGCGCGATCGGAATCGCTGCGGATCGCGAAATCGCGCGTCGGGCGGGGCTATTCGCCCAAGCTCGAGCTTCAGCAGGCGCAGGCCGAATATGACGCGACGGCGCAGATCGTGCCGCAAATCGAACTCGCCATCGCGCGAACCGAGGACGGCCTGAGTCTGCTCGTCGGCGATACGCCCCGGGCGATCGACCGCGGCACGACCCTCGACCGCCTCGCCCTGCCCGCGGTCCCAGATGGCCTGCCGTCAGAACTGCTGCGCCGCCGTCCCGACGTCGCGCAGGCCGAATATCAGCTTGCGGCGTCGGACAAGAATCTTGCCGCGGCGCGCAAACGCTTCCTGCCGCAGGTGCGCCTGACCTCGGCAGCGGGCGCGGCCTTTTCGACGCTGATCGGTGACCCGATTTCGATCTGGTCGGTCGGCGGCAGCATCCTCGCCCCGATCTTTCAGGGCGGCAGACTGACGGCACAGGCCGATGTCGCGGGCGCGCAGCGCGACCAGGCGGCCTTCGCCTACCGCCGCACGGCACTGACCGCATTTCGCGAAGTCGAGGATGCGCTCGCGGCGGTCAGCCGGACCGACGCGCAGATCGCGTTCGCCCAGTCGCAGCGCGATGCGCTGGCCGAGGGGCTGCGGCTCGCCACCAATCGCTATCGCGAAGGCTATTCGCCCTATCTGGAACAGCTCGACGCCCAGCGCGGCCTGCTCGGTGCCGAGCTGTCGCTGATCCAGCTCCGCGCCGACGCACTCGCCGCACGCATCCAGCTGTTTCAGGCGATGGGCGGTGGTTGGACGAACTGCGCGACATCCGAAGCCCCATGCGCGCCGCCGCCTTAGCGCGCCTGGTTCTGACCTCGAAACGACCGTTAGCAGCCGCTTGCACCACGATGGCGCGGGCGTCCCGCCGCACCTCCAAAATGAGGCGGCGAAACCGGATCGGGCGAAGCCCGGAAGATACCGGTTGAAAATTCGAAATTTTGAAACATGGCGCCTGGGATAAAAGTCCCATAATTCATAGGATTATTGAGCAAAACCGCTCGATCCTCCGACAGAATATTTTCTATAATTGAAAATTATGTCTTGATCGGGGTTGATTTTTCAAAAAAATCCGACTTTATAGAAAATCGCAAACCCGAGGATCGCTGGAGCCTCGGGGTAAAAACATAAGCGAGCACCGGACGGCGGAATTGCCGTCCACAGGCGAAGGGGATAATTATGAAGTTCGTTCAATCCGGCTTGTATGCGGGCACCGCCCTGTCGATGCTGGTCAGCCTGAACCCGGCCTATGCGCAGTCCGCCACGCCCGCGACCGACCTGGTCTCGGACGAGGAAATCGTGGTCAGCGGCTCGCGCATTCAGCGCGAAGGTTTCGATGCCCCGACCCCGACGACGGTGATCGGCGAGGCCGAGCTTGCGCTGGGCAACCGCCCGAGCATCGCGCAAGTGCTGAACGATACCCCCCAGTTCCGCGCCACGTCGACGCCGTCCACGACGCCCGGCAACACCAGCAGCGGCGTGTCGACCGCCGACATGCGCGGCCTTGGGTCGGTCCGCACCCTGACGCTGCTCAACGGGCACCGCTTTGCCGGCGCCAACGACCTCAACATCGTGCCGCAAAGCCTGGTCAAGCGGATCGACATCGTCACCGGAGGCGCATCGGCGGCCTGGGGCTCGGGCGCGGTCGCGGGCGTCGTCAACATCATCCTCGACGATGATTTCGCCGGCTGGCGCATGGGGGTGCAGTCGGGCATCTCGTCGCGCGGCGACGCGGCGCGTTATGGCGCCGACATCGCATGGGGCACCGATTTCGCGGGCGGGCGCGGCCATTTCATGGTCGCGGGCGAATATATGAACGAACGCGGTGCGGTCAGCCGCGACGACCGCCCCAATCTGGAGGCGGGCCTGTTCCAGCGCTCCGACAACAAGCTGGAGCTGGTGCGCGATCCCAATTCGACCCAGCTTTACAACGGCGGCTCGATCCTCGGCCTCACCGGCGCTCCCCGCAATCTGGTTTTCAATCCCGACGGCAACATCGGCGCCTTCCCGCTCGGCAGCAGGACGCAGGGCGTCACGACCATCGGCGGCGGCGGCCAGAATATCTTCGACTATGTCGCGGTCAGCACCCCGTATGAGCGCATCAACCTCTTTGCCCGCGCCAGCTATGACCTCACCGACTCGCTGAAGGTCTGGGCCAATTTCAGCTATCACCGCATGTCGGCGGACTATGGCTTCTTTCCCGAAACCCCGGCCGTCGCCATCATGCCCGACAATGCCTTCCTGACCCAGGCGAACCGCAACCAGCTCGCCGCGGCGGGCGTCACGGGCCCGTTCCTCCTCGGCCGCGTCATGGACGATGTCGGCGCCGACGGGGTGATGACGTTCAAATACAGCCGCCGCAACCTTGAGGGCGCGATCGGGCTCGACGGCAGCTTCGGCGACGGCTGGAAATATGACGCCTATTATAATCATGGCGAAATCCGGCTCAACCAGGGGCTCAACAACCAGCGGATCAAATCGCGCTTCAACAATGGCGTCGATGCAGTCCTGGTGAACGGCACGCCGACGTGCCGTATTAACGCCGATGCCTCGACCACCAACAACGATCCCAATTGCGTGCCGATCAACCTGTTCGGCAATGGCAGCATTTCGGACGAGGCGGCGGCGTGGGCGTTCGGCGGTTCGCAGCTGATCTACACGATCAAGCTCGATGCAGCGGGCGCCAGCGTTTCGGGCCAGCCCTTCTCGACCTGGGCCGGCCCCGTCGACATCGCTTTCGGCACCGACGTCCGCTGGGAAAAGCAGGTCACCAACTTTGTCGACCCGCTGTCGCTCGCGGGCGCGCTCGGCACGCTCAATTCGTCGGCGACGAACGGCAGCTTCAACGTCAAGGAAGCCTTCGCCGAAGTGAACGTGCCGCTGCTCGACATCACCGACACGCTGAAGCTCGAAATCAACGGCGCCGCGCGCTATTCGGACTATAGCACCAGCGGCGGGATCTGGTCGTGGAAGACCGGCGGCACCCTGCGCGTCGCGGGCGACCTCTTGCTACGCGCCGTCTATTCGCGCGACATCCGTTCGCCGAGCATCACCGAATATTTCCTCAACCGCTCGACAGGCATCGGCACCGTCCTCGATCCCTTCCGGGGCCAGAACGGCACGGTGCAGAACAATGTGGTGGTTTATGGCGGCGGCAACATCAATCTGACGCCCGAAATTTCGCATACGCTGACACTCGGCGGATCCTACTCGCCGTCTTTTGCCTCCGGCCTGCGTCTGTCGGTCGATTATTATGATATCGACATCGACAATGTGATCACCACGGTTACCGCCAACGACCTGATCACGCAGTGCTTCGTCGCCGCTCCGACCGATCCGACCTGCAACGGCATCGTGACCCGCGAAGCCAACGGCTCTATCGGCACGATCACCAACATCTATCGCAACCTGGCCAATTACCGCACGCAGGGCCTCGACATCGAGGCGTCGTACCGCATGCCGCTGGGCGACGGAAATCTGTCGTTCCGCGCGCTGGCCAACCATGTCTTCAACCTGAAGATCAACGGCAAGGATGTTTCGGGTTTCGTCGGCGGCGACACCGCCTTCTCGACCCCGAGATGGCGCGGCACGGGCACGATCGCGTTTGATAACGACAGCTTCGGCGCCAATCTGCGCATCCGCTACGTCGCCGGCGGCCTCGACCGTCCGCTGCCGATCGTGAACGGGGTCGCCGTGCCGATCGTGAACAACAAGGTGGGCAGCCGTACCTATGTCGATCTGGGCGTCCAGTTCAAAGCCGGGCCGTTCACCCTGTTCGGCAACGTCAACAACCTGTTCGACCGCGATCCGCCGATCACGCCCTACACCAGTCCCAATTTCGACGTGATCGGCCGCTACATTTCGGGGGGCGTGAAGCTGAGCTTCTAACCTTTCTCACAAGCTAGTCCCGGGGGCAGCGGTATCGACGATGCCGCTGCCCTTTTTTTGTGGTGACGGACGGGGGTTTCGAGTGGGTGCTCTTCGACCTTGGGCGAGCGCGCGATCCGGATCGTCCGCCTCCTAAAGCCACAAAAGCCCCGCACGCGCGCATCGATTTTGCGTGCGGTGAAACTGTCTCCTCGCTTTTACGTCAGTTTGCGGAATGCCACGATTTCAAAGAGCCGGCCACAGGCCGGCACGGCGCGACAAAGTAGGACAGCGCTTTTTTTGCCGCTCAGCCAATGTCCGTTTTGGGGTGGTGAGCGGCCGTAAGAGTGGGTGCGCGGGTATCCCCTCCCGCAAGCGGGAGGGGCAGTGAGGCTTGCCAGCTTGCTGGCTAGCCGCAGCGGGGTGGGCCATAGCAACGTCGTTGCCCACCCCCGACCCCTCCCGCCTGCGGGAGGGGAGAAGAACGGCCATTTCCAGACATTCGTCATCCCGGACTTGATCCGGGATCCATTGGCGCGGCGGTGGATTGATGGACCGCGGATCAAATCCGGCGTGACGAGGATAAATATCCTCCCCGTCGCGACGCGACGGGGAGGTGGCAGCGCCCTTCGGCTGCCTTGCAGGCGCTCAGGATAAACTGCGCCGGAGGCGCAGCGCTGATGGAGGGGCCGGCCGAGCCCCTCCATATTCGGTTATGTTGTCAGTAATTCACCGTCATCGCGATCAGGCCAAAGATCCATGCGACATAGAGCGGCACGATCGTCGCGAAGAGCAGGAGCAGCGCCCAGAGGGTGCGGAACCAGCCGCGCTTTTCCTGACGGACGATGCGAAGATTCCATGCCGCCAGCAAGGCACCGCCGACGAGGACGATCAGTCCGGCGATCTGGAGGAACCACAGCCAGGGATCGAAGGTAGGCAGCGCCTTTAGTTTCGACATACTGATCACCCATGCGGCGACGAGCGCGAGCACCAGCCCCGCGCCGACGCGGACGCCGCGATAGACGCGCAGCGAACGGCGATCGAGCGTCAGCGGCGCCTTGTAGTGGCGGCGGATCAGCGCGGAAACGGGCCACTGAAGCAAGGTGATCAGCAGGATACCGAGGCTGACGTACATTGCGGGCATGATCCATGCCGCCGATTTCGACGCCGGCGCGCGGTCGAACACCATGAAGGGCGAGATGCCGTCGATGCTCCAGCGCACCACCTTGCCGTCGACGACCTGTGCGGCGAGCCGGCCGTGGCCGTCGGTATTGTGCCAGACGAACGGCGCGGTCTCGACCCATTTCGCGGGTTTTCCGCTGAGGTCGCGCGCCGCCGGGACGATGAGTTCGCCCTTGGGACCGACGCTGACCTTCGCCTGACCGAGAAGCGAGGCGATCGCGTAGAAATTCGTCTCCGCGCGGCGGCTGTTGAGCCAGTTTCCGGCGAGCATCCTGGCATGTTGGGCCGAGGTCTTCGCATCGACGCGCGTCTCGGGCATTTCCTTGCCCGGCAGATAGCGATCGGCGAAATCCTCGAACAGGGCACGGCGCACGGGGCCGACCGACGCCTGCTCGCCTGTGGCGTTGAACGACATATAGATGCCGACATTCTCGTTGGTGAACAGGTGGAGTGCGGTGTGGAACAGCTGCGTGTCCCCGAGATGCGCGATCACCTGACGCCCGTTGATGTTGGTTTCGAAAAAGCCCAGCTCCATGCGGTTGAGCGGCGGCAGGATCGTCAGCGGCGTATCGTGCATGATCCGCGCGATTTCGGGCTTCATCAGCCCCGCGCCTTGGTTCAGATGCGCGATCATGAACTTCGCCATGTCGGCGCCGGTCGAGGAGAGGCCACCCGCGGGTGACGGACCAACGATCTCGAACTTCGACGGGCCCGCCGAAAGCTGGCGATAGCCCGTCGCCATCCACGGCGCGAAGCTCTTGGGAAGCGGCTGACGAAAGGTCGATTGCGCCATACCGAGCGGCTGGAAAATCCGTTGCTCGACATAGTCGTCGAACGACATCTTCGTCACGCGCTCGACGATATAGCCCGCCAGCGCGGTGCCATAGTTCGAATAGGAGGGCGTCGTCCCCGGCGCATAGATGCGGTTGGGAATGCCGCCCTTCACAAGCTCGCCGAGCGAGATCAGGAATTTCTTGTCCTCGAACATGGTGAGCTTGCCATGTTCCTCGAACCCCGAGGTGTGCGTCATCAACTGGCGCATCGTGACCGGCTTGCCGTCTTTCAGCGGAATCTTGAAATCGAGGTAGGTGTTGACGTCGGCGTCGAGGTCGATCTTTCCGGCCTCGACCTGCTGCATAACCGCGGTCCAGGTGAACAGCTTCGACACCGAGCCGGGGCGGAACAAGGTGCGGGCGGGATCGACCGGCGTGCGTTTCGCGGCGTCGGCATAGCCGAACCCGCGCTGCGTCAACACCTGCCCGTCTTTGACGACGACGATCACCGCGCCGGCCAGATCGCCGCGCTTGAGCGCGAAGGGGACGAAGCCGTCGAGCCAGCTGTCGACATCCTGCTTGGTCAGCGTTGCCGACGGCGCGAGCGGGGTCGCGACCGGGGGCGCTGCCTTTTGGGCTTCAGCCACCGGTTTGGGCGCGAGAGCCGGCGCCAACGACGTCGCGGGCTTCGACGCGGCGGTGCCGAGCATCATGACGAGCGGCAGCAGCGCAAACAGTTTGATCGAGCGCATCTTCATTCCCCTGCCGCCCGGACCACGACGCCGCGCGCCATGACGAAACCCATCGTTTCGAGGCCGTGCACATCGGTCAGCGGATCGCCCTTCACCGCGACAATGTCGGCCGACTTGCCCGCGGCGAGCGTGCCGATTTCGGCTTCGAGACCGGCATGTGCTGCCGCCCAAACGGTCGCGGACTTAATCGTCTCCAGCGGCGTGAGGCCCGCCTTCACCATCAGCGCAAATTCGCGGGCGTTCTCGCCATGCTTCGACACCGCGCTATCGGTCCCGAACGCGATACGCACGCCGCCCTGATGCGCGCGGCGCAGCGCGTCGACCATCAACGGCCCGACCGTGCGGGCCTTGGCGCGAACTGCGACTGGCATCCAATCGGCCGTTTCGGCCTGGCGCGCGACGGTGTCGCCGGCGAGCAGGGTGGGAACCAGATAGCTGCCCTTCGCCTTGAACAGCCGGATCGTTTCGGCGTCGAGATAGGTGCCATGCTCGACCGAATCGACGCCCGCACGGAGCGCGGCATTCACCCCGTCGGTGCCGTGCGCGTGCGCCGCGACCTTGCGCCCGAGCCGGTGCGCGGTGTCGACGATCGCGACGAGTTCGGCATCGCTCATCTGCTGCCCCAGCCCCGCCGCGGTGTTCGACATCACCCCGCCGGTCGAGGCGGTCTTGATGACGTCGGCGCCCTGCTGCACCGCCAGCCGGACGGCGCGCGCGCAGTCGTCGGCGCCCGAACACAGCGTCGGCGAACGGAAGAGGTCGATGATTTCCTGACGATAGCCGTGGACGTCGCCATGCCCGCCGTGTGCGGCGACGCCGCCTGCGGCGATGATCCGTGGCCCGATAACCTTGCCCGTCGCGGTGGCATCGCGCAGCGCGTTGATCGCTTGGGGGTCGGAGCCGAGGTCGACCACGGTCGTGAACCCGGCGCGCACCGTGCGCTTGGCAAAGACGACGCCGTCGAATGCCTGATCGACGGTCGATTTGGTCACCGCGTCGAGGCGGCTCGTCGGGCTCGATTCAAAGGTCAAGTGGACGTGGCTGTCGATGAAACCCGGCATCACGAACTGGTCGCGGAGGTCGACAATCTTGCCCTCGCCGACGAAACCGTCGCGAATGGCGGCGATCTTGCCGCCTTCGACGACGATCGTCTTGTTCGTTTCGACGCGGCCGCTCGCCGGATCGGCCAGCAGGCGGCCAGCATGGATATAGGTCGCAGCCGGTTCTTGCGCCGCGGCCGGCTGGATCAGCGCGACCAGCGCCAGGCTTGCGAGTATCGTCTTTTTCACCCTGTCTCTCCCTGTCCCATTATCCATTCAGCCGACGTCGCGGCCCCAGATCGCCTCGCCGCACCAAGCATCGCCGCCCACATATTCGATCGAGGGCGTGCGATCGTCCGCGAGGAAGATCGGGCCGTCGAGATCGACGATGTCGCAGAGCTGTCCGACGATGAATGCCGGTGCCATCGCGAGGCTGGAGCCGACCATATTGCCGACCATCACGCCGAGGCCGAGTTCGCGGGCGCGTTTTGCAATCGCCAGCCCCTCGGTCAGCCCGCCGCATTTATCGAGCTTGATGTTGACGACGTCGAACCGGCCGACCAACCCCTCGACATCGCCGAGCGTCAGTGCGCTTTCGTCGGCGGCAATCGGGATCGGGCATCGATAGCCGGTGAGGTCGGCTTCGCGCCCGCGCGCGAGCGGCTGTTCGAGCAGTTTGACATCGGCGGCGACCAGCGCCGTCACCAGCGCGTCGAGATCGTCGATCGCGAAACCCTGATTGGCATCGACGCCGATCCAGCACTCGGGCCGCGCCGCGCGCACCGCCTGCACCCGCGCGATATCGATGTCGAGGTCGCCGGTAAGCTTGAGCTTGAGAGCGCGCGCCTGAGCGTAACCGCGTGCGCCCTCAGCCATCACATCGGGATCGTCGGCGCCGAGCGTGAAGGTGGTGCGGAGCGGGCGCGGTTCGGGCAATCCGGCGAGCTCCCAGACGGGCAGGCCGCTGCGGCGGGTTTCCAGTTCCCAGAGCGCGCAATCGAGCGCGTTGCGCGCGCCGCCTGCGGGCAGCAGTTCCTGGAGTTGCTCGCGCGTCATCCCGGACTCGACCGCGCCGCGCACGCCCTCGATGGCGGCCACCATCGCGGGCACATCGTCGCCGAGATAATAGACCCCCGACGCCTCGCCGCGCCCGCTATGTTCGCCGTCCGAAAGCGTGGCGAGGACGACCGGGGTATCGGTGAAGACATGCCCCGAGATACGGAACGGCTTGGCGAGCGGGAGCGATTCAATCGCGAGGTCGAGCGAAAGGCGGGCATTGGTCGTCATGGGAATTTGTCCTTCGGTCGGTTCAGGGCGCAAGGGTAGCGGGCGCGAGCGCGGCCGCGATCTGCGAGAGATATTTGTTCCAGTCGAAAGCGTGCCCCTCGGGCGTCCAGCCAAGGCGGACGATCACCGCATCCTGTGACGGGATCGCCGCGACAATCTGGAAACTATGCCCGCGCGCCATGACGGTATCGGCGGGCAGGCCGGGGTAGAGCTTTCGGTGTTCGCCTTCGGCTTCGGCGTGGTTCAGCCAGAGCTGCGCGCCATAGACGGGACGCGGCGCGGCTTTGGTCGGCGTCACCGCGAAATCGAGCCATTCGCGCGAGAGCAATTGCTTGCCTCCTGCCCTGCCCTTGTTGAGATGAAGCAGCCCATAGCGCGCCCAGTCGCGCGCGGTGGCATAGGCATAGGAACTGCCGACCTGCACCCCCGCTTCATCGGGTTCGATCAGCGCGCTGGTCATGCCCGTGGGCTCGAACAGCCGCTTTTGCGCAAAGCGCGTCATGCCCTCCAGCGTCCCGCCGGTCGCCTGAAACACGATGCGCGAGAGGATGTTGGTCGTCCCCGACGAATAGCTCCAGTTCGTTCCGGCCGCGTCCTTCAGCGGCAGTGCCGCCGCCATCGCGCCCATGTCACCTGCCTCGAACAGCATCTTGATCGAGTCATTGCCGGGGACATAGCTTTCGCTGAAGGTCAGGCCGCTCGACATCGTCAGCAACTGGCGCAGCGTGATCTTGGCGCGCGGGTCGCCTTCGCCTTGCCACTCGGGAACCGGCGCGGGTTCGTCGAGCCCCAGCACGCCGTCATCGACCAACAGGCCGACCAGTGTTCCCATGATGCTTTTCGACGCCGACCAGCCGAGCATCTCGGTGCCCCGGTCGAACCCCGGCGCATAGCGTTCGGCGACAATCGCCCCGCCCTGCACGACGAGGATCGCGCGCGTGTCGGGATAGCCGCCCTTATTCTGTTCGTCGAAGGCGGCGCTGACCGCTTTGTCGAGCGCAGCCCGGTCGAGTTTTGCCTCGGCGGCCGCCGCCAGCTTGCGCACCGGGGCGTCGCCAACCGGCCATGGCTTCGCGGCCTTCCCGCGCGTCGGCTTGAGCCGCGCCGCCTGCGCGTCGAGCGCGGCCGTCGAAACATCGCCGGTCAGCAGCGTGCAACCGGCGACCGGGCGGTACAGCGCGGTGCGCGTCGCGGCGCCCGGCGCCGATGCGGTAACGGTCCGCGCCTTGCGGTCGACCGCCAGCGTCACCGCCGTCATGAACGGCGCGAACGCATGGATGTCGTCGCGAAGCACATCGGCCTCCGCGCGCTCCGCAACGAAGATGCTGGCGCACGCGATCTGCGCCGACACAGCGGTTCCGAGGTCTTCAGGCTTCGAAATCGCCGGGGCGGCGGCAAGGGTCGGCGCTGCCGCCACGAGAGCAAGACCGGTGAGGCAAAGGCTCGAAATTTTCCGGACCATATCCTCAGACGCCGCAGCTGTGACGCAGCACCGCACCCGCCTTGGCGCCGGTATGCTTGCCGCCGGCGATCGTGACGACGCCGTTGACGATCACCGTTTCGATCCCCGTCGGCGACGCCATGGGCTTTTCCCAGGTCGCGAGATCGGCGATCTTGTCGAGGTCGAACACGACGATATCGGCGCGCATCCCGTCGCGGATCAGCCCGCGATCGGTCAGCCCCATGCGCTGCGCCGGCCAGCCGGTCATCTTGCGCACCGCGTCTTCGAGCGACAGCACCGGACGGCGCTTCACATATTCGGCGATGATGCGCGGGAAGGTGCCATAGGCGCGCGGATGCGGGAGGCCGAGCGCGTCCATCTCACCCGCCTTTTCGGATGCCGCGGCGTCGCTGCCGATGCTGACCCACGGCTGCTTGATCGCGGTCTCGATGTCCTGCTCGCTCATCATGAAATAGAGCGCGACCGAGCGGTTGGGCAGCCCTTCGAGCAAGATGTCCCACGCGACATCCGCCGGATCGCGGTTCAGCGCCTTGCCGATCTCGGCGAGGCTCTTGCCATGATAGGGCCGGTATTTGTCGCTGAAGCCATTGGCGAGCCGCACATTGGCGAAGCCGCCCGACGCGTGGACAAGGTTCGACCAGCCGGGCATCGAACCCGCGGCGACTTCCTTCTTCATCCGTTCGCGCACCTTGGGATCGCGCAGCCGTTCGATCCCCTTCTGCAGGCCGTCAGCCCACACCCAGCTAGGTGCAATGATCTCGAGCCCGGTGCCGCCCGCGGTATAGGGGTAGAGGTCGGCCGCGACATCGACGCCGCGCGCGCGCGCCGCGTTGATCGTCGCCACCGCCTGTGGCATCAGCTTGCCCCAGCCGGGGGCATAAGCGGCCTTCAGGTGGAATATCTCGACCTTCACCCCGCCCTTCTCGCCGATCTCGATCGCTTCCTCGATCGCCTTGACCAGCCCTTCGCTCTCGTCGCGCATGTGGGTGGCATAGAAACCGTCGCACTGCGCCGCGACCTTCGCGAGCGTGACGAGGTCCGACGTGGTCTGGAAGCTGCTCGGCGGATAGATGAGCGCGCTGGTGATGCCGAACGCGCCATTTTCCATCGCGATCTTGACCTCGCGCCCCATCGCCTCGAGCTGTGCTGGAGTAGGCTGCCCGGCGCCGTCGCCCATCACCTTCACGCGCGCCTGCGTCGCCGAATAATAGGTTCCGTAGTTGACCGAGATACCTTGTTGTTCGAGCGTTTTGAAATGCGCCGGGATCTCGGCCGCCTCGGCCGGCGGGCCGCCTTCGCCGGCGATGACGGTTGTCACGCCCATCAAGAGCTTGTTCTCGGCCGCGCCGTTCTTCAGCAGCACGCGGCCCGACTGGTCCATCATGTCGATGAAGCCCGGCGAGACATAGCGACCCTTCGCGTCGATTTCCCTGGCGCCGCGCCCTGCGACCCGGCCGATGCGCACGACCCGGCCGTCCTTGACCGCGACATCGGCGCTGACCCACGGGCTGCCGGCGCCGTCGAGGATGCGGCCGCCGCGGATCACGATGTCATATTCGGGCGCCGGGGTGTTGGCGACGAGCAGCATCGGCAGCATCGACATCGCACCAAAGAGGATCTTACGCTTCATCATATATCTCCCTGTCGTCAGCCGGGGGGACCGACGGTTTTTGCTTTCATTTCTTGGCGGCGGCCTGCGCATCGGCGCGCACGGCATCGACAACCTCGCGAACCGCGGCGATCACCACTTCGGGGCGATCGACCTGGATATAGTGGGTCGCGTCGGGCACGAGCTGCTGCCGCCCGCGGGTCGAAAATGCGGCCTGCTCGGTATGGAGCGCCTTCCATTCCTGCTTGAAACGCGCGCCTTGCTCCGCCTTCATCCCCAGCCCTTTCAATTGCTCGGGTTTGAACGGCGCCATCGCGGTCAGCACGATCAGTGGCCGGTTGCCAAAGGTCTGAACCGCACGCGCCTGGACCTGGGTGCGATCATAGCCATCGAGTTCGGACGTCGAGCCCCTGATCGACGTGCTGGTATAGGCTCCCGATATGGCCAGTGCATCGCCAAGCCTTTTGGTTTCGGCAGCGGTCCGCAGCTTCGGTTTGTCGCCGCGCGCGATCACGAAGCGGACGAGCCCCGTCCGCGCCAGCGCCTTTGCCGTATGCATCAGTGTCGACGCGCGCTTCGGGTGAACATCGAGGCCCGTCGCTTTCCCGATCCGCGTAACCTGGTCGGGCTGCGACGGATCGACCATCACGAGTCCGGCGACCTGATCGCCATATTTCCCCGTAAAGGTCCGCGTGTAGGGGCCGCCGATCGAATGGCCGACGAGCACCAGCGGGTCATTGATCCCGGCACCCTTCAGCAGTGCGTGTAGATCCTCGGTGACCGCGGCGGCATCCTGCGGTGTATCCTTGGGGTCGCTCCACATGATGCCCGCGCGGTCATAGGCGCAGGTACGGGTAAAGCCCGCGATCTCGTCGTGGACGAGCGTCCAGTCGAGCGTTCCGCCGGTGCCGAGCCCCGATTCGAGTATCACCGTCGGCGATCCGGTGCCGCGGCAATCGATGTGCATCTTGCGCCCGCCGACATCGACCAGCTTTCCGGGCGCCGGATAGTTCGCCGCGGCATTCTTGCGGCCCAGCGCCTCATAGATCGACCCCGCGACGAGCAGCAGGACCAACAGGGCCAGCAGCCCTAGCAATATGCGCTTCGTCCAGCGCCGGAATCGCGCCCAACCGGTCACTTTCGTCAATTCAAATTCCCCTGAATGGCGGGCTGAAGCTCTTGGTCCTCGACGGCCGCACCGCCGCGCAGCAAGCGAAACAGACCGATGGTCAGCAGCGGCGCGACATAGACCGCGAGGAACACCCACGAGAGCGCGCGGTAGCCGCTGGCGATCAGCGTCACGAGGCCGAAGCGATCAGCGAGGAACATGCAGCCGACCAGCAGCGCCCCAGCGATGCCGGCCCGCGCCCGCTTGCCGAGCGGCGCACCGCCGCGCGCCCGGCGCGCCGCATCGACGCGCTCGTTAATCGCATGGACCGACCCCGCCCCGCTTTCGAGCAATGCCGCAAAGATCATGAACTGGAACAGCAGGTGAAACAGCGGCAGTTCGAGTTGCCGCAGTATGAAATCGGACGGCAGCGTCTCACCCATGATGCCCGGATAGAAAGCGATCATCGCAACGAAAAAGAGGATGGCGGGCGCCATCGCGAGCGGCCCCGCGATCAGCCCCGAAACGACGGCGTCACGCTGGCTGGTCAGGTGGCGGATCACCGGCAGGATCACCACCGCGCCGATGACATTGTAACCGGTATAGGTCAGCCCGCCGAGGATCCAGCCGTCCGACGGCGCCGGAATGGCAAAGCGCGCCGCAATCTCGTCGCCGAAACTGCCGAGTGCGAGCACCATGAACAGCGCGTAGACGCCGTAGAGCAGGAAGGAGACATATTTGAACAGGCCCTCGACCGAAGCGTTGCCGAAGGTCACGAACAGCGCGATCGATGCCGCCAGGAACGCTGTCCCCGCTAGCGGCGGCCAGCCGAAGATCGACGCGCCGATCTCGCCCGCCGCGGCGCCGAACACCGCGAGCACCAGCGTCACCAGAAGAACGTAGCCGATCTCGAACAAGATCCAGGCGCGGCCCAGAAGCCCTTCGAAAAAGCTGCGATAATCGAATGCGCCGATCGCCCGCGCGAATGCGAAGGTCGTGGCGCAGATGATGCTCCACAGCAGCATCGCCAGCAGCATGGCGGCCAATCCGCCCCACGGCCCGCTCGGCAGGAAAAATTCCGCAAGCTCGCGTCCGGTGGCGTAGCCGCCGCCGATCACGACGGCCTTGAAGGCGAAGCCCGGCAGCAGGAAACGCTGGAACCACGAGGATCCCGCCGCGGCTGCCGGGGTGGCCGCTGCGCTCATGCGAGGCAGCTATCCACCAGACGCGCGAAGGCTTCGCCGCCGCGGATCGGATCGGCGACCGGGAGGCCGAGCCGTTCGCTTTCGGCCGCCATCAGCGCGATCGCCTCTTCCTCGCCGAGATGCGACGTGTTGTACGACAGGCCGGCGCAGCGGATTGCCGAATTGGTCCGCGCGCCGAGCCGCAGGTTGAGATCGATCGTTTCCTCGATGCTCGGCAAGCGATAGCCGGGGGAACCCAGTATCTCTTCACGGCCGGGCTCGTGACACACGACGATCACGTCGGGCTGGCTTCCGTGGAGCAGGCCCAGCGATACCGCGGCATAGGCGGGGTGAAACAGCGACCCCTGCCCTTCAACCACATCCCAGTGATCGTCTGCCGCGTCGGGGCTCACCGTTTCTGCCGCACCGGCCTCGAAATCGGAGACCACCGCGTCCATCGGCACGCCGCCGCCGGCAATCATGATGCCGGTCTGTCCCGTCGCGCGAAAATCGGCGTCGACGCCGCGCTCGGCAAAAGCGCGCGCCAGGGCCAGCGCCGTATATTTCTTGCCCAGCGCGCAGTCGGTTCCGACCGTGAGCAGCCGCTTGCCGCTCCGCTTGCGCCCCGTGCCGACCGGCAGGCCGCTGGGCGGATGGCGCACGTCGATCAGCTGACGACCGAGGCGCTGCGCCCGCGCGGCGAGTTCGGGCATATCGGCCAGCCGCATGTGCATACCGCTGACGATATCGAGCCCCGCATCGAGTGCCTCGAAAAGCGCGGGCATCCAGCTCTCGGGAATCACGCCGCCGCTGTTCGCGACGCCGATGAGCAGCGAACGCGCACCCCGTGCCTTCGCCTCTGCGGGCGCGAGCTGCTCCAGCCCCGCACTGACCGTCGCGCCCGGCAAGGCATATTCACCGACACACTTCTCGGGCGCCCAGTCGCGAAGGCCGAAGGCGGTCTTCGCATAGCCGCGCACCGTCGTGTCCCCGAGGAATAGCAGATAAGGCTGTGGCAATTGCAATGCGCCGGCGGCGTTATCGAGGGAAGTTTGAATGTTCACGTCTTTCACCAAAAATCCGAAGCGAGGCAGAATCGGGCGCCGTCGCGGCGCCGATCCTGCATCTGCTCCTGTTGACCTGTTTGAGACATTATTTTCAAATTTTGATAATTGCAATACAATTAGAGAAGTTTCTTTGCTGTGAGCCGGCGCGTACCCGGCGTGCTGCCCGCCGGCCCCGATCAGAAACGCGTTCCAAAGCCGATCAAGTGGAAACCGACACCGATCCACAGGATGACGACCGCGCTCATCAGCAGCACGAGGCTCCAGAATTTCGCAAACCGGCCGCGCGTGGACGTCCAGACATGCCGGATATTCCAGATCGCGCTGGCTAGCAGGCCAAGGAAAATGACCGGGGTTGCGATCTGGAGCGTGACGAGCGCCCAGTCGAGTTCGCCGCTCAGTGACGAAAAATCGGCCAGAAGCTTGGTGGCGAACAACAGCCATCCGGCCATGACCGCAACGGCGAGCGCCGCAAAGCCGCGCGTCAGCCGGTAGCTTTTCAGCGCGGCGGGCGGGAGGTCGGCCTTCACCCCATAACGGCGGCGGGCGAGTGCCGAGACGGGCCACGCAATCGCCGTGAGGAACAAGGCGCCAAGGCTGGCCAGCAGCGCCGGCGTGATCCATGCGGTCGACAGATACCAGGGCACCGGTTCGAACGCGAGATAGGGCGACGCCGAATCGAGGCTGAACCGGACGACCTGCCCGTTTTCGACCTTGGCGGCGAGGCGCATCCTGCCGTCCTCCTCGCGCCAGACGAACGGTTCGATTTCCACCCATTTGCGAGTCTGTCCGCCGAGGCCCGAAGCCAGACTCAGCCGGAGTCCGCCGTCGCGGTCGAGCGTGACCTTGACCTGTCCGACCAGTTCCATCGCCTTCAGAAAGCTCGTCTCCAGCCGCCGGGTCTTGTTGTATGTGCCCACCATCATGCGCGCATGCTCGTGCGCGGTTGCTGCATCGACGCGGCCGTCGCGCTGCTCGAACGGGAAATAGCGATCGGCAAAGGCATCGAACAAATAGGCGCGGATCGGCCCCGATACATTCTGCGTCCCCGCGGCGTTCATCGACATATAGATGCCGACCTTTTCTGCGGGAAATATCCAGAGCTGGCTGTGGAAGTTGAGGCTGTCGCCCGCGTGCGAGAGCGCTTTGCGGCCGTTGATATTCTGTTCGTAGAAACCGAGTGCCATGCCGTTGAGCGGCGGGACCAGTCGCAGGATCGTCTGGTGCATCTGCGCCGCGGTCGCGGGCTTCAGCAAGGCGCCGCCGTGATCGAGATGGGCGATCATGAAGCGCCCCATATCGGCGCCCGAAGCCGTCAACCCGCCCGCCGGCGCCAGGCTGTTCATTTCGAACTTGCCCCGCTTGCCCGACCCGAGAAGATAACCGCTGGCCATCAGCGGCCGCAAGGTCGCGGGCAAAGGCTGGCGGAAACTCGTCCGCGCCATGCCCGCCGGTGCGAAGATGTGCCGTTCGACATAGTCATTATACGGAACGCCCGAAACACGCTGGACGATATAGGCGGCGAGCGAGGGGCCATAGTTCGAATAGGCGGGCGTCGTGCCCGGCGCGAAAATACGGTGCGGGACCTGACGCTTGATGACCACCTCGAGCGAAGGGGCGGGGTCATAGCTGTTGAGTCCGCGCTGCACCTCCTCGAAGCCCGCGGTGTGCGTCATCAGGTTGCGCATCGTGACGGGCTGGCGGTTGAACGCGGGTATCTTGAAATCGAGATAGGCGTTCACGTCGCGATCGAGGTCAATCTTTCCCGCTTCGACCTGTTGCATCACGGCGGTCCAGGTGATCAGTTTGGAGATCGACGCCTGGCGAAACAGCGTGGTTTCGGGGTCGACCGGCCGGCGTGTGCCGACGTCCGCGTAACCGAAGCCGCGCTGCGTCAGTACCTTGCCGTCCTTGACGACGACGACCACGGCGCCCGCGGCATCGCCGCGCCTCAGCGCATAGGGCATATATCCGTCGAGCCACGCGTCGACGTCGCTCTTCACCATATCGGGAGCGGGAAGCAGGCCGCCGTCGCCACGCGCCTCGGTCACCGGCTTGGCCGCCGTTTGCGCCGCCGCCCCCGTCATGGGCGGCGCCATCAAGCCGACCAGCGCCGCCGCAGCCAGCACCGCGCATGAACCTATGAACCGCATTCATTCTCCCCTTCCGACTTGGCCGACCTCACGGTCGCGTCACCGAAGTTTCACTTTTTGAAATATTTTCAATTCTGGATATAGGCATCCCGAAGGGAAATTTGTCAATGGGGGACGCGACGACGCGGCCGCGGCGACACGACGCCCGCGTCATTTCAAAACGGCGGAGTTTCCGAAACGGCCATCAAGGCCCATCTGCCCGGAGCGTTTGCCCCTCGGCGCTGCGCGCTTATTCCGTCTCGACGGGATGAAGCGCAGACTTCAGGTCGGCATCGTTCGCCGAACAGACCGACAGGATGCGGCACGGCCCGTCGCCCACCGCGACATATCCGTGCCCCATCGACGCGTCGAAATAGGCTGAATCGCCCGTTTTCAGGCGCGAGGGCGCGTACATGTCGGTGTGAAATTCGCACTCGCCCTCCAGAACGAGGACATATTCTTCGCCCGAATGGCGCATCAGCTCGCCGAAATCGTCGATCGATCGCACCTTGATGTCGATGATCATCGGATTCAGCGTCTTGTTGAGCAGATCGGCCGAGGGATAGGTATAATTATAGGTCGCCGTCTGGATCGAAGGCCCGTCGCCGGCAGGGGTGATGCTGCGCCGGCCCGTCGCCGTATGCATGGCGGCCGGGATCGACGTCGCCGCCGCGAACAATTGCGTGATATCGATTTCGAGCCCCTGGCTCAGCCGCAGCAGCTTTTCGTAACTGAGCGACATCTTGCCGGTTTCAATCTTTGACAAAGTTGAAACCGGAATGCGCGTGCGTTCGCTCACCTCGGCAAGCGTCCACCCCTTTTCGGTCCGCAGTTCCCGCAGAAATATGCCAGGATTGCCGTCGATGGCGGTCCGCCGATCGCTGCTGGTCGGAATGGGCTGGCGCGTTGCCGGCATCTGTGTCCTTTCAATCGATTTTCTCATCTAGCATATATTTGCGCATTTATCGCATCGATCAAGCCGGATGGCACAATCTGTCGGAACAATCGGCAAAGAAAATTTGCGTATCGGATAGGACCAAGATGATTGCACATACGGCATGGCGCCGCCACTGATGCCCCGATTCGCTGGGATGACAGGATGACAAACAAGCTATCCATTCGCATTTCTCCGGAGTTTACGAGCTTCGTCGGCCGCGGCCCCTGTGACGCCGCGTTCCTGCCGCCCGACGCCCTCATTTTCGGTTTTGGCGATATTGGGGAGCCCGCCGTCTCGATGCTCCTCCCCGGCGATGTCGCGGGTCCCGCCGACGACCATCTGGTTGTGCTCGCGATCAGCCGCGCCGCGTGCGACCGCCTGTTCGGCGGCCGCCCCAAGGCGGATGGACGCTGGTATCTCCCCGCCAGTCTTCGCGGCCTCGGCCGCGCGGTGGTCGCGGTCGAAGGCGACAGCGAAGTCGACGACATGTTGCGCAGCGCGCGCAGCCAGGAGCTGCTCTGCCAGCTTTTTGCCGAACTCGCCGCCGACCGCATGGTCGAAGTGGGGGGCAGCACGTCGCTGAGCGAGCTCGACATCACCCGCGTCGCGGCCGCACACCAGCTGGTCAACGAGAAGTGGCAGGAAAAGCTGACCGTTGGCAGCGTAGCGCGCCGCTGCGGCCTCAGCAAAGCCAAGCTGACGCGGGGCTTTCGCGAACTGTATCAATGCAGCGTCGCCGAAGCGGTAAGCGAGCGGCGGCTGCAGCGCGCGCGCCAGCTGCTCGCGCAAAGCGATCTCCCGGTATCGAGCATCGGCTATAATTGCGGCTATATGAGCAACGCGAGCTTCACGCGCGCCTTCGCGCGCCGCTTTGGCATGGCGCCGACCAAGATGCGCGGGCGCGAAGCCACGGCCTGAGCTGAGCGACCGTTAAGCGGCATCCCCCGAAGGAGGGGTGGCACGATGCGGCCCGGTACAGCATGATCCAGGCTCCATATGCTGAGGTGAGCCGCCATGCGTTACGCAAGACTTCCGATCGAGGTCGAATCCCCCGAAGAATTCGGGTACGGAAATATCCGCAACAATCTGGCCGAAAGTTCGATTTCAGACCGCAAGCTGTCCGATCTCGGGCTGACCGTGCCTGACCTCACGCTGCTCTATACCGAGCATCGCGGCAGCACATCGCTGCGGGCGCTGATCGCGCGCGATGGCGCGGGCCTGACTGCCGACGATGTGCTCGTCACCACGGGTGCGGCGGGCGCGCTGTTCATCATCGCGACCG
>NZ_JBOHHT010000007.1:0-19233 GCF_050725655.1 Sphingopyxis sp. | reverse complement strand
GGGTGAGTCGAAAATGGTGGTTTTCCGTGACCCGGAGCGCAGCGTACATCTGGTACGTGAGCACCGGAAGCACGGGAAATTGCCATTTGCAGACCGCCATGGGCTGAATGTCGATTGGTCCTAGTTGCCAAGAGTGTGTTGCCTTAGTAAGACGCTCTCATGAAACATCTCATCGGCACTCTTCTCCTTCTCGCTACGCTTCCGGCAACGCCGGCTTTGGCGCAGACCGCCTGCACGCCCGGCACCTATGCCGCCCCCGACGGCGATTTCGTCGTGCTGGCGAAGTCACCGGCGGTTGCGGCGCCGGGACTGCGCTATCTGTTTCGCGACGGCCGCCGCGGCGCGACCACCGATGCCGGCGCGCGCCTGACCTGCGGAACCGGCGACGTGACCGTCGGCGGCAAGCGCTGGGAGCCCGTCGCCTTTCGCGAGTCACAAGCGACCTTCGACAGCGTCGGCAGCAAAATGACCGGCGTGTTGATCGAGCCGCCGGGCGCGCCCGACACCAAGCGGCCGCTCGTCGTGATGGTGCACGGCTCCGAACGCACTTCGCCGATCGGCGGCGTCTATGGCTACGCGATGGCCGCGCAGGGGATTTCGGTCTTCGTTTACGACAAGCGCGGCACCGGCGGTTCCGAGGGCGAATATACCCAGAATTTCGAACTGCTCGCGGAGGATGCGGCGCACGCACTCGATCAGGCGCGCAGCATGACGGCAGGCCGCTTCGGTCGCGCAGGCTTTTTCGGCGGCAGCCAGGGCGGCTGGGTCGCCCCGCTCGCCGCGACGCGGACCAAGGCCGATTTCGTCGCGATCGGTTTCGGGCTCGTCGCCTCGCCGATCGAGGAAGACCGCGAACAGATGGTGTCGGAAGTCCGTGCGGTGGGGCTCGGCCGGGACGCCGAGGCGCTCGTCGGGCGGCTGTCGGACGCGACCGGCAAGCTACTGCTCTCCGATTTTCGCACCGGCTATGACGCGCTCGACGCGGTGCGGGCCGAAATGGCGGACAAGCCGTGGGCCGCGAAGATCGAGGGCGAATATAGCGGCGCGATCGCGCGCATGCCGAACGAGGATCTGCGCCGTATCGGCCGCGCGCGCGTCGACAATCTCGAACTCATCTGGGACTATGATGCGGTCGCGGCGCTTCAGAAGCTCGATGCGCCGTTGCTATGGGTGCTCGCAGGCGAGGACCGCGAGGCGCCGATCGAGACGACACGCGGCGCGCTGCTCGGGCTCGCGAAAGCGGGCAAGCCGGTCGACGTCTATCTTTTCCCCGACACCGACCATGGCATGTTCGAATTCAGCACGAATGCCGACGGATCGCGCAACGTCACGCGGATCACCGACGGCTATCTGAAATTGCTCGCCGACTGGATCAAGCGCGACGTGCGCGGCACCTACGGCCGTGCACAGCGGCTTACCCCGCGCTGATCCGCTCGATATCGGCGCCGACGGCCTGCAGCTTTTCTTCGAGCCGCTCGTAACCGCGGTCGAGGTGATAGACGCGGTTGACTTCGGTCGTGCCCTCGGCGGCAAGGCCGGCGATGATCAGGCTCATCGAGGCGCGCAGGTCGGTTGCCATCACGGGCGCGCCGATCAGCTTGTCGACCCCGCGCACCACCGCGCTGCGGCCGCGCACGTCGATGTCGCAGCCCATGCGCGCCAGCTCGGGCACGTGCATGTAGCGGTTCTCGAAGATCGTTTCGGTGAACAGCGAGGCGCCCTTGCCGAGCGTCGCCATCGCCATGAACTGCGCCTGCATGTCGGTCGCGAAGCCCGGGTAAGGCGCGGTCGACAGGGTAACGGGTTCGGCGCGGCCCGACATCGCGACGCGGATGCCGCCCTTGGTTTCTTCGACCGTCGCGCCCGCCTGGCGGAGCGCCGCGAGCGTCGCGTCCATCTCGTCAGCCTTCGCGCCGACGAGTTCGACGTCCCCTTCGGTGATCACCGCTGCGCAGGCGTAGCTGCCTGCCTCGATGCGGTCGGCCATGACGCGATAGGTAGCGCCGTGCAGGCGGTCGACGCCCTCGATGATCAAGGTTTCGGTGCCGATGCCCTCGATATGCGCGCCCATCGCGACGAGGCAGTTGCACAGGTCGACGATCTCGGGCTCGCGCGCCGCATTTTCGAGGACGCAGGTGCCCTTGGCGAGCGACGCGGCCATCAGCGCATTTTCGGTCGCGCCGACCGACACGACCGGGAAGGTGAACTTGCCGCCCGCGAGGCGTCCGCCCGGCGCGACGGCCTTCACATAACCCGAGGTTAGCTCGATCTGGGCGCCAAAGGCTTCCAGGGCTTTCAGATGCAGGTCGATCGGGCGGTTGCCGATCGCGCAGCCGCCGGGCAGCGATACCGTCGCCTCGCCCGCGCGCGCGAGCAGCGGGCCGAGCACGAGGATTGACGCGCGCATCTTGCGGACGATGTCATAGGGCGCGACGGTCGACGTCAGTGTCGTCGTGCGCGCGGTCATCACGCGGCCGAAATCCTCGGGGCGCGATCCCTCGATCGTCGTCGAGCAGCCGAGCTGGTTGAGCAGGTGACCAAAGCCGTCGACGTCGGCGAGCCGCGGCAAGTTCCTGAGCGTCAGCGGCTCGTCGGTGAGCAGCGCGCAAGGCAGCAAGGTGAGCGCCGCATTCTTGGCGCCGGAGATGGGGATTCGGCCCTTGAGTCGCTGGCCGCCGCGAATGACGATCTGATCCATCGGCTGTCTTTAGCGCATGCGCATGCGCGCGCAAGCGGCGCTGGGAGCATGACTGCGGAAGATAACCCGCGCCGCCCTTGGCTCCCCTGTTGCGGTGGCGTGATCCGGGGGCGAAAGCCAATAGATCCGGCGGAACAGGCGAAGTCGTCACCATGGTTAAGTCGTCCGCGATGACAATGGGCTTTCGCCGTGGCTTTCCGGTCCGGAATATGAAACTATTCAGGTCAATATTTGGGTCGAACAAGGGCAAGCGTAAACGGAACGACTTTTCACAGGGGAGTAAGGTCATGCGGAATAATGTCGTCACAATCGTCACTACGGCCACGTTGATCGCCAGCCAGCTGGCCGTCCCAGCCCTGCCGCAAGCAACGACCTTGCCTTATCCGCCGCCCGGCGGTCCGCAGATTCAGCCGCCGCGTCCCGGCGATGGCTATGGTTATCAGGGGACGATCCGCTGCGAATCGCGGAACAACCAGATGCAGCGCTGCAATGTTCGCACCGGTAATCGCGTCGACCTGCAGCGCGTGATCGGCGGGCGCTGTTCGAAGGGGCGCGACTGGGGTTTCACCGCCAACCAGATCTGGGTGTCGGGCGGCTGCCGCGCCGAATTCGCTTATGGCTATGCCAATGATGGCGGCTATCCGACGCCGCTGCCTCAACCCGTCAACGATTTTGCGGGCACGATGAACTGCGAATCGTGGAGCTATAAATATCAGCAGTGCAATGTCCGCACGAACGATCGCGTCGAACTGACGCGCCAGATCGCCGGCAAGTGCAATGCCGGACGCCAATGGGGTTACACCAGCGACTATATCTGGGTCGACAAGGGCTGCCGCGCCGAGTTCGGCTATGGCTATCGGAATTCGCGCCCGCCCGAGAAAGACAAGGATAAGGGACCCAGCACCGGACTGATCATCGGCGGCATCGTCGTCGCAGGCGGGTTGATTGCGCTGCTCGCGAGCGGGAAGAAAAAGAAAGCAGCGACCGAGCAGACGACGACGCCCGAGGATACGGCGACGCCGACCTATCCCGCCGGTCCTCCGGCAGCACTGAGCGCCAACCTTTCGGCCTTGCCCAGCGCGGCGCGGCCGTCGGTGCAGAATTGCATGACCGACGCTGCGCGGCAGATCGGGGTCACCGGCGGAACCCGGCTGTCCTACGACAAGCTGATCTCGCTCGAGCAGGGCAATGGCGGCTGGCGCATCCGTGCGACGATGACGGCGACCTATCCCGACGGCGCCAAGCAGATCGAAATGTATTGCCGCGCGACGCCGAGCGACATCATCCAGCTCGACTTCACCTAGACAGGAAGCGGGCGTCCGCTATCCGGGGCCGATTTTCGGGTGAAGGCGGGATGCGCGTGATGATGAAGGAAGGCGGGTCGGCCGCGGCAATCTGGTCGCGGGCCTATCCGCTGCTGACGGTGACCGCGCTATTCTGGGCCGGGAATTCGATCGTCGGGCGCGCGGCGCGCGATCTGGTGCCGCCCGCCGCCTTGTCTTTCTGGCGCTGGACCTTCGCGCTCGCCTTGCTGCTCCCGCTCGCCTGGCCGCATCTCAAGCGCGACTGGCCCATATTGCGCGCGAACTGGCCGATCGTCGCGCTGCTCGGCGCACTGGCGATCGGCTCGTTCAACATCCTGCTTTACACCGGGTTGCAGAGCACCACCGCGCTCAATTCGATGTTGATCCAGTCGGCGCTGCCGGCGCTCGTTCTCGTCGTGGGCGCATTGGTGATGGGCGACCGCACAACCCCGCGCCAGATCGTGGGCGTGCTGATCTCGCTCACCGGCGTGCTTGCGATTATCGCGCGCGGCGACCCGGCGATGCTGTGGGGGTTGCAGCTCAATCTCGGCGACGCGATCATCGGCGGCGCGGTGCTGCTATGGGCGCTCTATTCGGTGCTGCTCCGCCGTCGGCCCGCGGTTCATCCGCTGAGCTTCCTCGCGGCCTCGATGGCGGTCGGCATCGCGGTGATCGCACCCTTTTACACGCATGAGCTGTGGTCGGGGCGGCTGATCGTACCGGTGACGGGCAGTGCGCTTGCGATCGCCTATGTCTCGATCTTTCCGTCGTTCCTCGCCTACCTCTTCTTCAATCGCGGGGTCGAGCTGCTCGGCTCGGCGGCGACGGGGCAATATATGAATGTGATGCCGCTCATGGGCGCGGGCCTCGCGATGCTGTTCCTCGGCGAGCAGCTTCACCTGTTCCACATCGTCGGGCTGGCGTTGATCGTCGCCGGGATATTGGTCGCCGGGCGTCCGCAGCCCGCGGCCCAGGCTTAAGCCAGCGCCTCTTCGACCTGCGCCAGCCGGTCCTTGCCGAAGAACATCTCGCTGCCGACGAAGAAGGTCGGGATACCGAACGCGCCGCGTGCGACCGCGGCTTCGGTGTTGGCGATCAGCCTTGCCTTGATTTCGGGCTCCTGCGTGCGAGCGAGGAGCGCGGGGCCGTCGAAGCCGTTCGCCGACAGGAAGGTCGCGATCACTTCCGGGTCGTCCATCTTGAGGCCATCCTCCCACATCGCGCGGTTCACGGCGTCGACATAGTCGTCGAGATTGCCTTCGTCGTCGGCGACGACCGCGCCGCGCATGATCGTCAGCGTGTTGACCGGGAAGTGCGGATTGACGCGGAATTTGGTGAGGCCGTACCGTTCGATGAAGCGCCGCATTTCGAGGTTTTCATAGGCGAGTTTCGCGGGTGCGTCGGCGTATTGGATCATCGGCGCCTTATTGCCCGTTGCCTTGAAGATGCCGCCTAGCAGGCACGGTGTGATGATCAGGTCGGCGCCGGTGCGGTCGAGCAGTTCGGGGAGCGCCTTCATGCAAAGATAGGCGTTGGGGCTGCCGAAATCGAAGATGAGTTCGAGGGTTTTGGTCATCGGTCCAGTCCTTTTCTTCTCCCATCGGGAGAAGGATATGGAGCCTTACCGCCGCAGGCGGTTAGGCGGAGTTGGATGAGGGGATCGGCGCTATCGATAGGGCACAACCCCTCACCCAGCTACGACTAGCCAGCAAGCTGGCAAGTCTTCACACCCTCTCCCGACGGGAGAGGGGAATTCTCGTTACCATTTTTCTCCCCAGGGACGGAGGTCGAGTTCATGCGTCCACGCGCTCTTGGGCTGTTTGTGGAGCATCACATAATTGGCGGCGATCGCATCGGGGTTGAGGATCAGATCCTGCGCCTTGGCATTGTCGAAATCGGGGTGGCGGCCCTTGATGAAATCGGTGTCGATCGCGCCGTCGATAATCGTGTGCGCGACGTGGATGCCCTGCGGCCCCAGCTCGCGCGCCATCGACTGCGCGAGCATGCGGAGCGCGCCCTTGGCGCCGGAGAAGGCGGAAAAACCCGATCCGCCGCGCAGGCTCGCCGTCGCGCCGGTGAAGATGATCGTGCCGCGGCCGCGCGGGCTCATGCGTTTCGCGGCTTCGCGGCCCATCAGGAACCCGCCGAGACACGCCATTTCCCAGACCTTGGTGTAAACGCGCACCGTCGTCTCGCCGATCGGGAAATTGACGTTCGCGCCGATGTTGAACACTGCAACCTCGACTGGGCCGACCTCGGCCTCGACCTGATCGAACAGCGCGATCATCGCGTCCTCTTCGCGCGCGTCACCGGGGAAGGCGCGCGCCTGATACCCTTCGTCGCGGATCGATTGTGCGAGCGCTTCGAGCTGGTCGGCGTTGCGTGTCCGGCGATTGACGCAGGCGGTCAGGCCCTCGGCGGCAAAGGCGCGGGCGATCGCGCCGCCGGTGGCGTCCCCGGCTCCGATGATGACGGCTGCGGGATTGGGCATGAGCGACTCTCCTCTTGCGCGGCATAGTAACTATGATAATCATAGTGACAAGAGGAAAGGTGAACATTGCCCAAACGCGCGGATCTATCGGATACATTATGCCCCGTCGGCCGCTCAGCCGAGCTGCTGGGCGACCGCGCGGTGCTGCTGATCCTGCGTGAACTGCTCTTCGGGCGGCGTCGCTTCGAGCTGATCGCCGCGAACACAGGACTTGGGCCGCAACTGGTCTCGGCGCGGCTCAAGATGCTTGTGGCGGAGGGAGTTGCCGAGCGCCGCGCCTATAGCGAGCGGCCAATGCGCCATGACTATTGGCTCACCGACAAGGGCAAGGCGCTGTTCGATGTGCTGTACGCGATGCGGAACTGGTCCGAGCGCTGGGCCTATACTCCGGGCGAGGCGGGGGATGGGCCCGCGATCCGCTATGTGCACCGCGCGTGCGGCGCCGATGTCGGGACAGCGAAAATCTGTCCGGGGTGCGGCGCGGAGCTGGGCTATGGCGATTTGAAGGGCGAGGCTTCGCCGGCGCTCAAGGCCGAGCAGATTTCGCGAACGGCTTAACTTACGCCTTTTCCAGCGTGCATTGCAGCGGGTGCTGGTTCTGCCGCGCGGCGTCCATCACCTGGTTCACCTTGGTCTCGGCGACCTCATAGCTGAACACGCCGCACACGCCGACGCCCTGCTGGTGGACGTGCAGCATCACCTGCGTCGCCTGTTCGATGTCCATGTTGAAGAAGCGCTGGAGCACCATCACGACGAATTCCATCGGCGTGTAATCGTCGTTGAGCAGCAGCACCTTGTACATCGAGGGCTTTTTGGCCTTTACGCGCGTACGCGTCGCGATGCCGACGCCGGGGGTGCCGGGCGAACCGTCGTCCTTGTCCGCCATCGCGCGGGGCGGGTGGTTGGTTGCAGCAGGAAACATCATGGGCAGGAATATCGCAAGCCGCGGGCGAAGCGCAAGAGGCGCGCGCGCGGATTTTAACCTCTCGTTCGCCAGCCGGATCGGGTGGCCGCAAAAACAAGAACCGCCCGCTTCCGGGGAAGCGAGCGGCCTTGGGGTGTCGGCGCAGGCGGGAGGGGAGGGGGAGGGTGCCCGCGCCAACGATGGAAGGTGAAAGCGCCTTAGGCGGCCTTCATCTTCGAAGTGATGACCGAAACGCGGTTCGAGATCGGCGCGAAGCTTTCGTTCGTCAGCTTGACGACGAGTTCGCTGGTCTTCGAGGTCTGCGCAACAGCGGCGTCGAAAGCCTTCTTGCTGTTTTCGGCATAGAGCTTGAAGAAGTCGGCCGGGGTCTTGACGGCGGTGTAGCCCTTCAGCGCGGCGGTCGTGTCTTCAAAGCTCTTGCGAGCATAGGTGACGCCTTCCTGGCCGAGCGTTTCGATGCCCTTGGCAGCGATCTTGCCGGCTTCGACGAGTGCTTCGACGTTCGCCTTGTTGAATTCGACGGCTTCTTCAGCGAGCTTGCTGGTCTTGCTCATCGCTTCCTTCGCCTTCGCGTTGAAATCGGCGGTCAGGGCTTCGGTGCGGGTCTTCGCTTCGTCGGCGAACTTCTTGACGGTGTCGTTCATGGTCTTGAATCCTTTGGTGGCGGCTGCAACCGGCTTCGGTGCGGCCTTAAGGGGCTTGGATGCAATTTTCACGGTCGCCTTCTTGGGAGCGACCTTCTTGACGGCCGCCTTGGGGGCAGCAGCCTTCTTCGCGGCCGGCTTGGCTTTTGCCTTCACCGTCTTGATCTGTGCGGGGGCCGGTTCAGCCTGCGCTACGGCCGGAGCCGCAGCGGGGGCCGGCGCGGCGGGAGTCGCCACCGGCTTGGCCGGGGTTTCCAGCGTCGCGGCTTCGAAAGCCTTTTCGGCACTATCCATCTTGGTAGCCATCGGTGTTACTCCTCTATGTTGCAGTGCACAATATAGGAGCGGCGCGGCGATTTCAAGGATATTTTTGTGCACTGCACAAAATTCTTGTCGCTACGCCCCGATGGCAGGATATTCGCTAGATATTACCGCTGTTTGACATAACGCCCGGGGGCGTCTTCGATCGCCTTTTTGGCGCCTTTTCCGGGGATACGCGCCCCCTTAACGGCGGTTTTCGCGCTATCCCGTTCCGCAATCCAGCCGATCCAGTGTGGCCACCAGCTGCCCTTGGTCTCGCTCGCGCCTGCAACAAACTCATCGAGCGTCGCGGCGTCGCTATCGCCGGTCCAATATTGATATTTGCCCGCGGCGGGCGGGTTGACCACGCCCGCAATATGGCCCGAGCCCGCGAGCAGGAAGGTCTTCGACCCCGACAGATGGTCCATCAGGCGCCAGACGCTGGCGAGCGGCGCGATATGATCCTCGCGCCCCGCCTGGATGAACGCGGGGGTCTCGATCTTCCTGAGGTCGATCGGCGTCCCCATCACCGACAGGCTGTTCGGGATCACCATGCGATTGTCGCGATAGAGGTCGACCAGATACTGCCGGTGCCACTTCGCGGGCAGGTTCGTCGTATCGCCATTCCAATAGAGAAGGTCGAAGGGCGGATAGTCGTTGCCGAGCAGATAATTGCTGACGACATAATTCCAGATGAGGTCGCGCCCGCGTAGCGAGTTGAAGGTCGCGGCCATATAGCGCCCGTCGAGGAAGCCCGGCGCCGAAAGCTGCTCGAGCAGCGCCAGATAGCTGTCGTCGACAAACATCTTGAGGTCGCCGGCCTGTTCGAAATCGACTTGCGCAGTGAAGAAGGTCACCGACTTCACCTTGTCGGCCTCGCCGCGCGCCGACAGCATCGCGAGCGTGGCCGCAAGCGTGGTGCCGGCGACGCAATAGCCGATCGTGTGGACCGCGGGGACGTCGAGCCCCGCGCGCACCGTGTCGATGGCATCGACCTGCGCCGCGATATAATCGTCCCAAATAATTTCGCTCATCGACGCATCGGCCGACTTCCACGACACCATGAACACGCTGAGCCCCTGTTCGACCGCCCAGGCGACGAAGCTTTTCGCGGGGTTCAAATCGAGGATATAGAAGCGGTTGATCCACGGCGGGAAGATGAGGAGCGGGACGCCGAGCACCTCCTTCGTCGTCGGCGTATAGTGGATCAGCTGGTAAAGATCGGTCTCGTGGATCACCTTGCCCGGCGTCGTCGCGATATTGACCCCGACCTCGAACGCGTCGGGATCGACGTGGCTCAATTGCCCGCGCGACAGGTCGCTCAGCATATGGCCGAGCCCTTTGAGCAGGCTTTCGCCGCGCGTTTCGACCGCGCGCTTGATCACTTCGGGATTGGTAAGCGCCAGATTGGTCGGCGCCATCGCGTCGGCCATCGCCTTCGCGGCGAATTCCATCTTCGCGCGCGCGGCGGGGTCGAGCCCCTCGAACTGGCGCGTCGTCGCGAGCATCTGTTCGGCGAGCAGGCCATAGGTCTGGCGGATCATCGCGAAGACCGGATTGGCGGTCCATTCGGCATCGGTGAAGCGGCGATCCTTCGCATCGGCGGGCGGCGCATCGGGGGTGATCGGCTGGCCGATGCTGGCGAGCGAGGTCCAGAAGGCGACCCCCTGATCCCACATCTTCGACGATTGTTCGGTCCACAGCTTCGTCGCCGGATTGTCGATCCATTTGGCGGGGTCGAACAACGCCGCCGCACTCGCATTGCCGTCATTCGCCTGACCCAGTGCATATTCGAGCATCATCTGCTGCGCGCGGCCGATCACGCTCGTCCAATGCTGCATGTCGTCGGGTGATGGCAGGAAGGGATTCGGAGCTTCGTTCGGTTCGCTTTTGTCTGCGTCGCTCATGCTCGTTCCTGCTGGTCAGTGCGGATATAATGCCTATAACAAGCCGCGATGCGGCTGGCGAGGCTGCCGCTCGCGTCAACCCACAAGTAACGCAAAGGAGTTATTCTAGTTTCCCATGTCCGAAGATGAATTCTATCGCATCAAGCGCCTGCCGCCCTATGTCATCGCCGAAGTCAATGCGATGCGTGCGGCCGCCCGCGCCGCGGGCGAAGACATCATCGACCTGGGGATGGGCAACCCCGACCTGCCGCCGCCGGCGCATGTGATCGAGAAGCTCTGCGAAGTCGCAATGAAGCCCGACGCGCATGGCTATTCGCAGTCGAAGGGCATTCCCGGGCTTCGCCGCGCGCAGGCGAATTATTACGCGCGCCGCTTCAACGTCGAACTCGATCCCGAGAGCGAAGTCGTCGTGACGATGGGGTCGAAGGAAGGGCTCGCGAGCCTTGCGACCGCGATCACCGGCCCCGGCGACGTCGTGCTGGCGCCGAACCCCAGCTATCCCATTCACACCTTCGGTTTCATCATCGCGGGTGCGACGATCCGCAGCGTGCCGACGACGCCCGACGAAAATTACTGGCGCGCGCTCGACCGCGCGATGGCCTTCACCGTGCCGCGCCCGTCGATCCTCGTCGTCAATTACCCGTCGAACCCGACCGCCGAGGCGGTTGATCTCGCCTTCTACGAACGGCTCGTCGCGTGGGCGAAGGAAAACAAGGTCTGGGTGCTGTCCGACCTCGCCTATTCGGAGCTGTATTACGACGGCAACCCGACCCCCTCGATCCTGCAGGTTCCCGGCGCGAAGGACGTGGCGGTCGAATTCACCTCGATGTCGAAAACATACTCGATGGCGGGCTGGCGCATGGGCTTTGCGGTCGGCAACAAGCGGCTGATTGCGGCGATGACGCGCGTGAAATCGTACCTCGACTATGGCGCCTTCACGCCGATCCAGGCCGCAGCCTGTGCAGCGCTCAACGGCCCGCAGGACATCGTCCAGAAGAACCGCGAGCTGTATCAGAAGCGCCGCGATGTGATGGTCGAAAGCTTTGGCCGCGCCGGCTGGGACATTCCAAGCCCGAAGGCGTCGATGTTCGCCTGGGCGCCGTTGCCGCCAGCTCTCAAGGAAATGGGCAGTCTCGAATTCTCGAAGCAATTGCTCACCCACGCCAAGGTCGCGGTCGCACCGGGGGTCGGGTACGGCGAGGACGGCGAAGGTTATGTCCGCATCGCGATGGTCGAGAATGAGCAGCGCATCCGGCAGGCGGCACGCAATATCCGCAAGTTCCTCGCGATGCATGGCGTGAACACGCCGTCGGTTGCCGCCGGGGGATGATGAGCCTCGACGCCGGCGCGATTGCGCAGACGATTCAGCTGTCGGTCACGCCGGTGTTCCTGCTGGTCGCGACCGGCAGCCTGCTCAACGTCATCGCGGGCCGCCTCGCGCGCGTCGTCGACCGGTCGCGCAATCTGATGGAGCGCTGGTCCGAGACCGAGGGCCTCGAACATGAGCGTATCGTTGCCGAACTGCGCATCGCCGATCGCAGGATGGGGATCATCAACAATTCGATCCTCTCCGCCGTCGCGTGCGGGATCGTCGTTTGCCTGCTCGTCGCGCTGCTGTTCACGCAGGCATTTACCGGCATCAACCTCGGCGTCGCCGCGTCATGGGCCTTTGCGGTCGCGATGCTGTTGCTGCTCGTGTCGCTGATCCTTTTCCTCGTCGAGGTGCGGCTTGCGGTGCGCGCGATTCACGTGCCGATGGAGTTGCTCGAGCTCGAGGAAATGGGCTGGAAGCGGCGGAGCGACCGGCGCTGATAGACGCAGGGCGAGGGCTAGAGCGTGATTGTCTTTGATTGAATAAGCTGTGTGCTCCCGCGAAGGCGGGAGCCCATCTCCCGTTGGCGCTATTTTGAACCGGCAGGAGATGGATCCCCGCCTTCGCGGGGACACGGGCCTCTTTTATAATGCTTCAATCAAAGACGATCAGGTTCTAGTCAGCGATAACGCTCGCCCGATAGCTTGGCGCCACGCGCTTCCGGCTCGCTTGTTCATAAGCATAGCCCGCGGCCAATATGTGGGCGTCGCTCCATTTGGCGCCGATGAACGAGAGGCCGATCGGCAGCCCTTCCACCGCTCCCATCGGCACGGTCAGGTGCGGATAGCCGGCGACGGCGGGGAGCTGGCTGGTGCCGGGGCTCTTGTAGCTGTCGCCCTTGACCAGATCGCTGACCCACGCGGGGCCGTTGGTGACCCCGATAAGCAGATCGACGCCATAGGTCTTCAGCAACCGGTCGATACCCTCGGGCCCCGCGAGCCGGACCGCCTTTTCGCGCGCGGCGAGATAGGCGGGGCTGTCGAGCCCGCCCTTGCTCTCGGCGAGTTCGAAAATTCCCTGGTCGAACCATTTGAGCTCGTCGGGGTTCGCCTTGTTGAACGCGATGACATCGGCGAGCGACCTCGGCGCATTCGCATTCGGCAGGCCGCCCAGATAGGTCGCCATGTCGGCCTTGAGTTCGGTGAGCAAGATTTCGAATTCGGCGGCGCCGAGTCCCTCATTGCCTTTCCGGCTGTCGGCGATCTCGACCAGCGTCGCGCCAAGACTTTCCATCTGCTTCAGCGCCGTGTCGAACAGCGCGACGATGTCGGCGCGGTCGCCGACCCGGTCGCGCATCACGCCGATGCGCTTGCCCTTGAGTGCGTCGGGCGACAGCGCGGCGACATAGTCGGTCTTGCGCGCGTCGGCTTCGGCGGTTGCGGGGTCGGTGGGGTCGCTGCCCGCGATCACGCTCATCACCGCCGCGGCGTCGCGCACCATCAACGTGATCGGCCCCGCAGTATCCTGGCTGTGGCTGATCGGGACGATATGGGTGCGGCTGACGAGGCCGACGGTCGGTTTGAAGCCGACAACGCCATTGACCCCGGCGGGGCAGGTGATCGATCCATCGGTTTCGGTGCCGATCGCGAGCGGCGCGAGGCTCGCCGCGACTGCGGCGGCGCTGCCCGACGACGAGCCGCAGGTGTTGCGGTCGAGCGCATACGGATTCTTCGTCAGGCCGCCAATCGCGCTCCACCCGCTCGTCGAATTGTCCGAACGGATGTTTGCCCATTCGCTGAGGTTCGTCTTGCCGAGGATGATCGCGCCCGCATCGCGCAGCCTTGCGACGAGCGGCGCATCGCGGTTCGTCACATTGTCCTTCAGCGCGAGCGAACCCGCGGTCGTGGGAAGCGGCCCGGCCGCTTCGATATTGTCCTTGAGCAGGATGGGGATGCCATGGAGCGGGCCGCGCGCCTTGCCCGCCATGCGCTCGTCATAGAGCCGCTTCCCCTCGGCGCTGAGATCCGTCTGCGACATCGTCGCGATGACGGCGTCGAGCTTTGGCCCATAGTCATCGATCCGTCCGATCCGGTCGAGATAGACGAGCGCGGTCAGCCCTTCGTAAATCCGCCCGCTCTCCATTTCGGCGCGCAGCGTCGCGGCGTCCTTGCCCTCGACCTCGGGAAGCGGCGGCGGCATTGCGGAGACCGGGGCGGCGGTGGGAGCGATGACAAGAAGGGGGGCGGCGGCGAGCAGCGAAATTTTTTGCATGGCCTGCACGCTGGCAGCCGTAGCGGCAATTGCAAGCGGGCATTTTCGGTTCGCCCCAATGGCGTTGACACCACTCCCCCCGGTCTGCTCCCTTGGCGGCGGGAGATATAAATGACCGATAAAGCTGCCTCGTCGCAGGGCATCGCCTCACCGGCCACCGGCGTTTCCGCAGAGACGCGGACGATGCTGTGGATCCTGCTAATCGTCTATATCTTCAACTTCCTCGACCGGCAGATCGTCAACATCCTCGCCGAACCGATCAAGGCCGACCTCGGCTTGTCCGACACGCAGCTCGGCCTGCTCGCTGGCCCTGCCTTCGCGGTTTTCTACGCGCTGCTCGGCATCCCGATCGCGCGCTATGCCGACAAGGACGGCACGAACCGCGTCCGCCTGATCGCACTCGCGCTCGCAATATGGTCGGCGATGACCGCGGTGTGCGGGCTTGCGCAGAATTTCGTGCAATTGCTCTTCGCGCGTATCGGCGTCGGCGTGGGCGAGGCGGGGTGTACGCCCGCGGCACACTCGCTGATTTCGGACAGCGTCGCCCCCGAAAAACGCTCGTCGGCGATCGCTTTCTATGGCCTTGGCGTGCCGATCGGATCGCTGCTTGGGCTGATTATCGGCGGCATCGTCAACGATCTCTACGGCTGGCGCGTCGCGCTGATGCTCGTCGGCGCGCCGGGCCTGCTGCTCGCGCTCGTCGTGCTGTTCGTGATGCGCGAGCCGCGGCACAGCCGCACCGCCGAAGCTGCGGCGACCGCCGCCGCCGTGGTGCCGCTCTCGACCGGCGAGGCGATGCGCGAAATCTTCGCCTCGCGCGCGTTCGTCTACATATTGATTGCATCGTCGGTCGTCGCCTTCCTCGGCTATGGCAAGGCGCTGTGGACGATCAGCTTCTTCATCCGCAGCCACGGGTTGTCGACGACCGAAGCGGGACTGTCGATGGCGGTCGTGCTGGGGCTCGCCGGGGTGCTCGGCACCTGGCTCGGCGGCAAGATGGCGGACAAGTTCGGCGCGCGCGACAAACGGCACATCCTGACTTTCCCGGCCTTTGGCATGGCGTTCGCCGCGCCGATCCTGTTCCTCGGCTATTTCATGGAGGATTGGCGCGTCGCCGTCGCGCTGCTCATCATTCCGACGATCCTCAATACGGCCTATTACGGCCCGGCCTATGGCTGTGTGCAGGGGCTGGTGCGTCCGCAGGCACGTGCCGTCGCGGCGTCGATCATGCTGTTCGGGCAAAATCTGATCGGGCTGGGCTTCGGGCCGTTCCTGTTCGGAGTTTTGTCCGACGCGCTCGCGCCCGTGGCGGGGCAGGAGAGCGTGCGGTGGGTGCTGTATGGTGCGGCGTGGCTCGGCCTCATCCCCGCCTTCTTCTTCTGGCGCGCGAGCCTGCGTCTCAACGCCGAACTCAAGTCGGGTTAATAGGGCGGGTCGACCTTCGCGCGCTGCGCCTTCGCGGCGTCGATCCACCAATTGAGGTCGTCGGCAAAGCGCGGAAACAGCCGTTCGAGCTGTTTCGCATCGTCGCCGGTGGGCTGGCCTTCGGCGTCGAAAAGCTTGCCGATCCGTGCGACCGGCAGGATCGACGAAATTACCGCCATCCCCATCTCGCCCAGAATGTCGCGCCATCCCATCATCGCGCGCACCCCGGAAAAGGAGCCGGCGGAATAACAGGCGATCGCCGCGGGGCGCCAGAACCATTCCTCCAGATAATGGTCGGTGAGGTTCTTGAGCCCCGGCTGCGGCCCCCAATTATATTCGCCGGCGACGAACAGGAAACCGTCGGCGGCGCGGATATTGCCCGCGAGCTCTTCCATTGCCGCCGGTGCCTCGCCTTTGGGATATTCCTTGTACATCCGGTCGAGCATCGGGAGATCCACCGCCTTGGCATCGATCAGTTCGGCGCTGTCTCCGCGCGCCTTGATCGCCTCGACGATCCACTGCGCGAGCTTGATGCCCTGCCGGTCGCGGCGATAGCTGCCATAAAAGACGAGGATGTGGCGGGACATGGCGGTTCCTAGGGTTGGATGGTGATCGGGATACCGTCGGGCACGAGGTCCCACAGCTGTTTTATCTCGGCGTTCGACAGCGCGATACAGCCGTCGGTCCAGTCGCGCGCGATCGGCGGCCCGGGCCAGGCGTTCGGCTGGCCGTGAATGAAAATATCGCCGCCAGGCGAACGCCCCTTCGCCTTGGCAAAGGCGCGGTCCGCGGCGCCCGGAAAGGATATGCGCAGCGACAGATGATAGGCGCTCTTCGGATTGCGGCCGCTGATCGTGTAGCGCCCCTCGGGCGTGCGTTCGTCGCCCTCGAACTGCTTGTGCCCCGTCGGCATGTCGCCGAAGCGAATGCCCGTATAGCGCACGATCTCACGGCTCCCGGCGTAAGCGATCAGCACGCGGTCGCTCTTGTCGACAAGCAGCCGGTCGGCCTTGGTGCCCGCGGGCAGCGGCGGCTGCGAACTCGCGGCGCCGCACGCGGCAAGGAGCAGGCAGGCGAGGGGCGAGGCGCGGGGCATCGGGCGACCCTACGACTTTGGCACGGCCCGGCAAGTGGTTGCCAGTGCTGCGCCGTGGGTCGCGGGCTTCGTCGCCGCGCTAGCCGGTCACCCGGCCGATCAGCGTGCCCTTCGTTCCCGACCGGTCATAGGCGAAGTCGATCTGCGGCCATCTTTTCTGCCAGCGCCGCGCGACAAGGCGCTCGCCGGGGCGCGCGGCATCGTCGAGCAGGATCATCGCGCCGTCGGCGAGGCGCGGAAACAGCGATTCGGCGGCGCCGCGTACCAGCGGGTGCAGCGCCCATGGCGGCCCGTCGATCACCAGCAGGCCGATGTCGGTCGGCAGGTCGGCAAGCTGATACCAGAGCCCCGGCCAATCGCCCGGCGGCAAGCCGAGCGGCGCGTGGCGCAAATCGGCTGTGACGCCCTGGCTCGCCAGCCAGTTCGCGGTGGCGGCGACGAATATCGGATGCTGGTCGTAACTGATCAGCCGCCCGCCGCCGAACAGCGACAATGCCTTCGCGATCACAAGGCTGCTCGCGCCGCAGCCGAGTTCGACGACCGTCGCGGGGCGGAGTTGCTCGATGGCATCGACGATGTGGGTCAGGAAGCGCGTGTCGGCCTTCCAGCTGCCGAGATGCGGCAAGGCATCGTCGGCAAGGTCGAGCCGGTGCAGCAGCGCGGCCTTGTCCGCCTTGCGTCCGCCCCACAGCGAGCGCAGCAGCCATGGCCACTGGATCGCGCCGAAAGCGATGACCTCGATCCGTTCGCGCGCCGGGCGCGGCAAGGCATCGTACATATCGGGACGCGCCAAGAGCTGCGTCGTTTCGCGGCTTGTCATCCGCAGCCAACTAGTGACGGCCGATGGCAGTTCAGTGACGGCTACGAGACTTGCGTCCGACCGCCGCGCTTATGCGACGACCGGCACCGGATCGTCAGTCGCTGAACGGGTCGCGGATCAGGATCGTATCCTCGCGCTCGGGGCTGGTCGACACGAGCGCGATCGGGGTTTCGATCAGTTCCTGCACGCGCTGGATATATTTGATCGCCTGCGCGGGCAGGTCGGCATAGCTGCGTGCGCCGGCCGTCGTTTCCTGCCAGCCGTCCATTTCCTCGTAAATCGGCTCGACCTCGGCCTGATCGGCCGAATGGGCGGGGAAATAGTCGAGGATCTTGCCGCGCAGCCGGTAACCGGTGCAGATGCGAATCGTGTCGAAACCGTCGAGGACGTCGAGCTTGGTGAGCGCGATACCAGTGACGCCCGATACCGCGCAGCTCTGGCGGACGAGCACGGCGTCGAACCAGCCGCAGCGGCGCTTGCGCCCCGTCACGGTGCCGAATTCATGCCCGCGCTCGCCGAGCTTCTGGCCGATCTCGTCCTCGAGCTCGGTCGGGAAGGGGCCGCTGCCGACGCGGGTCGTATAGGCCTTGGCGATGCCGAGCACGAAGCCGACGGCGCCGGGTCCTAGGCCCGAACCCGACGCGGCGGTGCCGCTGACGGTGTTCGAGCTGGTGACGAAGGGATAGGTGCCATGATCGACGTCGAGCAGCACGCCCTGCGCGCCCTCGAACAGGATGCGCGCGCCCGCCTTGCGGACCTTCTTCAGGCGCTTCCAAACCGGCTGCGCATATTCGAGCACATAGTCGGCGATTTCGGTCAGGTCGGCGACCAGCCGCTCGCGGTCGATCGGCGGCTCGCCGAAGCCGGCACGCAGCGCGTCGTGGTGCGCGGTCAGGCGATCGAGTTGCGGTTCGAGCTTGTCGAGGTGGGCGAGGTCGCAGACGCGCAGCGCGCGGCGGCCGACCTTGTCTTCATAGGCGGGGCCGATGCCGCGCCCGGTGGTGCCGATCTTGCCCGCGCCCGCCGCGGTCTCACGCAGCGCGTCGAGGTCGCGGTGGAACGGCAGGATCAGCGCGCAATTGTCGGCGATCGCGAAATTCTCGGGGTTGATGGCAACCCCCTGGCCGCGCAGCTTGGTGATCTCGTCGCGCAGCGCCCAAGGATCGAGCACGACGCCATTGCCGATGATCGACAGCGTGCCGGTGACGATACCCGAGGGGAGCAACGACAACTTGTAGACCTGCTCGCCGACGACGAGCGTATGGCCGGCGTTGTGACCGCCCTGGAAACGGACCACGGCGTCGGCGCGGCTGGCGAGCCAGTCGACGATCTTGCCCTTGCCCTCGTCGCCCCATTGCGACCCGATGACGGTAACATTTGCCATGATGCTGTCCTGCTGAACTAGGCCCCAAAACAACCGGCGCGGCCCGGCGCGGCCTTAGCGGATTTGGCCAGAGAGGCAAGGGCAGTGGCGCGGTTGCGCAATTAAGGCCCCTCCCCTTTAGGGGAGGGGTTGGGGTGGGGTCCATCGGCCTCGCGCAAGGCCGATGGACCCCACCCGCTGCGACTAGCCAGCGAGTTGGCAAGTCTCGCTGCCCTCCCCTGAAGGAGAGGGATAAGGAGAAACCATGATCGACCCCGATGACCCCTATCACGCCCATATCTATTACGACGAAGCCGAGCGTGCCGCCGCGACCGAACTGCGCGACAGCTTCGGCCGCGATCCCGCGATCCTGTTCGTCGGCGATATGACCGACGGCGCCGCTGGGCCGCACCCGATTGCGCAATATGAGGTGCATTTCCTCGGTGCAGCGGTTCCGGCGGTCGTCGCGACGATCGAGGCGACGGGGCTGCGCGCGCTGGTGCACCCGCTCACCGATGACGATCTGGCCGACCATACGACGCTGGCGCACTGGATCGGCGAACCCGTCGAACTCGACGTGACCGTGCTCGATCCGCCGGGGGTCAATCAGGGCATTCCGCGTTTCGGAATTTCGGACTTCTGACCTTATTGTTCCCCGGCGAAAGCCGGGGCCCAGA
>NZ_JBOHHT010000006.1:0-8117 GCF_050725655.1 Sphingopyxis sp. | reverse complement strand
GCGCAGTTCGAGAAGAAAGTCGGTCATCAAAAATCCTCTCCGCGTGCGGGGAGGGGGACCGCGCCGGAGGCGTGGTGGAGGGGGCTTTCGGCCTTCAGCCGAAGCAGCGCGATGACGCCGTCCATATTCTCCAACACATCTTTTGCTGTGATGCGCACGACTTCAAATCCTTGGATCGCGAGAAAGGCGTCGCGCACGGCATCGCGTTCGGGGGCCGCGCCCCGACTATGCGCTTCGCCGTCGATTTCGACGATCAGCTTTTCGGCAACGCTGCAAAAATCGGTGACATATTGCCCCACCGAATGCTGACGACGAAACTTCACGCCCAGCTTTTGCGCGCGAAGCTGTTCCCATAGCAATACTTCGGGCAGCGTCATTTCCCGGCGGAGATTTCGCGCAGTGTAGACCTGTGGGCGTTGCAGGCTTCGCGAGCCCCCTCCACCACGCTTCGCGCGGTCCCCCTCCCCGTTCCGGGGAGGATTTGAGATGGCCATCACAGCGTCCACCCCGGATATTTTTGGGTCCAGCGTTCGGACTGGCTGTCGATCCACGCCTTGCAGCTGCCCTTCGCGAGATCGCGGACGCGCGCCATGTAGTTGGCGCGTTCCTGCACGCTGATCACGCCGCGTGCCTGGAGCAGGTTGAACAGGTGGCTCGCCTCGATCGCCTGGTCATAGGCCGCCAAGGGCACATTCGCGGCGATCGCGCGCTGGCATTCGGCCTCGGCCGCCTTGAAACCCGCGAACAGCGTGTCGGTGTCGGCAACCTCGAAATTCCATTTCGAAAACTGCTTTTCATTTTCGAGGAAGACGTCGCCATAGCTGACCGCCGCGACCCCATCTTCGGTATCGGGGCCGACCGCGTCGGAAAAGCGTAGATCGTACACCTTGTCGACATTCTGGATATACATGGCAAGGCGTTCGAGCCCGTAGGTCAGCTCGCCCGCGACGGGCTTGCAGTCGAAGCCGCCCATTTGCTGAAAGTAAGTGAACTGGGTGACTTCCATCCCGTCGCACCAGACTTCCCAGCCCAGCCCCCACGCCCCCAATGTGGGCGATTCCCAATCATCCTCGACAAAACGGATGTCGTGGAGCAGCGGGTCGATGCCGATCGCGGCGAGGCTGCCCAGATATTGCTCTTGCAGGTCGGCGGGCGACGGCTTCAGGATGACCTGATACTGGTAATAATGCTGGAGCCGGTTCGGGTTCTCGCCATAGCGGCCGTCGGTCGGCCGGCGGCTTGGCTGAACATAGGCGACGTTCCACGGCTCGGGGCCGAGGCTGCGCAGCGTCGTCGACGGGTGAAACGTCCCCGCCCCCACGCGCATATCATAAGGCTGTAGAATCGCGCAGCCGCGCGCCGCCCAATAGGCGTGCAGCGTCAGGATCATGTCCTGAAAGCTGAGTGGTGTCTTGTCCGCCCCGTCGGCCACGGCCGCAATTCCTTCGCAGGTGCAAAAATCGTCGCCGCATTGGCGCAGCCATGCCGCACGGTCAAGGCTCCCCGCCGTTCGTCACGGCGCGAAAATGCGCGACTTAGTCAGGTCTCCAGAACTTTTTGTAAGGTGTTATTGACATAGTCAGCGAATCGCGACATATAGTCATGCATACCTGACATGAAGACAGGTTGAGTTGACCAAGACCTAGTTGATCCAAGGAGATATAGACATGATGACCCGCACGCTGATCCTCGCCCTTTCGCTCACCGTTGCTGCCGTTCCCGCCGCCGCCCAGACCGAAGGCGCCACCGCAGCCGTCAACACCAACGACCTCGACCTGACCCATGCAGCCGATCGCGCACGGCTCGACATGCGCCTGAAGAACGCTGCGCGCCGGGTGTGCCAATCGGGGCTGCGCGGCCTGGCCGAAGCGGCGCGTCAGTCGGCGTGCGTGTCAGCGACCCTCGCCAATGCCGCACCGCAAACCGAACGGGCTATCGCACAGGCACAGAGCGGCACCCAGCTGGCCCTGTTGATGGTCAACATTGCTCGCTGACCACTGCTTCGATGACTTTCGCTGGACGTCGCTCCCCGGTGACGGCCAGCGACTTGGGCTGGAGCGCCTTCCATTGCGGCGGCGCTCCAGTCCTTCGCCCGACGAAGGCCCATATGAAACTGTCGCCCGAAACGCCGACCATATTCCGAACGGACACTGACAAAAGACGCTCCTTTCCGGACATAGAGATGCTCTATGAGAAACGACGTCCATTCGGATAGAAATGCCGGCAAGGCTTCGATGAACGACAAACGAAGGATATTATGCGCGATGTGCAACTGGAGCGAGGCCGATTGGCCCAAAGTGTGGGGGCGACCCGCGAATGCGATCGAAACGGCGAAATATGCCCCGCCGTCCCCAGCACTCCAACTCGTCCGTCGGTTCGCGAGATGAGCGGCGCTTCACCCCCGACAGCTAAAGCCAGATGGCGCAGCTATTTCTTCTGGATTGATGTTGCGACAATTCTGTGGATCATTGGCTGGGTAGCCGACCTGAGCCTGCCGGACGAAAATTTGACCTTGCCGGCCGAGTTGTCGATTGCCTTGCCAGCTCTGACCGCCTTCATTTTGACGGCGCTCCTCGTATTATTTGGCTGGAAACGTGACGAATTCGCCGAATATTGCTGGCAACGCGCAACCGGTTTCACGGTCAAAGCGCTGTTCTCTCTGCCGCTTATTGGGCTATTCGCGCTGGGCATGGCCGATGGCTGGCAAGGTACACGCAACGCGCCGTCCGGCGCCGCGCCGGTCGAGCCTGCTATCTGGCTGTCGTACAGCTGGCTCCTCCTACTCTCACTGTTCCTCATGGGATTCCAATGGCATCGTCTGCGGGGGATACGATGAACAATAAATTGAAAGTGCTGCGCGCGATGCGGAACTGGAGCCAGGCGGAACTCGCCGACCGGCTCGATGTCTCGCGGCAAGCGGTGAATGCGATCGAAACCGGGAAATATGACCCCTCGCTGCCGCTCGCCTTCAAGCTCGCACGGCTGTTCGACATGCCGATCGAAGAGATTTTCGATGACGGCCACGAAGGAAACGACGATGACTGAGACCCGGAACATGAAACGCCCGATGTCGCCGCGCCGCAAACGTTACTGGACCGCGCTCGGCCTGGCCGGCGCGTTCGGTGGCGTGCTCGGCGCCTGGATGCAGAGCGCGCAGAGCGACGGCACGACGATCGGCCTGGCGCTGCTCAGCAATTCGGCACTGCCGGTCAATTTCGCGATCGGCGCGTCGATCGCGTGGATCGTCGGCATGGCCGTCTCGCTGATCCTCTATCATCGCTCGGTCGATGACCATGAGGAGCGCGCCTATCTGTGGGCAGGCACCGCGGCATGGTATGCGCTGACACTCGCGGCCCCAACCTGGTGGGTGCTCCACCGTGCCAGCCTCGCGCCCGCGCCCGATGTCATGCTGCTGTTCCTCGGCGCGCTCGCGGTCAACGCCATCGTCTGGCTGTGGCTCAAATACCGCTGAGTATTTTCCGCTCCCCTTCCCTGTTCGATCCGGCCATAGGCGCCCGTAACGAAAGTGATTTCCCGATGAAAACCTGGTTCAAAAAGCTTGCCGCCACTTGCGCGATCGTCGCATTCGCGCAGTCTGCGATGCTCCCGGCCGTCCATGCGGCCGAAACCGCTCAGACGACGGCGCCTGCCACGACCGACGCCGATCCCGCGCTGTGGGTCGTCAAGGACAAGGACACGACGATCTATCTCTTCGGCACCGTCCATGTGCTGAAGCCCGGCCTCGGCTGGTTCGACGAGGCGGTGAAGACGGCATTCGACAAATCCGACGAGCTGATGCTCGAAATCGTCATGCCTGAAGATCAGGCGGCAATGGCGAAGGAAATGATGCCGCTGGCGATCGACCAGAGCGGCAAGACGCTCTCGTCGCGCCTCGATGCCGAACAGCTCAAGGCGTATCAAGCCGCGCTGGCGAGTCTTGGAATTGCGCCGGCGCAGTTCGACATGTTCGAACCCTGGTTTCCTGCAATCACCCTGTCGGTCCTGCCACTCACCAAACTCGGTTACGATCCCGAACAGGGCGTCGAAAAGCTGCTGACGAGCTCCGCCAAAAAAGCCGGCAAGCCGGTTGCGGGCCTTGAAACCCTGAGCCAGCAGTTGGGCTTTTTCGATGCGTTGCCCGAAAACCAGCAGATCAGCTTTCTGAATTCGGTGGTCAAGGATCTCGACAAGCTGGGGCCGCAACTCGACAAGATGGTCGCGCAGTGGGCGAAGGGCGATCCCGGCGCGCTGGCCGTGACGATGAACGAAAGCCTGGCCGCGACGCCCGAACTCGCCAAGACTTTGCTGTGGGACCGCAACGCGCGCTGGGCCGACCAGCTGAAAGCACGGATGGATCAACCGGGCACTGTATTCGTCGCGGTCGGCGCAGGCCATCTCGCGGGCGAGAAGAGCGTCCAGGATTATCTGAAGGCACGCGGCCTCGTCGCCAAGCGGGTCAAATATTGAAGGGAATAGTCCGCCTTTCGCATCATCGGGGTCGCCGCCTTGCGGCCGCCCTTTTGCCGTGCCTGCTCGCCGCTTGCGGCACCGCGGAGCCGGCACGGCAGGCGCGGCCCGCGATGTGGCTGGTCGCCGACGACGACACAAAAATCTATATGCTGGGCGCGATGCATGCCCTGCCGCGCGGCACCGACTGGGGCGGGGGCAAGGTCGCCGACGCCATGGGGGCGGCCGACGAACTAGTAATGGAATTGTCGCCCGCCGAACTGGCGAAGGCCGGCGCCGTTTTCCAGACGCTCGCACCCCGGACCGCACCGCTCGCGATGGAGAAACGGCTGCCGCCTCCGGCACTCGGCGGCTATCGGGCATTGGAGGCGAGCGGCGGCGATTTCGGCGGCGATACGCTCGACGATTGGGCGGTGATGGTGTTGATGGGCCAGCGCGTGGCGCAGAATGCCGAACTCGATTCTTCGGACGGTGTGGAAACGCGCCTGACCGAGCGGTTCAGGGACGCCCGCAAGCCGATCGGCGGCCTGGAGACGGCACGCGAACAGCTCATGCTGTTCGAAACGCTCGACCCGACGACGCAGCGCACGCTCCTGACCCGCGCGGCCGAAAAATCGGACGATGCCGTGAAAGACGTCGGCGCCCTGACCGCGGCGTGGGGCCGCGGCGATGTCGCGGCGCTGGAAAAGGTCATCAACGACGATGTCGATGCCGTGCCGGCCGCGCGCAAGGCGATCATCACCGACCGCAACCGGCGCTGGAGCGCGTGGGTACAAAAGCGGCTGGAACGGCCCGGCACGGTGCTGATGGCGGTTGGCGCGGGACATCTGGTCGGGTCCGACGGCGTGCCCACGATGCTCGAAGCGGACGGCCTGAAGGTGACGCGCGTGCAATAGGCGCCGTCGCGCTTGCATTTCCGCCACTTCCCCGCTAAGCGCCCCGGCTTCCGTCATGGTCATCCCTGGAGGCGTGGCGGAACTGTGTAACTGTTTCTCGGAGAAATGATATGAGCGATCAGCTGACGCTGACGGCCGAGACGCGCGAACGCGGAGGCAAGGGAGCCTCGCGTGACCTGCGTCGTAATGGCCGCGTCCCCGCCGTTGTCTATGGCGGCAAAGAAGAACCCCTGATGATCCACGTCGAAGAAAAGCTGCTGATGAAGCAGCTGATGACGGGTCACTTCATGAACTCGGTCGTGATGATCGACGTGGGTGGCAAGACCATCCGCACCCTGCCGAAGGACGTCGCTTTCCACCCGGTCAAGGATCGCCCGATCCACGCCGATTTCCTCCGCATCGCGAAGGACGCCAAGGTTACCGTCGCGGTTCCGGTCGTGTTCGCGAACGAGGAAGCCTCGCCGGGCCTGAAGCGCGGCGGCGTGCTGAACGTCGTCCGTCACGAGCTGGAAATCGCGTGTGACGCGGACAAGATTCCTGACGAGATCACGATCGACGTCACCGGTTTCGACGTCGGCGATTCGATCCACATCAGCAACGTCACCCTGCCCAAGGGCGCCGAAAGCGCGATCACCGATCGCGACTTCACCATCGCGACGATCGTTGCGCCGTCGGCCATGAAGTCGACTGCCGGCGACACGACGGTGGACGAAGGCGAAGCTGCTGCCGAAGGCGGCGAAGAAGCCTGATCATATCCGGGCGGCCCCTCCCCCGGCGGGAGGGGCCTTCCACGAAAGGCGAATAGCATGCAGCTCTGGGTCGGCCTCGGAAATCCCGGGCCGCAATATGCGATGCACCGCCACAATGTCGGCTTCATGGCCGCCGATGTCATCGCCGATGTCCACGACTTTCCCACGCCCGCGAAGAAATTCCAGGCATGGATCCAGGACGGGCGCATCGGATCGCAGCGCATCCTGCTGCTCAAACCCGGCACCTTCATGAACGAAAGCGGCCGCAGCGTGCGCGCCGCGCTCGATTTCTATAAATTGACCCCGCAGGACGTCACCGCCTTCTACGACGAGCTCGATCTCGCGCCGATGAAGGTGAAAGTGAAACAGGGCGGCGGCGCGGCCGGCCACAATGGCATCCGGTCGATGATCCAGCATATCGGCGAGGATTTCCGCCGCGTGCGCATCGGCATCGGCCACCCGGGACACAAGGACCGTGTCACCGGCCATGTCCTTGGCAATTACCACAAGAGCGAGATGGAACCGCTGATCGACCTGCTCGGCGCGATCGCAGCCGAGGCCAAATGGCTCGCCGACGGCGACGATGTGCGCTTCCAGAGCGATCTCGCGCTGCGCCTGCAGGGCTGACGCGGCTATTTGGCGGTTTCCATCGACTGATGCATGATGCCTCCTCGAAAGGAGTCCCCATGCCCGACCACCGCCTTCCGAGCCGCCGCGACCTGATCGCTGGCGCCGCCGCACTCACCGCCGCCCCTGCCATCCTCCACGCCGCGCCGCCCGCCGCCGCTTCGCTCAAGGGCCGCACGATGCTGATCACCGGCGCATCGAGCGGTTTCGGCCGCGTTGGCGCGCTCCATTATGCCCGGTTCGGAGCGAAGGTCATCGCGACGATGCGCAACGTCCCGCGCCCTGAAGCTGAAAGCCTCGCCGCCGAAGCGGCGAAGGAGAAGCTCGATCTGCACATCGTCGAAATCGATGTCACGAATGATGATTCGGTGGCAACCGGCACCGGCAAGGCACTACAGCTCGCGGGCGGGCGCATCGACACGTTGGTGAACAACGCCGGCATCGGTATCACCGGGCCGGTCGAGGTGCAGGATATGGAAGCCACCCGGCTGATCTTCGAGACCAACGTCTTCGGCATCCAGCGGATGCTTCGCGCGCTGCTGCCGCAGATGCGCGCGGCGAAGGGTGGACAGATCTTCAACATCTCGTCGCAGCTCGGCCGCGTTATCGTGCCCGGCGGCGGCCATTATTCGGCGACCAAATTCGCCGTCGAGGCGTTGTCCGAGCAGCTCGCCTATGAGCTGGTGCCGTACGGCATCGATGTCACGATCATCCAGCCGGGCGGTTATCCGACGAAGGTGTGGGTTAATCGCAACGCCTATACCGGCGCGCTGAAAGGCCGCAGCGATGCGGCGCTGCTCGCCGCCTACGAGCCCTTCACACGCGGCATGGGAACCGAAGACGGCAGCGGGCGCAGCGCCGACCCCGCCGATGTGCCGCGCGCGATTGCCGAGATCATGGCGCTGCCCGCCGGCAAGCGCCCGCTCCGCCGTGCGGTGCATCCCGGCAACAAGCCGCAGGAGGCGATCAACCGCGTGTCGGCCGAGGTCCAGCTGGCGTGGCTTGGCGGTTCGCCGCTTGGTCCGCTGGTCAAGGCCGTGCATGATTGACCGCACACCATGTCACTGAAGCGTCATATGAATCATATGCTCCCGACATGGTGAAGCCATGTAGCTGACACCTCCCTCTGCAATCGGTGCGCCACCTCATTCCGGACGATCCAGTCCGGGGCTCAACCGAAAACAGGGGGACTGCATGTCACATCTTACCGACGACGCCCGCGCGCCTTATCGCGGAGAAACCGATACGCTTCCGGGGCCTGACAGCCTGGAAGCGATCGTTACCGAAAACCCCTCGCGCCGGACGCTGCTCCGCAACGGCCTGTTCGGTCTGTCGATTCTGCCGGCGCTCGCCGCTTGCGACGACACCAGCGGCGATC
>NZ_JBOHHT010000005.1:0-32903 GCF_050725655.1 Sphingopyxis sp. | reverse complement strand
CGCGCATCAGCCGCTCGATCACTGGCCGGATCGCCGGGTCGGCGATAGCCTGATGGACAAACGCGTGCCCTGCCCCAAGTCCGATATAGGCGAGCGCCGAATGCGCGCCGTTGAGCATGCGCAGCTTCGCGGTCTCATAGGGCGCGACGTCGGCGACAAGTTCTGCGCCCACCTCTTCCCAGCGCGGGCGCGGACCGGCGAAATCATCTTCGATCACCCACTGGCTGAAACCTTCGGTGACCACCGCACCCTCGTCGCGGACGCCGAGCACGGCTTCGACTTCGGCGCGGTCGGCCTCAGTGGTCGCGGGGACGATCCGGTCGATCATCGTCGCAGGGCATCGGCATTCGCTGTCGAACCACGCCGAGAGGCCCGGATGATAGGCGGCGAGATAGTCGCGCATCAGACGGCGCAGCACCGCGCCATTGCCCGCCAGATTGTCGCAGCTGAGCAAGGTGACGCCGCGCAGCCCGGCCGCCTTGCGCGCGGCCAGACCGGCGGCGACGAAGCGATAGAGGCTTGGGTTTCTGACCGCTGCGGCGATGTCGAGCGATCCGTCGGCGAGACGCAGACAGCCTTTCTCGGTGACGGTGAAGCTGACGATGTGCGTTGTCGGCGCGGCAATGGCGTCGATCACCGCCTGCGGATCGTCCGCCGCAACGAGCACCTTCTGCACCGCGCCGACCAGCCGCAGTTTCGTGCCCGCGGCGCTGCGCGTGCTGACCGTATAAAGCCCGTCCTGCGGACCTAGCTGCGCCGCGACATCGCCCGAGCGCAGCGACACGCCGATGATGCCCCAGTCACGATCGCCCGCCCCCATCGCATCGTCGGTGTAGACCGCCTGATGCGCGCGGTGGAACGCGCCAATGCCGATATGGACGATGCCCGCGGCCTGGGCGGCGCGGTCGTACCCCGGCGCCTGCACCGACGCCGGGAGCGGCGTTTGCGCCGACAATCTCACAGCTTGTAGGCCGCCTTGGCAAGATTGTAGCTGAGGTCGGCCGCGAGTTCGGCCGCCTCCCACTCCTCCATCTGGTGCTCGGCAACGAGCCCGGCGAGGAAGCCGCAGTCGATGCGGCGCGCGACGTCGTGGCGGGCGGGGATCGACAGGAAGGCGCGCGTGTCGTCGTTGAAACCGACACTGTTGTAGAAGCCCGCGGTCTCGGTCGTCTGGCTGCGAAAGCGCCGCATCCCCTCGGGACTGTCGTGGAACCACCAGGCCGGGCCGAGCTTTAGCGCCGGATAATGGCCCGCGAGCGGCGCCAACTCTCTCGCGTAGCTCGTCTCGTCCAATGTGAAGAGGATGATCGTCAAGGCGGCTTCATTGCCATATTTGGCGAGCAATGGGCGCAGCGCGTGGACATAGTCGGTCGGCATGGGAATATCCGCGCCCTTGTCGCGGCCATAATGGTCAAACAACCACGGATTGTGGTTGCGAAAGCTGCCCGGGTGGATCTGCATCACCAGCCCGTCGTCGAGGCTCATCCCCGCCATAACCGTCAGCATATGGGCGCGGAACAGTTCGGCATCGGCGGCACTCACGCTGTCCCCGGTGACGCGTGCGAACAGCGCTTCGGCCTCGACATCCGACAGGTCGGCGGTCGCCGCTGTCGGATGGCCATGGTCGGTCGAGGTCGCGCCCAGCTCGGCGAAGAAGGCGCGGCGATTGCGGTGCGCGGCGAGATAACCCGCGTAACTATAGGCGTCCTCACCGCTCAACTCGGAGAAGCGCCCCAAATTGTCGCGAAACCCCTCGAACTCGGGATCGACCACCGGATCGGGGCGATAGGCGGTGATGACGCGCCCGCCCCACTCGCCGCTTGCGTTGGCGGTGCGAATGGCCGCGTGGTGCTCGAGCGTATCGAGCGGGCTTTCGGTTGTTGCGATCACCTCGATCCCGAACCGATCGTATAGCGCGCGCGGGCGGAAGGCATCGGTCGCCAGCTTCTCGGTGATCTGGTCGTAATAGAGGTCCGACGTCTCTGCCGAGAATTGCACATCGAACCCGAAAGCCTCGGCGAACACCCAGTCCATCCACATCCGCGTCGGCGTGCCGCGGAACAAATGATAGTTTTGGGCGAACAGCCGCCAGCTCTCGCGCGGGTCGGCAGCCTTGTTACGGATCCCCAACGCATCGAGCGAAATACCCTGCGAATAGAGCATCCGGAACGCATAATGATCGGGATGCAGCAGGAACTCGGCGGCATTTCCGAACGATGCGTTGCCCGCGAACCAGCTCGGATCGGTATGCCCGTGCGGGCTGACGATCGGCAGGTCTGCAACCTCGTCATAAAGGCGCCGGCAAATATCGCGCTGCGCCGGGTCGGACGGAAACAGGCGGTCGGGATGAAGCTGAAACGGGCGGGTCATGCGGGGGTGCCTTCGCTTTCGACAGTGACCGGCGTCAGGCGCGGACTCAGGAGATGGAGCGCCAGCACAGCGAGAAAATAGACCGTCGTGCACACGGCGAAGATGATCGTATAATTGCCGTTTGTCGCGTCAAGCACCAGCCCCGTCGATTTGGCCATGATCATCCCGCCGACGCCGCCCATGAAGCCGCCGAGCCCGATCACCGACCCGACCGCGTGTTTGGGGAACATGTCGGGCGGGATCGACAGGATCGTCGATGAAAATGCCTGGTGCCCGGCGAGCGCGAGGCCGATCAGAACGATGGCCAGCCACATATTGTCGAGGCCCGTGACGAACAACAGGGGCAGGACGAAACAACCGGCGATCACCATTGTCAGCTTGCGCGCGAAATTGGGAGTGCGCCCGCGCTGGATCAGCTTCGAGGAGAGCCATCCACCCGCGATACTGCCGACGTCGGAGAGCAGGTACATGATGATCATCGGCAGCAGCACGACCTTGAGGTCGACATTATAGGTGCTGGCGAAATATTTGGGCAGCCAGAACAGCATCAGATACCAGACCGGATCGATGAGGAATTTCGCGACCGCAAACGCCCATGCCTCGCGCTTGGTGACGATTTTCGACCAGCCGATGCGCTCGATCTTTTCGGGCGGATCATGTTCGATCCACGCGAGTTCGGCATCGCTGACCTTCCCGCTCTCACGCGGATTGCTGTAGAGCCACAGCCACAATATCAGCAGGAGAGCGCCAAATGCGCCGGTGTAGATGAAGGTCTGACGCCAGTCGAAGCCCGCCCAGACCATGAACAGCCAGATCGTCGGCGCCGTAAAAATGACGCCGATCGTCGTTGCACTGTTAACCCAGCCGATCGCAAAAGCGCGTTCCTTTTGGGGGAACCATTCGCTCGACGCGCGAACGACGGCAGGGAAATGCCCCGCCTCGCCGACGCCGAGGACGACACGCGCGGCCATGAAGGAGGCAATCGACCCCGCGAAACCATGGGCGACATGGCCGATCGTCCAGATGGCGATCGCGATGCTGTAGCCGATCTTGGGGCCGAAGCGGTCGACCAGCCAGCCCATCAACAGGAAACCCATCGCGTAGGCGGCCTGAAACGCCATGACGATGTTGCCATAGTCATTCTCGCTCCACCGCATCTCGTCGCCGAGGACGGGCGCCAGCAGGCCGAGCATCGTGCGGTCGATATAATTGACCGTGGTCGCGGCGAACAGCAGCGCGACGATCAGCCAGCGATAGCGCCCCGTCCTCGACACCGGCGGCGTCGATCCTGCTGCAATAACCTGCGTCATATGTCTCTCCCGTGGCACCAGAAAAATGCCGGGATCCGTCCGAACGAACCCCGGCAAGGGTGGGGATGGCTAGAAGTTCTGCTCGCGCTTCTGCGCAGTACCGATGATCTCGCCCGCCGTCGCGTCGGGCGCGCCCTGAGCCAGGGCAAGCGCGCTGGTGGCTCCCGCAAGCAGCAAGGCTCCGCCAATCAAAGGCCGCGCGAATGCGCTATCAAAAAGAAAGGGCCGCATGATATTCTCCGCCACAAGTCCGGACGCTTTCCGCGCCCCTCTCTGGAGCCCCTATAAAGATTGGTCAGACCGATTGCAATAAGTGGTGTGTCACATATTGGCCATGAACGCCAAACTCATCATATGGATCGACCCACCGGCAAAAAATGCGAGAAACTAGCCAATTGTGGTGCAAAAAACCGGCATGTGAGAGCATTTTTCGCGGGCTGGATTGATGATGCCGAATGGGAAACGCGTATTGCCCGGGATTTTGTTAGCCCCTGTCACGCGGCGATAAAAAAGCGATTGCCAAAATTGGCCATACCAAATAGGCTTGCACATGCTCCGAACCGACTAGCCGGAAGAAGCAGGTCGAACTTGGAGACGATATAAGCGGACCGGCACCAGCCGAGACGATACCCCGCGCGGCCGGTATTCCGGCCGAAAGGAACTGACCTACATGGGACGCTTTGTCGCCTTTGGCGAAATCCTGCTGCGCATGTCGCCCCCGGGGCGCGAACTCCTGCTCCAGACGCCGCAGCTCGACGTCTGGATCGGCGGCGCCGAGGCCAATGTCGCAACCGCGCTCGCGCGGCTCGGCCACGACACGGCGATCGTCAGCGCCGTGCCCGACGATCCGCTCGGCGACGCGGCCGTCGCAGCGCTGCGGGGGCACGGCGTCGACTGTTCGGCCGTCGCGCGGCGGCCCGGACGTATGGGGGTCTATTATGCCGTGAGCGGCGCCGGTTTGCGCGCCACCAATGTGATCTACGATCGCGCCCACTCCGCTTTCGCCGGCGCGCTCGCGACCGACTGGGACTGGGACCGACTGCTCGTCGGCGCCGGCCGCCTGCACCTGTCGGGGATCACGCCGGCACTTGGCCCCAGCGGAACGGCGGCGGCCTTCGCTGCTGCAGACGCTGCGACGCGGCTGGATATTCCCATCTCTTTCGACGGCAATTATCGTGCGCGTTTGTGGGACAGCTGGAACGGCGATGCCAAGGCCATCCTGTCCCGGCTGGTCGGCCTGGCAGATATCATGTTCGGCAATCATCGCGACATCGCGCTCCTGCTCGGCCGCGATTTCAGCGATGACGGACCCGCGCGACGACGGGCTGCGGTGGACGCGGCATTTGATGCCTTTCCCAAGCTGGCGCTGATCGCCTCGACCGCGCGCCATGTCGAGGATGTGGACCATCATCGCCTCGCCGCGCGGATCGATACGCGCGATGACTTCGCCCAGACCCAGGAGATCAAGGTTGCCGGTATCGTCGACCGCATCGGCACCGGCGACGCATTCGCTGCGGGCGTGTTCGATGCGCTGCTGCGCGATCAATCCATTGCTGTTGCGGCGCAGATCGGGCTGGCCCTCGCCGCGCTGAAGCATTCGCTTCCCGGTGATGCGAGCCTGTTCGGGCGATCCGATATCGAAGCCTGCCTGAGCGAGGATTTCGATGTCAGGCGATAGGGATATGCAAAGGGTGTAACCCCATTTACTGGGCGTAGCGGCTCCGTTCGTCGGCGACCCGCTTTCGGGCCAGTTCGACCTCGTGCACTTCGGTTGCCTCCAGCAGCGCTTCGAGCACGCGTCCCAGATGCTTTTGCATCGCTGCGCGCGCCGCCGCCGGGTCGCGCGCTTCCAGTGCGAGGACAATGTCCTCATGCTCGGCAACGCTCGGGGTCACCCCCGCGATATGCGCCTTGCTGGTTAGCAAGCGATAAAGCGAAGAGCGGGCGCGCATGTCCCACAGCGATTCCACGACCGCGACGAAGGCGCTGTTCAGGCTCGCGCTTGCGATCAGTTCGTGGAACTGGCGGTCGGCCACTTCGGCGCGCGCGCTATCGGCGCCGGCATCGCCCATCGCTTTTACGAGCGTACGAAGCTCCGCAAGCTGTTCGTCGGTGATCCGTCCGGCAGCGAGCGCGGCAACCTCCCCCTCGATCTGACGGCGCGCTTCGAGCAATTCGAAAGGACCGACGTCGGCGGAGGGACCTTCAGCATCGGCATGCGACGTTGCCGTCACATAGACGCCCGATCCTTTGCGTACTTCGACCATCCCGTCGACCTCGAGCGCGATAATCGCCTCGCGAACCGTCGGCCGCGATACGTCATAAGACTGGGCGAGTTGCCGCTCCGACGGCAACCGCGCACCTATCGGATATTCCCCCGCCTCGATCTTGGCCGCGATATCGGTGGATACGCGTTCGTAGAGCCGTTTTGATTCCATGCCATTCCCCATGAGGAAACCGCTATCTTGTTGGCCTATACGTTACAAGGTCGCTTGTTGCCGAGCAGGCTTGGCATGCGCCTGCGCCGTCAACACCAGTTCAGCAGCGAGCAACGCTCCCTCCTGGTCTTGCGCCACCGATGTACCTTCCACGATGTCGGTGACAAACTGCGAGCCGAAGGGCAGAGGCACTTTGGAACAGTCCAGATAACGAACGCCCTTCCGGTCGGCGATAAGCAGGTGATTTCCGCCGGGCCGGCCGGCTATATCGACATATTTCCTGAGCTCGATATAACCCTCAGTACCGAGAATGAAGAGACGGCCATCGCCCCAGGTCGACAAACCATCCGGCGTGAACCAATCGACGCGAACATAGCCCGTGCCTCCGTCGCCGCTCAGCATCATATCGCCGAAATCCTCGAACGTCGGATGTTCGGGATGCGCAAAATTGCCGGTCTGCGATGCGACGACATGCGCGCGCTTGCTGCCCGTCAGATAGACGAACTGATCGGCCTGGTGGCTGCCGATATCGGTCAGAATTCCGCCGTTACGCGCCGTGTCCCAGAACCAGTCGGGCCGGGATGCCGCGGCCAGTCGATGCGGGGCAAGGTTGACGGTCTGGATGACGCGCCCGATCGCGCCGTCATGGACTAGCTGGCCCGCCATGACCGCGGCGGGCACTTCCAGCCGTTCGGAATACATGATCGCAAACTTGCGGCCGGTCTCCTTGATCGCGCGGCGAACCTCGGCAAGTTGCTTCAGCGAGGTAACGGCGGCCTTGTCGCTGAGATAATCCTTGCCCGCGCGCATGACGCGGATGCCCAGCGGCGCTCTCAGCCCGGGGATGGCTGCGCTGCAGACCAGCTTGATCGCGACATTGTCGAGGATCTCGTCTTCCGAACGCGCCAGCGCGATGTCGCCATATCGCGCGCTAAACATCGCAATCTGCTTGGGATCGGTCGCATAGAAGGTGGTGAGGACGCCGCCACCCCGGATCATGGCGTCGGTGATGCCATAGATATGATTATGATCGAGACCGATCACCGCGAACGGCACGCGATATTTTGCTTCGGGGGCCGGGCGTGCAGGCGCGCCCTCGGTCGGTGCATCGCCGCGCGCCGCGGATTGGCCCAGCGCATCGGCCGCGAAGCCCGCTGCGAGCCCAGCGGCAAGGCCAAGCCCCAGAAGATCGCGTCGGTTGGTATCGGTCATGGCTTGTTCCCCCTTCAGATGGCGACCAGCGAAGTCGGCCAGGTCATAATTTGACCGCTATCCATCGCCTGTTCGCCAAGCAGCGACGCGACGCTCGCGTAATAGGCCTGCGACAACAGTCCGGGCAGCGGCTTGCCCGTCCGCACCGCTTCGCCAAAGCCCTCGAACTGCAGCATCGTCTCGTCATATTCGCCCCAGCCAAGCGACTCCCCGGGGGTCGTTACGGGCAACTCGGCGAACCAGGTCGCGCCGCCGATCGGGACCGTCCGCTTATGCCCGCTCGCCACGTCGGCCTGCATCCGTAGCAGCGCCAGTTCCTTCGGCGGCAGTTCCGTATAAATGCGACCGAGTTCGGGTTCGATGGTCCCCTTGCTGCCCTGAATCTGTTCCTCGCAGCCGTAACGCGCGTTGTTCAGCAGCGAAGTGTAGATCAGTTTGCGGCCCCCAGCATATTCATAGATCAGCGCGACATGGTCATAGACTTGGCGTCCATCCTTCCAGAAACAGATGCTGCCCGATCCCATCACGCGGGTCGGCACGGCGTCGAAGAACAAATTGCTGACCTGAATCTGGTGCGTCGCCAGTTCGGTCATCAACCCCGCCGAGCTGTCACGATACAGGCGCCAGTTGATCTGCCGATCCGTCGCCCCGGCGGGAACGGGCCGGCGCCAGCTGCTTTGACGATGCCAACTGGCCCGGATCTGCGTAAGCGATCCGATTTCGCCCTCCTTCGCGCGGCGGACCGCGTTCAGATAGGTGGGTTTGAACATGCGCTGATGGCCGATCTGCAGCACCTTGCCGCTGTCCTGCGACCGTTTCACCATCGCGCCGCAATCGTCGATCGTGCGCGCCATCGCCTTTTCGCACCACACATGAAGCCCGGCATCGAACGCATCGAAGCTGTGCTGTTTATGAAGGTCGAGCGGGGTCGCGACCACCACCGCGTCGAGACCGCCCGTATCGAGCATCGCGCGGTGATCGGTGAAGGCGCGCGTCGACGCATCGACCAGCGCGCGCCCCTTTGCCAGATGCAGTTCGAAATTGTCGCAGATCGCGGCCACGGTGCAGTTGCGGGTCTTGGCGATATTCTGGATCAGGGCCCGGCCGCGATCGCCCGTGCCGATCACCCCCAGCCGCACGCGATCGCCCTTTGCCACCGGCGCCGCGCCAACCGCCGCACTTGCCCAGGGCGCCGCTACGGCCATCCCCGCGCCAGCCGTCGCCATCAGCACGCGATCGATGAACGATCGCCGTGACAGGTCGAAATCTTTGTCAGTCATAAAAGTCATCCTGGCTGGTTAATCGGGATCGCCGCTCCACGAGGGAAATCGAATAGAAACCGGCGCGTCCGGTCGCCGTTCAGCAAGCGCTCCGCCTGATCTTCATCGGCGACGAGCAAAGCGGTGCTCATCGCCTCGGCATGCGCGCCAAGCCGGTCGACGGCAACCGAGTGGCGCGGCGCAGACACGATGGTGGCATCGGTTGGGCGTATCATCGCGGCACGTTCCGGTGCGTTCGTGCCCGCACCGACGGTCGACGAGATCGATACCGATTCGTCGAGGAGTTCGAGTTCGACCAGAATCTCGTGGGGCCGCAGCGGGTGGGAAATCGCAAACGGCCAGCCGCCGCCAAGCGGGTGTGCGCCGACGACTGCAATCGAACTTTCCCCGGCCGACAGGCACGCCGATACGACACCCTTCTCGCGCAAGACGGCGCAGGCACGATCGAGCGCGAAGCCCTTGCCGAAACCGCCGAAATCGAGCGCGACAGGCTGCGATATCTCGATCCGCGCGGCGCCGCGATCAAATGCGATGGCGCTCCATCCCGCCGACCCGAACCGGCGATCGGCCGCGGGATCGAACAGCCCGAGCGTCAAGGCATGCATTTCCTCGATCGCGACCAGCGCATCGAACAAGAGCGCATCGTCGATGTCAGCCCCCTGCCCCGCCATCAGGCGTTCGTTGAGCGCGGTCGTTGCCGACGGGCGATGGATCGTCAACGCATCGTCGACCGTCTCGATTGCGTGCTGCGCCGCTGTCAACGCGTCGTCCTCACCCGCACCGAACCGATGCAGTTCGATGCGCGTGCCCATCGAAGCAAAGCGCACAACGTCGGCCATGATCGCCCCAGGGGTCAGCCCTTGACCTCCCAGCCCGGCTCATAGTCGACCGACCACAGCTTCATGGCATCGGCATTGGTCGGTTTGCCGGTCGCCGGATCGATTGTCAGCGTGCCGCTCGTGCGATAGGCAATATTGCCGAGGTGACAGAGCGCGGTGCTGATATGCCCTTCGGCAATCGGCGATGCGAGCGTGCCGGCACGGCCGCGAATGACGTCGACCAGATTGCCGGCATGAAGAACGTCGAGCGCACCCTCACCGACCGTTCCGGTGGTTTCCGAACTCGCAGGCGCCGTCACCTCCCGCGTCAGCTTGCCTTCCAGATCGTACAGCTCGAACCCGTTGCGATCGACGATGGCCGACCCTTTTGTGCCAAGCAGCAACACACCGCGGCCACGCCCAAAGGTCTTGATGCCATTGCAGCTTTGCCCGTTCCAGCGGATCGCGCGGCCATCGTCGTAGATCAGGTCCAGCGCGAGCGAATCATACATTTCCCAATCGTCGCCGCGGTGGAAATGCCGTCCGCCCTGCGTCGATACGCTGGTCGGATAGGTCAGGCCCATCGCCCAGCGTGCAATGTCGAGCTCGTGCATCGCATTGTTGCAAATCTCGCCCGTCCCGTATTTCCAGAACCAGTGCCAGTTATAATGCACCAGGTTCGACCGGTACGGCCCGCGCGGGCGCGGTCCCTGCCACAAATCCCAGTTCAGATTGGCCGGCGGCGCGATTTCCTGCCCCTTGCCGATCGACCCGCGATTATTCGCATACCATGTCTGGGCTTCATAGACGTCGCCAAGTTCGCCTGCCCGCACCATGTCGACAAGCTGCCGTGTCTCCACGCTCGATCGTTGCTGGTTGCCCACCTGCAACTGACGCCCGGTGCGGCGCTGTGCCGCGATCAGCGCTTCGCCCTCAGCGGGGGCGATACCGATCGGCTTTTCCAGATAGACGTGGCGCCCAGCATTCATCGAATCGATCGCGAGCTTTGCGTGCCAATGATCGGGCGTCGCGATGCTGACGATGTCGACCTCCTTGCTGTCGAGCAGCCGGCGATAGTCACCCACGATCTTGGGGGCAGGATGGCCTTTGGCGGCAAATTCGGCCGCGCGCTTTGCAAGGATCTCCGAATCCACATCGACGAAATGTGTGACGGCTACGTTTGGCAGCTTCGAGAAAGCGCTCATATGCGCCTGCCCGCGGCCGTTCACACCAACCACCGCCACACGCAGGCGATCGTTCGCACCCTTGATCTGCGCATAGCTGCGCGCGCTCATCGTGGCGCCCAGCGTTGCTGCCGCGCCCTTCAACATCGTACGGCGGTCAAGCATGTCCTATCCCCTTAGAATTCGCGCAGCTTGATCGACCGGAAGTCGACCTTGTCGCCATGATCCTGGAGCAGGATCGGTCCCTGCTCCCACTCGCCGAATTTCGGCCATTTCGCATATTTGCTGAGCGCGACGAGATCACGGAAGGCTGGCGATCCGCGTTCATATTCGACGACCTTGAACCCGTTCAGCCAATGCTCGACATGCTTGCCGCGCACGACGATGACCGCCCGATTCCATTCGCCCGGAGCGTTGACGCGCTTGCCCGGACTATCCGGATCGGAGAGGTTGCGCGCGGTGATCAGATCATAGAGCGAGCCGATCGTCCGGTTGCCATCGCGGCCCATCTTTGCATCGGGATGGCGCTCATCGTCGAGCAATTGATATTCCAGGCCGATCGCCGACCCGTCGCCCTTCAACAAATTGGGATCGACGAAATATTTGATCCCGCTGTTGGCGCCCGGCGTCAGCCGGAAATCGACCGACAGCTCGAAGCTCTTGTAATCGCGGGTGGTGATGATGTCGCCGCCATTGGTCGCTTCGGCGCCGCCCGATTTTTCGACCGACAAGACGCCGTCGGCGATCGACCAGCCCTTCTTCGGGAAAACAGACCCCTTGGCGCTCCGCCAGCCCTGCGTCGTCTTGCCATCCCAGAGCAACTTCCAGCCAGCGCCGCGCTCGGCCTCGGTCAGGCGATTGGCCAGCCATCCTTGCTGCTCGACCTTGGTCGCCGGTGACGCGAAGCGGGCGGGCGCGTCGGTGATGATCCGCACGTTGCGGAAACGCGCCTCGGGCTTCTGCGCCGCGACAGCATCGGGAACGGCGTGCACCTGGAAAGCGATGAAGCCCCGCGCGTCCATATCGTCGACAACGTCGGCGGCAGGGACGCCATTGATCCAGGTGCGCAGGCGCGTACCGATCGCTTCGACACGATAGTGATTCCAGTCGCCCGAGCGGAATGCCTGCCGCGCCGCATCGTTGCGGCCGAGTGTATAGAGCCATTGACGGCGTTGCTCGTCATAGATGCCGGCGCTCCAGCGCCGCGACGAGGGATCGATCTCCATCTGGTAACCGTGAACCACACCATTCCGATAATCGGGCCGGCTCTGGCCGCGGATCATCACGCCCGAATTCAGCGTCGGATCGGTCTTGGCGTCGAATTCGAGGATGAAGTCGCCGTAAAGCGCGTCGGACACCAGCCAGCTGTTCGCCGAATTCGGCACGGCGCTGCCAATGACCTCACCATCGACAACGCTATAGGGCGCCTGCCCCCCGGCGCTGTGCCAGCCGGCGAGTCCGGCGCGCGGCGTTACATCCTGCCACGGAGCCTGCTGCTGGTCCTGCGCAGCCGAAACGGGCGTCAGCGCTATCAGCGGCGCAGTAGCCAAAGCGAGAAATGCGATCCTTCGAAACATCATGGCTCCTCCCAATTTTCTATTGCGAGGGCATCCCGAACACGCTTCATTTCCTGACGCGTCATGCTCTCGCATTATATCGCCGCTAGCGTGAACACGCGAACACAGCCTATGCCGGTCAAGCATTAATATGTGGTCAGGCCACTTGCAATAGATATGTCAGACCGATTGTGCTTCGGGGATGGCGAGATCAAGTGTTCGACACTGGCGTGGCAACGGCGCCGCGCTCGCCATGCGCCTGCACCTGCAGGAAAGCGCGCCACCCGGCCATAGACGAATGATGTCGGAGCGGCCTGCCGGCCCTTTGTGCAAGCCATGACGATGACGGCAAGCGGACCGGGGCAGCCAAGATCGACGGTTGGAAGCAAATAGCCTGTGGCAATCGACGCGACCTCCATTTCACTAAGGAACAATGGGATCTGGCTAGCCGTCGCATAAGCATTGCTATGCATCGCGCCGTGATACTGGGCAAGGCGGGCGATCGCACCTAGGAGCGCCCCCATGGAATTCGCGCCCGAAATCTTCGCCTTTCTGATCGGCGTCGCCTTTCTCGCCGGGACGGTCGACGCGATGGCGGGCGGCGGCGGCCTCCTCACCATTCCCGCGTTGATGGCGGCGGGAGTCCCGCCCGTCGCCGCGCTCGCGACGAACAAGCTGCAAAGCACCATCGGCACGTCCTCGGCGTTCCTGACCTTCTGGCGCGAGGGGCATGTCGATCTTCGCCGTTTCGCATGGGCCGCGGCCGGCGCCTTTGCCGGCTCGATGTTCGGCGCGACCGCGGTCCAATATGTCCGCTCCGATTTCCTCGCGGCACTCGTCCCGCTGCTGCTTATCGCGATGGGCTTCTATTTCCTGCTCGCGCCGCCGATGAGCAGCGTCGATCGCCACGCGCGCGTCGGCCCACTCGGACTCACCCTCATCATTACGGCGCTCGGCTTCTACGACGGCTTCTTCGGCCCGGGCACGGGCTCGTTCCTGACGCTGACGCTCGTCGCGCTCGGCGGGCTCGGCCTCGTTCGCGCGATCGGCAATACGAAGTTCCTCAACCTCGCGACCAATGTCGCCGGCCTGCTCGCGATGATCGTCGGCGGCCATGTCCTCTGGCTGCTCGGTCTGTCGATGGCGGCCGCCAATGTCGCGGGCAACCAGCTCGGCGCGCGGCTCGCGATCCGCTTTGGAGGGCGCGGGGTGCGGCCGCTGCTTGTGGTCATGTCCTTCACCCTGACCGCGAAGCTGCTCACCGACCCCGCCAACCCGCTGTGGAGCCTTTTTTAGGGCTGGTCTTCCGACGGCGGCGGCGGCTCCGCACGCGCCTTTTGTCTTGCTTCCAGTTCCGCCTTGTCGATCACGCCATCGCTGTTCGCATCGATAAACTTGATGAAGGCATCGACTTTTTCCGGCGAGGCCATCGTCGGATCGCCTTGCCGCTGGGCGCGCATTTCGGCCATCTTGGTAATCTCGGCCTTGTCCAGCTTGCCGTCGCTATTGGCGTCGATCATCGCAAACATGCGGCCGCCATCCTGCGGCGGCTGGGCGGCGCACACTGCGGGAACCGCCAGCCCGAAGGTTGCGGCGATCATCGTCCATTTCTTCATATCATGTCCTTTGGTCTTGTTCGGCGTTGTCGCCGGGACGCCCCGCCGCGGACATGGCAGCTTGCGTATCGCAAAACCATGGCAGCGGCTTCGGCTCGTCACGGTTTCAGCACGACCTTGCCCACCACCTCGCGCCGCTCGAGCATCGCAAAGCCTTCACGCCAGTCGGCGAGGTCGAGCGACGCATGGACGTGCGGCCGGATTTTCCCCGACGCCGCCAGCGCATCGATCGCCGCGACATTCTCTGCGCCGCGTTCGGGAAAGCGCCGCCCATATTCGCCCGCGCGCACCCCGACGACCGAGAAGCCCTTGATCAGCGGCATGTTCACCGACACCTCGGGGATGCGACCCGACGCGAAGCCGATGACAAGCAGGCGCCCCCCGAACGCGATACAGCGCGTCGACTCGTCGAATATATCGCCGCCGACGGGATCGAAAATCACATCGGCGCCCTTACCGCCCGTCAGCGCCTTCACCTTCTCGCGAAATCCCGGCGCGGCGGAAATCACGGCATCGGGCGCGTAGAGGCGCGCGATCGCCTCGCGCTTTTCCTTACTGCTCGCCGCCGCGATCACGCGCGCACCGAGCGCCTTTGCCAGATCGACCGTCGCCAGACCGACGCCGCCCGCGGCGCCATGCGCCAGCACCCACTCTCCCGGCTCGACCCGTGCGCAGCGGACCAGTGCGACATAGGCGGTCAGATAGGCGACGGGATAAGCAGCCGCCTCGTCCCAGCTCAATCGCTCGGGTTTCCGGCGCAGGTTTGTCGCCGGAACGACAGTATACTCAGCCATCGCGCCGAACCGATTGCCGCCGATCACCGCGTCGCCCGGCGCCCAGCCGTCCACGCCCTCGCCCACCGCATCGACCTCGCCCGCGAATTCCAGCCCCGACACGAACGGCAGGTCGGGTTTCAACTGATAGCCGCCGCCGGTCATCAAGAGGTCGGGGAAATTCACCGCCGCCGCGCGCACCCGCACACGAACTTCGCCGGGTCCGGGCACGGGTGAAGGCAAATCCGCGAGCGCCGCCCCCGCATGATCGGACAGCAATTCGCGTACCTGCAAAGCCCGCATGGCGAAAATCCTTTCCTACAATATTCCTATATGGTTCGTTTTTCCTGTTCAACAAACCACAGGAGCGAATCATGCCACGACCCGATCCATCTACCTGCGCCGCCGACGCGTTGATCGATGCCGTCATCGACCGCGAAGGGCGATATGTAAACCACCCCGCCGACCGCGGCGGCCCGACCTGCTGGGGAATCACCGAGGCGGTCGCGCGGGCGCAAGGCTATGCGGGCGCGATGCGCGATCTGCCGCGCAGCGAGGCCGCCTCGATCTATCGCCGCCTCTATTGGTTGCGCCCCGGCTTCGACAAGGTCGCGCTGCACGCATCCAGAATTGCCGCCGAACTCTTCGACACCGGCGTCAACATGGGAACCGGCAGCGCGGCGGGTTTCCTCCAGCGCGCGCTCAACGCGCTCAATCGCGCGGCGCGTGACTATCCCGACATCGCGGTCGATCGCGACGTCGGGCCGCGCACGCTGTCGGCGCTCGACGGCTTCCTGAAAGCGCGCGGCAAGGGCGGCGAAACAATCCTCCTCCGCGCGATGGAGGCGCTGCAGGGCGAACGCTACATCGCGCTCGCCGAACGCCGCCCTAGCCAGGAGGCATTTCTCTACGGCTGGCTCGCCAATCGCATCGGGAATGACGCAAGTCACTGATTGCAAGCGCATCTAGGTGACAAGTTTGACAACTTCCGACCAAAAGGAAACGACCATGAGCATCATCGAAGGTCTGATCGGCCCCATCGCCAAGCTGATCGACAAGATCATCCCCGACCCCGAAGCGCGCGACCGCGCCAAGCTCGAACTGCTCAAAATGGAGGGCAGCCAGGAAATGGAGGCGATCCGCACCCGAATGACCGCGATCGTCGCCGAGGCGAACAGCGCCGACCCCTGGACCAGCCGCGCGCGGCCGAGCTTTCTCTATGTCATGTATGCGCTGCTGCTCTGGGCGATCCCGATGGGCCTGATCGCAGCGGTGCGCCCCGAAATGGCAAAGGGCATCGCCGACGGCATGAACGCCTATCTCGCCGGCATCCCGGAGTCGCTCTATGCGCTCTTCGGGACGGGGTATCTGGGTTACACGGCCGCAAGGGCGTGGGGGAAAGCTAAGGGCGTGGAGGGCTGAGCAATCCTCGCAAATAAGGTCCGGCGTTCCCCTGCGAAGGCAGGGGCCCATCTCCGATCAGCGCAAGGTAGAGCCAGCAGGAGATGTGTCCCCGCCTTCGCGGGGACACAAATCTCAAGCCGATGCCGAGCCTTCCACCACACCCGCCAAATTCACCAGCGACGAATTCAGCCCCTCGATATGGTCCTTCGCCGAAATCCCCGGCGGCACATGATGCGCGTCGATCGTCACCAAAGTCCCCCCACTCTGCCGCGACAGATGCCAATGCATCGCCATCGTCCCCGAAAAGCGCGGATCGTCGGAGACGAACTCGACCTCCCAGACGATCAGCCGCCCGTCGTCGAGCGTCGGGATATAAACCTCGACGACATCGCTGTCGTCGTCGCTTTTGGTCTCGACATCGGCGTCATCGAACGTGAGCCGCATCAGAAAGCCGCCGCCTGCGCTCAAGTCGACATGCTCGAACGTTCCCGTCGCCCCCTCGGGCGGCAACCATCGCGCGAGCTTCGCTTCGCTGGTGAAAGCCGAAAAGACGTCGACCAGCGGCGCCGCGATCATCCGTTCGGCATGATCGGTGCGCCGCGTCTTCTTGGTCGGTTTCAAACGAGCGCGGCTTTGACCGCGGCGACGGCGTCGTTCGCTGCGCTGCCGTCGGGGCCGCCGCCCTGCGCCATATCGGGCCGCCCGCCGCCGCCCTGCCCGCCAAGCGCCGCGACCGCGGCCTTGACCAGGTCGACCGCGCTATGCTTGGAAACGGCGTCATCGGTGACACCCACCGCAACCGAAGCCCGTCCGTCGTTAACCGCGACGAGCATCGCGACGCCGCTGCCGACCTGCTTCTTCAGCCCATCGACCGTGCCCCGCAGATCCTTCGGATCGAGCCCGTCGACGACTTGCGCAAGGAATGCCGTATCGCCGACCTGCTCGACCGCCGGCCCTGCGGCCGTACCGCCACCGCCGCCCCCAGCACCGCCAAGCGCGAGCGCCTTCTTGGCATCGGCCAGCTCGCGTTCGGCCTTCTTCAGCGCCTCGGCGAGCTGCGCGACGCGTGCCGGCACATCGTCGGGCGAGGTTTTGAGCGCCGCCGCCGCCGCCTTCAGCATCTCGTCGCGCCCGTTCAGCCACAGCCGCGCCGCATCGCCGGTCAGCGCCTCGATGCGCCGCACGCCCGAAGACACCGCAGATTCGCTGATGATCTTGAACAAGGCGATATCGCCGAGCGCCCGCACATGCGTACCGCCGCAAAGTTCGACCGAATAGCTATGATCGTCCGCCGCCCCCATGCTCAGCACGCGCACCTCGTCGCCATATTTCTCGCCGAACAGCGCCAGCGCACCCGCCGCGACCGCGTCGTCGGGGGTCATCAACCGCGTCGTTACCGCCTCGTTGCCGCGGATCTGCGCATTCACATCGGCTTCGACGTCGGCGATCTCCTCTGGCGTCAGCGCCTTGGGGTGCGAAAAGTCGAAACGGAAGCGGTCCTCGGCAACCAGGCTGCCCTTTTGCGTGACATGCCCACCCAGCCGGTTGCGCAGCGCCGCATGCACAAGATGCGTCGCGCTGTGATTGGCGCGAATGCGGTCGCGCCGTGCGGCATCGACGGTCAGCTGGACCGTATCACCAACCTTGAGGCTGCCCGCTTCCAGCTTTGCCTGATGCGCGTGCAGCCGTCCGAGCGGCTTGCTCGTGTCGCTGACCGACGCCTTGGCGCCTTCCAGCGTCGCAATCGTGCCGGCGTCGCCCATCTGGCCGCCGCTCTCGCCGTAAAAGGGCGTCTGGTTGGTCAAAACGACCAGCTCGTCGCCGGCCTTGGCTTGATCAACGGGCACGCCGTCCTTGACCAGCGCGATAACCTGTCCCTCGCCCGCGGTCGCGCCATAGCCGGTGAATTCGGTGCTGCCATTGGCTTCGGCCAGGTCGAACCAGATTTCCTCCGACGCCTTCTGCCCGCTGCCCTTCCACGCCGCGCGCGCCGCGGCCTTCTGCTGCGCCATCGCCGCGTCGAAACCCGCGCGGTCGACCGCGATGTCCTGCGTGCGCAGCGCGTCCTCGGTCAGATCATAGGGGAAGCCGAAGGTGTCGTAGAGCTTGAACGCGACATCGCCGGGCAGCGTCGCACCCGCGCTCATGCCGACTGTGGCCTCGTCGAGCAGCCGCAATCCCTTGTCGAGCGTCTGGCGGAACTTGGTTTCCTCGCGCTCCAGCGTCTCGGCGATCAGTGGCTGCGCGCGGATCAGCTCGGGATAGGCGGCGCCCATCTCGGCGGTCAACGACGGCAGCAGCCGGTACATCAGCGGATCCTTGGCGCCGAGCAGATGCGCATGGCGCATCGCGCGGCGCATGATCCGGCGCAACACATAACCGCGGCCCTCGGCCGACGGCAGCACCCCGTCGGCGATCAGGAAGCTCGAAGCGCGGAGGTGGTCGGCGATCACACGGTGGCTCGCTTGCGTCGCGCCCTCGGCGGGAACGCCGGTCAGGTCGACCGACGCGGCGATCAGTGCCTTGAAGGTGTCGGTGTCGTAATTGTCGTGAACGCCCTGCAATACCGCGGCGACGCGTTCCAGCCCCATGCCGGTGTCGATGCTCGGTCGCGGCAGGTCCACGCGGTCGCCGGGGCCGCGCTGGTCATATTGCATGAACACCAGGTTCCAGATTTCGACGAAGCGGTCTCCGTCTTCCTCGGGCGATCCCGGCGGGCCGCCCGAGATATGGTCGCCATGGTCATAGAAGATTTCGCTGCACGGCCCGCACGGCCCCGTGTCGCCCATCGACCAGAAATTGTCGCTCGTCGCGATGCGGATGATCCGCTCTTCGGGCAGGCCCGCGATCTTCTTCCACAGGTCGAACGCCTCGTCGTCGGTGTGAAAGACGGTGACGGTCAGCTTCTCGGGCGCAAGGCCCCATGTCTTGGTGATCAGCGACCAGGCATGGTGGATCGCCTGTTCCTTGAAATAGTCGCCAAAGGAGAAATTCCCCAGCATTTCAAAGAAGGTATGGTGGCGGGCGGTGAAGCCGACATTGTCGAGATCGTTGTGCTTGCCGCCCGCGCGCACGCACTTCTGCGACGACGCCGCGGTGCTGTATGGGCGCTTCTCGAGCCCGGTGAAGACATTCTTGAACGGCACCATCCCGGCGTTGACGAACATCAACGTCGGATCGTTGTACGGCACCAGCGGCGCCGACGGTTCGATATGGTGGCCGGTCCCCGCGAAATAGTCGAGGAACGAGCGGCGAATGTCATTGGTCGATGTCATGCGCGCGAATTAGGGATTTTGCGGCGATGCGACAAGCCGGTTCGTGTCGATGACGATCATCGGGGCCATCGATCAGAAGTTGGTCGCGATCCCTTTGCCCAGATAGCAGGGCAACTCGCGCAGCACGTCGGCCTTGGGAACGCCGTCTTCGATCAGGTTCGCAGGCACCTCGGACGTGTCGGTCCGCACCACCATCCATCCCGCACCGGGCGCCGCGCGGTGGACGACGACATAGCCGCAATCCATCCTCTTGTCCGGGCGATCGCCGCGGAAATCGAACGCCGCGTAGACCCCCGGGGGCTGACCCGCGGGGTCGAGATACCAGCTGAGGCGCAAGATACGGATCGTGCCATCGGCCCACAACCCGGCGCGCTTGCGCTGATTCATTTCCCATTCCAGCCGCGGGTTCGACGCCTGAAACGACAGGCGCAGCATCGCATAGGCGCTCGCATAGTCGCGTTTCGCCAGCGCCATCGTATAGGCGGCGAGCCGATCGATCGCGCCTTCCTCGTCGGTCGGGGTGGGCGCGAAGGTCACGCCCTCGGGCGCGACAACTTCGCGCTCGACTTCGGGCGCGACGGTCGGCGGCGCCGCAAACGCGGTGGAAATGCCGGAAACCAGGGCCGCCGCCGTAATCAGGACGCGGCGGCAAGCCCGGCGATCAATAGCCATAATAGGCGCCGCCCTTTTCGCGCGCGCGCTGCCAGGCCGGGCGGACGTGGCATGCGTTCACGAAGTTCGCGAGCTTCGGATAGCGCGGCGCCATGCCCTGCATGATCGCGATTTCGGCGGGAAAGCTCAGCATGATATCGGCGGCCGACAGGCTGTCGCCGATAAAATGACCATTCTCCCCGACGCGGCTTTCCATATAGGCAAAATGCGAATCGAGCTGCTGCGAAATGCGCGGCTCGATCGGCGCCGCGGCTTCGCCAAGGCGCGCGGTGTAGATGCGCAGCAGGATCGGCGTCATCGCCGACCCTTCGGCGAAATGCAGCCATTCGAGGTGGCTGATATGATCGTCGCTGCCGCGCTCGGGGACCAGATAGCCGCCGCCGTGGCGCTCGCACAGATATTCGGTGATCGCACCCGATTCGGTGACAACACGGCCATTGTCCTCGATCACCGGCGATTTGCCGAGTGGGTGGACCGCGATCAGCTCGGGCGGCGCGAGGTTCGTCACCGGATCGCGGTCGTAAAATTTGATCTCGTACGGCGCGCCGATTTCCTCGATCAGCCACAATATGCGCTGCGAACGGCTGTTGTTCAGATGATGGACGATCAGGCTCATGACGCTCTCCTATCGGGCAGTTTGCGGGATTCCGTTGCGGTCGATCAGCGCAGCGAGCTCGCGAACGAGCTTGGCGCCGAGGATCGCGGTGACATCGCCGACATCGCGGCCGGGATGAAGCTCGACGATGTCCGCACCCACGATCGGCGCCGTCTGCTTGTGTAATAGGGCAAGCATCTCGCGCACCGTCAGCCCGCCGGGCTCGGGATGGGCGACGCCCGGTGCCGCCGACGGGTCGAGCCCGTCGAGGTCGATCGAGATATAGAGCGGCCCATCGAGCACCGGCACCGCGTCGGCGGTGAAATCGGCCATCGGAATAATCTCGACACCGAAGCGCGCGGCCTGCTCGCGGCAATGGCTGTTCAGCGTGCGGATGCCGACCTGCACCAACCGCTTGGCATGGCCTGCCTCGCAGATGCGGGCGAAGGGCGAGGCGTGGCTGCGCGGGTTGCCCGCGAAATCGTCGTAGAGGTCGGGGTGCGCGTCGAAGTGGAGGATGTTGACCGGCCCGAAGCAGGTTGCCGCGGCTTCGACGAGCGGGAAGGTCACTGCATGGTCGCCGCCGAGTGCAAGCGGAACTTCGCCATCCTCGCGCACAATTGCCAGATAGCGGCGAATTGCCGCGTCGTCGCTCGGTGTGTCTTCGGTCAGCGGCAGGTCGCCGTCGTCGGTGAGCACTATGTCGGTGCCGATTTCGGGACCGAGCTCGCTCGCCATATTGCCGCGATCGCTCCACAGGGCGGCGCGGATCGCGGCAGGGCCGGCGGCGGCACCGCGTTCGAAGCTGCTGTTGATGTCGGTGGGAAGACCGAAGAGACGGATCGCGGGCATCCGCTGCTTGTAGCCGCTGGTAAAGGCCGCGCAAGGATCAACGGCTGGCACAAATGCCCGGTCCGCCCGCCGAAACTTGTCAAACTTGTCACCTGGCCGACAGGAAAAACAGGAAGCACCTTGTGCCGCTGGGCAAGCGATCAACGGCGGGCGGGCCTACCTGCAGGGGAGAGGGAATGCAGGTGCCCCAACAGAGGCAAGGAGGGGGCTGGAGGCCCGCCGCCGTTAGCCGACCGATCCGCCGAAGCGAACCGGCCGGATGGCTATCAATTGCCGTCGTCGCCCTCGTCGTCGGGGCCGGCCATCATTTCTTCGGCCACCGCCTCGGTCCGGCCGCGGATCGCGGTTTCGAGCCGATCCATCAGTTCGGGGTTTTCCTTGAGGAAGGTTTTCGAATTTTCGCGGCCCTGCCCGATGCGGATCGAATCATAGCTGAACCAGGCGCCCGATTTCTCGACGATGCCGGCCTTGACGCCCAGATCGAGAATTTCGCCGATCTTTGAAATGCCCTGCCCGTACATGATGTCGAATTCGACCTGCTTGAACGGCGGCGCGACCTTGTTCTTCACGACCTTCACGCGGGTGGTGTTGCCGACGATCTCGTCGCCATTCTTGATCTGGCCGGTGCGGCGGATGTCGAGGCGGACCGACGCGTAGAATTTGAGCGCGTTACCGCCGGTCGTGGTTTCGGGGTTGCCGTACATCACGCCGATTTTCATGCGCAGCTGGTTGATGAAGATCACCATGCAGCGCGAGCGGCTGATCGAGCCGGTGAGCTTGCGCAGCGACTGCGACATCAAACGAGCTTGAAGCCCGACATGGCTGTCGCCCATTTCGCCTTCGATTTCGGCGCGCGGGACGAGCGCCGCGACCGAGTCGACGACGAGCACGTCGATCGCGTTCGACCGCACGAGCGTATCGACGATTTCGAGCGCCTGTTCGCCGGTGTCGGGCTGCGACACGATGAGTTCGTCGATGTTGACGCCGAGCTTGCGGGCATAGACGGGATCGAGCGCATGTTCGGCGTCGACGAAGGCGACCGTGCCGCCGCCCTTCTGCGCCTCGGCGAGAACGTGGAGCGCGAGCGTGGTCTTGCCCGAGCTTTCGGGGCCGTAGATTTCGATGACGCGGCCGCGCGGCAGGCCGCCGACGCCGAGCGCAATGTCGAGGCCGAGCGAGCCGGTCGAGATCGACTCGACCTGCATGGTCTCTTTCGAGCCCAATTTCATCACCGAGCCCTTGCCGAACGCGCGATCGATCTGCGCGAGCGCGGCGTCGAGCGCCTTCTGCCTGTCCGTGTTGTTCACTGATTTCCCCGATTCGACGAGTGACAATTGTCCGGCCATGACCGTCCCTTTCCAGCTCTAGAGCGACAGCAGAAGCATCGCAACGCCGGAACTATGTGCCACATTTGTTCTCATGGAACAAGCGGGGAACAAAATAAAACTCACATGAAAGAAAAGCGCTTTATTCCAACGAAAAATCGCCCAGTGCCGCCTCGATATCGCTGATCCTGAAAGGCTTGGTGATCAGCTTGCGATGCGCGTGCGCGTGCGGAATGACGTCGCCCCCGCCCGAAGTGAAGGCGAAGGGAATACCGCGTTCGGCGAGCGCGTCGGCGACCGGCCAGCCTTTTTCCTCGCCGAGGTTTATATCGACGAGCGCCCCGGCGAGCGGCTCGGCCGCGATGAGCGCCAGCGCCTCTTCGTTGCTCGTCGCCTGCGCGGGTTCGGGCAGGTCGAGCGCGTCGAACATATCGGCCAGCATCATGCCGATCAGCACATCGTCCTCGACGAGCAGGATGCGGTGATCACTGGCCATTGGACACCCGATGCGCAGCCTCGTCGAGCGCCGCCGACGTCGCCTCGGCGAGCTGTGCGACCGAGAAGGGTTTGGGGAGGAAGGCAACATCGTCGATGTCGATCGACTGGCGGAGCTGCTCCTCGGCATAGCCCGACATGAACAGGACCGGCAGGTCGGGCCGCTTGGCGCGCATCGCACGCACCATCGCCGGACCGTCCATCGTCGGCATCACAACGTCGCTGATGATCAAATCGACCTTCTCCATCTGGGCAAAACGTTCGAGCCCCTCCTCACCCTGCGAGGCGGTGACGACGCTATAACCCGCACGGGTCAATGCGCGTTCCGCGACCGCACGCACCATATCCTCATCCTCGACGAGCAGGATCGTCCCGGTGCCCCATTGGCTCTTCTTGGGCTTGGCGGGTGGCGGCACCACGACGGGGGCATCGCCCTCGGCGCGGTGGACGGGCAGATAGATAAAGAAACTTGTCCCCTGCCCTGGTTTGCTGTCGGCGAAGATGAAACCCGCCGATTGCTTGATGATCCCGTAGACGGTCGAGAGCCCGAGCCCGGTGCCTTTGCCGACATCCTTCGTCGTGAAGAAGGGTTCGAAAATCTTGGGCAGCACATCGGCCGGAATTCCGGTGCCGGTGTCGCTGACTTTCAGCGCGCAATAATCGGCGGGGGGCATGAACTCGTTGCCCATCTGCCGGACGTCGGCGGCCGACACCGGATAAGTTTCCATGGTCAGCGTCCCGCCGCCCGGCATCGCGTCGCGCGCATTGACCGCGAGATTGATGATCACCTGTTCGAGCTGCCCCGGATCGGCACGCACGGCTCCAAGGCCGCGGCCATGATGCACCGCCAGCTGCACCGTCTCGCCGATCAGACGCTTCAAGAGGTGTGACACCTCCGAAATCACGTCGGGCAACTGCAGTATTTGCGGGCGGAGCGTCTGCTGCCGCGAGAAGGCCAGCAATTGCCGCGTCAGGCTGGCGGCGCGGTTGGCGTTGCTGCGAATCTGCTGGATGTCGTCATAGTCGCTGTCACCGGGCGTATGGCGCATCAGCATCAGGTCGCAGGCGCCGAGAACGGCGGTCAGGATATTGTTGAAGTCGTGCGCGACGCCGCCGGCAAGCTGGCCGACCGCCTGCATCTTCGATGCCTGCGCCACCTGCCGCTTGAGGCGTGATTCCTCGCTCGAATCCTTCAGGCTCAGCAACACCGCCGCCTCGCCCAGCCCGCGCACGCCGACGATCCGCATCGACACGGGATCGCCGCTTTGCCCCGCAAGCCGGATCGACAGATCGCCGCCGACCTGCTGGCCGCTGCTGTGGCGGCGGATCATGTCGGCGAGCGCGCCCTTGTCTTCGCCGACGACAATGTCGCCCGGATAACGCGGCATCTTGCCTTCGGGAAGGCTGGCCGCCCGCACGAAGGCACGATTCATGTAGAGGAAGCGCCCGTCGCGATCGACCATGCCGAGGCCAAAGGGAAGCAATGAGAGCAATGTTTCGACGTAGGTCTGCGCGGTGCCGCGGTCGGTGGGGCCCATTTCCTCGTCGAGCAGCGCGAGCAGCATCGGCGTGTTGCTGTCGGCGGGCGCGAGCGGAATCTGGATCAGGCGGACCGGCGTCGCGCGGTCGCCCTCGCGCGCGAAATAGAGTGCGCCAGCGTCGTCGAGCCGGATCATCGGCGCGACATCGCGGCCCGCATAATGGACCGCGTCGTCCTCGCCCAGCGCGCGAAGCAGGAACGCCCGGTTCGCGACGCGGAGGCGCCCTTCGGCACTGACGAGCGCGGCCATCACCCCCGCATGACCGAGCGTGCGGCCTGCGGGACCGTCGAGATGGCGAATGATTTCCGAAACGAGATCGAGCCGCTCGAGCGCCGAGAAACGCCAGACGAGATAATCTTCCGACTGCCCGGTGCGTGTCACCTGCGCGCGCAGTTGCAGCGGGCCGATCGCTATATCGTCGACGGCCCCTTCGCCGTCGCGCCAGGCGATGCGGCCGGCATTTTTCAGCAGTTCGGCGCCGCGCCCTTCGAGCGGCAGGCCCGGCGGCGTGACGAAGCCGCCCATCCAGGTGCCGAACAGATCATTCGCGCAGACCATCCGGCCACCGCGATCGGTAACCGCAATCGCGACATCGTCGTGATTCACCGCCTGACGCAGCATCGTCCAGTCGGGCGCAATCGTCTCGCCCGTCACCGCCGCCGGGAACAGCCGCCGCGCGAGGAGCACCCCGCCCGCGGCAACCGCAAGCCCGGCGAGGAAGCCGACCGCCAATATCGCATCGCGCGTCGCCCAGAACAGCAGCGCGGCGGACAGCAGGGCCAGCCCGGCAAGCACCGCCTTGTCGACCTGCGACAGGCCCGCCGGAGCCGACAAAGGCCCGGCGGGACCCGCCCCCCTGATGAAATCACCATCAGCGGAGGGCAGGCTTTGCACAGTCAAAGATGGACTTTCCAGTTAAGGGTCAGAACCCGATATTGACGCGGTCGAGGCGTCGAAATGGCGAAGATACCGGCTTCGCGTGGCCGCCGCGGATGGTGATTCCATCTGCAAGGCCGCGCGGGGACGAGATCGAAGCCATTTCGACGTCCCTGCGGGATTTGACCCATTTTGTCCATGGCGTCGTCGGCAAGGCTTGGAATATGTCTATATGCCTTCGCCTTGCCTCCTAGCCCCGAACAAAATCGCTTCAAACCTCGACCGCGTCAATATCGGGTTCTGACCCTAACGCATCACCAGATGCGGACGCGGTCTTTCGGCTCGAGATAAAGCTTCTGACCCTGCTTGATCTGATATGCCTTATACCAAGGGTCAAGATTGCGCGAGACCCAAGTCCGCTGGATCGACGGCGAATGCGGATCGGTCGTGATCCGCTGCGACAGATTCTGCTCGCGATAGTTGCGGCGCCACACCTGTGCCCAGCCGAGGAAGAAACGCTGGTCTCCGGTCAGCCCGTCGATCACCGGCGCTTCCTTGCCGCCGAGCGACTTTTTATAGGCGTCATAGGCGATCGTCAGGCCGGCGAGATCGCCGATATTCTCGCCGAGCGTGAAGGTGCCGTCGAGCTTTTCGCCGGGAAGAACTTCATAGGCGTCATATTGCGCGATCAGCGCCTTGCCCGCGGCCTCGAACGCGGCGACGTCGGCCGGGGTCCACCAGTCGGCGAGCTTGCCGGTCTCGTCATATTTTGCGCCCTGATCGTCGAAATGATGGCTGACCTCGTGGCCAATGACGGCACCGATGCCGCCATAGTTGACCGCCGCGTCGGCATGCGGATCGAAGAAGGGCGGCTGAAGGATCGCGGCGGGGAAGACGATCTCGTTCATCCCGAAATTGGCGTAGGCGTTGACCTCCATCGGGGTCATCCCCCACTCCCAGCGGCGGATCGGCTGGCCGAGGCGGCTGACATTGTCGTCGTGCGCGAACTGGTTGGCGCGCAGCTGGTTGCCGAACAGGTCGTCAGCGCGGATTTCGAGTTTGCTGTAATCCTTCCAGCGATCGGGATAACCGATCTTGGTCGTGAAATTGGCAAGCTTCTTCTTCGCCTTCACCTTCGTCCCGGGCTGCATCCACGTCAGGCCGCCGATGCGCGTGTCGAGCGTGGCGAGCACATTCTTGACGAGGACATCCATCGCGGCCTTGGTTTCGGGCGGGAAATATTTCGCGACATAATCCTTGCCGACGGCCTCACCCATATTGTTGGTGGTGAAGTCGACAGCGCGCTTCCAGCGCTCCTGCATCTGCGGCGTGCCCGACAATGCGGTGCCATAGAAAGAGAAGGCTTCCTGCGCGACCGCGTCGGGCAGCGCGCCCGAGAAGCCGTCGAGGCTGCGGACGATCAGCGCGTCGCGGATCACCCCGATCGGCGCGTCGGCGAGCAGCTTGGCCTCGCCGGTAAAGGCGCTTGGCTGCGACACGAGAAGCGAATCTTCCTTGACCCCGAGGCCGCGGATGAAGGTCGCCCAGTCGAAACCGGGCGCCGCCGCGGCGAGTTCGGCAATCGTCATCTTGTTATAGACTTTGGTCGCGTCGCTGCTGTCGTTCTTGTCCCAATGGACCGTCGCGACCTGCTTTTCGAAGTCGTAGATCGCCTTGGCGCGCGCCGCGGCGTCCTTTTCGCCCGCGAGCGTCAGGACATTTTCAAGATGCCCCAGATACGCAGCCTGCAGCTTCGTGTTCCGCTCGCTTTCCTTCAGATAGAAGTCGCGGTCGGGCATGCCGATGCCGCCCTGGAACATCGTGTAGATATAAACGTCGGGGTTTTTGTCGTCCTGCCCGACATAGCCGCCGAAGAAATGCTGGATGCCGCTGCGATCGGCTTCGGAAAGCAGTTTCGCGAGGCCCGCCTTGTCGACGGCGCGGACCTTGGCGAGCCAGGGCTGGATCGGGGCGAGGCCCTTTGCCTCGACCGCCGGCGCATCGAGATAGGACGAATAGGCACGGCCGATCATGCTACTCGGGTCGCCCTTTGCGACGTCGAGGATTTCGCGCGTGCGCTTTTGCGACAGGTCGGCGAGCGCGGTGAACATGCCATAGTTCGACTTGTCGGCCGGGATCTGGGTGTTCTTCGCCCATGTGCCGTTGGCATAGGCATAGAAATCGTCGCCCGGCTGCGCGGTCTTGTCCATGCCGGTGAGATCGAAGCCGAAATCGCCGATTTCGGGCTTTGCGGTCGTTTCGGTGGCGGGCGCCGTGGCGGCCTTTTCCTTGGCGGTTGCCGGAACGGCGGCGAGCATCAGTGCGCCAAGCGCGGCGGTCGCCAACAGGCGCGAAGAAATATACAGAGCCATGATATTCCCCAGTTTTCAAGACGAAGCGAAAATCTGCGCCGCGCATGCCCGGCGCAGATTAGCGATGCGACAGCTATACGCCTGCTGTTTGGGGGTTCAACCGGCCGCGGTGTCGCTGGTCGATGCCTCATGTCGTTGGTCGCGCGCCCGCGCCAGTTTGCGCCGCCAGCGGAGGCGAATCCAATTGTCCCAGAAGATCGAGGCGAGGATGTAGCCGACGACGGCCGAAACGACCGATATGACGAGCAGCCCGGCGAGCATCGCGGGCGCGGCGTCGGAAAAGACCCAGCGCACCCACTCGCCCGCCGAGGCGCCATGCTCGATCATCGCCGAGAAGGTCGCGCTGTTGGCGTGCAGCCCGAACAGCCAGTCGCCGAGCCATACCGACGCGATGATGATGAACGGCGTCGTCACCGGATTGGAGAGGAAGGTCATCGCCGCGCCGATCGGGATATTGGCGCGCACGGGCAGCGCAAGCAGCGCGACGCCCAAAATCTGGACGCCGGGGATCAGGAAAAAGATGCCGACGAACAAGCCGAGCGCGGTGCCGCGCGGGACCGAGGTGCGGGTGAAGCGCCACAAATGGCTGTGCGCGACGCGGTGCGCAAACGGCTTGACGAAGCGGCTCGCGAGCAATTCCTCGCGCGTCGGCGAGTTGCGGCGGACCCAGTTCATCACTGCCGCCTTGTCTTTGCTTTTGGGGTCGCGAGGCTTGCCCGCGCTCATCCGCGTTCTTTCATCAAGCGCTGCTTGTCGCGCTTCCAGTCGCGTTCCTTGATCGACTCCCGCTTGTCGTGCGCCTTCTTGCCCTTGGCGAGCGCGAGTTCGACCTTGGCGCGGCCGCGGCTGTTGAAATAGACGCTGAGCGGCACCAGCGTCATGCCCTGGCGCGCGACGCCCGCATACATCTTGTTGATTTCGCGGCCACTCAGCAGCAATTTGCGCGGGCGCTTGGGTTCGTGATTGTGGCGGTTGCCGTGGCTGAATTCGGGGATGTTGCTGTTGATCAGCCACACCTCGTTGCCCTTCACCTCGGCATAGCTTTCGGCGATCGTGCCTTCGCCGAAGCGCAGCGATTTGACCTCGGTCCCCTGCAGCGCGATCCCGGCCTCGAACACCTGTTCGATGGCAAAGTCGAACCGCGCGCGCCGGTTCTCGGCGACGACTTTCTTCTTGTCGAATTCGGCGGCGGACTGGGGACGAGCCATTTCGGGACCTAGATTACTCCGGCCGCGGACAGCGCGGCATCGACGGCGGCGCGCGATGCATCGTTCGCCGGGATGATAGGTAGGCGCACTTCGGGCGAAAACCAGTCGTGGACGCGCGACAGCGCATATTTAACCGGACCCGGCGAGGTGTCGGAGAACATCGCCTTGTGCAGATCGAACAACCGGTCGTGCAGCGTCAGCGCGCGTGCCCAGTCGCCCGCAGTGCAGGCGGCGGCAAAATCGGCGCAGAGGCGCGGCGCGACATTGGCGGTGACCGAGACGCAGCCGACGCCGCCCATCACCGCGTGCGGCAGCCAGAGATCGTCGTTGCCGCTGAGCTGGCAGAAGTCTGCACCGGCGCCCGCGCGGTGGATCGTCACGCGCGCGAGGTCGCCGCTCGCGTCCTTGATCGCGACGACGCTCGGGATTTCGGCGAGCTTGCACATCGTCTCGGCGCTGATGTCGGCGACGGTGCGGCCGGGAACATTATAGACGACGATCGGCAGGTCGCTGGCGTCGGCCAGCGCCTTGAAATGCGCGATCATGCCGTCCTGGCTCGGGCGGTTGTAATAGGGCGCGACAACCAGCGCCGCCGCCGCGCCCGCGGCCTGTGCGTGGCGCATATGGCGGACCGCGGTCGCGGTGTCGTTCGACCCGCAACCCGCGATCACCGGCACGCGGCCCGCCGCTGCCTCGATGCAGGTGTCGATGACCTGATAATGTTCGTCGAAGCCGAGCGTCGGACTTTCGCCGGTCGTTCCGCACGGAACCAGCGCGCTGGTCCCTTCTTTGATCTGCCAATCGACAAGACGCGCGAAGGCCGGGGCATCGAACGCCCCATCGCGAAATGGCGTCACCAAAGCGGGAATCGAACCCGAAAACATGCTCCGCTCCTTTACAATACCCCGCTGTAACCGATAGAATCCGGCCAGCGCGCCGCTATTGGACGTCTATTCAGCGCCCCGCAAGGAGTTTGGCATTACTATGGCAGCTATGATCTCGCTGACCCGTATCTCCCGCCTCGCGCTCGCCGCGGCCCTCCTCATTCCGACTGCTGTCCCCATTGCTGCCCACGCCAGCGAGCTCACCCCCGAACAAATGGCGTGGTATCGCGCGCAGATGGGCTTGGCGGCGACATCCGGACCACCGCCGTCGACGAGTTCGGTCGGCGATGCGGTTATGGAATGGCGGCGACTGACCGCGAACACCGGCGCCTCGTTCGACCAGCTTTCGCGCTTCCTGATGGCGAACAAAGGCTGGCCCGATAACGACAAGATGCGCACCCGCGCCGAAAAATCGATCTCGCTCGACAGCTACGACCCCCAACGCACCCTCGCCTATTTCCAAACCTATCCGCCGCAGACCGCGAGCGGTCAGCTTCGCTATGCGCTCGCGCTCAACGCGTCAGGCCGCCGCGAGGACGCCGCTGCGGCGGTTCGCCGTGCGTGGACCAGCGGGCCGCTCGACGATTACGAGACCAGCCGCGCGCTCGCCATGTTCCCCGGCGCGATCACCCCCGCCGACCATGACGCGCGCATGGACCGGCTGCTCTGGCTCGGCGCCACCGCCGCCGCGAGCCGCCAGCTCGCCTATACCTCGTCCGACAAGCGCACTGTGTTCGCGGCGCGGCTCGCGATGCGCAACGCTTCGGTTGACGCGGCCTTCCAGGCATCGGCCGCCGAAAGCGCCAATCCGGCGCTGACCCGCACCGATGCGGGCTACATCACCGACAAGGCAACCTGGCTGCGCAAGGCGGGGCGCGTCGGCGAAGCGCGCGCGCTGCTCGCCGCACCGCGCGCGCTGTCGAAGGCACCGACCGATCCCGAGGAATGGCTCGAAACCCTGCTCACCAATGCGCGGCAGGCGAGCGACGGCGGCGACAAGTCGACCGCCTATAATATCGCGCGCCAGCTCGACGACGCGTTTCCTTCGGGGACGGTCATCCGCGAGACGTCGCTTAGCGTACGCGACGACTATACCTCGCTGGCCTGGCTCGCCGGGCAGCTCGCCTATCGCGACCTTCGCCGTCCCGCCGACGCCGTGCGCCTCTACCGGGCCTATGGCGAAGCCGCGCGCTCGGCACAGACGCGCACGAAGGGCTTTTACTGGGCCGGCCGCGCAGCGCTGGCGGCGGGCGACCGCTCGACAGCGAATGCGCATTTCACCGATGCCGCGCAGCATTATGACCAGTTTTACGGCCAGTTGGCGCTCGAGCGGCTGAACCGTCCGCAGCCCAAGCCGACCCCCGATCCGACCATTCAGGTCAGCAATGACGAGCGCCGCGAGTTCGAGGACGACCGGCTGGTGCGCGCTGCGCGCGCGCTGGGTGAAATCGGCGCGTGGCGCGAACAGTCGCTGTTCCTGCGCGCTCTCGCGCAAAAGGCGTCCTCGCCCGCCGACCATGTGCTCGCGGGCAAGCTCGCATCGCAGATCGGGCGCCCCGACCTTGGCGTGATGATCGGCCGCAGCGCACAGGCGAACAGCCTCGACGCCGTCGAGGTGTCGGGCTTCCCGACCGTGCGCGTCCCCGCTGGGCACGAAGGCAACTGGACTTTCATCCATGCGATCACACGGCAGGAAAGCCAGTTCGACCGGCAGGCGATCAGCTCCGCCAAGGCCCGCGGGATGATGCAGTTGATGCCCGCCACGGCCGCCGAGGTCGCGGGCAAATTGGGCCTCGGCTATGACGTCGGATTGCTGACCAGCGACACCAATTACAACATGACGCTCGGCTCGACCTATTTCCAACAGATGCTGCGCTATTTCGGCGGCAGTTATCCGCTGGCGGTCGCGGCGTACAACGCCGGTCCGGGCAATGTGAACAAATGGCTGCGCGCCAACGGTGACCCGCGCGGCGGCGGGATCGAAATGGTCGACTGGATCGAGGCGATCCCGATTTTCGAAACGCGCAACTATGTCCAGCGCGTGCTGGAAAATGCCGTCGTTTACGACACGCTGCGCGATGGCAGCGGATCGCGGCAGCAGGCCCCGCTGAGCTTCTACCTCGGCAAACGCACGCCCGGATAAGTCCGCATGGCGGGGGAGAAGACAAACATCATTTCGCCAGCGGGTTATGCCGCGCTGCGCTCCGAATATGACGTGCTGCTCGGCAACGAGCGGCCGAAGCTGGTCGAGGTGATCAGCTGGGCGGCGGGCAATGGCGACCGCAGCGAGAATGGCGATTATATCTATGGCCGCAAGCGGCTGCGCGAGATCGACCGGCGCCTCTCCTTCCTCGCGCGACGCATGAAAGCGGCACGCGTCGTCGATCCGGCCGAACAACCCGACAAGAACCGCATCTGGTTCGGCGCCACCGTCGAACTCGCCGACGACGGCGATGCGCGGCGCATTGTCACGCTGGTCGGCGATGACGAGGCCGAGGCGGGCGAAGGCCGGATCGGCTGGAACAGTCCCCTCGCCCGCGCGCTGCGCGGCGCGGCGATCGGCGACCTGCGCACCGTGCAACTTCCCGGCGGCGCGAAGGAGTGGGAGGTGATGACGGTCAGCTATCCCACAATCTGATTTTCCGTCCCATCCTCGCTCGTTCGCCAAAAGGTCGCTCAACGACGAATGACCGGACACGACCGAGTAGTTGCCGTAAAGGTCCTCCCCGCTTGCGGGGAGGGGGACCGCCGAAGGTGGTGGAGGGGGTTGGCGGCCTGAAGCGACGTTGCGGGCGGGCGCCAGCCCCCTCCGTCAGCGCTTCGCGCTGTCACCTCCCCACAAGTGGG
>NZ_JBOHHT010000004.1:0-73503 GCF_050725655.1 Sphingopyxis sp. | reverse complement strand
CGCGCATCAGCCGCTCGATCACTGGCCGGATCGCCGGGTCGGCGATAGCCTGATGGACAAACGCGTGCCCTGCCCCAAGTCCGATATAGGCGAGCGCCGAATGCGCGCCGTTGAGCATGCGCAGCTTTGCGGTCTCATAAGGCGCGACGTCGGCGACAAGTTCCGCGCCGACCTCTTCCCAGCGCGGGCGCGGACCGGCGAAATCATCCTCGATCACCCACTGGCTGAAACCTTCGGTGACCACTGCGCCCTCGTCGCGGACGCCGAGCACGGCTTCGACTTCAGCGCGGTCGGCCTCAGTTCTGCCGAGAATTGCACATCGAACCCGAAAGCCTCGGCGAACACCCAGTCCATCCACATCCGCGTCGGCGTGCCGCGGAGATAGTTTTGGGCGAACAGCCGCCAGCTCTCGCGCGGGTCGGCAGCCTTGTTACGGATCCCCAACGCATCGAGCGAAATCCCCTGCGAATAGAGCATCCGGAACGCATAATGATCGGGATGCAGCAGGAACTCGGCGGCATTGCCGAACGATGCGTTACCCGCGAACCACGCCGGATCGGTATGCCCGTGCGGGCTGACGATCGGCAGGCCCGCCACGTGCCTGTAGAGCCGGCGCGCGATGTCGCGCTGCGCCGGATCGGACGGAAAGAGGCGATCGGGGGAGAGGGCCAGCGGACGCGGCATCGGATCAGGCTTTGCTTTCCACGGTAACCGGCGCGAGGCGCGGGCTGAGGAGATGGAGCGCCAGCACGGCGAGGAAATAGACGGTCGTGCAGGCGGCGAAGATGAGGGTGTAATTGCCGCCGGTCGCGTCGAGCACGAGCCCGGTCAACTTCGCCATGATCATCCCGCCGACGCCGCCCGCAAAGCCGCCGAGCCCGATCACCGATCCGACCGCGCGTTTGGGGAACATGTCGGGCGGGATCGACAGGATCGTCGACGAAAACGCCTGGTGACCCGCGAGCGCGATGCCGATCAGCACCACGGCAAGCCAAATATTCTCGAGTCCCGAGACGAACAGCAAAGGCAGCACGCAGCAGCCCGCGCCAAGCATTGTCGCCTTGCGCGCGAAATTGACGCTGTGCCCGGTCTGGATCAGCTTCGACGACACCCAGCCGCCGAGGATGCTGCCCACGTCGGACAGGAGGTACATGATGATCATCGGCAGCAGCACGACCTTGAGGTCGACATTATAGGTGGTGCTGAAATATTTGGGCAGCCAGAAGAGCATCAGGAACCACACCGGGTCGGTCAGGAACTTGCCGGTGGCATAGGCCCAGGCTTCGCGCTTGGTGACGATCGCGCCCCAGCCGAGGCGCTCGATCTTTTCGGGCGGATCATGTTCGATCCATGCAAGTTCGGCGTCGCTGACCTTCCCGCTCTCACGCGGATTGCTGTAGAGCCAGAGCCAGAGCAGCAGCAGGATGATGCCGAAGGCGCCGGTGTAGATGAAGGTCTGGCGCCAGTCGAAGCCCATCCAGACCATGAACAGCCAGATCGTCGGCGCGGTCAGGATGACGCCGATCGTCGTCGCGCTGTTGACCCAGCCGATCGCGTAGGAGCGTTCCTTTTGCGGAAACCATTCGCTCGACGCGCGGACGACCGACGGGAAATGCCCCGCCTCGCCGACGCCGAGGATGACGCGCGCCATCATGAAGGAGACGACCGAGGAGGCAAAGCCGTGTGCGACATGGCCGACGGTCCAGATCGAGATGGCGATCGCATATCCGACCTTCGGGCCGAAACGGTCGATCAGCCAGCCCATGAGCAGGAAGCCGAGCGCATAAGCGGCCTGGAAGGCGGTGACGATGTTGCCATAGTCATTCTCGCTCCACCCGAGTTCGGTGCCGAGCGTCGGCGCGAGCAGGCCGAGCATGGTGCGGTCGATATAATTGACCGTGGTCGCGGCGAACAACACGCCAACGATCAGCCAACGGTAACGGCCGGACCTTGGCACCGGCGCAGCCGTACCTCCGTCCGCGAATGCCTGTGCCATAATCCTCTCCCGTTTCTTGGCTTTAGTAGCTTTTGATCGAGCAGCCGACGCGGATTTTTCCGTCGAACAGCGCCTCGGCGCGTTGGCCGGGCCTGATTTCATGGATACCGGTGATTGCGCCCGCCGACACCCAGGTCCCGGGTGGAATAGCTATGCCGCGCGCGCGCAGGATGTCGATCAGGAACAGCGCCGAGCCGCAGGGGCCGTCGAGCATGGCCTCCATCGTCGCCGTGCCGACCGTTTCGCCATCGATCGCCATTTCGACCGGCATGCGGATAAGGTCGGCGCCCTGCCAGTCGGCGATCGACGGGCCGAGGATCAGCCCCTTGTTGTTGCCATAGTCCGACGCGGTGACCGCGGGGCCGTGACGATTGATCTCGGGAAAAGGCGAGCTCGCGATCTCGATGCCCGTGCGCACGTCGGCGATGCACTCGCGCACGCTGTCGATATCATAGTCGCGCGTGCCGACCTCGCCAAAGCAGAGCAGCACCTCGGCCTCGGCCGCGGCGAAACCGTCGGCATAGACCGGCATCACCGGATCGGCGCCGCCATCGAAGATTTCGTCGGTGAAGATCGGGCCGGTCAGACGGTTGCCGCCGTAGCGAGTGACGAGCTCGGCGGCGATTCGCCCGACCTTCCATCCGCCGACGCGGCGCCCGTCGAGCGCGATCGCACTGTCCTGGATCGCGTAAGCCTCGGCCATCGTCTGCGGCATCGCGCCGGGATAAACGGTAAGCGGTGTCTTCCACGCACGCGCGTCGATGAATGCACGCGCCACATTCTGTTGATCGCTTGTCGCCAGCATCTTTCTCATTTCCCTCTTCCGCGAAGCGGTGTAAGAGACACCGGTGTCAAAGGCAAGTCAATATCGGATGTATGACAAATTGTTCCGCCGGGCCGGGTGCTGCCTTGGCCACCGCAACCGGCGCCTGAAACCGTTCGGCGCGCGCGTAACGGATGCCGACATAGGCCGATGACAGATTGGGATCGCTCTCATGTTTGCCACGACTGCGGAACTCTCCGTCCTGCGCGCCGATCACAGCATGAACGGGAGTTGCGAACACCGTTGCGGGCAGCGCCAGCGTCGGGAGGAGGCCGCGGCCCCGAAAAGCTGGCGCCGTGTCAGATCAGCGGCGTCAGATCAGCGCCGGACATCGAGCCCGCCGCCATGGAAGGCGTCGATATCGGCCTGACCGAAACGGCTCGCGTCGCCCGGCAGCGAATGTTTGAGACAGGTGAGCGCGAGGCCCGATTCGGCCATCGCTTTCGCATCGTCGCCCGACAGGTGCGCGTGGAGCACCCCGGCTGCGAAGGCATCGCCCGCGCCGATGCGGTCGACGATGCCCGTGACGTCGATCTCGGGAGTCTGGTAGCCGCCGTCGCGCAGGTCGACGCGCGCCGCGATGCGGTGGTGGTCGGCGGTGGCCGTATGCCGCGCCGTCGAGGCGATCAGCTTGAGGCTTGGGAAAGCGGCAAAGCCCGCCTCGGCGGCCTCGCGCCGTCGATCCTCGCCTTCGCCGCTGAATTCCTTGCCGAGCACGAGCGACAGGTCGCGGTGGTTGCCGAACAATATGTCGGCGGCGGCGATCAGTTCGGAGAGGATCGTGCGCGGATCGCTGTCCCACGCCTCCCACAGCATCGCGCGGTAATTGCCGTCGAAGCTGACGGGCACGCCGAGCCGTTTCGCCGCGCGTGCAGCCGCCAGCGCCGCTTCGGCCGAGCGCGGCCCGAGCGCGGGGGTGATGCCGGATAGGTGAAGCAGGCCCGCGCCCGCCAGCAACCGGTCGAAATCATAATCCTCAGGCCCCGTCGCTGCGAAGCTCGACCCTGCGCGGTCGTAGACGATCTCCGACGCGCGCAGTCCGGCTCCGACGCTGAGGAAATAAAGCCCCATGCGTCCGGGGCCGCTGGAGACAGCGGCGCAATCGACGCCCGCGCCGCGCACCGCCGCCACCGCGCCGCGACCCAGAGCATTCGAAGGGATCTGGCTGACCATCGCGCAGTCATGGCCAAGATGCGCGAGCCCGATCGCGACATTGGCCTCCGCGCCGCCGACGTGGAGCGCGAGCGACGGCGACTGCATCAGCAACTCGTTGCCCGGCGCGGTCAGGCGGATCAGCAGTTCGCCGAAAAAGACAAGGCGGCCGGAGGACATGGCGCGAAGCTAGCGCGCGAGCCAGCCGCCGTCGACGGCGAGGATATGACCCTGCACATAGTTTGACGCTGGTGACGCGAGAAAGACCGCGGCGCCGCCAATGTCGCCGGGATCGCCCCAGCGGCCCGCGGGGATACGTTCCATGATCTGGCGGTTGCGCGTTTCGTCACCCTGCAGCGCGGCGGTATTGTTCGTCGCGATATAGCCGGGTGCGATCGCGTTGACCTGCACACCCTTCGCCGCCCATTCGTTCGCGAGCAGCTTGGTGAGCCCGCCGACGCCCGATTTCGACGCGGTATAGCTCGGCACGCGGACGCCGCCCTGAAAGGTCAGCATCGAGGCGATGTTGATGATCTTGCCCGAACCGCGCGCGATCATGCGGCGACCCACGCTCTGGCAGAGGAAGAAGAGCGTCTTCAAATTGGTGTCCATCACCGCGTCCCAGTCAGCCTCGGTGAAATCGACCGCATCGGCGCGGCGGATGATGCCGGCATTGTTGACGAGGATGTCGATACGCCCGAACTCGGCGAGCACCGCATCAACCAGCGGCTGCACCGCGCCGACACTCGACAGGTCGGCGGCGAAGTTTTCGCCTTTGCGGCCAAGCCCGCGCACCTTGCCGACGGTCTCGTCGGCGGGCGAGCGGCCCGCGGCGGCGATGTCCGCGCCTGCTTCGGCGAGCGCGAGCGCGATCCCCTGCCCGATGCCGGTGTTGGCGCCGGTAACGAGCGCGACTTTTCCTGTGAGGTCGAATAACATTTCCCGGATTCCTTCCTCCCTCTTTCGTCATGCCGGGCTTGATCCGGCATCCATGACCACGGTGGCCCGATGGACCCCGGATCAAGTCCGGGGTGACGAGTTAGGGACGCTCTTTAGCTCAGCTGACAGATGTCGAGGACGTTCATATCGGTATAGTCCTGATTCTCGCCAGCCATCGCCCAGATGAAGGCATAGGCTTTGGTGCCCGCGCCCATGTGGATCGACCAGGGCGGCGAGATCACCGCTTCCTCATTCTGCATGACGATGTGGCGCGTCACCTCGCCTTCACCCATGAAGTGCATGACGCGGTCGGTGTCGACATTGTCGAGTTCGAAATAGAAATAAATCTCGCTGCGCCGCTCGTGGATGTGCGGGGGCATCGTGTTCCAGACGCTGCCTTCCTTGAGCACGGTCAGCCCCATGACGAGCTGCGCGCTGTCGCACACACCCGGAATGACGAGCTGGTAGATCGTGCGCTCGTTCGATTCGGCGAGGCTGCCGCGATCGAGCGCATTGGCGTCGGCGATCCCGAGCTTGCGCGTCGTGAACGCCTTGTGCGCCGGACACGACGCCAGATAATAGCGCGCGCCTTCGCCCGCGAACTCGACGTCCTTCGCGCCCATCGTCACATAGAGGCAGTCCTTGTTGCCAAGCGTGAAGCTCTCGCCATCGACGGTGACGGTGCCTTCCACCGACGAGACGTTGACGATCGCGAGCTCGCGGCGCTCGAGGAACGGGTGCCCCGCGGCCGACGGCGGTTCGCTCTGCGCGGGCAGCTTGACCGGGGCATTTCCGACGGCAACGCCGCCGATCACGAAGCGGTCGGCGTGAGTGTAGTTGAGAACGCATTCGCCAGTGCGGAACGGGTTCTGGATCAGATAGCGATCGCGAAGCTCCGCGTTCGACACCTCTTCCATCATCACCGGATGGGTCGCGTAATAGGTCTTGGAAAACATGGGATCGCATCCTCGCTCGAGATTTCTGGCTTGCTGCCTTGCTAGATTTGATGGTAACCGGTGTCAAGTGGTGTTGGCATGCCCGCCGGGCGGTTGATTTTACGCTTTCGAGCGCCCATCAGCATGGAAAGCGCGAGCCGGGCCAGAGGCTTGCAGGGGAAAGAGCGAATATGGCGGCACAGAATAAGGGGCCGGGGGGCAAGCAACCGACGATCAACGACGTCGCAGCGCTTGCGGGGGTGTCAAAAAAGACCGTGAGCCGGGTGATCAACCGCTCCGAATTCCTGACCGACAAGACGCGCGCCACGGTCGAAAAGGCGATCGAACAATTGGGCTTCGTCCCCAATCCGCAAGCGCGCGCGCTCGCCTTTCGGCGCAACTTCCTGATCGCGCTGCTCCACGACAATCCGAACGCCCAGACGGTGCTCAACTTCCAGCGCGGGGTGCTCGACGCGATCAAGGACAGCGACCTTGCGTTGCTCGTGCGCCCGGTCGATCGCGGATCGGACAAGATGCTCGACGACGTCCGCACCTTCCTCGAAAAACAGCGGCCGATCGGCGCGATGCTGCTTCCCCCGATCTCCGAGAATGACGACCTCGCCGCGCTCTGCGAAAACCTCGGCGTGCGCTATGTCCGCATCGGGTCGGCGCCGCTCGACGATGCGAAGCATTGTATTTCGTCGAACGATCGCGAGGTTGTGGCCGAAGCGGTGCGCCGATTGATCGCGCTCGGCCATCGCCGCATCGGTTTCGTGCGCGGCCCCGTCGGTTTCCGCTCGGCGGCCGAACGCGAAACGGGCTTTCTCGAAGCGCTGGCCGAGGCCGGGCTCGACCTTCCTGCCGAATTCAACGCGCCGGGCAACTACCGCTATACCGCGGGCGTCGAAGCAGGCGAGGCATTGCTTTCGCTCGCCGCGCCGCCGACGGCGATCTTCTGCTCGAACGACGAGATGGCGGCGGGCGTGATAAGCGTCGCGCACAGCAAGGGCATAAAGGTGCCGGGCCAGCTTTCGATCATCGGTTTCGACGATAGTCCGACCGCGACGCACATCTGGCCCGCGCTCAGCACGGTGCGTTGGCCGATCCACGAGATGGGTATCCGTGCGGCGCAAACGCTCGTGCCCGATTTTCTCGCCCCGGGGACCAAGGTCGCCGAGGGTGCGGTTCTTGCCTCGACCTTTGTCGAGCGCCAGTCGGTCGCCCCGCCGCCGGAACGCTGAAGGCTCAGCGGCGCCGACGGGCAAGCTGATATTCGTAAAGCGAGGGTATGGCGGCGACCGCTTGCCCCGTACCCTCGATATAGGGCGCGGGGGTGTAGCTGACCGCGATCTTGCGGTTTGCGTGCAACCCCACGATCCGCTCGCCCGGCCCTTCGAGCCCGCTCGTAATCGCAACAATTGCGTCGGCGGGAATGCCTCCCGGCATCACCAGCTTGGCGTTCCACAGCGTGTTGTAGAGCCCGTGGCCAGGCTTCCAATAGGGCGCGCCGCCGCCGACCCAGAACTGGTAATGCCAGCCGTCCTTCCCCTGTTTGGGATCGATGTGCATCACGAGCGCGTCGAACAGATTCTGGTGGTTCGACCCGCTGTGCTGGTCGATGATCGCATCCCTGTCGACGACCGAGCGCAGGAACACCGACCGCGTCGAGCGCGTGTTGATGCTCACCGGATGAATGACGGGATTTTCGACCTTGAGATCCTTGACGAGCACATTGTGTACCGCGCCGACATGCACCGAATAATGCGCGCGACGGTCGCCGGTGGTGGTGACGTCGGCGATCGTCAGGCTTGCGGCATTGTCGGTAAGGATGCCGCTGTCCGAGCGGTCGATCGTCAGCTTCCTGACCCAGCCGTCGAAGACTCCGGTCATGTAGATGCCGTTATAGCCCTGCTCGAGATGGTGGCCGAAGGCAGGCGCCTCGGGGAATTGCAGTCGCAGATTCTGGATGCCGACGTTGGAGAGATGCTTCCATTGCGCGACCACCGCGGGCTGGTCGGCGCGGACATCGTGCAGCAGCGGATCGCCGAGCGTCACCGTTCGCCCTCGCACCGTCGCGACGCGAGTCGCCTGCACGACCACCGGGCGATTGGGGGAGGTCCAGTGGTGCGAGCCGATCGGCAGGTCGGTGTCGCCATAGAGCGATTTCAGGATCTGGCTGTCCGGCCCCTCGACCGAAAACCATTGCAACTGCACGACGTCGCCGACCTTGAGCTTCGCCGCATTGTCGACGGTCAGCGTGCGGCCGAACTGCTTGCCCGTCACGCCATTTGCCAGCACCGGGTCGCGGACGTCCTTCGTCCCGTCATAAGAGACCGGCCGGCTGCCCGCAGGCGCGACATAGATCATCCCGCCGGACCACGTATATTCCGTGAACAGATAGTCGATATTATGCTCGGGCTCGACCTGCTGTTTCTTCTCGCGCACCAGATATTCGCGCAGCTCGTCATAATCATGGCTCTGGTCGATGAGCTTCAGCGGGCGCGGGAACCAGAGCTCGCTACCGCCCGGCCCGTTGCCCGCGCCGTCGAGGACGATGTCGCTGCGTGTGATGCGCAGCACTTCGGTGATCTGCGTGCGCCCCTTTGGGAAACGCAGCGTCACCTTGCCCTTCACCGTGTTCGCCGCGGCGAGAGCGCGCAGCACCGCCTTCGTATCGTCGAGCCCGTCGTCGGGAATCGCGCCATGCGCGGTCACGTCGACGATCGTTCCCGCATCGGCGGGGATTGGCGCGAGGCCGAAACCATAGCCCGCATAGCTGAAATCGGGCAGCGGGTTCGCCGCCGCCGTCGCGGGATCCGAAAGAATCTTGGGCAATTTCGCCGGCTGCGCCTGAACCGGGAGAGCGAGCGCCGCGCCGAGCGCCAGAACCGAAACGAGGCGCGCACGCCGATCACCCGAAATCATAACCCGACACACTCCCTGCGGCCCGTTTGGCATGACGGCGCGCGACCAGTGAAAGGTCGGAGGCGCCGCCATGCCGGGGACCTCTTTAAAATTTCGCGCGCACGCCGACCGAGAAACGCCGCTCGGACAAGGCATAGCTGTTGAGCGCGGTCGTGTTGAAATTGCTATACTCGGTCGTCGCCGATTTTTTCGGCATGAGATTCTGTGCCTGGAGCGACAACGCGATATTCTTGGTGATGTCGACCCCGACCTGTGCGTCGAGCTGCGAGCGCGAGCCGACGAAGCTCGGCCGTCCTTCGGAGAATTCGAACACCGCCTCGTCGCGGTAGTTGTACGCGATGCGCGCCGAGAAGGGGCCCTTTTCATAGAGGCCGACAAGGTTGTAGCTGTTCTTCGACACCGCAACGAGCGGGAAGTCGTTGTTATCCTCCGAATCCGAATAGGTGTAGTTGGCAATGACCCCGAAGCCGTCGAGCGGTGACGGCAGGAAATCCAAGAACTGCTGGATGCCGATTTCGAAACCCTTGATCTTCGCGCTCGCCAGATTTTCGGGGCGCGAGAAGGTCAACTCGCGGCCCTGCGGATCGAGATTGGTGTCGACTCCCGTGGTCACGAAGCTGGCGATGAAATCCTTCACATCCTTGTAGAAGACAGCACCCGAGACCAGCGACGTCTTGCCCATATAATATTCGAAGCTGACATCGGCCTGCGTCGAGATCGGCGGGTTCAGATTCACATTGCCGCCGGTGACCGACAGGTTGGTCGCGTTGAAGAAGGTCGACGGCGCCAGGTCGGCGATCGAGGCGCGCTGCATCGTCTGCGATCCCGACACGCGGATCAGGAAATCGTCGGTGACGTTGAAGGCGATGTTCGCGCTGGGCAATACATTGGTGTAGCGGTTCTTGTCGTTGACCAGCCGGCTGACGGTGCCGACGTTGACATAGCTATCGACCGACAGCCGGGTCGACGCGATGCGCACCCCGGCATTGGCCTTGTAAGGGATGCCCGCGATCTCGCCCTCGCCCGACACCATCAGATAACCGGCGAGCGTGCGTTCGCTGAAGTCATAGTCGCGCTGGAGGTTGGGCAGCAACGTCGATTTGCCGTCCGGGTCCGGATTGGGTTCGGCCGCCTGCGCGCGGTTGAAGACATAGTCGAAGGTCGGCGCGGTGCTGAGGAAACTGCGCGGGAAGGTCCCCGGAATGTCCGACAGGAAATCTCCCGTGTCGACGAGCTTCAGATAGGGCTCGATCTCGGCGCGCGTCGGGGTGACCTGGCTGCGGAACGCGTTCGACCGCGCATGGAGGTCGGTGTAACGCACCCCCGCCGCGATCGTGACGCCGCCGGTTTCGTAACTGACGTCGAGCTTGCCCGTCCATTCGTCGAGCAGGCCGATCAGGCGGTTGCTGCGCACGCCGTTCGTTGCCGGATTATACGACGCATAATTGGTGGGATTGAACGGCCCGGTCAGCGTCAGCGACGGGATGGTCGTGTCGCGGAAATCGAACGCGCCGGGGACCAGCGCGGTGCCCTGCAAGGTGATGATCTGGATCGTCTGGTCGATCGTGCCCTTGCTGTAATAGCCGTCGGCCTCGATCGTCAGCCCGTTATCACCCTCATATTTGCCGTTGAGCCCATAGAGGAAGCTTTCGGTCGGCTCGTTGCGAATCTGCCCCGCGGTGGTGACGGTGCCATTGGCGTTGCCCGCGACGACCATGCCATCCTCGACGACGCGGTTGGTGACGGGATTGGTGCCGGTGGGCAGGCGGAAGGCGAAGAAGTCCTGACGGCGCCCGGTCTTGAGCTTCGAATAAAGCGCGTCGGCGGTGATGGTGAATTCGGGCGTCACCTCGAACTGGATCGCACCGTTGAGTCCGAGGCGCGAACGATCGACGGTGAACTGCTCATATTGGAGCAGCGTGGGCGTCGGGATCACCCCGCCGCCCGTCCCGGTGTAGGTGCGGTTCAGGAAATTGTTGCGCTCGAACGTTTGTGTCATCGAGGTGCGCTTCTGATATTCGCCCGCGATCATGATGCCGATGCGGCCATCAGCGAATTTGGTCGTCGCAAAACCCGTGATCGCGGGTTCGAACTTGTCCGAATTTTCCGAATAGACGCCCTGCGCGCGGACCGAGATCGTCGGCTCCTTGAACGACAGCGGCTTCGGCGTGACAAGATTAACCGTGCCGCCGAGGCCGCCTTCGGCATTGCTGGCGAGCGGCGATTTGCGCACTTCGAGGCGGCCGAACAGGCTGGAGGGCACCGAATCGAGCCCGGACGAGCGCCCGAGCTGGTCATTCTCGGGCGGCGACAGGCGCGCCGACCAGCCGAGCAAGGTGCGGCCGTCGACTTCGACGCGAACCTGTTGCAGGCCGCGCACCGAGACCGACTGGCCTTCGCCGAAGACGCGGGTGATCTGGACGCCGGTGACGCGCTGCAGCGCTTCGGCGACGTTGGCATCGGGCAGCTTGCCGACATCTTCGGCGGTGATGACGTCCATGACTTGGTCGGCTTCGCGCTTGATGTCGGCCGCCTGCGCGAGCGAAGCCCGAATACCGGTAACCACGATCGCATCATCCGCGGCCGGAGCCGCCGCGTCCTGCGCATAGGCCGGCGACAGCGCCAGCGCCGCAAGCGATGCCCCGCCTGCCAGTTTCGCCAATGTCCGGACGCCCCGCCTTGCCTGAATAGCCATCTTCATCCTCCCACGCCAGCGGCGGCCTGTCGCCCGCTCGCCAATGATTTCCCATGGAGATTGCGCCTGATGGCCAGCCCTTGTGGCCGCACCAGCCGCCTTCCCGTTTCTATATCGTTGCCCGGAACTGGTAACCGGTGTCACGAATGATGCGGGAATTACCGGGTCCGTGTCAAGCAATAATTGTATGACAACTGCCCTCCTTGTATGACAGCTCGGGCGGGCAATGGGCCGCGGTAGAAAAATTGTCGTAATTTGTCGCATCTCCAGCATTGCGCTTGCATGGGGCAATCCAATGGGTTGAAAGGGCGCAACCTCCCCGCCTCCCGGCGAACCGATACGAGAACAACCAACTATGCTGGACAAAAGGTCGCTGTCGCTGACCGGAGTGCTGTGTGCCGCGGCTCTGTCGCTCGGCGCCTGCTCGGGTCAGGATGACAGCAAAAACGGCCGCGGCGCGCTCGAGGTCGGCTATGTCGCCGTCAAGGTCGAGCCGGTGCCCGTCACCTCGTCGCTCGGCGGGCGCACCGTCGCGTTCGAGACGAGCGAAGTGCGCCCGCAGGTGAACGGCCTGATCCGCCGTCGCCTGTTCACCGAAGGCGGCTTTGTGCGTGCCGGCCAGCCGCTCTATCAGATCGACGCGAGCCTCTATCAGGCCGGTGTCGACCAGGCCGCCGCGAACGTCGCGAGCGCCCGCGCGAGCGCGCAGGCGGCCGAGGAGCGCGCGCGGCGGCTCGAACCGCTTGCGAAGATGCAGGCGGTCGCCGAGCAGGATTACACCGACGCGCTCGCGCAGGCGCGGATGGCGCGCGCCGCGATCGCGCAAAACAACGCCGCGCTCGAAACCGCGCGGATCAACTTGCGCTATGCGACGATCACCGCGCCGATCAGCGGCCGCATCGGCCGCAGCCTCGCGACCCCCGGCGCGCTCGTCAGCGCAAGCCAGGCGAGCCCGCTCGCGGTGATCCAGCAGACCGACCCGATGTATGTCGACATGCAGCAGTCGAGCGCCGAGCTCACCACGCTGCGCCAGGCGATCGAAAGCGGCGGTGTCACTGCGGGCAGCACCTCGGTGCGCCTGCGCATGGAGGATGGCAGCGCCTATGCTTTCGCCGGTACGGTCCAGTTTTCCGACATCACGGTGAGCGAGGCGACGGGCACCGTCACGCTGCGCGCGCGCTTCCCCAATCCCAAGGGGATCCTGCTGCCCGGCATGTTCGTGACCGCGTTGTTCGATCAGGCGGTGAACCCGACGGCGATCCTGCTGCCGCAGGCCGCGGTGCAGCGCGATTTCGACGGGTCGGCCTTCGTCTACCTCGTCGGCAAGGACAACAAGGCGGCGCGGCGCAAGATCGTCGCCGACCGCACCTCGGGCGCCAATTGGGTCGTCACCGACGGGCTGAAACCCGGCGAGCGCGTAATCACGCAGGGCATCGGCAATCTGCGGCAGGGCGCGCCGATCCGCGCCGTGCCCGCGAGCAGCGCGCAGCGCGTCGGGGCGCCCAAGGGGACGGCCCAGGGCGGCGGCGACGCCCAAGCGAAGGGCAAATAACCTCTTATGTCGCGCCTTTTCATCGACCGGCCGATCTTCGCCTGGGTGCTGGCGATCATCGTCATGCTCGGCGGCGCGGGCGCGCTCTTTTCGCTGCCGATCGAGCAATATCCCGACATCGCCCCGGCGCAGGTCAATATCCGTGCGACTTACCCCGGCGCGTCGGCCGAGACGATCGAGAACAGCGTCACGCAGGTGCTCGAACAGCAGCTGACCGGGATCGACGGCCTGCTCTATTTCAGCTCGCAATCGAGCTCGCGCGGACAGGCGAGTATCACCGCGATCTTCGAAAAAGGCACCGACCCCGACATCGCGCAGGTGCAGGTCCAGAACAAGATCGCATCGGCCGTCTCGCGCCTGCCGCAGCAGGTACAGCAGCAGGGCGTGCGCGTCACCAAGTCGAACTCGGACACACTGCTGCTCGTCGGCGTTTATGACGAGACGAACACGCGCGTGAACCAGGACGTGTCCGACTATATGGCGTCGAACATCCAGGACCCGCTGTCGCGCGTCGAAGGGGTCGGCGAGGTCAATATCTTCGGCGCGCCGCACGCGATGCGCATCTGGCTCAATCCCCAGCGGCTCGCCGCGGTATCGTTGATGCCGAGCGACGTGATTTCGGCGATCACTGCGCAGAACAGCGAGGTCGCGGCGGGCGACGTCGGCGGCCTGCCCGCGCCGCAGGGGCAGATGCTCAACGCGACGGTCACCGCGCAGTCGCGCATGCAGACGGTCCCGGAGTTCGAGAATATCGTATTGAAGACGCTGCCCGACGGATCGACGGTGCGCATCAAGGATGTCGCGCGCGTCGAGATCGGCGCCGAAAGCTATGCCGTCGTCAGCCGGATCAACGGCCATCCGGGCGCGGGCATGTCGATTTCGCTGTCGCCGGGGTCGGACGCGCTCGAAACCGCCGACCGGGTCAAGGCACGCATGGTGGAACTCGCCGCCGATTTCCCCGACGGGCTCACCTACAGCTACGCCAATGACGCGACCGCCTTCATCAAACTGTCGGTGAGCGAAGTGCAGAAGTCGCTGTTCGAAGCGATTTTGCTCGTCATCCTCGTGATGTTCGTCTTCCTGCAGAGCTGGCGCGCGGTGCTGATCCCCGCGATCGCGGTGCCCGTCGTCCTGCTCGGCACCTTCGCCATCTTCTATATGCTGGGGTTCAGCATCAACACGCTCACCCTGTTCGGGCTGACGCTCGCGATCGGGCTGCTCGTCGACGACGCGATCGTCGTGGTCGAGAATGTCGAGCGATTGATGGAAGAAAATCCCGGCATGTCGGCGCGCGACGCGACGATCCAGTCGATGAAGGAGCTGCAGGTCGCGCTGATCGCGATCGCGCTCGTGCTGTCGGCGGTGTTCCTGCCGATGGCCTTTTTCGGCGGATCGACCGGCGTCATCTATCGCCAATTCTCGGTCACTATCGTGTCGGCGATGGCGCTTTCGGTGCTCGTCGCGCTGATCCTCAGCCCCGCGCTGACCTCGACGCTGCTCAAGCCGAAGAGCCATGGCGGCGCCCCCTCAAAGGGCGGGCGCTTCCCGCGCGCCCGCGCCTTCCTCGAACGCGCCAAGAACGGCTTCAACACGCGTTTCGACCGTTCGGTCGACCGCTATGTCGGCAGCGTCACCAAGGTCGTCGACCGCAAATGGTTGTTCCTCGGCATCTATGCCGTGCTGCTCGTCGCGCTGGTCCTCCTCTTCCTGCGCCTGCCGAGCGGCTTCCTGCCCAACGAGGATCAGGGGCGCGTTTCGGTCCAGTTCCGCCTGCCCGCGGGCGCGACGCAGGCGCGCACGCTCGAAGTGCGCGATGAAATCGAAAAATATATGATGACCGCGGAAAAGGCCAATGTGCAGGCGCTGTTCCTGATCGCGGGCGGCGGCGGCGGTGCGGCGGCGGGCCAGAACACCGGGCAGGGCTTCGTCAACCTCACCCATTGGGACGACCGGCCGGGCACGGAAAATACCGCCGATGCGATCGCCGAACGCGCGCGCAAGGCGCTGAGCGGCCTTCGCGATGCCCAGATTTTCGCGCTCGTCCCCGGCGCGGTGCGCGGGCTCGGCGATTCGTCGGGCTTCACGATGCAGTTCCAGAACCGGAGCGGGATGAGCCGCGCCGAATTCGCCGAAGCGCGCGAAAAATTGCTCGCGGCGGCGAATGCGAATCCCAAGCTGACCTCGGTGCGCCTGTCCGATCTGCCCGACGTCGCGACGCTGAAGATCGACGTCGATACGCAGCGGCTGACGGCATATGGCATCGACAATGCCGATGTGAATTCGACCCTCGCGACCGCGTGGGGCGGCCGCTACGTCAACGACTTCATCGACAAGGGCCGCGTCAAGCGCGTCTATGTCCAGGGCGACGCCCCCTATCGCGCGCGCCCCGAAGATCTGGGCCAATGGTATGTCCGGTCCGCCGACGGCGAAATGTCGCCTTTCTCCGCCTTCGCCAAGACCGGCTGGTCGACGACGCCGAGCAGCAGCTCGCGCTTCCAGGGCGTGCCCGCGTTCGAGATTTCGGGCCAGCCCTCGCCGGGCACCAGTTCGGGCGAGGCGATGGACGAGATGGAGCGGATGGCGGGCGAAATCCCTGGCACCAGCGTCGCCTGGTCGGGGTCGTCCTATCAGGAGCGCCTCTCTTCGGGGCAGGCGCCTTTGCTCTATGGCCTGTCCTTGCTCGTCGTCTTCCTCTGCCTCGCGGCGCTTTACGAAAGCTGGTCGATCCCGCTCGCGGTGCTGCTCGTCATTCCGCTCGGGCTGATCGGCGCGATCTTTGCCGTCAATCTGCGCGGGCTCGAAAACGATGTCTATCTCCAGATCGGCCTGCTCACGACGATGGGGCTCGCGGCGAAGAACGCGATCCTGATGATCGAGTTCGCCGAGCAGGAAGAGCGCAAGGGCAAGCGCGTGATCGAGGCGGCGATCGCCGCGGCGCGCATCCGCCTGCGCCCGATCCTGATGACGAGCTTTGCCTTCATCTTCGGCGTGCTGCCGCTCGCGATTGCGACCGGCGCCGGCGCGAACAGCCGCGTCGCGATCGGCACTTCGGTGATCGGCGGTATGCTCACCGCCGCCTTCCTCGCGATCTTCTTCATCCCGCTCTTCTTCGTCCTCGTCCGCCGCGGCGTGCGCGATGGCCTCGCGGCGGCGCGCGCACGGTTCGGCAAGAACAAGGATGGGGGCACGGATGAAGGCGCGGCGGAGGTGCCGGCATGATCGGCGCCCGCGCCCTGCTGATGGCGAGCACGCTCGCACTCGCCGGCTGCTCGCTCGCGCCGAAAACGGTGCTGCCGGCGGCGCCGGTGCCGCAAAGCTGGCCCGCCGGCGACGCCTATCTGTTGCAGAGCGAGGCGGCATTGCCGCTCCTCTCCTACAAAAGCGTATTCACCGATCCGCGGCTGCAGACGCTGACCGATCAGGCGCTCGCGAACAATCGCGACCTGCGTGTCGCCTACGCCAATGTTGCCGCGGCGCGCGCGCAGGTGCGCGTCACGCGGTCGGGGCAATTTCCCGAGCTCGGGATCAGCGCCGGCGCGGGCTATTCGGATAGCGGCAGCATCGGTAGCGGGGGAGGCAGCGGCGATTTCTCGCTGCGCGGCGGCATCACCGCGTTCGAACTCGACCTGTTCGGCAAGCTCGCCAACGCGACCGAGGCCGACCGCAATCGCGCGCTCGGCACCGAGGCGGCGTCGCGTACCGTGCGCCTCGCGCTGATCGCCAATCTTGCCGACGCGTGGACAACCTATGGCGCCGACCGCGACCTGTTGAAAATCGCCGAGGACACCGCCGCCAATGCGCGCGAAAGCGTGCGGCTGACCAAGGCGCGGCTCGACGGCGGCGTCGCGCCGCGCACCGATCTCCGCCAAGCCGAACAGATCCTCGCGACCGCCGAGGATTCGATCGCGCAGCAAAGGACTGCGCTCGCGCAGGACGAGAATCTCATCCGCCTGCTCGTCGGCGGCGATGTCGACCGCGCGCTGCTGCCCGCGAACCTGACCGAAGTGACGCCCGCGATCGTCTCGCTTCCCGCCGGGGTCAGTTCGGAAATCCTGCTGCGCCGTCCCGATGTGATCGAGGCCGAATATGGCCTGCGCGCCGCCAATGCCGACATCGGCGTCGCGCGCGCGCAGCTGTTCCCGTCGATTTCGCTCACCGGGTTGCTCGGCTTTGCGAGCAATGCGCTCGGCAGCCTGTTCGACAGCGGGTCGTTCAACTGGTCGGCGGGCGGCGATGCCACCGCGACGATCTTCGACGCCGGCGGCCGCCGCGCCGGGGTGGCGGTCAGCGAGGCGCAGCGCGACGCGGCGCTCGCGGGCTATGAGGGCGCGATCCAGACCGCGTTCCGCGAGGTCGCCGACGCGCTCGCGGTGCAGGGCACGATTTCGGAGCGCGTCCGCGCGGCGGCGGCGAACAGCGAAGCCGCCGCCGACACGGCGACGCTCGCCGACGCGCGCTACAAGGGCGGCGTCGACAGCTTCCTCTCCAGCCTCGACGCGCAGCGCAGCCTCTATTCGGCGCGCCGGAGCGAGGTCGGGACGCAATTGCTGCTCGCCCAGACGCGAATCGCGCTGTTCCGTACGCTGGGCGGCGACAGCAGCGCGGGTTCGACCACACCTGCACCCCAATAGCTTCGTCACCCCGGATTCGATCCGGGGATGCCGGATCAAGCCTGGCATGACGGAAAGGGCATTCTCCGACTCATCTTGACAATCGCCCCCGCTCGCGCGCTAATAGAACATATCAGGAACAAATGATGTGCGAGTCGTCTCCCATACTCGCCGGGCTGCGCAAACGCATCGCCCGGCTGACCGCCAATGGCGGTTTCGAAAGCCGCCGGGCCGACGGCTGGCTGGCGAGCGGGCACGCGCGCTTCGACGCCGCGATCGGCGGCGGCCTCGCAGTCGGGCGCACCCATGAATTTTTCGCCGCCGATGCGCTCGACGCGACGAGCGCCGCCGCCTTTGCCGCGCTCATCGCGCTGCGTACGCCGGGCAAGGCGCCGCTGATCTGGCTCCGCACGAACGATGCCGGCAAGCGCACCGGCCATATCTATGCACCCGGGATTGCCGAGCTCGGCGGCGACCCCGACCGGCTGCTGCTCGTCGAGACCGCCGATCCCAAGATGCTGCTCGCCTGCGCCAACGATGCGATCCGCTCTGCGGGATCGGCGGCGGTGATCGTCGAAAGCTGGGGGAAATTCCCCTTGCTCGACCTCACTGCGGGGCGGCGCCTCGCGCTCGGCGCGCGCGATGCGGGCACCACGCTGCTGATGCTCCGGCTCAACGCCGCGCCGGCGCCGAGCGTCGCCGAGACGCGCTGGAGTGTCGCCGCCGCCGCCTCGCACGCCCTCGAAGCGAACGCCCCCGGCGCGCCCGCCTTCGACCTCGAATTGCTGCGCTGGCGCGGCGGCTCTGCGCCCGCCCGCTGGCGCCTGGACTGGAACCATGACGAAAAAAGCTTCGGGGACTCGGCGCTATCTGGCGCTCTTCTTCCCCTTCCTGCCCGCCGAGCGATGGCTTCGCACGGCGCCGCGGCCGCCTGACGCCCCGCTCGTCCTCGCCGAGAAGCAACGCGGCGCGATGCGGATTGCGAGCGTCGGTGCGGAGGCGGTCGGGCTGCGCGTCGGCATGCCGCTCGCCGATGCGCGCGCGCAGATTGGCGAACTCGCCGTCGTCCCGCACGATCCGGTCCTCGATCAGGACTGGCTCGACCGGCTCGCGCAGGGCTGCGCGCGCTACTCTCCGCTTGTCGCGCTCGACGCGCCCGACGGGCTGATCCTCGATATCGCGGGCGCCGAACATCTGTACGGCGGCGAGGCGGATCTCGTGAGCGATGTCGAAATGCGCCTGGCGCGGCTCGGCATGACCTTGCGCCACGCGCTCGGCCCCACCGCAAACGCTGCGCGTGCACTCGCGCGCTACCAGACGCGCCCCGCCCCCGACGAGGCGCAGGCGATCCGCCGCCTGCCCGTCGCGGCGCTCGAACTCGAAGCCGAAGCGACGACCGCGCTCGTCCGCGCGGGATTGAAGACGATCGGCGACCTCGCGAGCCGCCCGATGGCGAATATCGCCGCACGCTTCGGCGCCGACGCCGCAATGGCGCTGCGCCGCCTGCTCGGCGATGCCCCCAGCCCGCTCGACCCGCGCATCGCCCCGCCGCCCGTCGTCACCGAACGCCGCTTCGCCGAGCCGCTCGGCAGCACGGCGCACGCAACCAAGATACTCGCCGAACTCGTGGGCGAAGCGATCGAGGAGCTTGGCAAACGCGGCAAGGGCGGGCGCCATTTCCGCGCCACCTTCTTTCGCAGCGATGGCCTCGCGCGCAGCATCGCGATCGAAACCGGGCACCCGACGCGCGACGTGGGCCTCGCCATGCGCCTGTTCGCCGAACGCATGGACAGCCTCGCCGACCCGCTCGACCCCGGTTTCGGCTTCGACATGATCCGCCTTGCCGTGCCGCGGCTCGAAGCGCTCGGCGCGACGCAATTGAATCTCGAGGGCGGCGCGGTCCGCGCTGCGAACGAGGGCGCAGCGATGGACGAGCTCGCCGACCGGCTGACGACGCGCCTCGGCCGCGGCCGGGTTCGGCGGCTCCGCCCCGCCGATACGCATATCCCCGAGCAGGCGCAGCTCGAACTGCCCGCGATCGACGCGCCGGTGCCTTTGCCCTGGCAGGCGCCCGAACCGGGCGAGCCGCCGACGCGCCCCTTCCACCTTTTCGACCCGCCGCAGCCGATCGAGGTGATCGCCGAGGTCCCCGACGGCCCACCACACCATTTCCGCTGGCGCCGCGCGACGCACGCGATCCGCCGTTACGAAGGCCCCGAACGCATCGCCGCCGAATGGTGGCGCCGCCGCGACAATGGCGGGCTGACGCGCGATTATTACCGCGTCGAAGATGCGCAAGGCCGCCGCTTCTGGCTCTTTCGCCACGGCCTCTATGACGAAAAGCCCGACCCGCGCTGGTATATCCACGGAGTCTTCGCATGAGCGACACGCCCTCCCTCGAAACGCCAGCCGAGCCCGGCTTCGCCGAACTGGTCACCGCGACCAACTACAGCTTCCTGCGCGGCGCATCGCATCCCCATGAAATGGTAGCAGAGGCGATCAACCTCGGCATGACCGGCATCGGCATCGCCGACCGCAACAGCGTTGCAGGGGTGGTGCGGGCGCTGACCGGACTGCGGAAGCTACGCGAAGATGCTGCAGAGGAAGGGATCGAGCTACCTCCGCTAAAGCTCGTCGTCGGTGCCCGGCTGGTCTTCGACGACGGCACGCCTGACATCATCGCCTATCCGACCACGCGACATGGGTGGGGCCGACTGACGCGGATGCTGACCATCGGCAATCGACGCACCACAAAGGGCGATTGCGTGATGAAGCTCCAGAATCTGCTGATCCATTGCGAGGATATGGCCCTGATCGCGATGGCGACCGAAAAGGATGAACCGATCCTGCACCGCCTGGCCGAGGTCGCACCGGGCTCGCTATGGCTGGGTGCGACGATGCCAAGAGGCGGCAGCGATCGCCGCCGCCTCTCCCGGCTAAGCGCCTTGGCAGATCGTGTCAGCATTCCGATGCTGGCGACGAACGACGCGCTTTACGCCACACGCAAGCAGCGGCCGCTGCACGATGTCATCACCTGCATTCGCGAGGGCAGCAATCTCAACGATGCCGGCCGCCTGCTGTGCGCCAATGGCGAGCGCCATCTGAAATCGCCGCAGGAAATGCGGCGCCTTTTCCGTACCTGTCCCGAAGCGGTCGACGAAAGCACAAAGATCCTCGATCGCATCGGTTTTTCGCTGCGAGACCTGGAGTATGAATATCCACACGAGCCGGTCCCCGAAGGCTGGGAGCCCCAAAGCTGGCTTGAACATATAGTGATGGAAGCCGCGAACAAGCTTCATCCCGGCGGATTACCCGACCGTTGGCAGGCAGTGCTGAAGGAGGAGCTCTCCCTCATCCGCAAATGCAACTTCGCCTGCTACTTCCTGACTGTCCACGACATTGTGAATCATGCACGCACACGCGACCCGCCCATCCTTTGCCAAGGGCGCGGTTCGGCAGCGAATTCGCTCGTCTGCTATCTGCTCGAGATCACTTCGATCGATCCCATCGCGAACAATCTGCTCTTCACGCGCTTCCTGTCCGAAGAGCGGCGCGAGCCACCCGACATCGACGTCGATTTCGAGCACGAACGGCGCGAGGAGGTGATGCAATATGTCTATCGCCGCTACACGCGGCGGCGCGCGGGCATTGCCGCGACGGTGATTCATTATCGTCCGCGCAGCGCGGTGCGCGAGGTCGGAAAGGCGCTTGGGCTCAGCGAGGACATAACACAGCGGCTAGCCGACACGACCTGGGGCAGCTGGGGCAGCGAGATGCCCATCGAGCGCTTCATCGAAGCGGGCCTCGACCCCCGGCTGGACGATATTGCGCGGCTGCAATGGATCGTCGCGCAGCTGCTCACTTTCCCGCGCCATCTGTCGCAGCATGTCGGTGGTTATGTGCTCACCGAGGACCGCCTCGACGAGACGGTGCCCATCCACAATGCCGCGATGGAAGACCGCACCTTCATCGAATGGGACAAGGACGACATCGACGAACTCGCCTTGATGAAAGTCGATGTGCTCGCGCTCGGGATGCTGACCTGCATCCGTAAATGTTTCGATCTGATGCGGCTGCACGATCTGGGCGATCACGATCTCAAATCGCTCCCGGAAGAAGACAAGGCTGTCTATGACATGCTGTGCGAGGGGGATAGCATCGGGGTTTTCCAGGTCGAGAGCCGTGCGCAGATCAACATGCTGCCGAGGCTGCGCCCGCGTGAGTTCTATGATCTTGTCATTCAGGTCGCGATCGTTCGGCCGGGCCCGATCGAAGGGGACATGGTTCACCCATATCTGAAGCGTCGTGCTGGCGAGGAAGCGGTGGACTATCCTTCTCCTGCGCCGCCGCACGATCCCAAGGAACTTTACAATCTGCTTCGCAGGACATGCGGCGTCCCGCTATTCCAGGAACAGGCGATGAAACTCGCCATTGTTGCCGCTGAATTCACCCCTGATGAAGCCAATGGTCTGCGCCGTGCAATGGCGACCTTTCGCAATGCCGGGACGATCCACCAATATAAGGAGAAGATGATCGGCGGCATGGTTCGCCGCGGCTATGAACCCGACTTCGCCGCGCGCTGCTTCAAACAGATCGAGGGCTTCGGCAGCTATGGCTTTCCCGAAAGCCATGCCCAGTCTTTCGCCAAGCTCGTCTATGTGTCCTCTTGGCTGAAATGCCACCATCCCGCGGTTTTCGCCTGCGGGATCCTCAATTCGCAGCCGATGGGTTTCTACGCCCCCGCGCAGCTCGTTCGCGATGCGCGCGAGCATGGGGTCGAGGTGCGCGAGGTCGATGTGAACGACAGCTTTTGGGACAATAGCCTCGAACGGCGCGACGACGGTAGCCTCGCGCTCAGGCTCGGTTTCAGGCAGGTCGACGGGTTTCGCGAGGAATGGGCGAAAGAGATTGTCGATGCGCGAACCACCCCCTTCGCCTCGGTCGAAGAACTGGCGCGCCGAGCAAACCTGCCGTCGCGCGCGCTGCGCCTGCTCGCCGAGGCCGATGCGTGCCGTTCGATGGGGCTCGAACGGCGGCCGGCGTTATGGGATGCACGGCGCGTCCGGCAGGGTGTGCTGCCGCTGTTCGGCGCGGCCGAGGCGAACGAGCTCGGCGCCGAGGAGGATGCGCAGCTGCCACCGACGCCGATGGTCGAACATGTGCTCACCGATTATCAGACGACGCGGCTGTCGCTGAAAGGCCATCCGATGGCATTCCTGCGGGGCGATTTCGCGCGCGAAGGCGTGCTGGGTGCGGCAGAGGTCGCAGCAGCGAAGAACGGCTCGATCGTCCGGACCGCGGGCGTCGTGCTGATCCGCCAGCGCCCCGGCAAGGGCAATGCGATCTTCATCACGCTCGAGGATGAGGGCGGGATCGTCAACATCCTGCTGTGGGCGCGCCATTTCGAACGCTATCGCCGCGCCGTCATGGCGTCGCGGCTGATGCTCGCCGAGGGCGAGGTGCAGCGGAGCAAGGAAGGCGTGATCCACCTGATGGCGACGCGGATCGTCGACCGGACCGCGATGCTCGATACGCTGGGGAGCGACCGGCGCTTCGACCCCGACGTCTGCCGGGCCGACGAGGTCAGGCATCCGCAGCTACCGCGCGGCTATGCGGCAAAGCATGGCCACCCACGCGACGTCCGCATCCTGCCCAAGTCGCGGGATTTTCATTGAGCGGCATGTTTTCCGGCTAACGCCGGAAGCGCCACCGGCCCGCTCCCCCACCGCGCGAGGCGACGCGCCTTCGCAAAAAGATGATGCCCCGGCTGTGGGGGCCGGGGCATCGGATCAGGCTATCTAAGGGACCAACCGAATATAGCCTGAAATTTGTTCGCGAAGTTTAGCCGCGGAGCAGGTTCATCACGCCCTGCGAGCTCTGGTTCGCCTGGGCGAGCATCGCGGTCGATGCCTGTGCCAGGATGCCGGCGGCGGCGAGGTTCGTCGATTCGACCGAGAAATCGGCGTCTTCGATGCGCGACTTCGCTTCGTCCAGATTGGTGACGCGCGACGTCAAATTATCGACAGCCGAGGTCAGGCGGTTCTGCTGCGCACCGAGATTGGCGCGTTCGCTGGCGACATTATCGATCGCCGTGTCAAGCACTGCCAGCGCAGCCGTGGCCCCGGCCTCCGTAGCGACGGTGATTGCACCGACGCCGGTAAGAGCCGTGCCGGCCGTGCCGAGGTTCGCGATGGTGATGTTCACGACCTCGGTAGCGTTGATGCCGGTCTGGATATTGAAACCGGTTGCGGCGCTGCCATCCAGCAGGGCGTTGCCATTGAACGTGGTCTGACCGACGACGTCGCCGATCTGCGCGACCAGCGCGGTGACTTCCTTCTGCACCAGCACGCGATCGGGATCGCTGAGCGTGCCGGTCGATGCCTGCATCGACAGGTCGCGCATACGGATGAGGATGTCCGAGATGCTGCCGGCGGCGCTGTCGGCGGTCTGGGCCAGCGAAATACCGTCGTTGGCATTGCGGATCGCCTGGGTGAAGCCGCGCGACGCAGCGTTCATGCGGGTCGCAATGGCGAGGCCAGCCGCGTCGTCCTTGGCGCTGTTGATGCGCTTGCCGCTCGACAGGCGTTCCATCGCCTTCGACTGCATTTGGTTGGCAACGCGCGAGTTGTTCTGGGCGCGAAGCGCGCTCACATTGGTGTTGATGACAGTCATCTTTGTTCCTTTCCGGCCTCGATGGCCATTCCCGTGATGTGAGGGCTCGAGGAGCGGTCACGAAAGCAGTAACGGCGGGCGGCGGCGGCGCTTAAGCCCGCCTGTCAAAAAAATGCCGAAATGGCCTGAGAGCCCGAAACAATTCGGGCCAATGAACTGAAAACAAGCCATTAATCTTTTTGGCACGCGCTTTGCATTGTTCTTTGCGTGCGGCACATCGCCGCCATCAGGACGGATGGAAAGCAATGAGCACGATTGACCCGAGCCGGCTGCTGCAGATGCGCAGTTCGATCCTCAATCAGAACCAGGCGTTGCAGCGCGCCGCGGGCCGCGGCGGTATCGGCGGGGCCGAAGGCGGCGCAGGAGGAACCCCCGATTTCGGCGCCGCGATCAACAACGCGCTGCAACAGGTCAACGCGCAGCAGTCGAAGGCGAGCCAGATCACCGAAGCCTATGAACGCGGCGACACGCACGACATCGTCAGCGTGATGATCGAGCGCCAGAAAGCCTCGCTCGGCTTCGAAACCACCCTGCAAGTCCGCAACAAGCTGCTGTCCGCGTACCGCGACATCATGAACATGCCGGTGTAATCCATGGCCGAGACCCAGATCCTTACCCCCGTTGACGACGGTAACGCGAACCGCCTCCCCGCCCCCGTCCTGAGCGGCCGGCTCGCACCGTTGACCCAGTTCATGCGCCAGCCCGCCGTCCAGCGCGCGCTGCCCGCAATCGCAATGACGTCGGCGATCGGCATCGCCGCGCTCGCCTATTTCACGATGCAGACGGCCCCGCAGGCGCAGCTGTTCGCCGGGCTCGACGACACCGACAAGGCGGCGGTCGCCGACGCGCTGCAGACGCAGGGCATCGCGCACAGCATCGACCCGACCACCGGCGCGCTGACGGTCGACGCCGACAAGCTCCATCAGGCGCGCATCGCGCTCGCCGGGCAGGGCCTGCCCAAGGCGGCGCCGAGCGGCGACAGCCTGATCGCGGCGCTGCCCATGGGGTCGAGCCGCGCGATCGAAGGCGAAGCTTTGCGCTCGGCGCGCGAGGCCGACCTGTCGCGCACGATCGAGACGATCGACGCGGTCAAGAGCGCGCGCGTCCATGTCGCCGCCGCCGAACCCAGCCTGTTCGTCCGCGAAGACAAACCCGCCACCGCATCGGTGATGCTGACGCTGCAAAACGGCCGCTCGCTCAGTGACGGTCAGGTGCAGGCGATCCGTTTCCTCGTCGCCTCGTCGATCCCCGGGATGAACGCCGATCAGGTGTCGGTGATCGACCAGCGCGGCGCGCTGCTGTCCGACACCGCATCGGGCAGCGACATGAAGGCGTTCCAGCTGCAGGTGCAGGTCGAAGACCGCTTCCGCCGCGCGCTCGACACCTTGCTCGGCCCGATGCTCGGCGCCGGCAACTATTCCGTCGAGGTCCATGCCGACGTCGACATGTCCGAAAGCCAGGCGACGCGCGAAAGCTTCCCCGAAAACGACCGCGCGCTCACCAGCGAACAGATCACCCGCTCGACCAGCGGCACGAACGCCCCCGCGGTCGGTATCCCCGGCGCGCTGTCGAACCAGCCGCCGCAGGCAACCACCATCACCGCGACCGGTCCGCAAACGGTCCCACCCGGCGCGCCCCCGGCGCCCGGAACCGAGAGCAATGAAAATGCCGCGCGCGCCTATGAAGTCGGCCGCGAGATTTCGGTGACGCACTCGCCGCAAGGCAAGCTGCGCCGCGTCTCGGTCGCCGTCGCATTGAACCAGGGCAAGAAGGCACTGACGCAGGCCGATCTCACCAAGATCGACAATCTGGTGAAGGGCGCGATCGGCTATGACGCAACGCGCGGCGACCTGGTCGCGATCAACCAGCGTCCGTTCGTGCAGGTCGAAGACAGCCCGCCCGCCTTTTATGACCAGGGCTGGTTCCTGCCGCTGGTCAAGCAGGTCGGCGCGATCCTCGCCGCGCTGCTCGCCTTCCTGTTCATCGGCCGCCCGATGATCCGCGCCGCGAAGGAGCGCGCCGCCAAACGCATCGCACAGAATCAGGAACTCGAAGCGTCGCTGCTCGCCGCCACCGACCGCCCGGCGCTCGCCAGCGGTCAGGGCGGCCGCGAAATCACCCTCGAGATGATCGAGCAGGCGCCGAGCTATGAAGCGCGAGCCAACCTCGTCCGCGCCTTCGTCCGTCAGGACTCGGCCCGCGCCGCACTCGTCGTCCGCCATCTGATGCAGGAGGGCGCCCGTGCCTGAGGTTGCTGAATTGGGCAACGCGCCCACCATGCCCGCGATTGAAGGATCGGCCGCCGCCGCGATCCTGCTGATGCTGCTCGACGAAAGCGAAGCCGCAACGATCCTGAAACAGCTCGGCCCCGAAGAAGTCCGCCAGCTGGCGAAAGCGATGTTCGACACCGCCAATGCCAGCGAGCAGCAGATCGGGCAGGCGCTCGACCGCTTCGTGACGCGAAGCCGCGACGTCAGCGCGCTCGCGATCGGCGCCGATACGCGCATCCGCACCGTGATCAACGAAGCCGTCGGCAACGTCCGCGCCGACAATATCCTCGCCGCCGTCGCGCCGCAGCGGAGCGCCGCGTCGCTCGAAATGCTGCGCTGGATGGACGTCGACGCAATCAGCGGGCTGCTCGCCAACGAGCATCCGCAGGTCGGCGCGCTGATCCTCTCGGTGCTTGTCCCCGATGTCGCCGCGCGCGCGATCGAAACGCTCGACGAAGTACTGCAGGCCGATCTGGTGCTGCGCGCCGCGATGCTGACCTCGGTCCCCGCCGCGGCGATCGAGGATCTCGAAGCGGTGCTCGCGAGCGCCAATGTCGATGGCCAGCGCGTCGCCAAGCAGGCGATCGGCGGCCCCAGCGACGTCGCCAAGATCATGAAGAAAATGCCGAAGCAGCTTTCGGAACGCACGCTCCGGTCGCTGAAGAAGCACGACCGCGTGCTCGCCCAGACGATCGAAGAAGAAATGTTCATCTTCGAAAATCTGCGCGACCTCGACAAGAAGAGCCTCAGCAGCGTGCTGCGCTCGGTCGACGCCGCCCAGCTCGCGATCGCGCTCAAGGGTGCCGACGACGAGATGGTCGACATGTGCCTCGCCACGATGTCGCAGCGCGCAGCGGAAACGATCCGTGACGAAATGGCCGAAATGACGATGGTCAAGCGCGCCGACGTCGACGATGCGCAAAAGAGCGTGATGCAGACCGTCCGCCAGATGGCGGCAGCCGGCGAAATCATGATCGCAGGCGGCGGCGACGACTATGTCTGATCGCGCCACCGAAGCAGGCTTTTCGCCCGTCACCCTCGCAGACGCGATGGCGCGCAGCAGCGGCTTTCGCCCGATGTCCTTCGCGCCCGCGACCTACGCGGCGCAGGCGACCGAGCAGGAAAGCCTCGACGACCTGGACCTTGACGATCCGTTCGCGCTCGGCCTCGCCGAAGGCCAACGCCTCGCCGAAGCCGCCTTCGTCGCCGAGCGTCACCAGCTGCTCGCACTGCTCGCCGGTTCCGAAGCGTTGCAGGACGAGCCGAGCGAAGAACTCGCGCAGCTGATCGCCGAGACCGTCGAACGGCTGGTGCGCCAGATCGTCGCCGCCGCGCCGATCGACGCCGCATGGCTGCAGGCGCAGGCCGAAACCGCCGCCGCGATGGTCGCCGACGCCGACAAGGCGCGCACCTTGTGGGTCCATCCCGACGATGCCGTGCTGCTCGCCGATTCCCCGCTGACGCTGGCGATCGAGAGCGATCCTGCGATGGTGCGCGGCACCGTCCGCCTCGAAACATCGACCGGCTGGATCGAACATGGCCGCGCCGTCTATCTCGACGAACTGCGCACCGCGCTGGGCACCGGAGAGGCCGCATGACGCGCCGCCTTGCCATGAGCGCGCAGCAGCTGCTCGACCCCGTCGACCTGACGAACGCATCGCCGCGCCGCATCGGCACGCTTGTTTCGCACGAGGGCATCATGCTCGAAGTGTCGGGTTTCCCGCAGCCGCTCGGCAGCAATGTCCGCATCCGTTCGGCGAACAATGATTATGTCTATGGCGAAGTCGTCGGCTTTCGCGGTCACCGCAGCCTTGTCCTGCCCTTCGACACCAACATGCCGCTCGTCACCGGCGCGCCGGTCGAGCCGCATGGTGCCAGCTCGATGGTCGCGGTCGGCAAGACGTTGCTCGGCCGCATCATGGACGCGCAGGGCAACCCGCTCGACGGCCGCCCGGCGATCAAGTCGCAATTCCAGTGGCCGCTCGCCGGCCGCAAGGTCAATCCGCTGCGCCGCGGCCGCGTCACCCGCCCGCTCAACATGGGCGTTCGCGCAATCAACGGCCTGCTCACCGTCGGCGAAGGCCAGCGCGTCGCGATTATCGCGGGTTCGGGCGTCGGCAAATCGGTGCTGATGGGTCAGATGATCGCGGGCACCGAATGCGACGTCATCGTCGTCGGCCTGATCGGCGAGCGCAGCCGCGAGGTCAGCGATTTCGTCGAAACCAAGCTGCCCCCCGAAGTGCGCAAGAAGTCGGTCGTCGTCGCGGTTCCCGCCGACCATCCGCCGCTGCTTCGCCTGCGCGCCGCGATGCGCGCCACCGCGATCGCCGAAGCCTTTCGCGCCGAGGGCAAGAAGGTATTGCTGTTGATCGACAGCCTGACCCGCGTCGCGCATGCACAGCGCGAGATCGGGCTGACGCTGGGCGAACCGCCGACGATGAAGGGCTATCCGCCTTCGGTCTTCGCGCTCATTCCTTCGCTGTGCGAACGCGCCGGCATCGACCGCCTGACCGGCGGCTCGATCACCGCGCTTTACACCGTGCTCGCCGATGGCGGCGACATCGACGATCCCGTCGTCGACAGCGCGCGCGCGATCGTCGACGGCCATATCATCCTGTCGCGCCAGCTCGCCGAACAGGGCGTCTATCCCGCGATCGACGTCGCGCGGTCGCTGTCGCGCACGATGGTCGATTCGGTCGATCCCGAGCATGCCGCCGCCGCCGCGCGCTTCCGCCAGCTCTGGTCGGTCTATGAAGAGAATCGCGATCTGATGCTGATGGGCGCGTACGTCGCCGGCGCCGATCCGGTGCTCGACACCGCCATCGCGCGCCACGCCGACCAGATCGCCTTCGTGTCTCAGCCCGCCAAGGCGCAGGTCGATTTTCAAAATTCCCGCCAAACCCTGATTGAAGGATATTCCGCATGAACGCCCGCACCGCACGCCGCAAACGCATCATCCGCGTGCGCTCCGTCGAACATCAGATGGCGGAAGCCAATCTGGCACGCGCCAATGGCGAACTCGCGAACCTCGTCGAACTGGCGAAGCGGCTCGAAACGCTGCGCGTCGACCTGGCGATGGCCAAGGGCGCCGTCGCCGGCCGCGCGCTCAACTCGATCGGCGAGCTCGCGATGCGGCTCGACATCGCGCAGGAAAGCCTGACCGCACCGCTGAGCAACGCCAGCCAGCGCCGCGACCAGATGGGCGCGCTGGCGCAGAGCGCGATGGTCAAGGAAGAATCGGCGGTCCGCCTGTACGAACGCAGCCGCAAGTCGGCCGAAGTCGAACAGGAACGCCGCGAAGACGCCAACCGCCCGCACCGCCCGCGCGCCGGCATGCGCCTGCGCCTGATCGAAGGCGGCGCGTCATGATGAGCGCGCCCTCCCTCCCCACGGCGCAGGTCGCGATGCCCGCGGGCTTCGCGACCTTCCTTGCCAACATCGGCCAGCTCTCGGTCGATGGCGGCGAAGGCTCGAGCTTCGACCAGCTGCTCGCCGCCGCGCCAGTGGCCGCCGCGCCGGTGGCTGCCGCGCCGGTGGCTGCCGCGCCGGTTGCAGCTGCTGCCGCGACGACGATCAAGATCGAACAGGCGCTGCCCGCCCCAGCCATCACGCCGACCGCCGATGCCCTGCCCGTCGAAACCGATGCGGCCGTCAAAGCCCCGGTCGTGAAGGCGGAGCCCATCGAAGCCGCCGCCGCGGTGCTCGCCGCGAACCTGCTGATCGCGCTGAACGGCGCTGTCCCCGGCAACGCGCCGGCGACCGGCAAGCCAGTGCCCGCCGAAACCGGAAGCGACGCCGAAACCGGGGGTGCGGAGACAAGCGAAACCGCCACGGCAGCGCCAACCGTCCCGGCCGCCGACTTGGCGGCGGTCGTCGCCGTGATCGTTCCGGCCGCGGCGAAGCCCGCCAAACCGGTCGAAGCCGCTGCGGCTCCAGCCGACAACAGCGCGCCAGCGGCTCCCGTCGCTGCCCGCGCGCGCGATGCCGCGATGCCGATGCCGATCTTCGCTGGCATCGAACCACAGTCGGCCAAGCCCGTCGAAGCCGCCCCGTCGATGACGATCCTCTTTGCGCAACCCGCCACACAGGGCGCGGCGATGCTCGCCGATGCCGCCGCCCCGGTGCCGCTCGCCGAACGCGTGCTCGACATGGACAGCGACGGCGCGTGGATCGACCAGCTCGCGCGCGACATCGCCGCGACCAAATCGGACAGCGGCGACATCAGCTTTCGCCTGATGCCGCGCCACCTCGGCCGCCTCGACGTCGCGATGCAGATGGGCGACGAAGGCATGTCGCTGAAGATGGATACGCATCACGAAGCGACCGCGACGATCGTTACCGCCGCGCAGGGCCGTCTGGTCGAGGACCTCCGCCAGCAGGGCGTGCGCGTCGCCGGCGCCGAAGTAACCTGCACGCCGGGTGAGGCCGGACGCCAGTCGCAGAGCCAAGGCCAGGGTCAGGGCCGCACCGCCGCGCCCGATCCGTCGCATCTCATCGAAACCGCCACCGAACGCGCCGAGCCGCGCGACGAAGACCGCGCCGCCGACCGCCGCGGCCGCTTCGCCTGACCAGAAAGGGTCCCATCATGGCCAAGGATATTGTCGAAGGCGCCCCCAAGAAGAAGGGCAAGTTCAAGAAGCTGCTGTTCATCGGCATCGCCGCGATCGCGCTGATCGGCGCGGGCGCGGGCGCGGGCATCTATTTCGGCGCGCTGTCGGCGCACGAGGCGAAGCCCGAGGATCATTTCCCCAAGCTCGTCCTGCGCAGCGAAGGCGAGCCCGAGCCGGCCGCAGAGAGCGAAGACAAGGAAGCGCCGCCGAAGGTCGGCACGGTGTCGGTCCCGAACGACAAGTTCAAGGTCGACCCCAAGAAATATGAGATCACCTACTACCCGATCGCCGACAGCTTCACGACGAACCTCGCCGACGGGTCGGGGTTCCTGCAGGTCGGTATCAGCCTTTCGACCTTCTACGACGGCAAGGTTATCAACAATATCAAACGGCAGGCCGTGCCAATTCGTTCGGTCGTGCTAATGGTGCTCGCCGAACAGGATCCGGCGTTGCTCTCCACATCACAGGGAAAACAGCGGCTGCAGCGTCAGCTGACGGCCGCGATCAATGATGTGCTGCGCGACAAGGAAGGTTTCGGGGGTGTCGACAATGTTTATTTCACGAGCCTGGTGATTCAGTGACCACCAGTACCAAAACCGTCAAAGCCGTGAAGGCACCGGCCGCACCTGCACCCGCAGTTGCGGCCGCGCCCGCGGATACGAAGGAATCGCTGCTGCTGCGCAAGGCGGCCGACGGCTATGCCTTCCCCGCGCTCGAGGGCGTGGCGAACCAGTTTGCGCGCAGCTTGCGCGACCTGATCCGCGCGCTCGGCGCGCCCGCGGTTCAGGTCGAACGCGCGGGCGCCGAACAGGTGAGCTTCGCCGAGTGGAGCGCATCGGCCGCCCCGGCGATCTTCTGGCGCTATCATGCACCGCCGCTCAAGGGTCCGGTGCTGCTCGCGGGTTCGCGCTCGCTGCTGCTCCAGCTCGTCGACATCTTCTACGGCGGCCGCGGTCAGCTCGCCGCCGAGCGCGAGGAACTGACCGACGCTGAGGATCGTTTCGCCGCCCGCCTCGGCCGCGACATCGGGATGCAGCTTGCCGCCGCATGGCGCGGCAAGCTCGCGATCGAACCCGAACTCGATTGCGTCACCGCCGATCCCGCCAAGCTCGCCGCGGTGCGCGCCGACGATGAATTGTTCGTCCAGCGCTTTACGCTGCGCGGCGCCCCGTTCGAGGGGCGGACGATCATGTGCGCCTATCCGGTCGCCGCGCTGCGCGGGATCGCCGGCGACGAACTGCTTCCCGACATGCAGGGCAATGGCGGCGGCGACCCGGTCTGGGCCAGTGCGCTCGACAAGGCGCTGCGCGACGTGCGCATGCCCGTCCGCTCGGTGCTCGCACGCCAAGAAATCAGCCTCGTCAAGCTGCTCGCGCTCGAAGTCGGCGACATCATTCCGCTGACCATGCCGCGCCATGTGCCGGTGACCGTCGCCGGACGCAGCTTCGCGCTCGGCAGCATCGGCGAGGCCAATGGCAACGCCGCGATCATGATAGACCATATCGAAAAAGGACCCGACAATGACTGACATCAGCGACGCCCCGAAGGTCGCGCGCGCCGACCGGCGCGACAAGAGCATCGCCGCCGCGCCCAATTTCGACCTGCTCGCCGGCGTTTCGCTGCGCGTGTCGGTCGAGGTCGGATCGACCTCGATGACGCTCTCCGAACTGCTCGCGATCGACGAAGGCAGCGTGATCGAGCTCGATCGCGCCGCGACCGACCTGCTCGACATTTATGCGAACGGCACGCTGATCGCGAAGGGCGAGATCGTCAGCATCGACGGCCGCTATGGCATCCAGGTCGCCGAAGTTGTCGCGCCGGCGCGCGGGCTCGAAGGTTTCGAACGGAGAGCCTGATGTTCGAATATATTCTCCGCCTGCTCATCCTGCTGCCGCTCGTCGGCGGCATGGCGTGGGGCAGCCTGTGGCTGTGGAAGCGCGTTCAGATGGGCGTCCCGCTCGTCGGGGGTACCGCCAAGACGCGCGCCGTCGAAATGATCGACGTGCTGCCGCTCGGCCCCGGATCGAAGCTCGCAGTGGTCGAATTCGCGGGACAACGTGTCCTGATTGCGGTTTCGCGCAACGGCATCACGCGGATCGCCGACGACAGCCAGGGCGATTTCCATGCGGACTGATCGCCGCTTCTGGCTGCGCGCTGCGGCGCTCGCCGGCGGTGCCGCGCTGCTCTGCGCCGCACCCGCCGCCTATGCGCAGGCCGCCGACGGGCTGAGCCGCGCGGTTGGCGAGATCGGCGGCGACGGCCGGCCCTTGAGCCTGTCGCTCCAGATCCTCGTCTTGATGAGCCTGTTGACGGTGCTGCCGTCGCTGCTCCTGATGATGACCAGCTTCACGCGCATCATCATCGTGCTGTCGATCCTGCGCCACGCGCTCGGGCTGCAACAGACGCCGCCGAACCAGGTGCTCGTCGGCCTCAGCCTGTTCCTGTCGCTGTTCGTGATGCAGCCGGTGATCAGCGAAGTGAGCCGCGTCGCGATCGCCCCCTATGGCCAGGAACAGATCGACATTGGCGAGGCGGTGTCGCGCTCGGGCGTCGCGCTGCATGGCTTCATGATGAAGCAGACGCGCAAGACCGACCTGATGATGTTCGCCAAGATCGCCAAGGCGCCGACCTATGCGAGCCCGAAGGACGTGCCCTTTTCGATCCTGCTGCCCGCTTTTGTAACCAGCGAACTCAAGACCGCGTTCCAGATCGGCTTCCTGATCTTCCTGCCCTTCCTCGTCATCGACCTGATCGTCGCCTCGGCGCTGATGTCCTTGGGTATGATGATGTTGTCGCCGACGATCATATCGATGCCGTTCAAGCTCTTGCTCTTCGTCCTCGTCGACGGCTGGGCGCTGACGATGGGATCGCTCGCTTCCTCATTTGTAAGTTAGCGGAATGGAAGCCGATTATTTCATCGGGGTCGCGCAACAATCGCTGTGGATCCTTGCGCTCGCGTCGGCGCCGCTGCTGCTGCCGGTGCTCGTCATCGGCGTGCTGCTCGGCATGGTCCAGGCCGCGACCTCGATCAACGAACAGACGCTGACCTTTGTGCCCAAGCTGATCGTCGCCGCGATCTGCCTCGCGATCTTCGGCGGCAGCATCCTCGTGCTGCTCACCGATTTCACCCGCGAAATCTTCGCGCAGATCCCGGCGTTGGTGCGCTAGGCGCACAATGAATCCCGCCGACATCCCGAATATCGAGGCGATGCTCCAGCTGTGGATGCTGGGCATGATCCGTCCCGGCGCCGCGTTCATCGCCGCGCCGGTGTTCGGCGCGACGAGCGTGCCGGTGCAGCTTCGCCTCGTCATCGCGCTCGCGGTCGGGGTGCCCGCGGTCGCGGCATCGGGCATGGCATTGCCGCCCGAGGGGATCGTCTCGGTTCCGGGGCTTTTCCTCATCATCGGCGAGGTCGTGATCGGCCTCGCGATCGGCTTTGTCCTCCAGATGGGCATCGCCGCCGCCTTGCTCGCGGGCGAGGCGATCAGCAACGCGATGGGCCTCGGCTTCGCGTCGATGGTCGATCCCCTGAGCGGCGCATCGAGCTCGGCGATCGGCCAGTTCCTGTCGATGCTCGCGACGGCGCTCTTTCTTGCCGCCGACGGCCATCTCGTGCTGATCGACATCATCGTCGACAGTTACAGCGCGCTTCCGCCCGGCAACGCCTTTCCGTCCTGGGACGCGATCGGCGGGCTGATCCGTTTCGGCAGCCTGATGTTCGCGGCGGGCCTCACCATCGCGATGCCGGTCGGCTTCGTGCTGATCCTCGTCCAGATCATCATGGGTGTCATCGGCCGCTCGGCGCCGGCGCTCAACCTGTTCGCGGTCGGCATTCCCGCGACCCTGCTCGCCGGGATCGTGCTGCTCGGCGTCGCGACGCCCGCGATGGCCGAGGCGATCGCACGCATCCTGTCCGACGCGCTCGACGCCGCGCGCATGGTCGCGGGGATCTGAGCCATGGCGGGCACGACCGAGAAGGACCAGAAAACCGAACAGCCGACGGCGAAGAAGCTGTCGGACTCGGCGCGCGAAGGCGATGTGCTGATGTCGCGTGAACTCGCGACGGCGCTGATGATGCTCGCCGCCGCAGGCTGGATGGTCGCCGCGGGCGGCTGGTTCGTCCAGTCGGCGGGCGACCTCCTCCGCCGCGGATTGACACTGACCGCCGCCGACGTCGCCGATTTCGCGCCCGCCGAGGCGCTGATGCGCAACGGCGCCGAAATCTTGCTGCCGCTCGCGAGCCTGTTCGCGCTCGCGCTGGGCGCCGCGGTCGCCGGTCCTGCGATGCTCGGTTCGTTCGGCTGGCGCGGCAAGGCGCTTCACTTCAAGGGCAACCGGATGAGCCCGATGGCCGGGCTCAAGCGCATGTTCGGAATGCAAGGCGTCACCGAGCTCGGCAAGGCGCTCGCCAAGGTGCTGCTGCTCGGCACCATCGGTTACTGGCTCGTCCTGAAGACCCTGCCGGCGATCATGACGATGGCGTCGACCGATCTGATCGCCGCGATAGGATTGGCCGGAAAGGCAATCGGCCATGCGATGCTGACGCTCGTCGGCGGGCTTGTCGTCATCGCGCTGATCGACGTGCCGGTGCAATGGTTCCAGCGCAACAAGCGGCTGATGATGAGCAAGCAGGAAGTGAAAGAGGAAATGCGCCAGTCCGACGGTGCGCCCGAACTCAAGCAGGCGCAGCGCCAGCGCGCGCACGACATATTGAGCGGTTCGGCGCGCAAGGCGGTGTCCGACGCGACCGTGGTCCTGACCAACCCGACGCATTTCTCGGTCGCGTTGCGTTATCGTCCGGGGGTCGATGCGGCGCCGGTCGTGGTCGCGCGCGGGCGCGGCGATGTCGCGCTGTCGATCCGCGAGCTTGCACGTGGTGCCAATGTCCCGCTCCTCGAATATCCGGCGCTCACGCGTGCCATCTATTTCACCGCGCGCGCCGGGCGCGTAATCCCCGAGGAATTGTTCGTTGCGGTCGCAACGGTGCTCGCCTTCGTCTTTCAGCTCGAACGCGCGGCCGCCGAAGGCACCGTGCCTCCCTCGGTCGACGTGCCGTCCTCGCATCGTTTCGATCCTGACGGACGCCGTCAGGCTTAAACTTGTCCGCGCGCCGCCGTTAAGGGGTTCGAAGGATATTTTGCCATGGTCAGTTCAATCGCCAACAGCCTCGGCTTCGGATCGGGCCTCGACGTCAAACAGCTCGTCACCGACCTGTCGAATGCGTCGCGCGACCCGAAGATTGCGCGCATGGCCTCGCTCACCCAGGCGAACCAGACGCGGATCAGCGCGCTGGGGCAGGCGCGGTCAAACCTCGACGGCTTTGCCAACTCGCTGGGCCAGATGGTCAGCGACGGCACCTTGCGCAGCACGCCGACCGTCTCCGACGAAAGCGTGCTCGGCGCCACCAGCCGCGCCGGCCTGTCGGCCGACAGCTTTGCCGCGACCGTCGTCGTGAACCAGCTCGCGCGCGCGCAGACCAATTATTCGGGCGTCGTCGCCGACCGTACCGCCGCGATCGGCGCGGGCACGATGACGCTGACCGTCGGCGGCGTCGCCAAGACGATCACCATCGGCGCGACGAACAACAGCCTCGACGGGCTGGCCAATGCGATCAACGCGAGCGGCGCCGGCGTGACCGCGTCGATCATCGCCGACGAGGGCGGGCACCGTCTGATCGTCAAAGGTCCGACGGGCGAGGTCGGCGCCTTCACCCTCGCCGCCGACGCCGGTGCCGACCCGGGCCTTGCCGCCTTTTCCACCAGTGGCGGCATGACTGTGGGCCAGACCGCCGCCAACGCCGAATTCACCATCGACGGCGTGGCATTCAGCCGCGCGAGCAACATCGTCGACGATGTGATCCCGGGCATGTCGCTCACGCTGAAAAAGGCGGCGCCCGGACAAGGCGTCGACATCGGCGCGAGCCGCCCGCTCGACATGATCAAGCAGACCGTCGGTGATTTTGTCTCGGTCTATAACCAGCTCAAGAAAAGCCTTGTCGCGGCCTCCAGCATGTCGGGCGCGACGACCTCGCTCCGCGAGATCGAACGCGAACTTTCCAGCCTGGTCAACAAGGTGCTTTCGAGCCACGGCAGCATCAACAAGCTGTCCGACATCGGGATCTCGTCGACGAGGGACGGCCTGCTTTCGGTCGACAACGCCAAGCTCGACAAGGTGCTCGCCAGCGATGCCGGCGCGGTCGAGGCGCTGTTCAATCCGCGGCGCGATGCGACGCACACCGAGACGACCGATCCCGGAATCGCCTTTGCGCTCGACGCGATCCGCGACAAGGCGGTCGGCGCCAATGGCGCGATCGATCGCGTGTCGAAATCGCTCGACGCGAAAAAGGGAAATCTCGCCGATCAGCTCGAGAAGATCGAGGAGCGCGAGAGTGTCTATAAGACGCGGCTCGAGAAGCAATATGGCACGCTCGAAGCCAAGCTCGCGGCGTTCAAGGCGACGCAGACCTATCTCGAACAGCAAATCAAACTCTGGACGAACCAGGGTAACGACTAGGGACCGCCGCCGTGAACGCTACCGCCTCGACCGTCCGGGCGACCGGGCTTTATCGCCGATTGCAGCACGAAAGCCGCGCCGCCGCAGCCGACCCCGTCGAACTCGTCACCATGCTCTACGACGAGCTGGAGACCGCTGTCGGCGTGCTGGGGGCGATGATCCGGCAGGGGCAGCGCGTTTCGGCGACCGAGCCCGCACACCGCGCGCGCGCGATCCTGATCGGCCTCGACGCGGGGCTCGACCGCGACAAGGGCGGCGATGTCGCGACGGCGCTGTCGCGCGTCTATCGCAGCATGCGCCGCAAGCTCGACGATGCCGTGGCAGCGAATAGCGCCGAGGGGCTCTCCGAACTGCTCGAAGGTATTTTGACGATCAGCGCCGCCTGGCGCCAGCTTCGCTGACCAAATCTTTCCAACCCGAGAAACTACGACGGCCCGTCCCTCGAATGAGGAGCGGGCCGTCGCCGTTTGAAATGAGCCCGCTGGTTACCCGGCCGCCCATGGTGGGGACGGGCGGCCGGGTGGTGCGGGAGCGGACCAGAGCTCCCTTTTTCAGCGGGTGCTGAAACTTGTATCGCGGCCGGGTCAGGCGGCCTGCTGATGAACCCCGTATTTGCGCATCTTTTCGATCAGCGTCGTGCGCTTCAGCGTCAGCAGGCGCGCCGCTTCGGAAATGATGCCGTCGGCGAGGTCGAGCGCGACGTAAATCTGTTCGAGTTCGATCGTTTCGATCTCGCGCTTGAGGTCGATCGGGCGGCCCGGCGCCGGCGTCTTGGCCTGCGGCGTCGCCGAAGCGAACGGGATCGCAGCGAATTCTTCCGCGCTGGCCGACACCGCGACGGGGCTGCCGGGGACAGCCCGTCGCGGTGCTAGCGCTGCGGTGGGGTTCAAAAGCATGGCGACATCGTCGAGACCGAGCGTCTCGCCGCCATGGAGAACGCTGGCGCGCTCCACAAAATTGCGCAGTTCACGGACATTGCCCGGCCATGCATGCTGCATCAGCAGCGTCATCGCCGAATCGTCGAAACGGCATTTGGCGTCGGCGGGCATCTGGCGCTGGAAATGGCGGATGAGCGCCGGAATGTCCTCGACGCGGTTGGCAAGGCTGGGGACCTGGAGCACAACCACGCCGAGCCGGAAGAACAGGTCTTCGCGGAATTTGCCATCGGCGATCGCGGCGCCGAGATCCTGGTGGGTAGCCGAAATGACGCGGACGTCGACGGCCTTCACGTCGCTGCTGCCGACGCGGACGATCGTCCGGTCTTCGAGCACGCGGAGCAGTTTGACCTGCATGTCGAAACGCATGTCACCGATTTCGTCGAGGAAGAGCGTGCCGCCCTCGGTCGCTTCGAAATGGCCGATGCGGCGGGCATGGGCGCCGGTGAAGCTGCCCTTTTCATGCCCGAAGAGTTCGGATTCGATAAGCTCGCCGGGGATCGCGCCGCAGTTGATCGCGGAGAAAGCCTTGCCGGCACGGGCGCCTTCGTCGTGGATCGCACGGGCAACGAGTTCCTTGCCCGAGCCCGACGGGCCGCAGAGCATCACCGAGGCGTTCGAGCGCGCCACGCGGCGGATCATCTCGCGCAGCCGGCAAGTCGCCGCGCTCGTGCCGATGATCAGCGCTTCGAGCGCCGTATTGTTGTTCTGCCCCACAGTCATTTCAATCTCCACCGCACCGCCCGCTCGGTGCCCCCTTCGATGGATTCAGGAATTGACGAAATTGGTAAACGAAAGCTTATCGAGCGTTAGCTAACTCATTCAAAACAAAGAGATATTGCCAGATTGGAAGTAATTAGCGCGCAATCGCGTTAACTATCTCCAATATGCTGCCAAACTGGCACTAATTGTCTTCCGTCTAACGCCAGCCGAGCGTGATCGAGATGCGGCGGTTGCGCGGATCGAATCGGTCGGAGGGGACATAGGGCTCGCGATCAGCGACCCCTTCGATTCGCGAAAAGCGGTCCGAGGCAATGCCGCGAAACTCCAGATAGTGACGCGTGACCTCCGCCCGGTCGACCGACAAGCGCCAGTTGTTGGTGCCAGCCTTCGCAGACCAGGGCGCCGCGTCGGTGTGACCGCGCACCATCACCTGGTTCGACACTGCGGCGACCGGTTTCGCGATCTCGCGGAACAGCCGCGCGCCATCGGGGGTCAACTGGCTGGTGCCCATCACGAACATCGACAGATTCGCATCGTCGATAACGTCGATGCGCAGCCCCTCGAGCGTTTCGGTAAAGCGCAGGTTCGGCGCAAGGCGCTTGAGCTCGCCCTTTGCCTGCAATTGATCCATCAGCGTCTGGGCGAGCTTCCTGAACTGCTGTTTGTCGCTCGCGCGCTCGCGCCCCGACGCTTCGCGCGGTCCGCCCGCTGCATCGCGCGGAATCGTCATTGCGCGCGTGCCCGTCTGCGCCGCGCCATGTGGGTATTTGTCCGCCGCGACCAGCGAGTCGCCACCGAACAGGCCCGTCGACCCGGCGGTCTCGGTCTTTGTCTGGACGATCGTCGGCGCGAAATAGTCGGCGAGCGCCTTGCGCTGCGCCTCGTTCGTCGCGCCGAGCAGCCACATCAACAGAAAGAAGGCCATCATCGCGGTGACGAAGTCGGCATAGGCGACCTTCCACGCGCCGCCATGATGGCCGCCGTGCACCTGCTGGATCACCTTCTTGACGATGATCGGCCGCGGCATGTTCGGACGCGCGGCCATCAGCGGCCCCGCATCCCGTCGAACACCTCGGCAAAGCTCGGCTGGTTATGATGGTCGACGCCCGAACGCGCCGCCTCGATGACCAGCGGCTGCGGATGGCCGTGGAGCGAGGCGATGATCAGCTGCTTGACCGTGTGATAGATGGCGGCGTCGCTTTCGATCACCGCTTTGGCGCGCGTCGCGAACGGGCCGACAAGACCATAAGCGAGGAGTACGCCGAGAAAGGTGCCGACGAGCGCCGAGCCGATCATGCCGCCGAGGATCGCCGGCGGCTTGTCGATCGAGCCCATCGTCTTCACGACGCCGAGCACCGCGGCGACGATACCGAGCGCGGGAAGCGCGTCGGCGAGACTCTGCAGACCTTCGGCGGGCTTCATCGAATGATGATGGTGGCTTTTCAGCGCATTATCCATCACCTCTTCGACCGCGTGCGGATCGAGCGTCCCCGACGACACGACGACGAGGCGCAGCGTGTCGCAGATCAGGTGGACGAGCGTATCGTCCTTCAAAAGCTTGGGATATTGCTGAAAGATCGTCGAGTTTTTCGGATCCTCGATGTGCGGCTCGACGGCGACCGGTCCTTCGGTGCGCATCATCTTCATCATCGTCGAGACGAGCAAGATGCAGTCGAGATAATCCTGCTTCTTGTACTTCGGTCCCTTGAACACCTTGGCGAGACCGCCGCCGAGCGCCTTCAGGTCGGCGCCCGAATTGCCGATAATCAACGAGCCGAGTGCCGCCCCGCCGATGATCAGCATCTCGTGCGGCAGCGCATGCATGACCGGACCCAGATTGCCCCCGGTCAGCGCGAAGCCTCCGAACACCAGCAGGATCAGTACGATAATGCCGACAACGGGAAACATGTGCGAGCAACTCCATTCGGGACCCGGCTGTCGAAGCCGGCCCCCCGCAAATTCAGGGACGTCTTGATGATTAACGGCAGCAGCGCCGCAAGATTGAGGGGCGTCAGTTCAAAATATCGAACAAGGTCTGCCGGTTAATCTTGGCAAAGGCGGCCTGCGCGGCCTGGAGCGTCAGATCCATGGCCTTCAGGTCGGCGATCGCGATGTCGAGGTCGGTGTCCTCGACCGTCGAGCGTTCGTCCTTGAACGTGATCCCGCGCAATGCGAGCCCGTCGCCGATGCGTTCGAGCCGTCCGCCCGACAGGCCGATTTCGGCATGTTTGTCGGCGACATGGCTGATCGCGGCGGCAAGCGCCGTGACCGATGCGCCCATCGCCGCCTTGTCGCCCGCCGCAACCGCGGCGGCCGCGTCGCGAATGCCCGTCGACAGGCTGTTTCCGCCAATGACAAAAACATCGGCCGCCGACGGAACGGGCGCGAAGCTAAGATCCGAATCGAAACGCATCACGCGCGCGGTGCCGGTCGCGAACACGGGCTCACCGTTCGAATCGCGCGTCGCGGCAAGCGCGTCGAGCTCGTCGGCGATCGTGCCGAGCTCGGCAGCGATCGTGGCCCGGTCGGCGGGGTTCGTCGTGTCGCTCGACGCCGCGAGCGTCAGCTCGCGCGCGCGCGTCATCAGGCTACTTACCGACTTCATGACACCATCGGCCTGCGACACCAGCGCGTCGGCCGAATTTACGTTGGCCGACCAGGCGGTCATGCTCGCCTGCGTCGTGCCGATCGTCGCAATCCGCCTTGCCGCGACGGGATCGTCGGACATCCGGAGCAATTTCTTTCCGCCCGAAATCTGGATTTGCGTCCGCTCGAGCGCGTCGGCGAGTTTCTGTTGGCGCGCGATTTCACGCGTCATGCGGTTGCCCACGGCGTTGATCATGATCCTGACCCTTCCTTAGAGCGAGCTGAGCAATGTTTGCATGGTTTCGCGCGCGACCTGGATCGTGCGCGCGGCCGCTCCATAGGCTTGCTGGAAGCGCAGCAGCTCGGCGGCTTCGGTGTCGAGATCGACCTGGCTCACCCCATCGCGCGCGGCGGCCGACGCGTCGGCGCGCGTCGCGGCGGCGGCATCCTGCGCGCGCGCCGACGCCACGGCCTGAGCCTGGGTAGCCAGATGGCCCGACCAGCGCGCTTCGGGATCGTTCGCCCCGCGCATCGCGCCGAGCGCGAGCATATTGCCGTTGCTGCCCGACGCGTTCGCCGCCGCCACCTGATCGGGGGTCAGCGGCGCGGCGGTCAGCGTTGCGGCGCTGGTGCCGGTGAACAAGGGCTGGCCCGGATTGCCATTGGCATCGGTGCCCGCCTGCTGCGCGGCGTTGAGCTGGCTTGCGAACTGCGTCGCCATCGTGTCGAGCGCGGCGCGCTGATCGGCGACATGGTTCGCGCCCTCGGCCAGCCCGGCGAGCGAGCCGGTCGAGATCGCGAGCGGCGAACCGCCGACGCTATACGACAGGCGTCCGTCGGGTGCGGCGGTGACCGAGATCGGATTCACCACACCGCCGCCCACGAGCAGGTCGCCCGATCCCGCCGCGCGCAGCGTCACCGCGCCATTATTGTCGAAGGTCGGGCTGACGCCGGCCTGCGACGACAATTTGTCGAGCAGCCGGTCGCGCTCGTCGAGCAAACTCGCCTCGTTGGTCGAGCCCGGCCGCGCCTTGCGCAGACCGACGTTGATCTGTTCGAGCGCATTCAGATTGCTGTTGAACTGGTCGACCGAACTCGCCGCGGCGCCCTCGATCCCATCGCCCATCTTGTCGAGCTGGCCAGCGGCGGTGCGAAAACCCGACGCGACATCGTCGACCGATTGCAGGAACTGCGCGCGCAGCGTCCGGTTCGACGGATCGGCGGTGAGCTGGTCGGCGGTCGTGTAAAGCTTGGTGAGCGCAGTCTTGATGCCGTTGGTCTCATCGCTCAACGCATCCTCGGTCTTGCCGAGCCAGTTCAGTTTCGTCGCCGAATGTTCGGCGCCGCCCGAGGTGATGCGCGAATCCTCGATCAGCCAGCCGTCGACCGAACGGTCGATGCCGCGAATGTCGACGCCGCCGGGATTGGTATTGCCGCGATAAAAGATCGAATTGCCGCCGCCGACGGCTTCCATCATTTCGAGCCGGCGCCGCGCATATCCGGGGGTCTGTGCGTTGGCGATATTGTCGCCAATCGTCGAGAGCGCGCGCGAATAGGCTTTAAGCCCGCTATAACCGATGCCGAGCAGGTCGCTCATTGTACGCCTCCCTTATGCCCGCCGAGCTGGCCGCGGAACTGCCGCTCGACCATGTCGGCGATCCCGAACTGGCGCATCGCGGCGAGGCTGTCGGCGGTGCGCGCGTCGGCCATTTCGCGGAAATTGTCGGTCGCGCTCGATCCGAGAATATCGTCGCCAAGCTTGGCCTGCCGCATCGACGCCATCAGCTGGCGCAGGATCACGGCTTCGAATGCCTCGGCCGCCTTGCGCAGCCCGCCATCGCCGCCGCCAGCCGCAGCGGGCGTCGGAGCGGCGCGAACAGAAGAAATAGGGCTCGTCATATGATCACCAGTTCCGCAGTGAGCGCGCCGGCCTGGCTCAGCGCTTCGAGGATGGCGACGAGGTCGCCCGGGGGAACGCCCATGCGATTGATCGCATCGACGAGTTCGGAAAGCGACGCGGTCGGCTTGACCAGCATCACCGGACGATAGTCCTGCTCGACGCTGATCTCGCTCGATTCTTCGACCGCGGTCTGGCCGCGGCTGAACGGCGCGGGCTGCACGACCATCGGCGATTCCTTGATCGAGACGGTGAGCTTGCCCTGCGTCACCGCGGCGGTGCCGACGCGGACCGCGCCGTTGATGACGACGGTGCCGGTTCGGGCATTGACGATAACCCTGGCCGGAGGCTCGGCGCGCTGAACGCCCAGATTCTCGATCTGCGAGATCAGCCGGATGCGTTCGTCGCCGCCGCCGCCCGCGCGAATGGCGATGCTGGCGCCGTCGAGCATCGACGCCGAGCCGGGCAGCGCGGCATTGATCGCATCGGTGACGCGCTTCGCATTCGTCGCATCGAACTGGTGGAGATTGAAGGTCAGCTGGCTGGTCGTGGTAAAGCCGGTGTCGACCGCGCGCTCGACCGTCGCGCCGCCCGCGATGCGGCCGCTCGAAGGCACATTGACCGTCAGCTTCGATCCGTCGGCGGCATCGACACCGAGGCCGCCGATGACAAGATTACCCTGCACCATCGCATAAATCTGTCCGTCGGCGCCATAAAGCGGCGCGAGCACCAGCGTACCACCGCGCAGGCTTTTCGACTTGCCGATCGCCGACACGGTGACGTCGAGGCGCTGGCCGGGTTTGGCGAACGGCGGCAGTTCGGCGGTGATCATCACCGCCGCCGCATTTTTCAGCGCCGGATTGACCCCGGGCGGCAGCGTCAGGCCAAAACGCGACACCGCGCCCTTCATGCCCAGCGTCGAATAGTCGAGGCTGTCGTCGCCGGTGCCCGCGAGGCCGACGACGATGCCGTAGCCGGTGAGCTGGTTGGCGCGCAGGCCCTGGAACTGGCCCATGTCCTTGATGCGCTCGGCCTGCGCCGGCGCCGCAAAGGCGAAGCTGGCGAGCAGGAGCAGGGTAAGGGTGAACAGGGACGGACGCTGGGTCACTTTATATTCCTCTTCAGAACGGGCTGATGATCGAGAAGAAACGTTGCAGCCAGCCTTGCTTGCTGGCGCGGGCGATCTCGCCCTTGCCGACGTAACGGATGTTCGCGTCGGCGACGCGGGTCGACAGGACGCGGTTGTCGGGGCTGATGTCGATCGCGCGAATGATCCCCGAAATCTGGACGCGTTCGTCGCCGCGATTGAGCGTGAGCAGCTTTTCGCCGCGCACCAGCATCGTGCCGTTGGGATAGATGGCGGCGATCGTCACGCTGACTTCGCCCGACAAGGCATTCGACTGCGACGCGTCGCCCTTGCCCTTGAACTGCTGGCCTCCCCCCATCGCTATATCGCTGGGGTTGAACAGCGACAGCGGGCCGGTGGTCGGCGGCGTCAGGCTGATATTGCCGTCGCGCTGCGTGCCCGCGGCGTTGCTTTTGGTCGCGGCGGTACGCTCGACAAGCTGGATGGTGACGATATCGCCGACCTGTCCCGCGCGGCCGCCCGACGTGAGCGCCACATAGCTGCCCTGAAAGATCGAGCCATTGCCCGGCAACGGCCCCGGAAAGACCGGCGCCGTCGGCGCAAAGATTTCGGGCGGCTGCTTGTCCTTCGCGAGCGCCGAAGCGGGCACAAGCGCAAGAACGAGCAGAACCGCGTTAGAGAGTCTGTGAGGCATTTTTCATCATTTCGTCGGTGGCCGAGATCATCTTGGAATTGACCTCATAGGCGCGCTGCGTCTCGATCATGTCGACAAGCTCCTCGACGACATTGACGTTCGAGCCTTCGAGCATCCCGCCGCGCAGGGTGCCGCGGCCTTCCTCGCCAGCGCCGCCGACCAGCGGTGCGCCCGAGCCCTGCGTTTCGACGAGCATATTGCCCCCGATCGCCTGCAGTCCGGCCGGATTGGCGAAGCGCGCGATCTCGATCCGGCCGAGTTCGAGCGCCGTGCCATCTGCGCCCGTTGCCGACACGGTGCCGTCGGTGCCGATCGACACATTGCTCGCATCCTCGGGAATCTGGATCGCGGGGCTCAGCGGCTTGCCGTCCGAGGTCACGATCGTCCCGTCGGGGGCGCGGCCGAAATTGCCCGCGCGGGTATAGCCGGTGCGCCCGTCGGGCATCTCGATCTGGAAATAGCCGGCGCCGTCGATCGCGACGTCGAGGCCGTTGCCCGTCGTCTGGAAACTGCCCTGCGTGTCCATGCGTGCGGTGCCGTTGAGCGCCACGCCGGTGCCAAGGTTGAGCCCGGTCGCATAGCGATTCTCCGCCGTCGACGGGGCGCCCGCCTGCGTCATCAACTGATAGCTCAGCGTCTCGAAGCTCGCGCGGTCGCGCTTGAAGCCCGTCGTGTTGACGTTGGCGAGGTTGTTGGCGATCACCTGCATCCGGAAGCCTTGGGCATCCAGACCGGTCCGCGCGACGTGCAAGGCACCGATACTCATTTCATAATCTCCTTAACGGGGAAGCTGCATCAGATTGGCGGTCGCGCTGTCCATGTCGCGCACGTCGCTGATCATCTTCAATTGGGTGTCCCAGCTGCGGCTCGCCTCGATCATCTCGACGAGCGCGGCGGTTGCGGTGACGTTCGATCCTTCGATCGAGCGGGTCAGAAGCCGCGCTTCGGGATCGTCGGGCAGGATGCCGCCCCCCTTGACGCGGAACAGGCCGTCGAGCCCCTTGGCGATGTCCGACCCCGTCGGGGTCGCGAGCCGCAGCCGGTCGACCTCCTGCGGATTTTCGGGATCGCCGCCCTGCGGCACGATCCACACGCGGCCTTCCTGGTCGATCGTGATCGCGTCGGCAGGCGGGATCGTCACCGGCCCCTGGCCGCCCTGCACGGGATTGCCGTCGCCGGTGGTGAGCAGCCCGCTCGGCGAAATCTGCAAATCGCCGCGCCGCGTATAGGCTTCTTCGCCATTCTTCGCCTGCACCACAAGCAGCGCATCGCCCTGCATCGCGATGTCGAGGTCGCGGCCCGTCTGGGTGACGGTGCCCGCCTTCATATCGGCACCGAGCACCTCTTCGGACGACATGGCGCGCGCATCGAGCCCGTCGCCGTCGAGCCACAGCGCCTGCGCGCTCGCCATATCGGCGCGGAAGCCCGGCGTCTGGGCGTTCGCCAGATTGTTGGCGATCGCCGTCTGCCGGGACATGCTGCCCCGCATCGCGGCAAGGCTGGTGTAGATAAGGCGGTCCATCGAAATTCTCCCGGCAGGCGGCGGTCAGCGGTATGTCAGCGCATGCCGATGATCGTCTGGGTCAGCTGCGACGCGCCCTCGATCGCCTTGGCATTCGCCTGGAAATTGCGCTGCGCCGCCATCAGCATCACCAGTTCCTCGGTGATATCGACGTTCGACCGTTCGAGCGCGCCCGAGCGGACCGCGCCCATCGGGCCGTTGGTCGCGGCGTCGATCGTCGGCGGGCCGCTTTCGCCCGTCGACTGCCAGTGGGCATCGCCGGTCGGACGGAGGCCCGACATCGTCGGGAAAGTCGCCATCGCAACCTTGCCGAGCTTCTGGTCTTCACCGTTCGCAAAGGTCGCAGTGACGAGGCCGTCGAGGCCGATCGTGACGTTGACGAGACCCGAGGTCGGATCGGTCGGCGCCGCCGTGGGCAGGCGGAGGTCGAACGCGCCGGCGAGCGTGTTGTTGGTTACATTGTCGTTCGCGTCGATCGGCAGCAGCTGCAGCTTCGCACCCGTCGAGTCGATGACATAGCGGTCGGGGGTCGGTTCGAACGAGCCGTTGCGCGTATAGGAGATGGCTTCGCGCGGCGGTTCGCCCTTTACGATGAACATGCCTTCGCCGACGACCGCGAGGTCGAGCGTCTTTTCGCTCGCTTCATACGACCCTTGCGTGAACTGCTGGGTGATGCCGTTAAGGCGCGTGCCCTGGCCCGCGATCATCTTTGTCGACTGCGTCGGCGACGAGGCGAAGATGTCGCCGAACTGCGCCTTGCTGCGCTTGAAGCCGATCGCGCCGGCGTTGGCGATATTGTTCGAGATGACCGACATGTCGGTCTGCGCGCCCTTGAGGCCCGAAAGCGAAGTATAGAATGACATGGACTGATCCTTCCTGAAAGATGGGGAGCTTAGGTGGTGGGCGGCGTCGGCGCGGGCGCCGGCGTTGCCGCCTTGATGTCTTTGAGCAGCTGGGTCTGCGCCGTGAGCTGTTCCGAAATCTTGGAGAGCACCGTGTTCGTCTCGCTGATCCCGGCGAGACTCGAGAATTGCGCCATCTGTGCAACCATCTGCTGGTTATCGACCGGGTTGAACGGATCCTGCTGCGACAGCTGCGCCGTCATCAGGCGCATGAAGTCGCTCTGATCCATCTGCTTGCCGCCCTTGGGCTGGAACACGGGTGGATTGTTGTTGGTGATGCTGTTGACGCTCATTTTACTGTCCCATCCTGAGGGTTTCGTTGATCAGGCCCTTTGCGGTTTCGAGGACCTGGACGTTGTTTTGATACTGGCGGGCGGTCTCGACCATCTCGACCAGCTCGGCGGCGCTATCGACCGCGGCTTCCCAGACGTTGCCGTCTGCATCGGCGAGCGGGTTCGACGGATCGTGCCGCTTCGACGGCTCCATTTTCGAGGTCGTGACCTGGTCGATCTGGACCGTCGCGCGGCCATGATCGTCCATCACGGTGCGAAACACCGGCTTCAGCGAACGGAAGGCACCGGCCTCGCTGCCCGCGACCGTTCCCGCGTTGGCGAGGTTCGATGCGGTGGTATTGAGCCGGACGAGCTGCGCCGACATCGCGCGGCCGCTGATGTCGAAGACCGAGAAATTGCCGTTCATCGTCATTCGCCCTTGATCGCGCGGGTCAGCGTGTTGATGCGCCCGCTGAGGAACGACAGGCTCGAGCGATAGGCGAGCGCGTTTTCGGCATAGGCGGTCTGCTCGGTCGCCATTTCGACGGTATTGCCGTCGAGCGATGCCTGGACGGGGACGCGATAGCTGATCGCGCCTTCGGTCGAGCCGCCCCGCTGCGCAAGGTCGAGCGCCTTGGCGAAATCGATATCACGCGCCTTGTAACCCGGCGTCGCGGAGTTCGCGATGTTCGACGCGAGCATCATCATGCGCTGGCTGCGCAGCTGGAGCGCCGTCGCGTGCAGGCCAAAGAGTTTCTCGGATGCCATCATCAACTTCCTTTCGCCGGGGTCCGGGCCGGATTGGGCACGGACGCGCGGAAAAACACCAAGGCAAGATGCAATGGCCGTGCCAAACCATAATTCCCTATATTTTTCAGTATTTTATGTAAGTTTCGCAGATGCCGCACACGAAGCTCGTCAAAAAACTGACGACGCGGCGCACAGCCCCGCAAAACCGCGCATCAAACCGCGACTGGCACGCTTCCTGCAAATTAACGGGCGACCATTTTGGACCAAAGGAGATGGACCTTGTCCCGTAACACTCTCACGCGCCTCGTCGCATGCGCTGCCGCCGTTTCGCTCGCTGCGCCGATCGCGGCACAGGCGCAGCAAGGCAATGAGGATTGGCAGACGATCGACGTGCTGACCGACATGGTCGCCAATGCCATGGGGCGGAACGCGACCCCGGTCGATCGCCGCATCAAGCTGGCGCGCTGCCCCGAACAGGCGTCGGTGACCGCGCTCGACGCCCAGACGCTCGCGGTTCGCTGCGCCTCGCTCGGCTGGCGTCTGCGCGTGCCCCTCAGCGCTCCTGCGTCCGCCCCTGCCGGTGCGTCGCAGGTCGCGGCCAGCTTCGCGCGCCCCGCGGCAAGTGCGCCCGCCATTCGCCGCGGCGACAATGTCCGCGTGACGATCGAGACCGAAACCTATTCGATCAGCTATGCCGCCGTCGCGACGCAGGACGGCCGCGTCGGCGAGACGATTGCCCTACGTGGTGCCGACGCCAAATCGACGCTCAGCGCCACCGTCACCGGAGCTGGCCGCGCGCGCCTCGACGACTGATTTCACCCTCGCTTACCCATACACTGGCCCGGGCTGTCGGCTTTCCGACGGCGCCGGGCCCTTCTTTTGTTTTTTTTGCGACCGGTCGCCTTAATCGCCCGGAACCGCGTCCGTTAAAGCCTTCGTGAACCGCGTCGTCACTTTTCTGACGGCACCGGATGGAGGCTTTTATGTCGGGTGACAGCAAGATCGGACCAGTCGGCGGCATCGGCCGTGCCGGCCCGCTGCGCAGGGTCGCCAGCGAAGCGGCGACGGCGATGCGCGCTCCGGCACAGCTTCAACCGGCGCAGGACAATTTGCCGACGGCGCAACTGAACCGCCTTGCGACTAGCCTCGCCGACCAGGCACCGCCGGTCGACATCGCGCGCGTCGCATCGCTGCGCACCGCGATCGCGAACGGCAGCTATGGCGTGCATCCCGCGATCATCGCCAGCGCGATGCTCGATTTTCACGGCGGAGCCGAATGATGCAGGCGCAGATGGACGAAATTGAATCGCGACTTGAAATATTGGTCGGCGCACTCGACGGGCATGACGCCGGCGCGATCATCGCGGCGACCGAAAACCTCGCGACCGCCGTGATCCTGTTTCGCGGCGCGAACATTCCCGCGGGCAGCGAACATCGCGCCCGCGCGCTGATCGGCAAGACGCTCGGCCAGCTCGAAGCCGCCGCGATGCGCGTCAATATCTTGAAGAACTGGACGCGTCAGAGGATTGACAAGAGCCACGAAATCCGTGGCACCCGTCCGCGCGGAGCGGCTTTAAGCTACTGATAACCACATAATTTTCAGCCGTTTCTGCGAAATGGCACGATGATTGCTTTTGGTCTGCTGAACAAGCGGAACCAACAGCCATGAACGCAATTAACAATCCCCAGGGTTCGACCCGCATCGCCGCTCCCGTGATGGATGCGGTGCAGAATGCGTCGGCGCGCTCGGGGATCGATTTCGATTATCTGGTCGACGTCGCGCGCGTCGAAAGCGGCTATAATCCGACCGCCAAAGCGGCGACTTCGTCGGCGCGCGGGCTGTATCAGTTCACCAAGCAAACCTGGCTCGCGACGCTCGACCGCCATGGCGCGAACCACGGCCTCGCCTGGGCCGCCGACGCCATCGGCCGCGACGCGTCGGGGCGGCTGACGGTCGCCGATCCCGTGGTCCGCCAGCAGATTTTGGATCTGCGCGACGACCCCACGGCCTCTTCGAACATGGCCGCCGCGCTGACAGGCGACAACCGCGACTATATCGAAAGCCGGATCGGCCGCAGCGCCGAGCCCGTCGACCTCTATCTCGCGCATTTCCTCGGGAGTGGCGGCGCCGCCAAATTCCTGACGGCGCTCGAAACCAATCCTGACCAGCCCGGCGCATCGATGATGCCCGAGGCCGCGGCCGCGAACCGTTCGGTCTTCTACGCCCCCGACGGAAGCATGCGCAGCCTCGCCGAGATCCGCGAACGCTTTCGCGTGAAGCTCGAGGACGGCGGCAAGATCGAAAATATGAAGCCCTTCGCCCCTTCGGGCTGGCACGCGCAGGCGAGCAGTTCGAGCGGCCTGGGCAGCGCAGGCGGCGGGCGCCCGCCATTACAGATGATGGATATTCAACCTATGCCCAAGACACTCTCGATGGGCTTTGCCGCCGATGCCTATCGGCGGCTCGCGTCGCTTTCGGGAGGCGCGGCATGACCGCCGATTTCAGCCTGGGCAACATCGGACGTATGGCAGGCGCCGCGGCGCTGCCCGTCGGGATGCTGATCCTCGTCGGGTTGATGGTGATCCCGGTCTCGCCGTTGATCCTCGACATCAGTTTTGTCGCCAATATCATGATCAGCCTCGCGATCCTGATGGTCGCGCTGTCGGCCGCAAAGCCGCTCGACTTTTCGTCCTTCCCGACCGTCCTGCTCCTTGCGACCTTGTTCCGGCTGGCGCTCAACGTCGCCTCGACGCGCGTCGTGCTGGTCCACGGGCACGAAGGCACCGCCGCCGCAGGCCATGTCATCGAAGCGTTCGGACAGGTGCTGATCGGCGGCGATTATGTCGTCGGCCTGTTCGTCTTCTTCGTCCTGATGATCATCAACATGGTCGTCATCACCAAGGGTGCAGGGCGCGTGTCCGAAGTGTCGGCGCGCTTCACCCTCGACGCCCTGCCGGGCAAGCAGATGGCAATCGACGCCGATCTCAACGCCGGGCTGCTCAGCCCCGAAGAAGCGAAGGCACGCCGCGTCGAAGTCGCGACCGAGGCCGATTTCTACGGCTCGATGGACGGCGCCTCGAAATTCGTGAAGGGCGACGCGATCGCGGGCCTGCTGATCCTGTTCGTCAACATCGTTGGCGGGCTGATCCTCGGCATTTTCAGTCACGGCCTCAGCTTTTCGGAAGCCGGCAGCAATTATGTCACGCTCGCGATCGGCGACGCACTGGTTGCGCAGATCCCGGCACTGCTGCTCTCGATCGCCGCTGCCGCAATCGTCACCCGCGTCGCGTCGCCGTTCGACCTCAGCGGCCAGATCAGCAGCCAGTTCGCCGCGCCATCGGTCTGGATGGCTGTCGGCGCCATCCTGTTCATCCTGGGGCTGGTCCCGTCGATGCCGCAGATGCTGATCCTGCCCGCCGCGGCTTTGTCCTTCGGTATGGGCTGGCAGCTGCGTCGCAGCGCCGCCGCGGTCGCCGACCTGCCCGAGCCCGCCGCGCCCGCGCCCGACCCGTCGCTTATCGAATGGGCCGACGTCAGCGACGCGAGCGCATGCCAGCTCGAGATCGGCTATGCCCTCGTCACCCTCGTCGACGAACGCAAGGGTTCGCCGCTGATGACCCGCATCACCGGCATCCGCCGCCAATTGTCGAAAGAACTCGGCTTCGTCGTGCCGCCGGTGAAAGTCAGCGACGACCTGTCGCTTCCCGGCAACGTCTATCGCATCTCGGTCGCCGGGGTGATCGTCGGCGAGGACGAGGTCTTCCCCCACGAAATGCTCGCACTCGATTCGGGCGACCTCGTCACCAAGGTCATCGGCCGCCCGTGCAAGGACCCGACCTTCGGCCTCGACGCATTGTGGATTCCGAAGGCGATGCAGAATGACGCGATCGCTGCGGGCTATACCGTCGTCGATCCGGCAACCGTCGTCGCGACGCACCTCAACAACAGCATCGTCGGCGCCGCCGCCGAGCTGTTCGGCATCGACGATGCGCAGGCGCTGATCGAGAATCTCAAGACCCATTATCCGCAGCTCGCGCAAAATCTCTCGCCGCAGGGCTATTCGCTGCCGCGCGTCGCGAGCCTGTGCAAATCCTTGCTCATCGAGCGCGTGCCGCTGCGCGATTTCCGCAAGATCGCCGAGGCGATGGTGGCGCTGTCGCCGCAGCAGCTCGGCGAGATCGACCTGATCGAAGCGGTGCGCCAGCGCATCGGCGCGCTGATCGTCCAGACGATCGTGCCGAGCCGGATGCCGCTGCCCGTCGTCACCTTCAGCCCCGAGGTCGAGGTGTTGCTCAACCAGGCGGTGCGCGCCAACCCCGCCGCCGAATGGCCGTTCGAGCATGGCATGGCGATGACGATCATCGAACAGGTCGGCCAGGCGGTCGAACCGTTGCTCTTGCAGACGCGCAGCTTCGCGCTCGTCGCCTCGCCGATTTGCCGTTCCGCCCTTTCGCGGCTGGTGCGCGCCACTTTCCCCGACGTCGCCGTCATCTCCTACCTCGAGATCCCGGCGACCAAGCAGACCGAAATCGTCGCGACGATCGGCGCCGAAGTGCCCCGCCTCGCGTCCGGGCCCGAGGCCCACATGGAGGACCAATCGCATGAGAATTGAGGCCGCCGAGCAATTTGCCGGGACCGCCGGCCGCGCGCCGCGCGCACGCGGCTACGGTGAAAGCGTCGAGGCGCTGGTCCAGGAATATTCGCCGCTGGTCCGCAAGATCGCGTGGCAGGTGTTTTCACGCGTGTCGCGGACGAGCGAGCTCGACGACCTGATCCAGACCGGGCTGATCGCGCTGATCGAGGCGAGCCGCAATTATGAAGAGCGCGGTTTCGCCTTTGCCACCTATGCGACGACGCGCATTCGCGGCGCGATGATCGACCAGCTGCGCCGCGAGGCCGATGTCGGCCGTTCGGCGATGGTCGCGGCGAAGCGCATCCACGCGATGCGAGCGGCGCTCGAACAGCAGTTGATGCGTGCGCCGACAACGGCCGAAATGGCGGTCGCTTTCGACATGTCGGCGGAGGATTATTTCGCGCTCGAACGCAATGCGACGCATGGCCGGTCTACCTCGCTCGACGAATTGACCGACATCGGCGCCTTCCTTGCCGCCGATGGCGACGCCGGCGCCGACGAACGGTGCGAACAGGAGGATCTGATGGGCGCGCTGCGCCAGTGCGTCGGCCGCCTGTCGCAGCGCGAGCAGATGGTGCTCCAGCTCTATTTCTTCGAAGAGCTCAACCTGCACGAAATCGGCCTGACCCTTGACGTCAGCGCCGCGCGCATTTGCCAGATCAAGCGCGAGGCGATGATCAAGGTCGATCGCATGATGAAGGAAATGACCGAGTAAATGGGGTGACCGGGTACGGTGCGCGCGACCAGTCGCCCCCGCACCCGATCGAGGGAAATCAGGCTGCCAGCGTCTGCCCACCCTGCCAGGCGGCGCCGATCTTCTCGAAATAGGTAGCCATGCGCTCGGTCCCGATATCGGTCAGCCGGACGATCGTGCGGCGCCGGTCGCGCTCGTCGATCGAGCGGTGCAACAGCCCGAGCCGTTCGAGCGCCGCGATCATGCGCAGCCCCGACGACAGCGGAACGCCCGCCCCGGTCGCAAGATCGCTGGCACTGAGCACGCGGCCGTGTGCGCCCGCGAGCATCAGATCGAGCATCATGTCCCAGGTCGGACCCGACATTTCGGCGGTGCCGAAATGGCTGCGGCGGATGCGCCGGACCTGGATGCTGAACGACAGTTGGTCGAGCAACTCGCCGTTCGACGACGTATCGCTGCGCGCCGTGCCGATGGTGCGCAGCGACGCATCCGGCGATTCCTCGCCGCGACTCGCCAGCAGTTCATGGATCTGGTCGACCCGCGATTTCAGCTCGGCAATTTCTTGATTCGAAAATTGCTGCATGTGACGACGCCCCTGGGGAGCCACATATCAGGCCGTAACGTTTTCCCGCCGGCTGGATGACCCCGATGCATAGATGATCAGCAACAGGATCGGGTACGATATATAGACTGAGAGGAGCGAATAGGGTCGCGCCAATATCTCCGAGAACATGTACTTCTGGATATGGCCGAAAATGGCGATCAGCTGCCATCCGGTAATCCAGTAGGGCCAGAAACTCTGCGTGCGCATGGCAATGAACCAGAAGCTCAGCAGAACGAACATGTCTATGATGAAGATATTCAGTTCAATATCGGTCCAGGTCGGAAAAGGCGTCAGGGCACTGGTGAGGACCGAGGCGATCAATGCTGTATAAGCCGCCCAACGTTCCAGTGGCCCGCCGCGTCGGATCGCGACGGCCACCGTGATGAGCAAGACAACATAATACATCGCCACGGACCACATTGTGGCTGTCAACCTTTCTTGCGGTTCAACCGGCCTTCGCGAACGTCGGCGCGCCGGCGCCCGAACGATCGTTGCTGCCTTCGTCGACCAGCTTCGCGGCGGCGGGCTTGACACCCGCGCCGAACATCCGCGTTCCGAGGCCGACTTCCTTCTGCGTCACGGTCAGCGCCAGATGCGCATCGGTCAGAAGCTGGCGAACGTCGCCGGCGGCAGCGAGCGCATGCGCGACCTTCGCCATCGCTTCCTGGCCGACGATCGCCGACATGTTGGTTTCGCGGCGCGCGGTGGGCAGCGTCGCGGCGAGCTGGGCGATGCGGATCATCGCTTCGTCGATGGCGTCTTCGGCCAGGTGCAGGTCGGAAGCGATCTTCTTCGCCGCAGAAACTCGTTGATTCAGCATCATCTTTTTCCTTGAAAAAGAATGCTACCGGTTCCCCCCCGCAGCATTCGTTCGAACATCAGGTCAGAACACGACCAAGTCCGACAAGGATCGAATAGAGGGCGGAGAAGGCCAATATTGTCGCAAATGCGATCAAAATCGGCCAGATTATCCTTTCCATCAACCCATGCCGGTTGGCCGGCTGGGACGCGGTAGGAAATGGCGAACCTATATCGAAAAATCGCCGAAACGAACTGCGCCCCACATCCGCATCGGGGGGCGGAGATACCTCGCCAAGGTCGATCAATTGATATGTCAAAGGCTGATAAGGGGTAACATGATCGAAGACACCGTTAACAGCAAGGATGCGCGCAGCCTCTATCCTGTTAGAAACATTAAGTTTCTTTAATACGCGGCGCACGCGTTCGTCGACGGTGTGCGGAGAGACGTTCATCAGCCGCGCAATCTGCTTGGAATTTTTGTGCTCGTAAACGTGCCGCAGCGTTTCAATCTGCGCGGCAGACAGCAGGCTTATGTAATTGTCGGGGTCGCCTTGCACGGGGCTGGAATAGAGCATCACGAGTCGAAATCAAGGTCAGCTAACAGCTAATTTCGTGCGTGGCCCCTTATGGGGCATGGTTTGGGCGGGCGTATCGCACCAATCATTAACGCGCAATATCGGGCAGGCGGCTATCAACTCTCCTTGAGCGTGCGATAACGCAGGATCGATTTTTCGATATGTCGGCGCGCGGCGCGGCGTGCGGCAACCGGATCGCCCGCCTCGATCGCGACGACGATCGCCTCATGGTCGCGGTTGATCGTATGCGCATAGCGTTGATGCTGGACCGGATCGTCGCCCTGCAGATAGAGGCGCCGCGACGGGACGAGACGCACGCCGAGAAACTGGGTGAAGCGCAGGAAATAGGGGTTGCCCGTCGCGCTTGCGATCGCCGCATGAAAGGCGGCATCGGCGGCGACCGAGGCGTCGACGTCACTGCTTTCCTCCATCGCGTCGAGCGTGCGGCGTAGCGCGGCGAGATCCTTATCGGTACGGCGCCGCGCGGCCAGGTCGGCCATCTCGGCCTCGAACCCCACGCGCATTTCGAGCAGTTTGAGCACATCGTCGATCTCGCCGATTTCCTCGGCAGTGACCTGGAACGCGCGATATTGCGCGCCGTCGGGAACATAGGCGCCCGACCCGCGCCGTGACACCAGCAGACCACGCGCGGCGAGGCGCGAATAAGCTTCGCGCACGACGGTGCGGCTGACGCCGAACGTCTCTGTGATCTCTTTTTCGGTCGGGAAACGCGATCCGACGGGCATTCCGCCCGTTTCGATCTGTTCCTCGAAGCGCTGGACCAGATCGTCCGCCAGCGACGCCGCCTTGGTTACCGCCATGGATGCTGCGTTATCATCGCGCCGCTAAACTGGCTAGGGCCGGAAATCGGGTCGCTGCGCGTCGACATAGCTATTCCAGTCGCCCTGCGCCGCAAAGTCGCTGCCACGATCCCACGCCGCGCCGCCGTAGTAGACAAAGGGCTGCCCCGGCCGGACGCGCACCAGAATCAGATAATTGTCGGTATCCTCGGCAAAGCCCGCAAAGGCGGCCGGATCGACAATCACCGCCGCCGCCATGCGTCCCTTGCTGCCATCGCCTTCGCCATCGGCCGGCCCCCACCAGCTCAGCCGAGCGGCGGCATCATCCTTACGAACCTCGCCCAGCTTGTTCCCGTTTATCGGCCGTTTCGAAATGCCGATGCCGACAATCAATTCAGCATCGCTGCTCGACGCGATGGTCGAGGTCATCCGGGTGAAATTCGTGCCCGCAGGCAGTGTGAAGCGGCGCGTCTCGCGCACGGTGCGCAGCGTATCGACCGGCCAAGGCTCGTAATCGACGGTGAAGTCGGCGACATCGGGGCCGGATTGCAGGATGCGCGGCCGTACATAGTTGCGCGAGGTCCACAGCTTGTTGTCGTGCCAGATACCGAGCCCGCCGGTGCCGCGCCCCGTCCCGACATTGTAGAAGTCGATCCCGTCGCCATGGTCGGCATGCTGGTCGCCGGTGCGCAGTTGGCGGTCCATGAAGGGCCAGCGCACGCGCTTGCCCCACGCGTCGATCCCCGACGAGGAGGGCGGCTCGGCCGCCTCGAGCGCGCGGCCATAGATGCGTTGCGCGATCCGGTCGTTTTCCCAGAGCAGGTCGTCGAAGCGATAATCGGCGATCACCACCGCCGCGCGCGCTTTTTTCTCCTCCGCCGTGGCGGGCTGGAACGGTTTGTGCTCCTGCGCGCCTGCCGGCGCGGCGAGCAACGCAAGTGCGAGGAAGGTCAAACGCATCACCAACTCCAAATCGTCCCGTCCTCGAGCCGGTTTACCGGCAGATACGCGCGGGCATAGGGGAATGTTTCGGCAAGCGCCTCGTCGATATCGACGCCGAGGCCGGGCGCATCGCCCGGATGGAGCATGCCGTCGGCGAAACGATAGGCGTGCGGGAAGACCGCGTCGGTCTCGACGGTGTGGCGCATATATTCCTGGATCCCGAAATTGGGGATCGAAAGCCCAAGGTGCAGCGCCGCCGCCATCGTCACCGGCGACAGGTCGGTCGCGCCGTGGCAGCCGGTGCGGATTTGGTGGAGATCAGCGAGCGAAGCGATTTGCCGCATATGGGTGATGCCGCCAGCGTGGAGCACGGTCGCGCGGATATAGTCGATCAGCCGGTTCTCGATCAGCGCCTTGCAATCCCAGATCGATGAGAAGATTTCGCCGACCGCGAGCGGGGTTGTCGTATGCTGGCGGATCAGGCGGAACGCCTCCTGATCCTCGGCCGGGGTCGCGTCCTCGATCCAGAAGGGGCGCCAGGGCTCGAGATCCTTGCCAAGCCGCGCCGCCTCGATCGGGGTCAGCCGGTGATGGACGTCGTGAAGCAGGTGAACGTCCCAGCCCAGCGCTTCGCGCGCCGCCGTGAACAATTCGGGGACGATGCGCATATATTTCGCCGTCGACCAGACATTCTCGGTCGGCAGGTCATTGTCGGCGGGTTCGTAGAAATAGCGGTCCTTGCTGACGCCATAGGTCGACGCCATTCCGGGCACGCCGCATTGCAGGCGGATCGCCTTATACCCCTGCCGCTGGTAATCGAGCGCCGCTTCGATCGTGTCCTCGATCGTCGCGCCATTGGCATGGCCATAGACCATGCAACCCTCGCGCGCGGCGCCGCCGAGCAGCTGATAGACCGGCAGCCCTGCGATCTTGCCCTTGATATCCCACAGCGCCATGTCGACCGCGGCGATCGCCGCCATCGTCACCGGGCCGCGCCGCCAATACGCGCCCTTATAAAGATATTGCCAGATATCCTCGATGCGGTGCGCGTCGCGCCCGATCAAACAGGGGACGACATGCTCCGACAGATAGGCCGCGACGGCGAGCTCGCGGCCATTGAGCGTCGCATCGCCGACGCCGGTCGTCCCGTCGTCGCACTCGATCTTGAGCGTCGTGAAATTGCGGCCCGGTGCGGTCAATATCACCCGGGCTGACACGATCTTCGGCATTCCATCCCCTCATCGCCGTATGGGCTAGTTGTGTGACAACCTTATTGACACTCGATCCAAAAGGAAAGACATATGTCACCGGTGTCAAAGCGAAAAGCCGGAGCGGTTCATATAGGGAGCCGGCTCACAGGGGAGAGGGTGAAGTGATGCGAAGCGCCTGGCGCGCCTTGGCCGTGGCAAGCCTGTCCGCGGCTATGCTGTTTTCGGGCCCGGCATCTGTTGCCGCCGACACGGCGGGCACGGCGCATCCCGATATGTGGCCCGCATTGACCGCTCCCGTCGTCGCCCCGGCGATCGAGACGCGAATCGATGCGCTAATCGCGGCGATGTCGCTCGAACAGAAGGTCGGCCAGATCATCCAGGGCGATATCGGCAGCACGACCCCCGGCGATGTCGCGCAATATCACCTCGGCTCGATCCTCAACGGCGGCAGCTCGTCGCCCGGGGGCGACGAATTCGGCCCGGCCTCGGCTTGGGTCGCGGCGGCCGACGCCTATTATGACGCGTCGATGCGCGCGAACGGCGACCTGCCGCGCATCCCGGTGATATGGGGGTCGGACGCGGTCCACGGCCATAATAATATCGTCGGCGCGACGCTGTTTCCGCACAATATCGGCCTCGGCGCAGCGCGGAACCCCGCGCTGATGGAACGGATCGGACAGGTTACCGCGATCGAGATGCGCGTCACCGGGCTCGACTGGACCTTCGCGCCGACGATCGCGGTCGCGCACGACGACCGTTGGGGGCGGACCTATGAAAGCTTTGGCGAGGACCCGGCGATCGCGACGGGCTATGCCGCCGCGCTCGTCCACGGCATCCAGGGTCGCCGCGGCGACACGGACTGGCTCAAGGGCCCGCATATCATCGCCACCGCCAAACATTTTCTCGCCGACGGGGGGACGGCCGGCGGCCGCGACCGCGGCGAGGCCAAGATTTCCGAAGCCGAGCTGATCCGTGTTCATGCGCCCGCCTATGTCGCCGCGCTCCAGGCCGATGTGCAAAGCGTGATGGCGAGCTTTTCGGGATGGAATGACGTCAAGATGCACGGCAACGCCAGCCTGCTCACCGGCGTGCTCAAGCGGCGCTGGGGATTCGACGGGCTCGTCGTCGGCGACTGGGACGGGCATGCGAAGGTGCCGGGCTGCTCGCCCATCGACTGCCCGGCGTCGATCGCCGCGGGGCTCGACATGTATATGGGACCGGCGAGTTGGAAGGGTCTCTATGCCTCGACGCTCGCTGCGGCGCGGTCGGGCACGCTGCCGATGGCACGACTCAACGATGCGGTACGCCGCATCTTGCGCGTCAAGCTGCGCGCCGGCCTGTTCGAGGCGGGCAAGCCGTCGACGCGACCTTATGCCGGCCGCTATGAATTGCTCGGCGCGCCCGAGCATCGCGCGGTTGCGCGAGCCGCGGTGCGCGAATCGCTCGTCCTGTTCAAAAATGATGGCGTGCTGCCGCTCAGGGCCGGTGCGCACATTCTCGTCGCGGGCGACGGCGCCGACAATGTCGCGAAGCAATCGGGCGGCTGGACGCTGACCTGGCAAGGAACGGGCACCAGGCCCGAACATTTCCCCGGTGCCACCTCGATCTTCGCGGGCGTGCGCGACGCGGTGAAGGCCGGTGGCGGCACGGCAGAGCTTTCGGCCGAAGGGCGTTTCGCGGCCAAACCCGACGCGGCGATCGTTGTGTTCGGCGAAGACCCCTATGCCGAATTCCAGGGCGATCGCGCCGACCTTTATTTCGACGATACGCGCGGCAGTCTCGACATCATGAAGCGGCTGACCGCTGCTGGCATTCCGGTGGTCGCGGTCTTCCTTTCGGGCCGTCCGCTGTGGGTCAATCGCCACATCAACGCCGCTGACGCTTTCGTCGCCGCCTGGCTGCCGGGGTCCGAAGGCGGCGGGGTCGCTGACGTACTGTTCGGCAAGGTCGACTTCAAGGGCAAGCTGCCCTTCTCCTGGCCCGCCGACGCCAAGGGCGCGCCGCTCAATATTGGCGATGCCGAATACAAGCCGCTCTACCGCTTCGGTTTCGGCCTGACGCTGGCCGACCGCTCGCCCGCCCCACCGCTTTCCGAAGACCCGGGGATCGTAGTCGAACAGCCGCGTGCCGGCCCGATCTTCGCGCGCGGGCGCGCTGTGGGCACACGCCAGCTGCAGATCGACGGCGCGAACGACAGTCCGCAAGCGATCAGCGGCGCCGCCGACAATGGCGCGATCGCGGTGCGTCCCGTCGACCGCGACGCGCAGGAGGATGCACGCGAAATCAGCTGGTCGGGCAAGGCGCGCGGGACGTTGATCGTCGCCAACGCGCGCGCCGCCGACCTGTCGGGCGCGGGGCCGCTCGCGCTCGACCTTGAAGTCGATCAGGCGCCGGCCGCACCCGCGATGCTCGAACTGCGCTGCGGCTCCAGTTGCACCGCGCGGCTCGACATCGGCCCGCGCCTCGCCGTGATCGCGGGTCAGGGCTGGCAGACGCTCACGATCCCGCTCGCCTGCCTTGCCGGTGCGCAGCTCGACCATGTCACCGCGCCCTTCGCGCTGTCATCGAGCGCGCCGATGCGGCTCACCCTCACTTCGATCGCCCTCACGCCCGTAAGGGAAACGTCATGCCGCTGAGCCTCTTTGCCCTGATGATGACCGCCCCCGCCGCCGCGGTAGCGCCCGCCGAACCGACGATGCCGCAACCCGCGGCTATCCTCGCGCAGACGCGCCGCGTCGCCGACTGGCAGCTCGCGAACCGCACCAACTGGGCGACGATGCCCGCCGCGCGCAAGAGCGTGCAGGAAGTGCACGACTGGCAACAGGCGACCTTCTGGGTCGCGCTGACCGAGCTGGCGAGCCGCGACAAAAAATATGCGCAGCCCCTGCTCGACCTCGGCCGCGCCGAGAAATGGCAGCTCGGCGACCTCGCCTATCACGCCGACGACCAGCTGATCGGGCAGACGTGGTTGTGGGCGGCGCGCAATGGTGCGGGCAAGGGCGTGATCGTGCCGACGAAAGCCTATTTCGACAATGTCCTCGCTAATCGCCCGACGATCAGCCTCGAATTCATTCCCGTCGCGCCGGGCAAGGGCACGTCGAAATGCACCGACCGCTGGTGCTGGTGCGACGCTTTGTTCATGGCGCCGCCAACCTTGCTGCGGCTGTCGAAGGCGACCGGCGACAAGCGCTATGCCGATTTCGCGCACGAGGAATTCAAGGCGACGACCGACTATCTCTTCGACCCATCGGAAAATCTCTATTTCCGCGACAGCCGCTTTTTCGACATGCGCGACGCCAAGGGGCGCAAGCTGTTCTGGAGCCGCGGCAACGGCTGGGTGATGGGCGGCCTCGTGCGGATGCTGCAGGTGATGGACAAGAAGGATCCGAAGCGGCCCATCTACGAGAAATTGTTCAAGGATATGTCGGCGAAGCTCGTCACGCTGCAAAAGGCCGACGGCTATTGGCCCGCCTCGCTGCTCGACCAGGATTCGGGCACCCCACCCGAATCGAGCGGCACCGCCTTCTTCACCTATGCCTTTGCGTGGGGCGTCGACAACGGCCTGCTCGACCGCAAGGTCTACGAACCGGCAGCCGTCCGCGGCTGGGCAGCGTTGCAAGGTGCGGTGCAGCCCGACGGCATGCTTGGCTGGGTGCAGCAGGTCGGCGACCGGCCCGACAGCGTCGCGGCAGAGGAGACGCAATTCTATGGCTCGGGCGCGTTCCTGCTCGCCGGCACGGCCATGTACGACCTGTCGTTGAAGCGCCGGAAGCCCTGAAATTCGAGGGCAAAGCCGGTTTTTCCGACCAATGCGCAGGGCGATTGACTTCGCAGTATGAGTTGTATTACATTTTGCACTGACACCGGTATCAATTTTTTTGTCGAAAAATGACACCGGTAGCAAATATGGATCGTCGGCATCGAGACCGGCGAAACAGGGAGAGGGAATAATGAAACTACGTCCGGTCATGATGACCCGCGCGGCGCTGCTCGCGTCGGCGACACTCGTTGCTGCCACCCCCGCGTGGGCACAGGAAGCCCCCGCCGAAATCGAGAGCGAACAGGCGGCGGTGGTCGATGGCGGTGACGAAATCCTCGTCACCGGCACCCGCGCGACGCAGCGCAGCTCGATCGAATTCAAGCGCGCCGCCGACGTCGTCGTCGACGGCCTCGTCAGCGACGAAATCGGCGCGACCCCCGACAATTCGGTCGGCGACACGCTCGAACGCATCGTCGGCGTCTCGGCCGACCGCTTCAAGGGCAACGCCAATGAGCTGTCGGTGCGCGGCCTTGGTCCGACCTTGAGCTTCTCGACCTTCAACGGGCGCGAGGTGTCGACCGCCGGCCTCGACCGTTCGGTCGCCTTCCAGCAATTCCCGTCCGAACTCGTCAACGGTGTGCTCGTCTATAAAACCCAGCGCGCCGACTTCCTCGAGGGCGGCGTCGGCGGGGTGATCGAACTCAAGTCGATGAAACCGCTCGATTATGGCAAGCGCCGCATCCAGTTCGAAGTGCGCGGCGATTTCCAGCCGCAGGACAATGACGTCTATCAGCACGACGGGCTCGGCTATCGTGCGAACTTCTCCTACACCGACCAGTTCGAAACCGGGCTCGGCGATATCGGCGTGTCGATCGGTTACCAGCGGCAAGACACGACCGCGCCCGAGGATTATTACAACGCCAACGCGACGTTCCAGCTCTGCAACACCTCGGCGAACAATCCCTTTCAGCTGACCGGTAGCGCCGCGGCGCAGATTGCGGCGGGCGCCAGCCAGAACTGTACCTTCGCGACCGGCCCGCGCTCGGTTGCGCCGAGCGCGGGCGCGCCTCCCGTGGTAGTCGGCGAAACGCGTGGCCCTGCCTATTTCGCCAATACGTCGCGCAGCTTCCGCACCCAGACGACGTCCGAGGTTCGCGACGGGCTGATCGGCGCGATCCAGTGGCGCCCGTCGCCCGATTTCGAAATCGCGCTCGACGGCCAATATTCGAAGCGCAACAGCCTCGAGGACCGCAACGTCCTTGGCATCACCGAAGGGTTGCGCGGCGTCCAGCCGCTGATCATCGGCAACGGCAGCAACGGCTTTTCGTCTGGCGCGCTGATGAGCTATCGCGGCAATTCGAACCTCGAAAACCAGCTCGAAACGCGGCGGCGCGTCGAAGAATATCTCGGCGGCGGCTTGAGTCTGATCTGGTCGCCCGACCGCTGGAACGTCGCCTTCGATGCCTCCTATTCGAACAGCCACCGGACCGAGACGCAGAAGCAGACGCGCATGCGCTCGTCGCGCCGCGTCGGCTATACGCTGACCTATGAGGGCGACGACGTCGTGCCGGTGGTTGCGTTCGACAATTTCGACATCACCGACCCCAATCTGTTCCTCGCGAACGCGGCCAACTCGGTCTATGCCCGGCGTCGCTTCGTCACCGACCGCACCGACCGGATCTGGGCCGCGCGGCTCGACATCGAACGCGAGCTCGACGGCATCATCACCAGCGTGAAATTCGGTGGCCGGGTCTCCGACCACAATCGCACCAACGACAATGCGCGCAACAACGACCTCAATACCCTGGCCACCATCAACGGCCAGACGCCGGCGCAGCTGATTACGCAAGCGAACCAGCAGTGCCGCGTCCCCTTCACCACCTCCTCCTATATGAAGGGCATGGGGACAAATGTCACACGTTGGGCGACGTTCGACAACGACTGCCTGTTCCGGACTTTCACGGGCAGCGACGATGCACTGCCCTATCCCGAGGACGGCCGCGACCCCAGCGACATCGACGTCACCGAACGCATCTACGCCGCCTATGCGATGGCGAATTTCGAATCCGAAGCGGGCAACGTGCCGTTCAGCGGCAATGTCGGGCTGCGCTGGATCAAGACCGACATTATGTCGATCGGTTTCCGCCAGCCCTATCGCATCACCGTCGATTCGATCGGCGACACCTATTCGATCGGCGTCGACCCGACCCGCCCGCTCGAAACGAACCGCGTGAAAGGCAGCTATAATTATTTCCTGCCATCGGCGAACATCGCCTTCGACCTGTCGCAAGAGGTCAAGCTGCGTCTCGCCGCCTATCGCGCCATCGCGCGCTCGGGGATCGAAAGCTTTGGCGCGGGGGTGAGCCTCAACCCGACGACCGCGGCCACGGGGGTCGACAACATCATCTTCAACGCGACGACGGGCAACCCGAACCTCAAGCCGCTGCGCGCGTGGAACCTCGACGCCAGCCTCGAGCTTTACGCCTCGCAGGACACGCTGATCTCGGTCGCGGGCTATTATAAATGGGCGAAAGGCACCGTGATCAGCGCCGAGGAGCCGATTCCCACCGACGTTACCATCACGACGATCCGCGATGGCGGCGTACCGGTGACCGAAACCGTCACCATCGCTCCGGTGGCCCCGACGAACGACGCTGAAACGCGTCATCTCTATGGGATCGAGGCGACCGCGAGCCATGCTTTCACCTGGCTTCCCGACCCGCTCGACGGTTTCGGCATCCAGGGCTCGGTCAACCGCGCCTTCGCCAATTTCGAATATCCCGACACCTCGCCGATCGCCGACTATGTCGATCCCGCGAACCTGATCGGGTTGTCGAAATGGACCGCGAGCGGATCGGTGTGGTTCGAGAAATGGGGCCTCTCGCTCCGCGCGAACCTCCGCTACCGCTCGGGCTATTACAAGCCGAACGGCGGCACCAACCGCGAGATCCGCGGCGGCACCTATCTCAACCTGTCGGCGCAGTACGACCTCACCAAGAACGTCCAGCTCAAGCTCCAGGCGCTCAACGTCACGAACACACAGGATATCATGTACAAGGGCGGATACGACAGCATCGCCGAGGTGTCGCGCAGCGGCCCGCAATATTTCTTCGGTTTCCGGGTCCGCCTGTGAAGCCAGCGACTTTAGCCCGACTCCCTTGGGCTATACTGGCCGCCGCCGCGTTACTTCCGTCCGCGGCGGCGGCTTTTTCCCCGGCGCCCGCCTGCGGCGCGAGCGAGGGTTATTCGGCATCGTTCGACGGTCGCCGTACCTTCACCCTGCGCCCCGACGATCTCGAAGCGATCAAGGCGGCGCTGCCCACCGATCCGGCGATCGGCGACGCCTACCGCGAGCTGATCGCGCGCGCCGACAAGGTGCTCGCGGCTAAGCCCGCGTCGGTGATGGACAAGCGCAGCATCCCCGTGTCGGGCGACCGCCACGATTATGTCAGCCTCGCGCGCTATTGGTGGCCGAACCCCGCCAATCCGAAGGGCGCCTATGTGCGGCGCGACGGCGACACCAATCCCGATATCGAAAGCAACCGCTTCGACCGCTTGGCCTTAAGCCGCATGGCGCGCGAGGCCGACACGCTCGCGCTCGCTTATTATTACAGCGACGATCGCAAATATGCCGAAGGCGCCGCGCGTGTCATCCGCACCTGGTTCCTCGACCCGGCGACGGCAATGAATCCGAACATGAACTTTGCGCAGGCGGTGCCGGGCGTGTCGAACGGCCGCCCCGAAGGCGTGCTCGACGGCGCAAACTTCATTGCGGTGATCGACGCCGTGGGCCTGGTCGCGCCGTCGGGCGCATTGACGCCGCCCGAGACGACCGCACTCGAAGGCTGGTTTTCGCGCTACCTCAACTGGATGCTGAAGAGCCCGAACGGCAAGGCCGAGGGCAAGGCGTCGAACAACCACGGTCTGTGGTACGACGCGCAGGTCGCGCGCTTCGCGCTGTTTGCGCGCAAGGCCGAGATCGCGCGAAAGATCGTCGCGGCCTTCCCCAAAGCGCGGATCGCGCAGCAGATCGACGCATCGGGTGCGCTCCCCGCGGAACTCGGCCGCACGCGCAGCTTCCATTATTCGCTCTATGCGCTGGCCGCCGCCTGCACCGTCGCCGACAGCGCGGCGTGCCTTGGCGTCGACCTCTATCGCGCCGAGGAAGAGGGCCGCTCGCTCCGCAAGGCGACAGATTATGTCGCCGCCTATCGCGGCCGCGCCGCCGATTGGCGGTATAAGGAGCAGGGCTGGCCCGCCGACACGCTGGGCGAACTGCTCGTGCGCGCCGACAGCGCCTGGGGACCCGGCGCTTATCCGCACAACGCAAGCGGCGACCTGTTGCTGCGCTATCGTATCCCCTAAGGATCGGACGATGATCGCGCGCCGCTCCCTGCTGATCGCCGCCTTGCTGGCCGCCCCGGCCGCATGGGCGAAGCCGCCGAAGGCACTCGACATCCGCGCGATCGAGCGCCGCCGGCTTCTTCCACAGGCCAAAATGCTGCTCGCCGCGCCGCCGCGCACCCTCGCCGCGATCCCCGCGCCGCGCAGTCCGGCGGGCCGCCACGACTATTATTCAGAAGGCGATTATTGGTGGCCCGACCCGGCGAACCCCGGGGGTTCCTATGTGCGCCGCGACGGCCGCTCGAACCCCGACAAATTCGACGGCCACCGCGATGCGCTGATCGCCTTTGGCCGCACCGTCCCCGCGCTTGGAACGCTGTGGGACCTCACCGGCGAGGCGCGCTTTGCGGGCGCCGCTATGCGCCACCTTGCCGCCTGGTTTGTCGATCCGAAGACGCGGATGAACCCCAATCTCAGCCACGCGCAGGCGATCATCGGCCTGAACAGCGGCCGCGCGATCGGCGTGATCGACACGCTGCAGATCGTCGAGGTCGCACGCGTCGCCGCATTGTTCGCGCGGCACGATGCGCCGGGCTATGCCGTGATCCGCGCGGGGGTCGATGGCTGGTTCGCCGACTATCTGACCTGGCTGACCACCTCACCCTTCGGCACCACCGAACGCGACGAGAAGAACAACCATGGCACCTGCTGGCTGCTGCAAGCGGCGTCCTTTGCAGCGCTGCTCGGCCGCGACGACGTCCTTGTCGATGCCCGCACCCGGCTCCAAACCGTGATCATCCCGACGCAGATCGAACCCGATGGCCGCCAGCCGCTCGAACTCGCGCGCACCAAACCCTATGCCTATTCGCTCTTCAACCTCGACGTGCTTGCCGCCTCGGCGTGGCTGCTTGGGGGCGGCGAACTGATCGACTGGAAGACGCCCGACGGCCGTTCGATCGGCGGCGCGATCGCGTGGATGGCGCCCTATATCGCCGACAAAGCGAAATGGCCGCTGCCCCCCGACATCGAATATTGGGACGGCTTTCCGGTGCGCCAGCCGAGCCTGCTTTTCGGCGGCATGGCGCAGAAACGCAGCGACTGGCTGGACCTCTGGCAGCGCCTCAATCCCGACCCCGCGATCGGCGAAGTCGTACGCAACTTCCCCGTGCGCCAGCCCTTGCTCTGGCTCTAGTTGCGGCCCCCGACCAGCCCGCGCGCGATCACCTGCGCCTGAATTTCGGCCGCCCCTTCGAAGATATTGAGGATGCGCGCGTCGCACAAAACCCGGCTGATCTCATATTCGAGCGCATAGCCGTTGCCGCCGTGGATCTGCAGGCTCGCGTCGGCGTTCGACCAGGCCGCGCGCGCGGCGAGCAGTTTCGCCATGCCGGCCTCGATATCGCAGCGCTTGCCGCTGTCTTTCGCGCGCGCCGCCGCATAGCTCAGCTCGCGCGCGGTAACGAAATCCACGAGGCTCATCGCCAGCTTGTCGGCGACGCGCGGGAAGTGGACGATCGCCTTGCCGAACTGCTTACGGTTCAGCGCGTAGTCAAGCCCGAGTTCGAGCGCGCGCCGCGCCACCCCGACCGCTCGCGCCGCGGTCTGGATGCGCGCGCCTTCGAAAGTGCGCATGAGCTGCTTGAACCCCTGCCCTTCTTCGTCGCCGAGCAGCGCACCGGCTGGCGCCGACATCGCGTCGAACTGCAGTGCATATTCGCGCATTCCGCGATAGCCGAGCACCTTGATCTCGCTCCCGCTCATGCCTGGGGCGGGGAAGGGATCGGTCTCGGTCCCCCGCGGCTTAGGCACGAGCAGCATCGATAGCCCCGCATAGTCCTTCGCGTCGGGAAGCGTGCGCGCGAGCAACGTCATCAGGTCCGACCGCGCAGCGTGGGTGATCCAATTTTTGGCGCCGTCGATCACCCACTCGCCGTTGGCATTCTGACGCGCACGCGTCTGGAGCGATCCCAAATCCGATCCGACATCGGGTTCGGTGAACACCGCGGTCGGCAGTATCTCGCCGCTCGCAATCCGTGGCAGCCACTCGGCCTTTTGCGCGTCGGTGCCGCCCATCGCAATCAGCTCGCCCGCAATCTCCGACCGTGTACCGAGCGATCCCGCACCGATCCAGCCGCGCGACAATTCCTCGGTGACGATACACATCACCAGCTTTGAAAGGCCAAGCCCGCCGAACGCCTCGGGGATGCACACGCCGAACGTGCCGAGTCCGGCCATCGCCTGCACCGTGGCATCGGCGATCAGGTCGTTCGCGAGGTGCCATCCGTGCGCGTGCGGGACGATCTCGGCATCGGTAAAGCGGCGATACTGGTCGCGGATCGAATCGAGATCGGCATCGTGCAACGTCTCGCTTGGCCAATGGCCATCGGCGAGCGCAGACGCGACGTCGGCGCGCGTCGCGGCATGATCGGCATCGAGCAGATCGGCGCAGGCATCGGAGAGCGCCCGCGCCGCCGCGCCAAGCCCAAGGTCGGCCGGGCGGAAAATCTCGTTCTGTCCCATCGGCAACCCGCCGACGAGCTGGCCGATCCCCTCGGCGAACGCGAGTGTGGCGATCCTCGCATCGAGGGGGTTCGAGTACTGGCCGGACTCGCACCATATGAGCGCCGCCTCCAGCGCCGCTACCGTAGTGGCGACCCACGCAAAGCCGTGCGCCGCACGCTGCTCGCGGTCGATCGGCGCATGCGCCAGCCGTTCGGCAAGCGCCGCCTCAGCCGCGGCGCGATATGCCTGGGCCGCCGCCAGCACCTCCCGCAAATCGGCCATGTTCAAGCGGCGCGCTCGAAGATCGCGGCGATGCCCTGCCCGCCGCCGATGCACATTGTCTCGAGCCCGTAACGGCCGTCGCGGCGCACCAGTTCGCGCGTGAGGTTCGCGAGGATGCGGCCACCGGTCGCGCCGATCGGATGGCCGAGCGAGATGCCCGACCCGTTGACGTTCAGAATCTCGCCCCGGCTGTCGTCGTCCGACCAGCCCCAGCCCTTGAGCACCGCGAGCACCTGCGGCGCGAAGGCTTCGTTGAGTTCGACGAGGTCGATGTCGCCCCAGCCGAGTCCGTTCCGCGCAAACAGCCGCTCGACCGCGGGCACCGGCCCGATGCCCATCCGGCTGGGGTCGCAGCCCGCCGCCGCCGAGCTGTGATACCAGGCGATCGGTTCGAGCCCGAGTTCGTCGAGCTTGTCCTCGGCGACGACAAGGCATGCCGCCGCGGCGTCATTCTGCTGGCTCGCATTGCCCGCGGTGACGACCCCGCCTTCGAGCGGGCGCAGCTTGTCGAGCGTGTCCAGCGTCGCGTCGGCGCGGTAACCCTCGTCGTGCGCGAAGATCACCGGGTCGCCCTTTTTCTGCTTCACCGACACCGGCACCAGCTCGTCATCGAACAGCCCGTTCGCCCATGCCGCCGCCGCGCGCTGGTGGCTGCGCACCGCATAGGCGTCGCACGCCTCGCGGCTGATGTCATAGTCCTTCGCCAGGTTTTCAGCGGTCTCGATCATCCCCGAAATGACGCCGAAGCGCTCGACCGGCTGCGACATCACCCGCCCGCGCGTCAGCCGATCGTGCAGCGTGAGGTTGCCGGCGCGAACCCCTTTACGGATGTCGGTGCTGTAATGCTCGACGTTCGACATCGATTCGACCCCGCCCGCGACGACGACGTCGGACATGCCCGTCTGGACCATCATCGCGGCGTTGATCACCGCCTGCAGCCCCGACCCGCAGCGACGGTCGAGCTGGTAGCCCGGCACTTCGAGCGGCAGCCCCGCGGCGAGCCATGACCAGCGGCCGATGCTCGGTGCCTCGCCGTTGCCATAGCCTTGCGAAAACACGACATCGTCGACGCGCGACGGATCGATCTTTGTGCGCTCGACCAGTGCCTTCAGGATCACCGCACCCAATTCGCCCGCGGTCAGCGAGGACAGGCTGCCGCCGAATTTGCCGACGGCGGTGCGGATCGGGGCGACAATGGCGGCGCGGCGCAGGGTCATCTCTTCATTTCTCCATGGTCAGGCGATACCGACGATACCGGCATCGATCAGGCGCGCAATCTCGCCGTTCGAAAGCGACAGGCGCTCGCTCAATATTTCTTCGCTATGCTGCCCGTTGCGTGGCGCCGGGCGCGGCGGCTGGCGTTCCTGCTGCGGCAATGTCGCAAAGGCGCCCGCGGCGGGATAGACGAAACCGCTAGGATTGTCGGCTTGCCCGAAGATCGGATTGTCGCCGACCAGCGCCGGGTCCTGCACCGCGTCGTGCATCGTACGGTAGGGCGAATGGACGATGCCGCCCGCGTCGAACGCGGCGGCGAGGTCGGCGTGATCGCGGTTCGCAATGGCCGCCTCGAACAGCGGATAGAGCGCATCGCGATGCGTGAAACGCAGCCCGTCATCGGTAGCGAAGGACACACCGCGCGCCGCCTCGATCGCCGCGATCGCATCGTCGAGCCCCAGCGCAGCGATCAGATTGGCCCATTGGCGCGGGGTGACGACAACAATCATCGTCCGCTGGCCGTCGGCGGTGACGAAGTCGCGCCCGAACAGGCCGTAGACGGCGTTGCCGAGGCGCGGGCGGTTCGCACCGTTATAAAGCATTTCGGCGACCCCGCCGAGATTGGCGACGGTGCCGATTGCTACATCGGACAGCGGCAGACGCACCTCGCCGCCCTCGCCGGTCACGGTGCGGCGCTGGATCGCCGCGAGCAGCGCAAAGGCGGCATAGGCACCCGTGAGCAGATCCCACGCCGGCAGCACATGATTGACCGGCTCGGGTCCGGCGCCCGTCAGCATCGGATAACCGACGCTGTTGTTCACCGTATAGTCGAGCGCGGGCGATCCGTCGGCCCAGCCCATCACGCGTATGGTGATCAGATCGGGCCGCCCTTCGGCCAGCACTTCATGCGACAAAAAGCCGCCCACCGGAAAGTTGGTGACGAACTGCCCCGTCGCGCGCACCAGCGCCTGCAGAAGTTCGCGCCCCTCGGGCCGCGCAAGGTCGAGCGCGACCGACTTTTTGGCGCGGTTCAGATTTTCCCAATAGAGCGAATCATTGGCGTCGGTCACCGGCCAGCGACGGAAGTCGGGGCCGCCCCCGATCTGGTCGACGCGGACCACCTCGGCGCCCATTTGCGCGCAGTAAAGCCCGGCGGTCGGAGAGGCGACAAAGGACGAAGCTTCGATCACCGACAGGCCGGCCAGCAGGTCGTACATCCGGCGCCCATCTCCCACGAAATCCCCGGCCTGAACCGCCGGTTGAAGCGATCTGGCGCACCCGAGAGGATTCGAACCCCTGGCCTCTGCCTTCGGAGCGGGTACTAACAGGCTACGCAATTCAACGCTAGAGCCTGTATTTCTACCATAAGCTACTAATATTGCACCGGAAAGGTGAAAATCCATCCTGCCGGTGCTAACCTGGGCCCTACCAAGAACATGCCCCCTGTTGCTTACGCACTGCTTTCGCGGAAGCACGATGGTTTGGAGAGGCTGAAGCTCATGGGCCGGATCACAAAGCGCCTTGTAGAGGCGGCTATCGCGGAGGCGAAGGACTATTTCATCTGGGACGAGGAATTGCCCGGTTTTGGCATCCGGATATTCGCCTCCGGCAAACGAAGCTACATCATTCAGTATCGCATCCAAGGACGGTCGCGGCGCATGACGATCGGCTCGCATGGTATATGGACGCCCGAAATGGCGCGCCGCGAGGCGCGCATTCAACTCGGACGCGTTGCTCAAGGTGACGATCCGGCCGAAGAGCGACAGATCAACAGGCAAGCTGATAACGGTCAAAGAGCTTTGCGCCTTGCATGCGTTACGCAAGACTTCCGATCGAGGTCGAATCCCCCGAGGAATTCGGGTACGGAAATATCCGCAACAATCTGGCCGAAAGTTCGATTTCGGACCGCAAGCTGTCCGATCTCGGGCTGACCGTGCCCGACCTGACGCTACTCTATACCGAGCATCGCGGCAGCACATCGCTGCGGGCGCTGATCGCGCGCGATGGCGCGGGCCTGACTGCCGACGATGTGCTCGTCACCACGGGTGCGGCGGGCGCGCTGTTCATCATCGCGACCG
>NZ_JBOHHT010000003.1:0-8495 GCF_050725655.1 Sphingopyxis sp. | reverse complement strand
TGCGACTAAGCCAGCAAGCTGGCAAGTCTCGCTGCCCTCCCCTGAAGGGGAGGGCGTAGGAGGATCAGTCGGTAAGGTCGGCGGGCACCTTGCCGCCGTTCGCCGCGAGCTCGCGCATCACCGCCTTGTGCAGCCAGATGTTCATTTCGGCACTGCCGTCGAGCTCGCCGGTATAGCCGAGTTCCTGCGCCAGTTCCTTGCGGTTGGCGAGGCTCGAATCGATGCCGAGCAGCTTCATCAGATCGACGATCGAGGTGCGCCAGTTGAGATCCTGCCCGGCGGTGGCGGCCTCGGCGGTGAGGATCGCATCGACATCGACCGGCGCGGCGGCAGCGGCTGCCATGGCTTGTGTCGCGGCGTCGAGCGCGGAGCCGACGGGGTTGGGGGCTGCCGGGGCGGCGGGTTCTGCGGCGACGGCCTTCTTGCCGAAGATGGCGTCCTTGATCTTGCCGAAAATGCTCATTGTGTAGCTCCCACTAGAAAAGCGGCCCAACCCGGAAGAGGCGAGTCGAACAGCTGCAAGCTAGGACTATGCATTTGAGAATGACAGTCAAAAGACCGACTCGTCCTCTGCTCGCACGCTGCTATACTCCTTCGTATCGGCGCGGTGTTCGATCCGCGTTGAAGCGGGAGTATGACGACATGAATCTCACCGACATATTGGCACAGGCCGGCGGCATCGAATCGATGGCCAAAGAGCTGGGCATCCCGCCCGCGATGGCCAAGCAGGGCGCCGACGCGCTGCTTCCCGCGATCCTTGGCGGTTTCAAGAAACAGGCGCAATCGGGCGGTGGGGTTGAAGGACTCGGCGGTCTGCTGGGCCAGCTGGGCGGCGGCGGCCTGCTCGACTCGGTGCTCGGATCGCAGCCGACCCCGGTCGATCAGGGCAATGACGTGCTTGGCCAGATCTTCGGGTCGAAGGATGTCAGCCGCACCGTCGCGGGGCAGGCTGCGACGCAGACCGGGATCGATTCGGGTATCCTCAAACAGATGCTACCGATGCTCGCGATGATGGCCGCGGGCTATATGGCGAAGCAGGGCGGTCAGGGCGGCGAAAGCGGCGGGCTTTCGGGCGGTCTGGGCGGTATGCTCGGCAATGTGCTCGGCGGCGCGATGGGCGGCGGCGCGGCCCCCTCGGCGGGCGGCCTCGGCAGCCTCGGTGGTCTGGGCAAGATGCTCGACATGGACGGCGACGGCAATCCGCTCGACGACATCATGGGCATGGTCAACAAGATGCGGGGGTGACTGCTGACCCCTCCCGCAAGCGGGAGGGGCAGCGAGACTTGCGAACTTGTTCGCTAGTCGCAGCGGGGTGGGCTAATCGCGACGTTGCTGGCCCACCCCCGACCCCTCCCGCTTGCGGGAGGGGAGATTGTTCACGCCGCCATCAGGCGCAATTCCTCACGGAAATCCTCGTCCACCCCGATGCGGCTTCGCATCGGGGTGACGGCGCCATCGGCATCGGCGTCACCTTCTTCGAACAAGGCGACCGCCGCTTCGCCGCCGCGCGCCAGGCTGTAACGCTGCGCGACCTTGCCGGTCGGGCGGAAGCCGAGCTTGCGCAGAACCGCGCCCGACGCCGGATTGTCGAGGAAATGGCCGGCGGACAGCTTCGGCAGGTTCATCGCGCGCGCGATATGGACGAGCTGGCGCCCCGCCTCGGTCGCGAAACCAAGGCCCCAATAGGGCCGCGCGATCCAGTAACCCATTTCGAGCGCGCCCTCCAGATCGTCGTCCGGGCTAGGCGAAATGCCGCATCCGCCAACGAGGCGCGGCGCGCCGCCGGTGCGGGCGAAGATCAGGAAACGCGGCTGGTCGGGATTGACGGGCAGGCTCAGGAACTTCCGGGCTTCCTCTTCGCCATAGGGCCAGGGCGCGGTCGCGAGATTGCGGACCACCGCTTCCTCGCCGATCGCACGCGCGAGCGCCGGGGCATCTTCCTGCCAGCCGGGCCGCAGCAACAGTCTTTCGGTACGCGCGAACATGTCTTCTAACTCCCAATGCCTGTCGCCTTGGCGCCAGATGGTGACGCTTTGACGACATTCGATATGGAGGGAGATGGATGGCCCCGTTTTCGCGCCCGGCCGTCTCAAGTAACGGATTTCAGGCAAGAAAAAAGGGAGGCCGGGGGTGACCCGTCTCCCTCTTTTCGAACGTTGTTCCCGCTGGTGCGGAAAGGACCGTTCCGGGTCATCCCTTGATGGACGACCCGTGCAGATCGTCCTTTATTCGGCTGCTTCCGCCATGGCGTCGACCGACACAAATTTGCGGCCAAGCTTGCCATCGTGGAATCGGACGTGGCCTTCGGCGGTTGCGAAGAGCGTGTGGTCCTTGCCCATGCCAACGTTGACACCCGGGTAAACCTTGGTGCCGCGCTGACGCACGATAATGTTGCCGCCGATCACTTCCTGACCGCCGAACTTCTTCACGCCAAGGCGGCGGCCGGCTGAGTCGCGACCGTTGCGCGAAGAACCGCCTGCTTTCTTATGTGCCATGACTGATGCTCCTTAATTCGTTTTCAGAGGCCGAGCCGCGTTGCCGCGCTCAGGCTTCCTTCTTGGGGGCTGCCTTCTTGGCAGCGGGCTTCTTTGCGGGCGCTTCGGCAGCGGCAGCGGCTTCGGTTTTCGGAGCCGCAGCCTTCTTGGGCGCGGCTTCCTTCTTCTCGACCGGTGCAGCCTTGGCTTCGGCGGCCGGAGCGGCCTCTGCCTTCGGAGCAGCTTCCTTCTTCGGCGCGGCCTTCTTGGCATCGCCGACGGCGAGGATGCGCAGCAGCGTCAGCGACTGGCGGTGACCGTTGCGGCGGCGATAATTGTGCCGGCGGCGCTTCTTGAAGACGATGACCTTTTCGCCGCGCGTCTGCGCGATGATCTCGGCCGAAACGACGAGGCCGTCGGCGCTCTTCACTTCGCCGCCGTCACCGGCCAGCAGGATGTCGCCCAGCGACACGGTGTCGCCAGCTTCGCCGTCGATCTTTTCAACGGCGATCTTGTCTCCAGCGGCGACGCGATACTGCTTGCCGCCCGTGCGCACGATTGCGAACATGGTCTTCCATCCAATCAGAAACTAAAACACCCACGCTGCCAGTCACCCGCCAAAGCAGGCGATTTTTCCGGCATGCGGGAAAGTCAGCGCCACTAGCGAGCCAAGCCGTCGCTGTCAACCGCCAAATCCCGTGCTTTTCATCCAAAAGCGCGGGGCTGCGCCGATTATCGCGCGCGGCGCCGATTCGGTGCTTGCTGCGCCGCCGACGCGCCCATATCAGGGGCGGCGATGAAGCGCGCCTTTCTTTTTGTCCCGCTGCTCCTGTCGCTGCCGGCTTGCGCCGCGACGCAGGCCAACGACGGACCCTCGCTGGCGAAGCGCGCGGTCGAGGGGCGATTCGATGTCGCACCCCCCGCGGTCGTCGTCGCGCCCCCGGGGCCGCTGCCCACCGACCTTGCCGGACGGCTTCAGCGTTGGGAATCGGATGGCGCCGCCGGGCAGCAAGCTTTTGCCGCCGAACGCGCCGCGACGGCGACGGCGGTTTCGGCGGCCGCGGGCGCCCCCGTCGCCAGCGAGCGCTGGGTCGTCGCAGAGCAGGCGATCTCGCGCCTCGCCGCCGCACGCGCGCCGCTCACCGCGGCGCTCGCCGATATTGATCGCCTTTATATCGAGCGCAGCGTCGACGACCAGATCGACGGGCTTCCCGACATCTACGCGCTGCGCGACCGGCTCGCCGATCTGGCCTCGACGCAGGATGCGGTGCTGGAAGCGTTGAACGCGCAGTTGCCGGGGCAATAGTTTCACGCTTCGTCACCCCGGACTTGATCGGCGATCATCCCCTTGCGACATGAAAGCGGCTGTTCCCCGGCGAAGGCCGGGGTCCAGAGCGTTGGAAAGCCATGGTTGCCCGATGACGCCCTGGGCCGTGTTGGGAGTCACGTGCCTCCCAACACCCTCCGCCGGGGAACAGCTACATGTTCGAAAGGGACAGTCACCGACTTGATCCGGGGCCCATTCGGCGGGCGTGGTCGGGGATGCCGGATCAAGTCCGGCATGACGATGTCGAGCGGAGTCGCGCTACTGATTCAGCCCGTGCTTCTTCAGCGCGTGGCGGATCTGGTCGTAACTCAGCCCCAATGCCTCGGCCGCGACCTTCTGGTTGAAGCGGCAGCGCGCCATCGTGTCGGACAGGATCTGCTTTTCATATGCGTCGACCGCCGCGCGCAAGTCACTAACCGGGCCCGAGGGCGGAGCGGGGGCGTGCGCTGCGTCGTTCGCCGGCGCCGGGGCGGACGCCTCGGGCCTTGCGGGGGCCTTGCGCGATACCGGCTGCCACGGGCTTGCGAACGGATCGAAGCTCAACGTGTCGACCGGCTTTTCGGGGTCGGCCCAGCGATAGATCGCGCGCTCGATCACATTCCTGAGTTCGCGGACATTGCCTGGCCAGTCGTGCCCTTCCATCGCCGCGAGCGCGCGCGGGCCGAAGCCCGGCCATTCGTCCCAGCCGAGCACCGCGGCCATGCGCTGCCCGAAATATTCGGCGAGCACCTCGATATCGCCTTCGCGCGCGCGCAAAGGGGGCAGGGTGATGACCTCGAACGACAGGCGGTCGAGCAGGTCGGCGCGGAACCGGTTATCCGCGGCGAGCGCGGGCAGATGCTCGTTCGTCGCGGCGACAATGCGCACGTCGACGCGGATCGGGCGCGACGAGCCGACGCGCGTCATCTCGCCATATTCGACCGCACGCAAGAGGCGTTCCTGCGCCCCCATCGACATCGTTGCGAGTTCGTCGAGGAACAAGGTGCCGCCGTCAGCCTCCTCAAAGCGCCCCGCGCGGGTGCGCGTCGCGCCGGTGAAGGCGCCGGCCTCGTGCCCGAACAATTCGGACTCGATCAGCGTCTCGGGCATCGCGGCGCAGTTCAGGATCACATAGGGGCGGTCCCAGCGCGTCGACAGGCGGTGGAGGCGCTCGGCGATCAATTCCTTGCCCGTTCCGCGCTCGCCGATCACCAGCACCGGGCGGTCGAGCGAGGCCGCGAGGCTCGCGCGTTCGACCGTGTCCTGAAACGCCGCCGATTGGCCGATAAATTGGGTCTCGCGCTCCATTCCCAATCATTGGCAAATTTTCCCGCTCATTGGCAAGTCAAATCGAGTTGGGATGCGATTCCGGCGTGAAGTTCGGCGGTTTTCTGTGGGCGCGCGCAATTGGCACGCCCTATGCATTGTTTCAGACGAACCGGCGCAGATCGTGCCGGCGCAGCGAAAACCACAGGGAAGGTTGATCCATGAAAACGATGTTTGCCCAAGCCGCCACTTTCGCGCTCAGCGCGGTCGGTGCACTGGCCATCCTCGTCGGCGTGATCGACCAGCCGCAGGTCGCCGCCAGCGTCACCGGCACCCCCGCCGGCCCGCTGGTTGCCGCTGTCATGTCCCCGGCGGTCAGCGCTTTGGCCTGACCGGCAACTGGTGCCGGGGCACTCTCCCCCCTTGCCCCGCCCCGGCACCAGCTTTTCTTAAAACAGACGCCCTCTAAAAAAAGACACTGGGTCTCAAGATTTTCGACAGGAGTTTCAAAATGGGTATTTTTTCACGAACCCGCGACATCATCGCCGCCAACGTCACCGACCTGCTCGATCGGGCCGAAGACCCCGAAAAGATGATCCGCCAGATCATCTTCGAGATGAACGAAACGCTCGTCGAAGTTCGCGCCTCCGCCGCCCGCACGATCGCGGACCAGAAGGAAATGCGCCGCCACATCGCCAAGCTCGAAAGCCTGCAGGACAGCTGGAAGGAAAAGGCCGAACTCGCGCTGTCGAAGGACCGCGAAGACCTGGCCACCGCCGCGCTCGTCGAAAAGCAGAAGGCCGGCGACATGGCCGAACGGCTGAAGAGCGAAATCGCCGTCCTCGACGACGCGCTCAAGGGTTATGAAAACGACATCGCCAAGCTGCAGAAAAAGCTGAGCGAAGCGCGCGCGCGCCAGTCGAGCGTCGTCAACCGCCTTGAAAGCGCCGAGAATCGCTACAAGCTGCGCGAAATGACCAACGGCGACCGGGTCGAAGACGCCTTCTCGCGCTTCGAAATCCTCGAACGCCGCGTCGACGAAGCCGAAGGCCGCGCCGATGCGCTGAGCCTCGGCTACAAAAAGTCGCTCGACGAGGAGATCGCCGAGTTGCAGTCCGCCGACAAGGTCGCCGACGAGCTCGCCGCGCTGAAAGCCGCGCAGGCCAAGAATTAAGGAGCCGGACCGATGGAAGAAATCATCATCGTCCCGATCGTCATCGGAACGCTCTTCCTCGGTCTGCCCTGGCTGATCCTCCACTACATCACGAAGTGGAAGCAGGCCAAGACGCTGACCGGAGAAGACGAACAGCTGCTCGACGAACTCTACGATACCGCCCGGCGGCTCGAAAACCGCCTGCACACCGTCGAACGCATCATCAGCGCCGACCATCCCGACTTCCGCCCCGCGGTACGCAGCGATGAAGACCTGGCGCAACTCGAAAACAATAGCCGGAGGAACTGAGATGTCTGCCAGCCGCACAAAATTCTACCTCGACAAGCAGAACGCCAAATGGAGCGGTGTGTGTTCGGGAATCGCGGATTATAGCGGGATCGACGTCCTCTGGGTTCGTGTCGGCGCGGTTCTCCTGACCCTGATGGGCGGCTTCCCGTGGACGCTGATCGCTTACTGGATGGTCGCCTGGATGGGCACCGCGAAACCCTTCGCGCTCTATGGCTCGACCGAGGAAGCGAAATTCTGGCAGGGCGTGCGTAGCAACCCGACCGCATCGACCCGCGACATCAAGTCGCGCTTCCGCGACATCGACCGCCGGCTTGCCGACATCGAGCAATATTACACGAGCCATAACCGCCGCCTCGCGGACGAGATCGACGCTCTCCGGTAAATCGGGCCGCTGATCGGGCCTCAAGCGGAAACGGCAACAGGGAGAAGATACATGAATTTCGGTGGCACCACTTTTGTCCTCGCCATCATCGCACTGTCGATCGGCGGCTGGATGTTCACCACCTGGATCCGCGCCAAGCACGGCTATCCCGTTGAGAATGAATGGGGCGGCACGGTTCATCGAACCGACCCCGACGCTGATCGAAAAATCGCCCTGCTGACCGACGACAACGCCAAGCTGGCGGGGCAGGTCAGCCGTCTGGAAGAACGGATTTCGGTGCTCGAACGCATCGCGACCGAAAGCAACGGCCAGGCGGCAGAGCTCGCCAGCCAGATCGACCGCCTGCGCTGAGAGGGAAAAGACAGTGAACATCGTCCTGAACAACATGGCCCCGGTCCTCGCCATCATCGCTATCGCCGGCTTCGGTAGCTGGGTCTTCACCACCTGGCTCCGCGTCAAGAACGGCTACCCGCTCGAAAACAGCTGGGGCAAGGCGGTCTATCCGAAGACCAGCGACGAGGCGATGGAGCGCGTCAAGCTGATCAGCCAGGAAAATGCCCAGCTGCGCGCCGAACTCGGTTCGGTGAAGGATCGCCTCGCGGTGATCGAGCGCATCGTCACCGACGAGAGCCACCGGCTGAGCCACGAGATCGAAGCGCTGCGGCGCCCCTCGAACTAGGCGTCGAACTGAGAGGAACGAACATGGAAGTCATCTTCATTCTCGCCATCGTCGTCGGGCTGCCGGTCACGCTGGCCATCGGCTACGCCGCTTATGAGCGGACCTTGAAATTCAAGGAAAAGCAGTTCCAGGCGATCACGCACGAAACCGCCGAAAAGGCCGCGCAATATGCGGCGCAAACCGAACGGCTGGAGGCCCGCGTCCGCGTTCTCGAGCGCATCGTTACCGACAAGGGAATTGATGTCGTCGACGAGATCGAAAAGCTGCGCGACGCCCCGCTGAACTAAAACAAAGATTTACGGAAAGGATTCTTCCCCATGAACCCCTTTGAAATGGTCATCGGCATCGTCCTCATCGTGACGATCGGCAGCATCATTCGCGCCAAGCACGGCATCCGCCGCGACAACAAGGGCAATGAATTTTTCGTCGGCAACACCGCCGACAATGCCGAGACCAAGGCGCTGCAGGCCGAGATCCGGTCGCTGAAAGATCGCATCCAGGTGCTCGAACGCATCGCCACCGACCACAACCGCGCGGTCACGCTCGATCAGGAAATCGAGAAATTGCGCGACAACAGCAAAATCTGAATGCCGGAAAAGGAGCAACGCTCATGGCTTTCATCACCCCCGACTTCACCGCTGCGGCCATCGCGCTCACCGCGCTGAGTATCGTCAGCCTGGTCGCGCTGCGCGGCTGGCGCGACTGGATACAGCTCAAGCGTGAGGAACTCGCCGCGGGCCACGCGCCGCTCGCGCAGGATCCGGGCGTCCCGCACGCGGGGTCGCGGATCGAGATCGCCGACCTCAAGGAACGGCTGCGCAAGCTCGAAGCCATCGCGGCAGGGGTCGACCTCTAATCACCCCGGCCCGCGCGGCACCGGCCCGCTCCCCTGTCAGTCGCCATCCGTCCGGCGGCTGACAGGGGAG
>NZ_JBOHHT010000002.1:0-35314 GCF_050725655.1 Sphingopyxis sp. | reverse complement strand
CCGGGGCCTGCCTGTCTTGAAGAAAAAGGCGGGTCCCGGGTCAAGCCCGGGATGACGAACAAGAAACGTCCGCTCACCACCCCAAAGCCTACACCCCATCATCGTCATGCCGGACTTGATCCGGCATTTATAGCGGATCCGTCGTCTGGACCCCGGATCCAGTCCGGGGTGACGAAACGGGCGAGCGATGATGAAATGCGGGATGACCGAAGGTCTTTACCCGTCACGCCCGTAGACGTCGTCGCGGAAGGCGATGCCGCGGTCGGTGGCGACGGCGGTGATGTAGGTGAGGTAGACGGGCACTTCGACCGGCAGCGCGACCGCCTGTTCGGGGGTTTTCGACTTGGTGTTGATCGAGCGGTGGAGCAGCCATAGCCCAAGCGCGCCGGCATTTTCGAGACGGATGCAGCCGTTCGAAAAATGGCGGTCGGGTTTGCCGAGCAGCGCGCGTTCGGGGGTGTCGTGGAGGTAGATGCCCTCGTCGTTGGGGAAGAGGAATTTGACGCGGCCCATCGAATTGGCGCCGCCGGGAAGTTCGCGGAGGCGCAGCGGCTGATCGCCGGCGGCAACCGCGGGCCAGTCGATTTCGGACGCGTCGAGCTTGCGCGGGTTGGGGCCCCAGTCGGAGAGCGCCTCCATGCGCAGCGAGGCGAGGCTGCGACCTGCCAGCACCTTGGGCGCGATGCTTTTCTGTGCGAGATAGTCTGGGACGTTCCAATAGGGGTTGAGGATCGCCCATTGCAGCTTGCCCGCGAGCATCGGCGTCTGCGTTTCGGGCGCGCCGACGACGACCTTCATCGTGCCCGCGCGCTTGCCGCCGCCATAATACCAGAGCTGCCCCGACGAGGCGTCGACGACGATGTGATAGACATAGGGGCCGGGCAGGATGCGCGTGCGGTCGAGGTTGAGGCGGAGGCGCGCCATCGCGTCCTTCGATGCGCCCTGTGCCAGCGCGCGGCCCATGAGCGCGCGGAGGCGGCCATAATGTTCGCTCATCCAGCTCATATTTTTCATATAGGCGCCGAAATCCTTGGGGAAGGCGGCGGCGCGAAGGACCGCGTCGGCGTCCGCCTTTTTCGGGCGAAGCGACTTGTCGGCATAGTCCATCTTTGCCTTGCCGGGGCTGCGCATGTCGCGGACGTAGCGCGCGAAGGATGTCGAGAGCGCGACATCGGCGCGCGCGAGCGCTTGCGGATCGCCGCTGCGGGCCTGGGCGATCAGCGCTTCGAGCTTTTCGAGATCGTAGGAGGAGGATTTGAGGTCATCGCGCGAGGCGGTCGACAAATAGCCGAGCAGGGTCGCGGCCTCGGGCCCGATCTTGCCCGCGCGGACCCAGAGCGGCTTATAGCCGCGCGCGGCGTAGAAGCGTTTGACGTCGCCGCCGGCTTCTTCGCGGATCGCGGCGGCGAGCGCCGACGTTGCCCCCTGCGCGGCAGGTGTCGCGAGTGCGGGCGGCGCGAGGGTGGTGCCGAGCGCCAGTAGCGAGAGGAAAAGGGGAGCGCAGCGATGCCGCGCTCCCCGAAGATGCGTGTTCAGCCGCGTTCTCCCAGCCGCGTCGGAGCGGGCGGCGGCGGAGGCGGGGGCGGCGCATAGTTCGGATGGTAAATGCCGTCCGACGTATAATAGCCGTCGATGATGCCGTCGCCGTCGCGATCGGCGGCGACGCTACCCGGAACCGCACCCGGCGGCGGGGGCGGCGGCGCGGCGGCGACTTCTTGCTGTTGTGAGCAGGCGCCGAGGGCAAGCGCCGCGACGGCGCCGAGCATGATGGGTTGGAAACGCATTAGACCACTCCTTTTTCCTGTGCCCGGATCGCTCCGGGCGCGAGTGCCCAACCCCGAACTTTCAGACATGCCGCCGAGTGAGGACGCGTCATCCATCCCGCGATCAGGGGTGATTTTTGAACGATGGCCTGACCAATAGGTTCCCGGGGTCCGCGCGGAGGCGGTGGACATGGCCGCGCGGGAAGCTAAGTCGGCATCGCGCCCGGCGGCGCGGGATAACGAAGAAAGGCACGATCATGGATTTTTCCCGGCTTCAGGCGACGAGCAAGATCGGCGACAACTGGGTCTATCCGCAGCCCCCCTTGCTCAACTTCGGCTGGCTCGAGGTCGATCGCGATCCAGCGCACCGCATTTACTGGGAGGAATATGGCAACCCGGCGGGCGAGGCCGTAATGTTCCTCCACGGCGGGCCGGGCGGTGCGTGTGCACCGGCGATGGCGCGCTTCTTCGATCCCAGGCGCTACCACGTCATCCTGTTCGACCAGCGCGGGTGCGGGAAGAGCGAGCCCAATGTGGCGTCGGCGGGGCCGGCGGTGGCTTTGGCGAAGAACACCACCGCCGACCTGATCGGCGACATCGAGAAATTGCGCGAGAAGCTGGAGATCAGCGGGCCGATGCATGTGTTCGGGGGGAGTTGGGGGAGCACGCTCGCGATGGCCTATGCGATTGCGCATCCGGCGCATTGCGCGAGCCTGATCCTGCGCGGCATCTTCCTCGGTTCGTCGGAAGATCTGCTCTATCTGTATCAGGGCAATGCGGCGACGTGGGAGGTCGATCCCTATGGGCTGACCGAACCCGGCGCCTATATGAAATATCCCGCGGAGTGGGCGGACCTGCTGTCGGTGCTGACACCGGCGGAGCGCAATGATGTGATGAAGTCGTACAAGGCGATTTTCGACATGGTGCCTGCGACCGAGGCCGAGAAGGCGCGGCAGCTGAAGGCCGCGCTGACATGGTCGCTTTGGGAGGGGGTTATTTCGAACATGATCCCGGAGACGGCGGACACGGGCAAGTTCGGCGAGGCCGATTTCGCGCTGTGTTTTGCGCAGATCGAGGCGCATTATTTTGCGAACGAGCTGTTCATCCCGGCGGGGCATTTCTTCGACAACATTGCCACACTCGCGCGCATCCCGGTGCATATTGTGCATGGGCGCTTCGACGAGGTGTGCCCGCTGACGCAGGCGTCGCGGCTGGTCGCGGCGCTGCGCGACGCGGGGAGCGCGCCCGCGACCTATGTGGTGACGAACGCCGGGCATAGCGCGATGGAGCGCGAGAATGCTCTCGCGCTCACCGCGATCATGGACGGGTTACCGCGCCTCGGCGCCTAAGGTGGGCGACTCCAGATCGAGCTTGCTCGCCGGGATGACGACGAGGTCGGGGCGGAGGGTGCGGAGCTTGTCGATGAATTTGGCAGAGTCGCCGACGACGATCAGCGAGGCGTTTTCGGGGGTGACGTTTTTCGTCGCGATCGCGTTCGCCGCTTCGGGGGTCACCGCGCCGAGGCGCGCGGCATAATCGAGCGCGTCGGCGGGCTGGAGGCCCTGAAGGATCAGGCCCGCGACGATCGCACCATAGCCGCCGCCGGTCTCGAGCTGGCGGCCGTAGGCGCCCTCGAGGAAAGCGCGGCGCTTGGCGAGCGCGTCGGGGGTGATCGGTTCGGCGCCGAGGCGCTTGAACTCGTTCAGGAAGATTTCGGCAACCTCGGTCGCGCTCTCGTTCTTCGTCTGCGCGCTGGCGCTCAATAGCGCGGTGTCGGCGCGCGCGGGCATCGAACTGTACGCGCCATAGCTCAGCGCGCGCTTGCTGCGCACCTCGGTGAAGAGGCGGCCGTTCGAGCCGACGCCGAGCACCGAATTGGCAAGGAGGAGCGAGGGATAATTGGCGCTCGACCGGCCGACCCCGCGCACCGCGGCGAGCACCGCGGCCTGCCCCGCGCCGGGCAGGTCGACGACGATCGTGCGCGGCGGCAGCGCCGCACCGGCGCGCGATTTTGGGACGACGGGGGCGGGGCCTTCGGCTTTCCAGTCGTCGAACAGGCGCTTGGCAAGCGCGCTGCCCGCGGCAGGATCGATCCCGCCGGTGACGACGACCGAAATGTTCGCGGGGTGCCACCAGGCGCGGCGATAGGCGACAAGGTCGTCGCGGGTGATCGCGGCGAGGCTCTGCATCGTGCCGCCGCTCTGCCCGCCATAGGGCGCGGCGCCATAGAGCAGGGGCTGCGCGACCATCGCGGCGATCGCGCCGGGGTTGTTCAGCGCGATACGGAGGCCATCGGTCATGCGTTTGCGTTCGAGTTCGAACTCGGCCTGCGGATAGCTGGCGTTCCGGATCACGTCGGCAAGGATCGTGCCGACCGCGTCGAGGTTCGCGGCGGGCGCAGTGACCGAGAAGATGCTGCCGTCGGGGCTGGCGCCCGCGTTGATCGTCGCGCCGAGGCTTTCGAGCGCGGCGGCGATGTCCTCGGCCGAGCGTGTCGCGGTGCCCTTGGCGGCGAGGTCGGCGGCCATCGTCGCGACGCCCGCGCGGCGCTTGGGATCGGTCGATGCGCCGCCGCCGATCACGACGTTCAATGTGGCAAGCGGGACGGTGCCGGTCTTGACCGCGACGACGCGGATGCCGTTGGCGAGGCGGCTTTCGGCGATCTTCGGCGCGGTTATCGCGGGCGCGGCGGTCGGCGCAGGGGGCGCCTGCCGCGCGGCTTCGGCGGCGAGTTCGTTGGGGGTGCCGGTCGCGGCGGGAACGCTCGGGAAGACGGGCATCGGCCTGGGGTTCGCCCAGCTTTTGGGGTCACCGTCGCCGGCGGTATAGCGCAGTTCGACGCGCGCCTTGGGATCGAGATAGGTTTTCGCGACGCGCGCGACGTCGGCCTTGGTGACTCGCGCGATCGCATCAAGGCGCTTGTTCGCGGCGGCGGGGTCGCCGGTGAGGACGAGCGCCTCGCCCAGTTCGAAGGCGCGGCCCGAGAAGGTCTCGCGCTCGGCGAGCGTCGAGGCGAGCAGCTCGGTCTTCGCCTCGGTGAGTTCGGCGTCGGTGACTTCGGCCGACGCGATATTGGCGAGCACCGCGTCGAGCGCGGCGGCGACTTTCTCGGGATCCTGCCCATCGCTGAGGATCGCGAAGGGGGTGATGCCGCCGGCTTCCTCGGTGAAGTCGACGCTCGCGTCGATCTCGCTCGCAAGGCCGGTGCGGATCAGCGCCTTGTGCAGCCGCGAATTCTCGCCGCTCGACAGGATCGCGTTCATCACTTCGAGCGCGGCGGTGTCGGCATGGCCGGCGCCGGGCAGCTTGTAGATCGCGCCGACCGCGGGGAGCGGGACGTTGGGGCCGGTCGCATCGACGCGGCGCGGCGCCATCGGCGGTTCGGTGCCCTTGATCGCGAGCGGGATCGCCTTCGCGCGCTTGGGGATCGCGCCGAAATAATTGTCGACGAGCGACTGCAGCCGCGCCTCGTCGAAATTGCCCGCGACGATCAAGGTCGCGGTGTCGGGGCCATAGAAGGCTTCGTGGAAGGCGCGCGCGTCGTCGAGCGTCGCGGCGTCGAGGTCGGCGATCGTGCCGATCACCGGGCGGCGGTGCGGCAGGACGTCGAAGGTGTTTTCGCTGAGGGCAAAGAAGAACAGGCGGCCATAGGGCGGCGCGAGCACGCGCAGGCGCAGTTCTTCCTTCACGACGTTGCGCTCGGTCTCGAACACCTCTTTGTCGACGACGGGGCGCGCCATGCGTTCGGCGTGGGTCCACAGCATCGTTTCGAGATATTGCGCGGGGACGGTTTCATAATAGTTGGTCCGGTCGAAGCTGGTCGACGCGTTGCGGACGCCGCCGACATCTTCGGTCAGACGGTTGATCATATTATACGGCATATTCACCGTCTTGCGGCTGAGGATATGTTCGAAGAGGTGCGCGAAGCCCGAGCGCTTTTCGGGGTCGTGCTTCGACCCGACATCGTACCAGACCGACACCATGACATTGGGGGTCGAATTGTCCTGCAGCGAGAGTATGCGCAGGCCGTTCTTCAGGATGCGTTCCTTATAGGCGATCGGCGGCACCTGCGTGGGCGCGCCGACAGGCTCTGCCGCGCTGTGGGCGGTCGCGGTCGTCGCGGTGGCCAGCGCGAGCATGGCAGCGCCAAGAAAAGGAAATGTTTTCACAAAGATGCCCCTTTGAAACTGGCCGGAAACCCGGCCGTCATGCGCGCAATTTTGCAGGGGTGGGGGCGATGTCAACACTTGTTCTACGAAGAGCAGGCGCGGGTTGATCAGGGAGATCGGCATTGCGCGGCGCGTGGGGGAAGGGCGGGTTCCGACCGGTAGTGGCCGTTCTTCTCCCCTCCCGCAGGCGGGAAGGGTCGGGGGTGGGCAGCGACGTTGCTATGGCCCACCCCGCTGCGGCTAGCCAGCAAGCTGGCAAGCCTCGCTGCCCCTCCCGCTTGCGGGAGGGGATACCCGCGCACCCACTCTTACGTCCGCTTCCCACCCCAAAACGGCCGCTAGACCCGTCCCGGCGCGCGGGCGCGGATGAAATTCTCGAGCGCGACGAACAGCATCTCGCGGGCATCGCCGCCGAGCATCTCGGCGGTCAGCCAGTCGAAGTGGACGCGGTCCCCGCGCGAGGCGGCGCCGACGATCGCGGCGAGCAGCGCCTCGTCGAAACTGACGCGCGGACAGCAGGGCGGGGCGACGGCGAAGGGTTCGGGCCACACATGGCCGATCGCCTCGACGACCAGCCGATAGCGCCGTGCGGCGAGAATATTGCCCCAGCGCCGTTCGAGTTCGGGCATCGGGTCGCGCTCGCTGCGGCGGCAAAGAATGCAGTATCTCAGCGCAAGGACCGCCTGCGCCGCTTCGACCGACAAATCGCGCACCAGCGGCTGCTCGGATAATTGGCGGATCAGCTCGCTGCTTTGCATGAGGTTCGTTTCTCCCGGCCCATGCAGTCCGTCCGTTCCGCTTTTCGAAAAAGATGCCGGCCGCTTTAAAGCGCAGCTTTAAGTTGCAGCGGCCGGCAGGAGGGGACTGCCTCACCTTGCTATTGAGAATTATTCGCAAATACAAGTGAAAAAAGAGGCGCTCGAAAGCGCCCCTCTTATCAACTACTTAGGGTGTTGACGTTGCCCGGAGGCCGCCGAATCACCGTCAGTCGTCGCCCGCGGGCTGCGACTGGAGCTGGATATAATTTTCGATGCCCATGCGCTCGATCATCTCGAACTGCTTTTCCAGTTCGTCGACATGATGCTCCTCGCTTTCGAGGATGTCGGCGAACAGGTCGCGGCTGACATAGTCGCGCACGCTTTCCGAATGGGCGATCGCATCCTTGAGCTGCGGGATCGCCTCTTCTTCCAGCGCGAGGTCGGCCTTGAGGATTTCCTCGACCGTCTCACCCACGCGCAGCCGGCCGAGCATCTGGAAATTGGGGAGGCCGCCAAGGAAGAGGATGCGGTCGGCGAGCTGGTCGGCGTGCTTCATCTCGTCGATCGACTCTTCGCGCTCGAACTTGGCGAGGCGCGCGACGCCCCAATTGTCGAGCATGCGATAGTGCAGCCAGTACTGGTTGATCGCGGTCAGCTCGTTCTTGAGCGCCTCGTTCAGAAAATCGATGACCTTTTCGTCGCCCTTCATGGTGTCAGTCCTGTCATTTTGTCTTGGGAATGGGATGGGCGCATTATAGGCGCCCCGGCCCCATCAGGCCAAGGTCAAAAATGGCGGAAAACCAAGAAAAATCAGGCGGTCGCGGCGACGTCGCTGATGATATTGCGAGCGAAAGGCAGGCATTGTCCGCACTTGGGTTTGCGACCCAATTGCGCATAAGCCGCCTTCGCGCACCGCAATTGGCCATCCCGCGCGACATCGCGCAGCTGGCTTTCTCTTATTGCGTTGCAGACACAGACGACCATGTGCGAATCCTTCTCAACAAGAGTGATGTAGGGCTAGTGCGACGGATTCGCAACAGGAAAGATGCGACTGGTTCGCAATCCTGACAAGGGGCGCATCGCGCCTCATTGTGCCGTGCGTTGCAGATGATTCGCGTCGATTCGCTGGCGACGACATCCGATCGTTCAGCGGGTGGCATGCTCCAACATGGTTTCGCTATGACGGGCAGGGAGGAGCAAGGGATGAGCACCGACTGGGACACCGTGCGGTCCTATGATCGCGTCGCGGCGGACTATGCCGCCGAAGCGGCCGCGACGCCCGAATGGGTCGCGACGGAGATCGACGCGTTCGTGGCCGGGCTGGGCGGCTCGGGCCGGGTGCTGGAGATCGGAAGCGGGGGCGGGCGCGATGCCGTTGCGCTCGAACAGCGGGGGGTCAGCGTCCGGCGCACCGACATTTCGAACGGTTTCGTCGATCTGCTTCGCGCGAGCGGTTTCGACGCCGCGCTGTTGGACCCGCTCACCGACGACCTGTCCGACCCGCAGCGTCCCGGCACGCCGTACGACGGGGTCTGGGCCTGTGCCTGCCTGATCCACGTCGCGCGCGCGGACTTGGGCACGGTATTGGGACGGCTTGCCGCCGCGACCCGGACCGGGGGTCGGCTGCATGCATCGGTCCGGGACGGCGATGGCGAGGATGTGACCTTGGAGGGTGGCGCGGCAGAGCCCCGGCGCTACGCCGAGACCTATTGGCGCGAGCCCGCGTTGCGCTCGGTCCTCACCGACGCCGGCTGGGTCGTTAACGAGGTGCGAAAGTGCATCGGCAGGCCCGGCGATCGGTGGTTGAGCGTTCGAGCAAGCCGGGCATGACGCACACCGGGTCCGGGTCCGGGCGGCGAGCTTTTGCTTGCCCCCCGCGACGTTCGCGGGCATAGGCGCGCGCATCATTTCCGCCCTTCCAAGCAAAGGTCCGCCCCCATGAAAGTGAATGTCTATGTGACGCTCAAGCCGGGGGTGCTCGATCCGCAAGGCAAGGCGATCCATCATGCGCTCGAGGGCCTCGGTTTCGGCGGCGTTGCGGACGTCCGCGCCGGCCGCTTCATCGAACTCGATGTCGCCGACGGCACGAGCGACGCCGACCTCGACGCGATGTGCGCCAGGCTGCTCGCCAACACGGTGATCGAAAACTACCGCATCGAACGTCCGTAAAGGGAGCCCAAGCCATGAAGACCGCCGTCATCGTCTTTCCGGGCTCCAACTGCGACCGCGACATGGCGGTCGCGCTGGGACAGGTCACCGGCAGCGCTCCCGCGATGGTGTGGCATCGCGAGACCGAACTGCCCGATGGCATCGACTTCATCGCGCTCCCCGGCGGCTTTTCCTATGGCGACTATCTGCGTTCGGGCGCGATGGCCGCGCGGTCGCCGATCCTGCGCAGCGTATCCGACGCCGCAGCGCGCGGCGTTCCGGTGCTCGGCGTCTGCAACGGATTTCAGGTGCTGACCGAGGCGCTGCTGCTGCCGGGCGCACTGATGCGCAACGCCGCGCTCAACTTCGTCTGTCGTACCGTGCCGCTCAAGGTCGAGAACAGCCAGTCGCTGTTCACCGCGGCCTATGCCGCTGGCGAGACGATCAACATCCCCGTCGCGCACCACGACGGCAATTATTTCGCCGACGCCGACACGCTCGACCGCATCGAGGGCGAGGGGCGCGTCGCATTCCGCTATGCCGATGACGTCAACGGCTCGGCGCGCGACATCGCGGGCGTGCTCAACGATGCGGGCAATGTGCTCGGCATGATGCCGCACCCCGAACGCGCGATCGATCGCGCGCACGGCGGCACCGACGGGCTACGCCTGTTCGAGGCGGCGCTCGGCGTTCTCGCCTGAGCGCACACGCGCTTCCTCGACCGACCGCACAGGTGTTTCCCTGATTGGGGACGCCCGTGTTTCGTTGCCATCCACGGCGACGGGCGCTGTGACACCGGGCTGCAGCCACCGCCCGAACAGCAGCAAGACCGTCGGCCAGAACATCGTATTCCAGATATCGTGCCAATGCGCCGCATCGGGCTGGATCGCCGAGCGGCCGAGTTCGGCCGTCACGTCGAGCCACTCGCCGCCGCACGCCATTGCGAGGACCACAAGCCACGCGACCACCCATCCGCCGCGCCAGCGCCAGACAAGTCGTACCGCAAGAAACACGGCCAGCCCGAAATAAATGTGCAACGCATCCTTATCGAGGCCCGTCGCATCGATGACCGACACTTTGCGCGCCTCGAACAGTGAGGCGATCTCGATTAAAGTCATGCAATCAAACCTTGGCGCCGAACGGATTGAAATCGGTGCCTTCGTCGAACACATCGACACCTTCGCGCCGCTTCAACGCCCCGACCACCAGATAGGTTGCCGGGGTCAGCGCCGCTTCCCAGGCCGTTTTGATCAGCCATTGTGACAGGACAACTTCATAAAGCTGCTCGGGTGGCCAGCCGGCCAGGCCGTAAAAGGCGAGCGGGTAGAAAATCAGGCTGTCGAGCCCCTGGCCGACCACCGTCGAGCCTATGGTACGCGCCCACAGCTGCTTTCCGCGGGTCCGGATCTTCATCCGCGCAAGCACATAAGAATTGGCAAATTCGCCGACGCAGAACGCCACCATCGACGCGATGACGATGCGCCAGCTGTTGCCGAAGACGAATTCATAGGATGCTTGACCCGGCCAGCCCTCGGCAGGCGGCAGCGCGACGACAATCCAGGCCATGAACGCCATGAAGGCAAGCGCGGCGAACCCCGTCCAGATGACGCGCCGGGCCCGGGCATAGCCGTAAACCTCGGTCAGCACGTCGCCGATGATATAGCTGATCGGGAAAAACAGGACGCCGGCGCCGAACGCCCATTGGGTGCCGTCCGGCAAGGTGACATAGCTGGGTTTCGAGGCGCCGATGATGTTCGACAACAGCAATATGGCGACAAAGGCGGCCATCAACAGGTCGTAATAGCGGAAGTGGCGTACGCTTGCCGCGCTGACCTGGACCGGCCGGTTCGTCGGGGAAGAGGATTCGGACATGCGCCCGCTGCTTAACCCGCTTTGCAGCATAGGCAAACCACGCTATTCGCGGCGCGACGCAATCCGCCTATGCGCGCCCGTAGCTCAGCTGGATAGAGCACCCGCCTTCTAAGCGGGTGGTCGCAGGTTCGAATCCTGCCGGGCGCGCCATTCCCGTTCGATGTTGGGCACTGGTGCTGCGGTATGGTCGGATGTCCGACCGACCGCATGCCTCCAGTGCCCTCGTCGACCCAGATATCCGTATCTGCTGGTCACCCACCTCGACTCGTCCGACGATGGCCCGCGTGTAATATTGGCGCAGCGCTGGGTCATCGGAGCGGAGCCTCTCGCGCATCAGTTCGGCAAAACGTTCGATCAGCTCTGGCGTGATTCGACGCTCGGAATTGGCGAGTTGTCGTTCGAGCATGACGATATCGGTCTTCACATGCACGAGCTGTTCGGTAGTGTCTCAGTTTGAATTTGCCTCGCCCCGTTTTTTGTAGGGACCACGTTTCCCGGGTGCCGGTGCTAGCTCGTCGATCTTCGCGATAACATCGTCCAGCGACCATAGGCGGTCGGTAACGCCAGCGGCCATCGCGGGTGACATGCGCAGCGTCTTGTGGATGCGGGTGAAGTTGTAGAACACGAAATAGAGCGCCAGCGCGTGGATATGGTTGTCGATCTTCTTTGAGAAGGCGTTGGTCAGGCGGGTGAAGCGGCGCATCGACATACGCATGGTGAGGTTCTGGCGCTCAACGTAGCTGGTCGAAACGTGTGCAATGTCGGGATTGCCTTCGCGGCGGATTTTCTTGATGCCAGTGCATTCGGCGCGGCTGTACCGGCCCGGTGCGGTGATCGTGGGGCCATGGAGCTTCACAAGCTGCGCATAGTCCACATCGCCGCCGAACGCGCCTTCAACGGCTTCCAGATACCCGCCGCACCCGCCTCTATAGCGTGATCAACCTCAGCTACGAGTGGCTCGATGGCGCGGTTGCCAATGTATCGGGAACGCCGATCATCAACCGCGATCGCCGAATGTCAGGCGAACTGGGGCTTGGTGGCAGCTTCAGCTGGGGCGACGACCGCTTCACCCTCTATTCCGAGGTGTCGGGCGATACGGCGATCGCCGACTTCGGTGCGAGTTATAATCTGAAGGGCACCGCGGGCTTCCGCGCGCGGTTCTAGATTCGTGGTTCACGTTATAGAGAGGGCGGGCGTTTCGTCTTGAGAACGTCCGCTCTCTCTCTACTTGATTTGCTAAAAGCTGACCGACAACAATCGGCCATTCGCAGCCGCGCGTTTATTCTCGCTGCGGCCTTCTTCATGAGTCCCGGGAGGCGCCGCCGCTAAGCTGAACAGGCCGCAGTCATCCCACGGCGGCGGTTCGCTTTCCAACTTCGCACTGTTGCTGACATCGTCGTACCGCCAGATAGGATTTCTATCGAGGCAAGCCCGGGCGGCAACATCGCGCTCGCCATGGGAGTTTCAGTGCTCGCGGCCAGCCGGACATAACGGGCATTTACGGCTTCCTGGGGGAAGCGGGCGAGAAAATTCTCCGGGTCGCCATCATGCTCCGCATACCAAATGACGAGCGGCGTCCTTTGTTCGAAGGCTGGATCGTCCGAGCAGTCGATGTAGAAACGGACCGGCGACCGGCGCCCAGACGTCACGCCGGCCTCGGTCGGGCGCAACCGGACCGCGTCGATCGGTCTGGTGAAGCCCAGATCGACCTGGATCCAGGTATGGCCGTCGTGCCTCGCCCCATCGGCCGGTGAAAGGCGATAATAGCGCGACATCGAAGCGACAATTGGCCGTCCGGTCGGCTCCATAAGTGGCTCGCGCGCACGCGCGGACCCCAATGGCAGCAGGGGCGCGGCAACAAGGCCAATCCCGCCGATCGCGGATCGCGATATAAATTGTCGTCGGTTCGTCTGCATTCCTCGGTTCCCGAAAGAAGGATCGGCGTTTTCCGGTCGACGCCACGCTCAAATGTAGAAGGGCGTATTCGTTATCTGTTCGCAGCCGTCCTTGGTGACCAGAACATGATCCTCAAGACCGCTCATACCCACGCCATCCTGTTTCATAAAGGCTTCGACGGCGATCAGCATCCCGGGTTCATAGGGTTCATCGATCTTTTCATATTCCCTGACCATGATTTCGTTTGCCGCTGCGCCCTGCTTTTTCTCTTCATCCTCAAGCGCGCCGGGATCGCCGGCCGGGATGATGTGCGGCCCATAGAAGGTGCCCATCTGATGGCCGAAAATTCCCAAATTCAGGTCGATGCCGTCCCCCGAATAGCGCAAGGCCACTTTCTCGCCGATCACGCCGAGCTGTCTCGGCGTGACGCCGGGGCGGATCGCTTTGATGATCGCCTTGCACACCTCGGTGGCGCCCTCCAATATGTGCCGTTGCTCCTTGGTCGGACGCCCGCCGCAAACGGCGGTGCGGCCGGGGTCGAGCCAATAGCCCTGGAAGATCGGCCCCTGGATCCATCCGCGCACCATATCGCCTTTTCTGGGGGCGCTGGTGTCGTACCCGTACAGCATGTCGCCGAGGAGATATCGTCCAGCATGCGCGCCATGATGCATGTCGATGCGCGAGAAACAGCCACCACGCCGCATGATTTCCATCGCCGTCCGCGCCGCGGCCTCCGCCGACGTCTCACCGGCGAGCAGTGCGTCCATGCCCGCGGTCAATGCATGGGTGGTGATGTCGCCGGCGGTCCGAAACGCCTCCTGTTCGCGCTTCGACTTCACGCGCTGGGGTTCGAGCAGGAACCATTCATCGGTCACCCATTCGATCTGCGGGGTCAGGCTGCGCAGGCGCCGGTCGTACAGCCCGGGGAGCACGTCGTCGCCGACCACCGCGACACGCCCTTCGATGCCATGCTTGCGGAAATATTCGGGAAGCCCGGTGATCAGGCTCGGCTCGTGGACGATCAGCTCGCCGCACACCACCTTGGTATATTCGGTCTCTTCCGGAGGCTGCGCGCTGTGCAGTTCGGGCGCACGGCCCTCGCGGAACAGCACCGCCGAAAAGGTCCAGGCACCCATCTGGACGTCGTCCGCCCAATCTTGGCCCGTGCCGTTGTTGGCGAAATTGGTGAGCCAGAGACCGCTGCCGAGCCGGTCGTAGGAGCCCGCTCCGCGCGACCAGACGAGAAGAGTCTCGTAACCCTTGGCGCGCATGGCGTCCCACACCCGCTTCCAGCGCGCCTCATATTCCTCGCGCGGAAAGTAATTGTTGGCGGCCACATTCCGTCTCCCGAAAATAAGCCGATCAGCCCTTGATGCGGACCGTCAGGCCGATGGTTCGCGGCGTCGCATAGGTCACATTTTCAAACACGCCCGAAATCGTGCTGACCGCTCCCGAACCGATACCCAGGATGCCGCGCTTGTTGAAGGCGTTTCGGACGAACAGGCTGACGTCAATTGTGCCGCTCTCGGCGCCGATGTCGAAATTCGCAATGTCGTAAGCCGGACGGAAACGCCCCGAGTTTAGTGCGCCATCGATACCGAAAGGTGTCTTTCCGACATGCTGCCAGGCTCCGCGTGCATAAACTTCCCACGCATCGCTCACCGGATGGCGCAGTTCGGACGAAAGCGAGAATTTCCAGCGCGGGGTTTCAGGGATCGGGTCGCCCTTGGCATAGCCTGCCGATGCGCCGAAATCGGCCGGGACGCTGGAAAAGGTCGCGTCGGTGTAGCTCATTTGCCCGCTGATCGTCACATGGCGCGACGGACGCAGGCTCATTTCCAGTTCAGCGCCGTCGATGCGGGCGTCGCCGGCATTGGCGAAGAACTGGATGCCGCAGGGGTCAGGGATCGAAAGCTGGATGCCCTTTTGTTCGATCCGATAGGCGGCACCGTTTACGGTCAGCACCCGATCGGATGTTTCGACCTTGGCCCCGACCTCGTAGTTCCAGACCGAATCGGGATTGAAGACCTGACCCGCCGATTCGGCAAGCACGCATCCGAGTGCCGGAGAAATCGCTGCGTTTGCGCCGCCGGCCCGGAAGCCGCGCGAGACGGTAGCATAGAGGGTGGCGTTTTCGATGGGCTGGTATTTCACCGTGAAACGCGGGCTGGCGCTCGTCGTCTTCGCGGTGCCGCGCGGCGAATCCTCTCCGCATAGAACGCCGGGAATGGCTTCCCGGCAGCTCGCCTCGAGCGTGTTCTTTAGTTGATAAACCCGCAACCCGGCGATCAGTTCGAGCTGGTCGGTGGCCTTGAAATTGATTTCGGCGAAGCCGGCGATCTGCTGCTCGGACGTCTTCTGGATATAGTTATAGCTGTTCGGTCCGACCGGCCCGTCGGCCGGACCGAACAGGTCGTTGAGCAGATCGGAAAACGCCTGCCCCTCGAAATCCTCTCCCAGCGTCTGGTTGGTGTGGCTGAAATAGAGGCCAGCGATCCAGTTGAACGGCCCGCTGTTCGACGAGGTCAGCCGCAATTCCTGCGCATAGGTGTCCGCCTTGCCCGGCGTCCGGCTGCCGAACGGGGCGAACTCGCCGAAAATATTGTGGCTGAACAGGCTATAGTCGTGGAGTGAGTCCGCCTTTTTGCGAAGAAAGGAACTCGACGAAACCAGATCGATATCGCCGAGCTTTTTCTCGACGGTCAGGTTGGCGACGAACAGGTCGGTGCGCGATGGTTCCGAGCCGATCGCACTCGCACGGCCGAAACCCGGCAGGTTGGTCTGCGTCGCAATCGGATTGTCGCCGTTGATCCGCTGAAAGAACAGGCTTGGCGTGAGCGTGAGATCGTCGCCGGCCTCCAGCCGCACCGCGGCGCGGATGCCGAAGACTTCGGCGCCGTTGGCGTTCTTCTCGGCCAGCGTGTCTGCGGATTGCGGCGCGGAAAAACCCGCGAGCGTGCCGTCGTAGCGATCGATATAGCCGGCGATCTTCTCATAAGTACCGGTCAAGCGCAGCGCCGCGTTTGCAGAGAGCGGCAGGTTGATGGCCGCCTTCGCGCCGAATCCTTCGCCGCCGCCCTTGACGCTGTTGACGAAGGTCTCGCCGTGTGCGTCGAAAGCCGAAGGATCGGGCTGGTTGGTGATGAAGCGAATGGTCCCGCCGGTCGAACTCGATCCAAACAGCGTGCCTTGCGGGCCGCGCAGCACCTCTAGGCGCTGCATGTCGAACAGATCGATGCTCGGCGTGCCGCTGTAGACATCGGTCCGGAAATCGAACGGCGTATCGTTGATATAGACCGCGACCGCCGGCGCGAGGCCGAGATCGGTGCTGAGACCGCGAAGCCCGATGTTGGACTCGCCCGGACCGACGGGCGTGAAGGTCAGGCTGGGCGTATTGCGGACCAGGCTTTCGGTGTCGCGGATTGCCAGGCGCTCGAGCGCCTCGCTGCCAAAGGCGGTCACCGCCTGCGGCACGTCCTGAAGCCGGCTTTCGCGCCGCTGGGCGGTCACGACAATGTCGCCGCCCGACCCTTCGCCGGTGCCGGCTTCGCTCTGCGCATATGCCGACGGGGCAAAGGCGCAGCCCGACAGCAAGGAAATCATCATGGTCCGCTTCAACATATCAATCCCTCTCGAGTTATTTTCTTGTTTCGGCGTCGATCCGCCGCGCGGCACCCCTTACGGCGCCGCAAGCACTTCGGTGCGGCCGAGCCCGTTTTGCTTGACCGTGTCCGCGTAAATGAAGCCGGGTTCGCGGTGGTAGCTGAGCAGCGCGATGATCCGCTGCGTGTTCCCGGCGACCTCGGTCACGCGGTGCAGCGCCCGGCGTCCGCGGAAGAGGAGCAGGGTGCCGGCCCCGACCTTCTGGAGGCGGGTTCGGGGCGACGCGCCGTCGAGAATGGCGTGGATATCCTCGGGCGGCGCATCGTCGACGCCTGGCGCATATTCGAACGCGCCGCCGGTCTCTGCCTCCTGCAACAGCAGCGAGACGACGAAGTCATTGTCGTCGAAATGCCAACCCTGCTGATCGCCCACGCCCATATAGGTGAGGTTGATGTTGATGAGCGGATCGGCGATCGTATGAAGGCTGTCGATGTCCAGCGCGTCGCGGACGAGCGACATCAGCTCCTCCGATTCATAGAAGCGGCGCAGCGCCCCCCCGGAATCGAGAAGGTCGGAGCCCAATATCCACATCGAATAAGGCGACGTGCGGCTGCGCAGTTCCTCGTCGGCGATGGCCGCGATCGGGCCCTGCGGGTTGAAGCCGAGCCGCTGATCCCGGCGATAGGCGAGCGGGAATTTTGCGGCGGCCTCGGCCACCATTTCAACCAGCGCATCGGGGGAAATGAAATCGGGAAAGGCGGCGGCGCCATCTTCCCCGAGCTGGCTGGCGGCTCTGCCGACGATCGCGGCCCGACGATCGGGATCGAACAGGGGGTATAGATTGGCGTTGACGATGGACATGAAGGCTCCTGACAAAGACGGCCGGAAGAAATCCGCTCCATGAGATAATCGCATGCACGGCATCGCACGCCAGCAGAGTATTTCGGGGTTATCATCTCGAAATGTGATGAAGCCGAAGGCATCAATCCGCTGAACGGGGGCGCAGGCTGATCGTCCCGGCAACGGCGGCGGCCACGCACAGGAGGCAAAAGGCGCTGACGGCGCCAAGTGACAGATTCTGGAGCAGCAGCCCGCCGATCGCCGGCCCGATCGCGAGGCCGCCGCCTGTCATTGCGGGTGTCAGCGCGATCAGTCGCCCGTCGCGGTCGACCGATGCCAACAGGCCGAATTGAAAGGCATATTGAAAGGGCCATGCAAAGGCGAACAGGCTGACCGAAAGGATGAAGGGTGCCGTGCCGGGCAGAAACGCGAGACCCCCGACCCCGGCGACAAGGAGGCTGAGCCCGGACAACAGGCCGGTGGCCCGCGATAGGCGATCGGCCACCACGCTCGCGACAAGCGAACCCGCGAGGCCGCCGAAGGCCGAAGCGGAAAGTGCGAAGGCCACGGTACCGGGCGAGAGCCCCTTGCCGACGCCGATGCGTTCGAGAAACGGCCACAGTGAGGCCATGCCGATGAAATAAAGGAGGATGCAGGCCAGCGCGCCGATGACGAGCGGGTTGGCGGACAGGCGGCCGTGGCGCGGCCCCGCAGGCGCCGGCTGCGCTCTGCCGATGACGGGGGCAAGCCAGAAGCCGGGAAGGGCGATCGCGGACAGGATCAGGAAAAGCCATGGCCATCCCAGGCTGACTGCGATCCAGCCGAAACTGCCCATGCCGACCATCCCGACAACCGACTGGCCCGCGAAATAGACGCTGATGCTGCGCTCGGGGCGCGCCGACCGACCCATCGCCGCGTAACAGATTCCGCCGACCACGCCTTCGCCAAGCCCCGAGAAGACCCGTGTCGCCGCGACATAGCCATAATGGCCGTCGAGCATGGTCAACAAATTGCCGGCGATCATCACCGCAAGAGCGGCGCGAATGACCACAGCCCAGCCGAACCGCGCGGTGATCAGAGGGCATAGCAGGCTGCCGATGAGGATTCCGCCCATATTCAGCGCGGCGATCGTGCCCGCCCCCGCCACGCCATAGCCAAAGCGATCCGCGAACACGCCGACCATTACAGGCAGGACCGCTGGCAGCGTTGCCGCCGCGACGCCCAGATAGATCGCCGCCCATGTCGAGGCGGGCGGCGTCGAAACGAAGGACGTCGGCGAAGCGGCGGGCGCGATATATGCCGTCATGCCGACCCGGGCTCGCGCTTGTGGAACTGTCCCGCCTTCATAATCGCGCGCAGCCGCCGGCCGTCTTCGGCGAGCAGTGCAATATCTTCGAGCGGGTCGCCGTCGACGACGAGCAAGTCGGCGGTGGCACCCGGAACGATGCGGCCGAGGTCAGGCCGCTCCAATATGTCGGCGCCGGTGACCGTTGCCGATCGCAAGATCGCGGCGGCGGGCTGGATCTCGCGGCGATAGAGGAATTCGCGCGCCTGCATGTCGAACACATCGCCGGGCAAATCGGTGCCGAAACCCAGCGGTACGCCCGCGCGCCACGCGGTCTCGAATCCCTGCATCGCGAGGTGGGCAATCGCCTTCGCCTTCGCCGCCGCCGCCGCGGGCAGGCCGAGCGCCTCGCCGCGCTCGGTCAGCGCCATCACGACCGACAGAGTCGGTACGGCAAAGCCGCCGGCATCGCGCAGCGCGTCGGCGGCTTCCGCTGAAATCAGCGTCGCATGCTCGACCGTCCGCACGCCCAGTTGCGCGGCGCGCATCACTGCCTCGGCCGTGTGGGCATGCGCTGCGACATAGCGGCGCCACCGCGCCGCCTCCTCAACTGCGGCCTGCACTTCATCATCGGTGAACTGCTGCATCCAGATGGGATCGGTGGGCGAAAGCACACCGCCCGACAACATGATCTTGATACAGTGCGCGCCCATGCGCAATTCCTCGCGCGCGGCGCGGCGCACTTCGTCGGCGCCGTCGACCACATGCGCGATCATGTTCATCCGGCTGCACCCGCACGGTTCGACATCCTCATGGCTGGGGCGCATGTCGCCATGACCTCCGGTCATTGAAAGGGTGCGGCCGGCGTAGAAGAAGCGCGGCCCCGGGATCAGGCCATCTTCGATCGCCTGCGCAAGGCCATGATCGCCCCCGCCGACATCGCGCAGGCTGGTAAATCCGCAATCGAGCGCGTGCCGCAGCATCCGGGCGGCATGGGCCGAAGAATAGGTGGATGGATGATCGAGAAGCTGGGCCGCGTTGGCGCTCGAAAGCCTGGCATGGATATGAACATCGATCAGGCCGGGGAGCAGGGCACCGCCGCGCACGTCGACGATATCGGCATTGGCGACGCGCGCCGGACCCGCATCGACCGCCGCGATCCGGCCGTTTTCGACCACCACATGGCAATCCTCGCGATAACCGTCCGCCGTTTCGTTCAACACGCGGGCATTTTCAAACACGATTATCGTCAACTTGTCCCCCATCGGTTTTGCCTGAAAGTGGACAGCCTAGGCGCAGCGGGGCCGTCCCGTAACAAGAGAAATGTGGACACTCGATGCCTTTTTGATATGCAAGGGTGATGAGGAGCCTGCGCCAGTCCCTGCCACCGCTCAACGCGCTCGCGGTATTCGAAGCGGCGGCGCGGCACCGCAGCTTCACACGCGCGGCCGCCGAGCTCAATATCGCACAGTCGGCGGTCAGCCGCCACGTATCGAACCTCGAAGCCGATCTTGGGGTCACGCTCTTCATGCGAAGCGGCAACCGGCTCGCGCTCACCGGCGCGGGAGAAACGCTGGCCGACGCGATCCTGTCCGGGCTTGGCCGCATTCGCGACAGCGTCGAGGCGATCCGTCGCCGGCGCGGCGAAGCCGACAGCTTCACCATCGCCTGCACCTATGCGATGGCGCACGATTGGCTGATGCCGCGGTTCGGCATGCTGCGAGCGGTGCTGCCCAAGGCGCAGCTCCGCCTGATCACATCCGACACCTATCAGAGCTTCGATGCCGACGAGGTGGATTTGTCTATCCGCTATGGCGAACCGTCCGACTGGCCGGGCCTCAGACACCGCAAACTTCTCGAGGAAGAAGTTTTCCCCGTTTGCGCCCCGGCGATGCTGGCGCAGTTTCCGGGCCTTGCCGAAGATAGCCCGCAGGCATGGCGACAGGCACCGTTGCTGCATTTTGCGCCCGATGCGCAGGGCCGCGTCGACTGGCTCGACTGGTTCGGCGATCTCGGTATCGCGCCATCGCAGGACGGCCCGATGTTCAGCGCTTATACGCCGATGCTGCAGGAAGCGCTGGCCGGGCGCGGCGTCGTGCTCGGCTGGCGCGGTATCGTCGATCCCTATCTCGAAACGGGCCAACTCGTGCGTTTGGCGAACCGGTCGATGACCTCGGGGCACGCCTTCTACGTCGTCCACCACCCCGACGCCTGTGAATCGGTGATTGAGGCGGTGATCGAGGTGCTGGCGAATCCCGAACCGCCAGCTGCCCCGGTTATTTCCTGACGCTGCCCGCAAGGAAGCGTTCGACTTCGAGCGCGAATTTCTCGGGCTCCTCGACCTGGGGCGAATGTCCGCTCCGCTCGAAATAGACCAGCCGTGCGCCCGGGATGGTCTGACTGATCTTGTACGCGACCGTCGGCGAAACATTCGCATCGAAGCGTCCGTTGATGACAAGTGTCGGAACGTTGAGCTTGGCGAGGGCGGGGTAAAGATCGAGCTTCATCGCATCGAGCATTACCTCGGTGCAGACTTCCTGCGAGAAGGTGCCGGTGTCGCCGCCGCCCGCTGCCAGATTGCGCTGGTCGTAATAGGACATTCGGTCATAGGCATCGATCGCGATGCATCCCATTTGTCCTGCCGGCGTCGTGTCGGGGGGAATGGCCGCCACAATTTCCGGATATAGCTTGTCGAAAAGAAATTCATGTTCGGCAGGCTTCGGCGCGCCCGATCCTACGAGCACGAGATGCCTGACATGCTGGGGATAGCGGACCGCATAAGCCATAGAGAGAATGCCGCCCCAGCTGTGCCCGAGCAGATCGATGCGCTCGACCTTCAGATGCCGCCGAAGCGCTTCCAAATCGCGGACCATCCCGTCGACGGTCATGTCTTCGGGTCCTCTCGCCGCCGGCGATTTGCCAGTGCCACGCTGGTCGTAAAAGATGATTTGACGACGGGCGGACATTTCCTTCCAGGCCGGCGCATTGACGAGATAGCTGTGATCGAAGCCGGGCCCGCCGTTTACGGCGACAAGCGGGACGTCGCCCGGCGCACCGATCGAGACGTGATAGAGCGTCTCGCCGCGTGGATCCGGCGATTCCGGTTCGTGTGCAGAAGCAATGCCCGGCGCAGCGAGGCCAAGGCAAAGCGCGAGGACGATCTGGCGAGGCTTGCGGAAGGTCATGGGCGCTGTCTCCGGGAAATTGGTCGTTCCAGCGATTAGGAAGGAAGCCGATTGATGGCGACCGCAAAGATCAGATGCATCCATGACAACAGGTTATGAAATTGGCGGAGGATATGAATTGCTACTCAGCCCACCACGTCTGCTTCCTGAAATTCGAGTTCAAAAGCCGCCGGTCCGCTAGCGGCCAGTACGGCCCCGATCTGATTTGCGCGCAAGGGCGACCGCGCACTTTTCCATATGCGGCGGCGTCGTGCGGAACGTCGCGGGACATACCGTAGTGTGGTCAGGTCGCCACAAAAATAGACGGCCCGCTGGTCGAATAGGCCGAGAGTGATGCCGCAGTGCAACACGTGGTATCTATCGCAACTATGGGATCGCTTTTAGAACCTCTCCGCGGCACAGGTCGCAAGACAGCTTTTAGAACGATTGTAAGGGCGCGGAACGTCAAAAATCAGGCACGAAGCTGACGTCAGACTTCACGCGTCACGGTAATTTCCCAATGATTTGAGTGCCCATCATATTCATGTCGGGCGCGCCAATTTTCAAGCTAGGCGCCGTCTCGGTACTGGGCCGCAGATTGCGCCAGGGATTTTCAACAGTTTCCACCGATTTTGCGTGATTTTCGGCCAGTCGACGTAACATAGTTGCATCACGGCGGCCCCCTTGATCGTCCCCAAAATCCAGGTCTTCCGCGAGATCGATCGGACCCGTGATAGAGTCGTCGGAGATATTCGTCGCGTTGATCGCGCAGCTTCCTCGATGATCATCGTGCAAATCCTGTGCCGGGTCGTTCGAGACCGTGATATTCAAACAAGCCGCCAAGTTTCCTGAAATCCTTTGTGAAAGTGGCTTGCGTGCTCGGGCGCGCATGATCGCATTCGCCATGGAGGTGAACAGTGTGGTCACCATGGCGCGCTTTACCGCTGTAGTTCGTTGGTTATCCTCACAAACAACTATCGGGCCGAGCATCGAGAAGCCCGAAGATCGACGGTTGAACCCAGCCGTCGAGGGACGAGGGAGCAAATATGAAAATTCTGAGAGCTGCTTTGGCGGCGGTTACGGTCACGACGGCGCTGAGTTCTTCGTTGGCATTCGCACAGGCGCCGGAGAGTAAGGGCGAGGTGGCGGCAACCGGCGAAGGCGAGATCGTCGTCACGGCGCAGCGCCGCGAGGAGCGGCTGGTCGATGTGCCGATCTCCGTCTCCGCCGTGAGCAGCGCCGCGATCGACCGGGCGCAGGTTCGCAGCGTGTCGGACATCGCGACGATCGTGCCGAACATTCAGATCAACGAAACGATCGGCAACAGCTTCGGCCCGCTGATCACCATCCGCGGCCTGTCGCCTTCGGCCGACACCAGCCTTGCCCGCGACCAGCCCGTGGGGCTCTATATCGATGGTGTGCCGATCGGGAAATCGACCGGCGCCGCCTTCGACACCGTCGATCTCGAACGCGTCGAGGTGCTGCGCGGGCCGCAGGGCACGCTTTATGGCAAGAACACAATCGGCGGCGCGGTCAATCTGATTACCCGCAAGCCGAGCGGCGAATTCGGCGGCCAGTATCTGGCCGGCGCCGGGAGCTGGGGCCAGTTCAACCAGCGGATCTCGATCGATCTGCCCGAGGTGGCGGGTTTCAGCGCCAAGGTCGGCCTCATCACCAAGCTCGACGGCGGCTACTACCGCAATTCGGTGCGCAAGGATAATTTCGGCGAAGAGGAATTGTGGGCGGCGCGCGCCGACCTTCTGTGGCGCCCGTCGGGCAGCTTCAGCGCGCTCTACAGCTATGATATTTCGGACAGCAAAGGCACGCCGAACCAGCTTGCCGCCACCGCGGTCACCGGATCGGGCGCGACCGCGTTCGTCAACGCGCTGATGGCGCCTTATGTCGTCACCGGACGGACGCGAGAGATCGGGGCGCAAAGCGCGCTCCGCAGCGACTACCGCACCAACGGACACGCGCTCACGCTCGAATGGGAACCCGGTATCGGTGACCTCACGCTTAAGTCGATCACCGCGCGGCGGACCGCCATAACCCGGTCGGCGAGCGATTTCGACGGCAGCCCGCTCGACCTGCTGCGCATCATCCTCGACAATAATTACAAGCAGTTCACGCAGGAATTTCAGGCGATCGGGACCGTCGGCGACTTCAAATACACGCTCGGCGCCTTTTACCTCGATGACGAGTATGACGTGTATAACCCGCGCTGGAACTTCCAGTTCGGCGGCAACGCCTTCGACATCAGCGAGCGCGGCGGCCGTTCGAAATCCTATGCCGGCTATGGCCAGCTTGCGTGGACGCCGCGCGCGCTCGACGAGAAGCTGACGGCGTCGGTCGGGCTTCGCTACACGCGGGAATCGAAGCATGCTTATGAGCTGCTGCTGTCCAATTCGGCCTATCGGACCAATCCGGCCGCGCCCGGTTCGGGCGTGTTCCTGCGCGACGCGAACGGCAACCCGGTCACCCGCAGCGGCGGCCCGGCGGCGGGTGCACGGCCGGGTGCGGGAGGGATCGGCTATACCGACCTTAGCCCGCTCGAAAATTCCGGGGTCTGGAAACGGTTCAATCCCGAATTCAACGTCCTCTACAAATTCCAGCGCGATTTTTCGATCTACGGGCGTGTGGCGACGGGTTTCAAAAGCGGCGGCATCAACGATACCGCCGCGACCAATGCCGCCTTCATGACCCCCTATAATCCCGAAAAGCTGACATCGTTCGAGCTCGGGGTGAAATATGGGGGCTTCGGCAACACGCTCAACCTGAGCGCCGCCGTCTATCATTCGATCTACAAGGATTTCCAGGCGGGTGTGTTCGTTCCGTCGCTGGTGACGACGAACATCATCAACGCGGGCAAGGCGAAGTTCACCGGCTTCGAGGTCGAAGGGGCGCTGCGCCCCGTGGAAGGGCTGACGTTCAATTTCGGCGGCGGTTACGTCGATGCCCGTTACACCGATTTCATCCTTCCCGACGGCACCGACGTCACCGACACCTATGTGCTCTCGCGCGTGCCCAAATGGAATTATCGGGTTGGCGCGCTGTACCGCCACGATGCCGGTGTCGGACGGCTGGAAGCGAGCCTGAACTACAGCTGGCGCAGCAGCCAATTCTCGTCGATCACGCCCGACCCGCTGGCCAAGATGCCGTCCTATGGCCTGCTCGACGGGCGCATCGCGCTCACCGAGATCGAACTCGGCCGCGGCACGACGCTTGAGGTCGCGGCTTGGGGCAAGAATCTGACCGACAAGGAATATCTGGTCAGCGCGATCAACCTTGGAGTGCTCACGCTCGGCCAATTTGGCGATCCACGCAGTTTCGGCGGCGAAGTTCGTATCCGCTTCTGACCGCGGCGACGTCGGCATGTCTTTGGTATTGGACCCGCCGCGCACCGGGTCGCGGTGGGTCCTGCCCTTTCTCGGGGCGGTGACCTTCCTCACCGCGATCGGCAATATCGGGCTGGTGTCGGTCATGCGACGATCGGCCGGCTGTTGCACATCCCGGATTTTCTGGTCGCAGGCATCTTTTCGCTCTCGGCGCTGACCTGGGCGATCAGCGCCCCCTTCTGGGTGTCGCGGATCGAACGCAAAGGGCCGAATCCCTATATCCGGGCGGGTCTTGTCGGCTTTATCGTGTCGATGGGCGGCTGCGCGCTGTCGGTCGAGCTGGGCCTGCTGGGGCTGCTCACACCTTTCGCCGCTTTCCTGCTCTTTTCGATATTGCGGTCGACCTATGGCCTGCTTGGTTCGGCGGCCGCCACCGCGACGCAGGCGCTGATCGCGGCCCAGACCACCGGCGCCGCACGGACGCGGGCGATTACGACGCTGGCCGGTTCGCTCAGCCTTGGCACCATCGTCGGACCGGCGATCGCGCCTGCGCTGATCGTCGATCCGTTCGGACCGCTCGGACCGATGCTGGGCTTTGCGCTGCTCGGCAGTTTCGCGCTTGCCGGAGCCTTTGTGTGCCTTCCGCGCGACCGGCGTGGCGCTGAGTCAGTTCTCGGCGGCGCGCCGAACATGTCGCTCGCGCAGGTGTGGCGCCGCAAGGAGGTTGGGCATCACCTGAGCTTCGGGCTGCTGCTTTGCTCGGCGCAGGCGATCAACCTCTATACGATCGGTTTCGTGATCATCGACCGGATGGCCGGCGATCCGATGGCGGCGCAGCGGATGATCGGCATCGCCATGACCGCGGCCGCAGTGGCCGCGCTGCTCGGCCAATGGGGGTTCGTCCGGCTGTTCTCGCCCTCGCCGCTCGCGATGATGCGGATCGGCACCGGCTTTGCTTTTGCCGGCAATAGTTTGGCCGTATTCGACGGAGATGTGCGCACCGCTGTCGCGGGCTTCATTCTTGCGAGCTTCGGCTACGGCCTCGCGCGCCCGGGATTCAGCGCAGCGGCTTCGCTTGCCGGATCGACCGGGGATCAGGTGGCGATCGCTTCGGCGATCACCTTCATCGCCGGGGCATCGATAACGCTGCCGCCCGTCATTGCGTCCGCCGCCTATCAATGGTGGCGCCCGGCGCCGTTCGCGATCGCCGCGGCGATCGGTGCCGCCTTGCTGCTCAGCCATCTGCTGCCCGCGCTTGTCCGGCATATTGTCCATGACGAGCGATAGATCGTTCGCGCCGACCCGCTTTATCCGGCGGGCGAAGCGCATAGTGTCGAACCATGGCGCGCCCGGCAAATGATGACCGTGCGCTGGATAGAAACTGGAGAGAGAGTGTGGATCGTTATCTTGTCATTTCGTCGGACGGCCATGTCGGCCTGCCCCCCGAAAAATATCGGGGCTATCTGGAATCGAAATATCATCCGCAGTTCGACGAGACGGTCCAGCTGGAGATCAAGGCGCGCGAGGAACATGAAAAGCGCTTCCTGATCGACGATTTCAACAACAAGTGGCGCTCGCGCGTCGGCGACGGGCTCGAGGGCGCGTGGGACGGTACGATCCGCAACCGCGTGCTCGACGGGGACGGCGTCGCCGCCGAAGTCCTGTTTCCCGACGGGATCACCGAACGCAACGCGCCGCCCTTTGGCGCTGACATTGGCCTCCGCCCTTCGGCTTCGCGCGCGGAACTGCAATGGGCCGGTGCGCGGGCGCATAATCGCTGGCTCGCCGAATTCTGCCAGGACGATCCGCACCGCCGCATCGGGCTCGCGGTGATTCCGGCACTCTACGACATCGACGAGACCGCGAAAGAGATCGAATGGGCGAAGCGCCACGGCCTGAAGGGCGTGTTTTTCCCCGCGCTGACCGACGGCTACGACCTCTATAACCACACCAAATATCACCGCATCTGGGCGATGCTCCAGGAAATGAACATGCCGCTTCATTTCCACTCGGGCGCCGCACCTGCTTATGACACGACCCAGCCCGGCTGGATCGGCACCTTCCTGTGCGAGTTCGCTTTCTGGATGACGCGGCCCCTGTGGGCGATGACCTTCGGCGGCGTTTTCGAGGAATATCCGAAGCTGAAAGTCTGTTTCACCGAGGCCGGCGGCGAATTCTGGTTCCCGTGGGTGATGCAGCTGATGGATGTCCGCGCATCGGCCAAGCATACGAGCGGAAAACTCGGCGATTATTATGCCAATATGAGCATGAAGCCGAGCGAGTATTTCGCGCGCAACATCTGGGTCGGCTGTTCGGCGCTGCCCGATGAGGAAACGACGCAGGCTTATTATGACATCGGGGTCGACCGCATCCTGTGGGGCACCGACTATCCGCATCCCGAAGGAACCTGGCCGCACACCTTCGAAAAAATGTCGGCCAGCCTCGGCGGATTGCCCGATGACGATATTCAGGCGATGCTCGGCATCAACGCGCTCGACGTTTATGACGTCGATGCCGATGCGCTGTGGAAAATCGCAGGCGAAATCGGCCCGCGCCGCGAATTGTTCGTCAAGCAGGCGGCCGAATAGACCCGCCCGCCGGGAAACCTGCCGTCGTCGCTGTGCTTGCGCGGGCCACGGGCCCGCATTACGCACCGCTCCTGCCCGGCGGGTTTCCCAGAGCGATCATTATGCGTTCAACTGGCCAGGGCAGGTTCTAAGGTGGGTTGATGTCAAGCTGGCGCGGGATCGAGGAATTTTTGGCGGTTGTCGAGCAGGGCAGTTTTACTGCCGCGGGCGATCATCTGGGAGTTTCCAAATCCTATATCAGCAAGACCGTGCACGAACTGGAAGAGCGGCTCGGTGTCCAGTTGCTCGTCCGCACCACGCGCCGCCTGTCGCTCACCGGCGCGGGCGAGAGCTTTCAGCGCGAATGCGCGCAGCTGCAACTGCGCTTGAGCGAAGTCGAAAAGCAGGTCGGCCTCTATAGTACCGAACCGGTCGGACGTTTGCGCGTCGGGCTCAGCGATATTTTCGGATCGGACTTCATGTCGGCGCTGCTCGCCGAATTCAGCGCCGAGCATCCCGGCATCGTGATCGAGCCGATCGCCTATCTCAACGAGAATGAAATCGTCCAGGAGCGCTTCGACGTCGTCATTCGTTACGGCGTGCTGCCCAATTCCAGCCTGCGTGCCCGGACCTTTGGCTATCTATCCTATTGCCTGTGCGCCGCGCCAGAATATGTCGCGGCGCGCGGCTGGCCCGAGACACCGCAGGCCCTCCTTGAACACGACTGCCTGACCGACCTCAGCGCGACGATGAGTTTCAACGACGAGGTCAGCGTCAAGGTCAATCCGCGCTGGATGAGCAACAGCGGCATCGCGCTGCGCAGCGCGGCGCGAAAGGGCCTCGGTATCGCGAGCTTGCCGGTCAGCATCGTCCGTCAGGATCTCGCGAGCGGCGGGATGCTCGCGCTCGATGCCGAATGGTCATTTTACGACCGGAAATGCTGGGTCGTCTATTCGCCGGGGATCATGTCGGTCGCGACGCGTGCTTTCATCGACTATCTGGTCCGCCAATTCTCGCGCGTGAAGGTCCGCCCGTCGATGGCGGCATCGCTGGCGGCGCGCTACTGACCGCATCTTGTGTGCCCATTGTTCGCGAGAGCGCACAAACTGTACGCGATTTCGGTCTTACCTCCGACGCGGCAGGCGATACACTTGCCATCAAGAACCGCCCAACAAGGGCGGCCATCCGGGAGACTGACGTTGCCACAGGTTGAACGCTTTCCGATGCCCATTCCCCATGGCTGGTTCGGGATTGGCTATGGGTCCGATCTCGGGATCGGCGACGTCCGGGCGGTCCGCTATTTCGGGCGCGATCTCGTCCTGTTCCGCAACGAACAGGGGGAGGCGGGACTGCTCGACGCCTATTGCCCGCATCTTGGCGCGCATATGGGGCATGGCGGGACGGTCGAGGGCGACAGCATTCGCTGTCCCTTCCATCACTGGGCGTTCCGGCCCAACGGTTTTTGCAGCAGCATTCCCTACGCCAAGGCTTTCCCGCCGCGGGCGAAGCGCGAGGCGCTGGCCCGGTCCTATCCGGTGACCGAAAAGAGCGATGTCATCTGGGCCTGGTATCATCCCGACGGTGCCCAGCCGATGTTCGACGTGATCGACTATCCCGAATTTACCGACACCGATTGGGCCACGCCGATCAAGCGTGAATGGCGCTTTGCCAGCAATCCGCAGGAAATTGCCGAGAATGGCGTCGACGTCGCCCATTTCGCCTATGTCCATTCGATGGACGCGGTGCCGGAGGGCGAGACCGATTATGAGGGCGTGCGGCGGCGCAGCGTCGCGCGCGGGCATCGTACCATCGACCTGCCGTCGGGCGAGCGCAAGCAACTGCCCTATTCGGTCGAAACGATCCAGAACGGGGCGGGACAGAAGTTCACGCGATTGAGCGGGCTCGTCGAACTGTCGCTGCTGGTCATCGCCACCCCCGTCGAAACCGACGACGTCGAGCTGCGCTTCTGCTTCACGCATCCGAAGGTCGCGCCCGGTTCGCCCGAGGAAAAGGCGATCGAGGCGGCGATCGAGAATACGTGCGGGCAAAAGGGCGTCGAGGGCGATATTCCGATCTGGCATAACAAGATCCACCGCGCCCGGCCCTATCTGTGCGATGGCGACGGTCCGATCCTGCGTTTCCGCCGCTATTTCGAGCAATTTTATGCCGATGGCCCCGACGGAAACCGCCTCGTCGAAGCCGCCGAATAGGGCCTCCGCGCTCGCGGAAAACTGTCACCGTCAACTAGCTGCGCCTTGGGCGCCATAGGGAGAATTGCGATGTCCAGACTGCGTTATATCCAGGGTTCCGTCGAAACCCGTGCGCCAGGTATGTTGCGCAACACCGTATACGGGATTCGCGCGACATATGAGACCGATCCCGAAATCATCGCCGCATTGTTGCCGCAACCACTCGTGGCGGCCGAGCGGCCCGAAATCTGGCTGCAGATGGCGCATGTGGCGATGCATGTGACGGAAACCGACACGGTCGAAATCGGCGCGCTGACCATGGGGGTCAATTGCACCCACGAAGGCGCGCCGGGCGCCTATTGCTTCCACATGGCGATGGAGGGCGAAACCGTCGTCACCTCGGGGCGCGAACGCTTCGGCGAACCGAAAAAGATCGCCGAAACGCATTTCGAACGCAATGGCGATCATCTGCGTGCGACCTGCTCGCGTCACGGCATCGTCTATTTCGAAATCGAAGGCAGGATCGGCGAAGCGATCGATCAGCCGCTGAAATTCGAAGAGCATCTCTTTTGCTACAAGGGCATGCCGTCGATCGACCAGCCGGGCCAGTTCGACGGCGACGTCTTCCTCACGCGCCTCAACTGGGAACGCAATTACAGCGCCCGGCGGGCGATGACGGGGACGATCACCTTGCGCGATTCGGCCTATGATCCGCTCGCCGATATTCCGGTCCGCCGCCTCGTCGACATGCAATATGTCGAAGGCGGGACCGCGACCGGCGGCACGCTGCTGCGCAAGGTGCCGGGCGAGTGGATCGCGCCGCACTGGGTCGGGCGGCACGATGATCCGCGCAACGTCGGGGTCGAGATCGGCGAGCGGAAGGCCGCCTGATGGACGATTTTACCGGCCGGGTGGCCGTCGTAACGGGTGGCGCGAGCGGGGTCGGAAAATGTCTGTGCGCCGACCTCGCGCGCGCCGACGCGCATGTGGTGATCGCCGACATCGATCCGGCGCGGCTCGAAACCGTGCGCGGCGAGATCGATGCGCTGGGGTCGGGGCAGGTGCTTGCCATCGCGTGCGATGTGACCAAGGAAGCGTCGGTGCGCGCGCTGGCGGATCAGGTTTTCGACCGGTTCGACACAGTGCATATCCTGTTCAACAACGCCGGCGTCGGGCTGGGCGAGGCGCAGCGCAAGATATGGACACTTCCGCTCAGCGACTGGCGCTGGGGCATCGATGTCAATGTGCTCGGCGTCGTTCACGGGATCGCGGCCTTCGTACCCCGGATGATCGAGGCGGGGCAGGAGGGCGTGATCGTCAATACCAGCTCGACCAATGGCGGGCTGCGCTCGCTTCCCAACACCCCCATCTATGCCGCCACCAAGGCGGCGGTGACCAGCATCTCCGAAGTGCTGCACCAGCAATTGCTGCGCGAAGGAGGCAAGCTGCGCGCGGCCACGCTCTTCCCGGGACCGCACACGGTCAACACGGCGATCATGGCATCGGGTGAGGTCCGCCCGAAGGACTATGTCGAGAATGAAGCGCAGACGAAGGTCGCCTATCGCACGATGGAGGATCTGGTACGGACGACCGGGCTCAAGCTCAAGCTGACCGAGCCCGCGGAGGTATCCGCCTTCGCGCTCGACGGCATCCGGGCGGGGCGTTTCTGGCTTCTGCCCGAAAGCGAGGAGAATGACGTGTTGATCGCCGCGCGCACCGAGCAGATATTGGCGCGGCGGGACCCGCCGTCGGCATGGTGAGCGCCGCGGTGTCCGAAGAGCCGGCGCGCGGCGCGAGCGCGCGCGGCGGCGTCTATCGCTGGCTGGTCGTTGCGATCCTGTTCGTCGGCTATTGCTTCAGCGCGATCGATGCCCGCGTGCTGACGTTGATGGTCGAACCGATCCAGCGCGACCTGGGTCTCAGCGATTTCGAGATCAGCCTGCTCCAGGGCTTTGCCTTTTCGCTCCTCTACAGCATGGCCGCGCTGCCGATCGGCCGCTTCGTCGACCGCACCAAAAGGCGCGCGACGTTGATCGTCTGGGGGGTGCTGTTCTGGTCGGCGATGACCGCCGCCTGCGGCTTTACCAGCAGCTTCATCGGTCTCTTCCTCGCGCGCGTCGGCGTCGGGGTGGGCGAAGCAACGCTCAGCCCGACCGCCTATTCGCTGATCAGCGACTATTTTGAGCGCCGCCGCCGGGCGCTGGCGATCAGCTTTTATGCGATCGGCTATCCGATCGGCGGCGGCCTCGCGCTGTTGATCGGCGGCTGGCTGCTCGTGCGATTCACGAAAACGGGCGGCGTGACATTGCCGTGGCTTGGCAGTTTCGAACCGTGGCAGATGGTGTTCCTGTGCGTTGCGGCGCCCGGATTGATCGTCGCCGCGATGATGATGACGATCCGCGAGCCGGCGCGGCAGGAACTGGCGGCGAACCTGTCGGTGCAGAGCAGCCTGCGCGAAGGGTTCGACTATATTGCCGAGCGCTGGGCGCTATTCGGTTCGCTGATCGGTTCGCTCAGCCTGATCGCATTGCTGGCGATCGGAACCGCGCTGTGGTTCCCGACCTTCCTGATCCGCAGCTATGGCATGAGCCCTGCCGAGGTGGGGATGTCTTACGGGATGATCATGCTGACCTGCGGCACCGTCGGCACACTGTCGGGTGGCTGGCTCGCGGGACGGTTGATGCAGGGCGGCCGGGCGGACGCCAATATGCGCGTCGTGCTGATCGCGACCTTGCTGAAGGGCGTGCCGCTGGTCATCGCGCCGCTGATGCCGACCGCCTTTTGGTCGCTGACGATGATGGCGATCGGCACGCTGATCGGGCAGGCGTCGCAAGGCGTGATGCTGACGGCGATTCAGGATGTGACGCCCAATCAGCTGCGCGGACAGGTCACCGCCATCTCGTTGCTGTGCGTCAATCTGGTGGGGATGGGGCTCGGCGCCAGCGTCATCGCCGCGATCACCGATTTCGGTTTCGGCGACCAGGCCGCACTGGGCTATTCGATCGCGATCGCCGGCGCGGTCGTGCTGCCGCTGATCGTGGCGCTGCTTCTGGTTGCCCTGCCGCATTACCGCCGCGCGATCGAAAGCACCGCAAGATAGCGCCAACCGCTCCTGACCGGCGGCTGTTGTTCCTCCATTCCCGATCTCGTCCGTTTGAGTGATGTGAGCGCCCGGCAGCGGACGTAGGGACGGAGCAAGAGCAATCGGAAAAATGGAGTGGATAGTGGAGCGCAATCTGGACCTGCGATATGTCGTCATCGGTGCCGGCATGTCGGGTATATTGGCGGCGATCCGCCTGCGCGAGGCCGGCTATCGCAACGTCACGCTTCTCGAAAAAGCCCAGACGGTGGGCGGCACCTGGCGTGAGAACCGCTATCCGGGGCTCAACTGCGACGTTCCCGCCCACGCCTATACCTATAGTTTCGCGCCCAACGCCGAATGGAGCAGCTATCTCGCCCCCGGACACGAGATCCAGGATTATTTCGAACGCGTGACCGCCGACTACAGCCTGCGCGACATCGCGCATTTCGGGCAGGAGGTCGAAAGCTGCGTCTATGCCGACGGCGTCTGGCGGATCGCGACGAAGGCGGGCATGGCGTGCGAGGCCGACATCGTCATCACCGCGACCGGCGTCCTCCATCATCCGCGCATGCCCGACATTGATGGGCTGGGCGACTTCGCCGGAACGATCGCCCACAGCGCGCGCTGGGACGAAACGACCCCGCTCGACGGGCGGCGCATCGGCGTCGTCGGCAACGGGTCGACCGGCGTGCAGCTGGTCTCCGCCCTCGGTGGTCGCGCGGGCAAACTCAGCCATTTCCAGCGCTCGCCGCAATGGATCATGCCCGTACTCAACGAGCCTTATGACGAAGAACAGCGCGACGCCTTTCGCCGCGACCCGGCGCTGATCGATGCGATCCGCTATGACCCCCAATATCTCGCCAATGTGCTGCGTTTCACCGAAGGCATCATCAAGCCCGATTCAGAGGAAATGCAGATCATCGAGGCGATGGTGCTCGGCTATCTGGAACAGGGCGTGATCGATCCCGTGCTGCGCGAAAAACTGCGCCCCGACTATCGCGCGGCGTGCAAGCGGCTGATCTTTTCGCCCGACTATTATCAAGTGGTCCAGCAGCATGATGTCGACATCGTCGTGGGCGGGATCGACCGGATCGAGCCCGAGGGTATCCGTACTAGGGACGGGGTGCTGCACGAACTCGACCTCATCATCCTCGCGACGGGGTTCCACAGCGACCGCTTCATCCGCCCCGCCGTCGTGACCGGACGCCGCGGCGTCGCGCTCGACGATGTGTGGCGCAAGCATGCGACCGCCTATAATGCGATCTCGCTTCCCGATTTCCCGAATTTTCTCTTCCTCAACGGGCCGACCGGCCCGGTCGGCAACTTCTCGCTCATCGATGTCGCCGAACGCCAGTGGGGCTATGTCGAGCAACTGCTCGACAAGGTAGCGACGGGCGAATGCGACGAAATTTCGGTGAGCGCCGACGCGATGACGCGCTATGAAGAGGCGCGCATCGCGGCCGCCAAGGGGACGATTTTCGCCTCGGGCTGTTCGAGCTGGTATCTCGGCAAGGACGGCGTGCCGATGACCTGGCCGTGGAGCTATGGCCGCTTCGCCGAAGTGATGGCGCAGCCCGACTTCGACGATTTCGAAATGGTGAAGGCCGAGGTTACCGCCTGAAGGCGAGGCCCAATCGGGAGAGTGAAATGGCAAATCCGGCAATCGCCATCGTGACGGGCGCCAGCCGCGGCGCGGGCAAGGGCATCGCGATCGGTCTCGGCGAAAAGGGAATGACGGTCTATGTCACCGGCCGCAGCAGCGATCGCAGCGATGCGACGGGGTGGGACGGCGCGCCGCTGGCGGGGACCATCCATGAAACCGCCGAGGCGGTGACGGCCGCGGGCGGCAAGGGCATCGCGGTCGCCTGCGATCACGCCGACGATGCGCAGGTCGCGGCGCTTTTCGAAAGGGTGCGGAAGGATGCGGGGCGGCTCGACATCCTCGTGAACAACGCCACCTATATCCACCACCAGCTCATCACCCAGGCGCCCTTCTGGGAAAAAGAGCTTGCGGCGGTGGAAATCCTCAACGTCGGATTGCGCTCCGCCTATGTCGCGAGCTGGCACGCGGCCGCGATGATGGTGGAGCAAAAGTCGGGGCTGATCGCCTTCACCTCCTCCTTCGGCGCGAGCTGCTATATGCATGGCGCGGCCTATGGCGCGCAAAAGGCGGGCGTCGACAAGCTCGCGCACGACATGGCGGTCGATTTCAGGCCGCATGGCGTCCGCACCGTCTCGATCTGGCTGGGCCCCCAGATCACCGAACGCGCGCTGGGCGCGGCCGAGGTGCACAAGGAGCAATATGAAGGCTTCATGGCGATGGCCGAGATGCCGCAGTTCACCGGGCATATCATCCACGCGATCGCCGGTGATCCGCAGGGCGAAGAGCTGTCGGGGCACACCGTCATCGGCGCCGAGATCGCAGGACGCTATGGCATCACCGACCGCGGCAAGACGCCGCCCTCGCACCGCGAGATGCTGGGCAGCCCGCGCGAACCGAATCCCGCGATCGTCTATTAGGACCAATCGACATTCAGCCCATGGCGGTCTGCAAATGGCAATTTCCCGTGCTTCCGGTGCTCACGTACCAGATGTACGCTGCGCTCCGGGTCACGGAAAACCACCATTTTCGACTCACCCTGA
>NZ_JBOHHT010000001.1:0-28524 GCF_050725655.1 Sphingopyxis sp. | reverse complement strand
AATCCTCCCTGTCGCGAAGCGATGGGGAGGGGGACCGCGCCCAAAAGGGCGCGGTGGAGGGGCCGCAACGCCAGCGCCAAAGCCTCTCCGTCAGCGCTTCGCGGTGCCACCTCCCCATCGCTTCGCGACAGGGAGGATCGTTCGTCGAACGTCAGAAATTCATCCGCGCCGTCACCCCGAAATAACGCTCCGCATCGCGCGGGGTGATCTGGCGCATGAAGCTGGTGCCGTTCGGGATGCGCTGGATCACGAACTGCTTGTCGGTCAGGTTCTTGACGATGAACGACAGGCTGTATTTGTCGTCGTCGGTGCTCACCTTGATCCCGGCATCCCAGATCGCATAGGCGTTCTGGAAGGCGTTGGGGTTCTGGTTGATGTCGAAATTGGTTTTGCTCTGATAGACGAGCGAGCTGTTCAGATCGACGTTGAACCCGTCGATATTGAGCGGCAGGCGCCAGTCCATCGTTACCGTGCCCTTATATTTCGGGGCAAAGGGCAGGGGCTTGCCGTTGATCGCATCGGCGCAGGTCACCGCCGCGCCCGGCGGGCAGATGAACTGGTTGATGTGCGCGTCGGTGTAATTGAACCCGCCCGACAGCGACAGATCGTCGGTCACCGCGGCGTTGAAATCCACCTCGATGCCGCGCGTCGACACCGTGCCTGCGTTGGTCAGGCGCGTAACGACCTGCCCCGCGACGATGTCGAGGAAGTTCGCCTGGTAATTGTCGTATTTGGCATAGAAACCCGCGATGTTCAGCGTCAGGCGGCGGTCGAACAACCGCGTCTTCAGGCCGACTTCATAGGCGTCCGATTTTTCGGGATCGATGCGGCCGGTATCGCGCGCCAGCATGTTGAAAAAGATGTTGAGCGCCGGGCCCTTATAGCCGCGCGTATAGGTGGTGTAGGCGACGACATCGTCGGTCAGGTCATATTGCAGACCGGCATTGCCCGACCAGCCCGTATCCTTGATTGACCCCGCCGAAGCGAAGGCCGGGTTTACGCCGGAGAAGGCGGCGAGCGAGGTCGAGCGACGCGCGAAGTCATAGCTGACCTTGTCGTTGGTGTGGCGCAGGCCGACGATGCCGCGGAAGGCGTCGGTGAAGTTCAGCGTCGCCTGACCGAACGCCGAATAGCTGGTCAGCTTGGTCGTGAAATCGGCATTGCCCTCGTTCGTCAGATAGGTCGACGAGCCCGCGGCGCATGGCGTCAATCCGCCAACGGTCGGCAGCGTCGATGCGGTACAGCTCGTTACCGTGCGGTTGAAGAAATCATCTTCCTTCGTGTGATAATAATAAAGCCCCGCAACATATTCGAAGAATTGCGGGTTCGCCGACGCGATGCGCAGCTCCTGCGTGAACTGGTCGAACTTCAAATCGCCGCGATCGTGCGAACGGACGTCGCCCGCTGCGGTGCCGGTGTTGACGTAACGCGGCGCATCCGACCGGAAATCGCCGTCGCGCTGCTGGAAATTATACCAGTGGCGATAGGCGGTGATCGAGGTCAGCGTGACCCCGCCAAGGTCGAGGTCGATCTGCCCCGACACGCCGCTGTTCTTGTCCTTGGTGTACGGATCAAGGTCGTTGTCGATGTCCTTGTTCTTGCCGTCGAGCGTCAGCGGCGCGAGGCTCGGGATGAACACCGCATTGTTGAACGCTGACGGGAAAACAGTGCCGATGCTGTCGGCGAAACCATTGTCGCTGTTCTTCGAATAATCGCCGATCAGCGTGATCTTGAGGTTATCGGTCGGCTCGGCGATCAATTTGCCGCGCACGCCCCAATGCTCGTAACCATTGACCTTGTGGTTGTTGAACACGTTGCGGGCGTTGCCGTCATATTGCGACCAGAAACCGGTGAGCGAACCGCGAATGCCCTCGGCGAGCGGACCACCGACGCTACCACGAATGCGATATTCATTGCCTTCGTACCAGGCGGCGTCGACATAACCGCCCAGCTCGTTGCCGGGTTCGCGCGATACGATGTTGATCACGCCCGCGCTGGCATTCTTGCCGAACAGGCTGCCCTGCGGGCCGCGCAGCACTTCGATACGCTCGACGTCGAGGAAGTCCGACGTCTGCTGGCCGGTGCGCGCATAGACGACGCCGTCGATCACCGTCGACACCGAAGGCTCGACCCCCGACGAGAAGCTGATCGTGCCGACGCCGCGGATCGACAGCGCCGAATCCTTGTTGGTGTTGCCCTTGCGAAAGGTCAGCGTGGGGACGCGCTGGAACAATTGCTCGGCCGAATTGACGTTTGACCGCTCAAGCTGCGCGCCCGACACCACCGAGATCGCGACCGGCACATCCTGCAAATTCTGTTCGCGCTTCTGCGCGGTGACGATGATGTCGGTCGATGCGAAGGGCGCGTCGGCTTCGGCCGGGGCCTTAGCTGGAGCGTCTTGGGCGGCGGCGGGGGCGGCGATCAGCGCCATCGCCATCGTCGTCGAAAGCGCCAGAGCCAGCTTGAACTTCGTCGTCGTCATCGAAAACCTCCCCACTCGTCCGGCGGATCATCTGCCCGCCTGGATCTTTGGAACCGTGGCACGGCCGCCGAAAACGGCCGAGAATCCTCCGGTCGACCCAAGGGCCAACCCGCCATGCATAGGGATGCGCCCCCAAATCATATCAGTCCAATCGAGAAATGTCGGGAGATTATGTCCAAATGCTATGACTTGAGAAAGGCGGCCACCAATCGCTTTTCGACCGGTCCTATTCTATCTTCGTCATCCCGGGCTTGATCCGGGATCCATGGGCCTCTCTGCACGGGTCGTTCTCGACTTCGTGGACCCCGGATCGAGTCCGGGGTGACGAAAAAGATAGACGCGAAGCGACGGACCTACTTTGAAGACACCACTTTCTGCACATGCGCGAGGCATGCCGCGGTCTCGCGCTGCACATCGGCGTTCAGCCACGCGACAATCTCCGGGGTCGGACCGATATCGGGTTCGAGCAGCGCGAAATCGAGCGTGACGGGCGGGGAAATCGGGCGGACCGCAACGCCCAGCCGGTGGAAGCGCGGCGCGCTGAACGGCTCGGCAATCGTCACGCCCAGCCCGGCTTCGACGAAGGCGTATAATATCTGCGAATGCTGCGTCTCCAGCCGCCGCGATACGGTGATGCCCGAAGTTTCCAGCGCGGTGTCGATCCCGGTCCACAGCGCATCGGCCTCGTGCATCGGGCCGACAAACTCCTCGCCCGCCAGATCGGCGATCGCCAGTCGCTCGCGCGCCGCCAGCGGGTGGTTGGCGGGCAGGATGCAGACATATTCGGCGCGCGCGAGCGGTGTCGACCTTATGCCCTCGCGGCCCTGCATATCGACCCCGACGCCAAGGTCGGCCTGTCCGAGGAACACCCGCTCCTCGATCGCGCGCTGACCGAGCGATTCCACGATGATCTTGATGTCGGGATAGAGGATACGAAAGCGCGCGATCACCGCAGGCAGGATCGCCATTGCGATCGCCGCCAGCGCCGCGATCCGCACCGTGCCCACCGGATGCGCGCGAATGCGCCGCGCCGCCTGATCGAGCAGGTCGAGACCGGCGTAGCTTCGCCGCACGGCTTCATACAGCGCCTGTGCCTGCGCGGTCGGATGCACGCGCGCGCCGCGCCGGTCGAACAGGCGGAACCCGACTGCACGCTCCATGTCGGCGATCAGCCGGCTCACCGACGGCTGGCTGATATTCAGCATCGTCGCGGCGGCCGTAATGCCCCCGCTCATCATCACGGCGCGAAACGCCTCGACCTGTCTCATTCGCATCGGCCATAGTATAGACGTATGACCGGCGGATGCAATTCGATTGGATGCGATGGCTGCCATCTGCGATGTGGGTGAAGATTGAAAAGATACGGGAGAGTGAAGATGGATTACGCCGCACAGCGCGAACAGTTCGCCACCGAAGGCTATGCCGTGTTCGAACGCATCCTCGAAGGCCCGCTGCTCGACCTGCTCCGCGCGGAATGCGGCCGCGTCATCGACCGGGAAGACGCGCGCCTCGACAGCCTCGGCGTCGAGGTCGACGGCATCAGCCACAAGGGCAAGCGCTATTTCGCCGGCGAATGCCAGCGCCAGCAGCCCGACCTGCGCAACATGCTGTTCAGCGAAACGATGGCGGACATCTGCCGCGCGACGCTCGGCGACGACGCCTATTTCTTCTACGACCAATATGTCGTGAAGGGCGCCAGCGAGGGCATGCCGTTCAGCTGGCACCAGGATTCGGGCTATGTCGTCGGCAACGGCGGGCCGGTGGATCACAAACCGTACCTCACCTGCTGGTGCACGCTCGATGATACGACGGTCGCGAACGGCACCGTCCGCATCCTGCCCTTCTCGCAGGCACCCGGCACGCGCGAAGGCATCGTCCCGCACATTCGCCAGCCGGGCAGCAACGACCTCGTCGGCTACACTGGCGACAACGAAGGCGTGACGCTCGAAGTCCCCGCGGGCAGCATCGTCGCCTTCTCCAGCCTCGCGCTCCACGCGACCGGATCGAACTCGACGCCGAACATGCGCCGCGTCTATCTCGCGCAATATTCCCCCGAGCCGATCCTCAACCCCGGCACCAATCATCTGCGCCGTAACGCGATCGCGTTCCTGCGCGGCGGCAGCCAGGTGACTTTCAACTGAGGGAGGATATCATGATCGATCGTCCCCGCATCGTCGCACTCGGTGGCAATGCGACCGCCGGCGGCTCGGCCGAACGCCTGCTCCGCCACGCTCTCATGCGCTGCGAGGCGCAGGGCGCGGAGACAATGCTCTTCGCGGGCGAGGCGATCGATCTTCCGATGTACGCCCCGCACCGCAGCGAGCGCTGTTCGAAGGCGCAGGCGCTGATGGCCGCGCTGCGCGGCGCCGACGGCATCGTCGTCGCCTCGCCCGCCTATCACGGGACGGTATCGGGCGTGGTCAAGAACGCGCTCGACTATGCACAGGATCTCGTTTCCGACGCGCAGCCCTATTTCGACGGTCGCGCCGTTGGGTTGATCGCGGTGGCGGGCGGATGGCAGGCGGCGGGCAGCACGCTCGCGACGCTGCGCTCGATCACCCATGCGCTCCGCGGCTGGCCGACGCCGATGGCGGTTACCGCCAACTCCAGCCAGCCGCTCTTCGACCCCGACGGCATGCTGACCGATCAGGGTATCGCCTCACAACTCGACATCATGGCCGGACAGGTCGTGACCTTCGCGCGGATGAAGCGCGCCTATGCGGATGGGGACAGGGCCTCCTTGACGGCCTGACGTCCGCCATCGCGGAAGGCATCTTTCGATGTCTCCCGGTCCGTACGGAGCATATTAGGACCAATCGACATTCAGCTCAGGGTGAGTCGAAAATGGTGATTTTCCGTGACCCGGAGCGCAGCGTACATCTGGTACGTGAGCACCGGAAGCACGGGAAATCGCCATCTGCAGGCCGCCATGGGCTGAATGTCGATTGGTCCTAGAACTTCACGCTGAGCCCGGCGGTGATCCTGCGATCGGTGAGACCCTGAAAGCACAAGAGCGCCTTGTTGTTCACGCAATATTGGTTCTGGTCGCCGCGCAGCAGGTTGATGCCCTCGACGCCGACGTTGATATTCTCGGTGATGTCGTAGTTGATGCTGGCGTTGAGCTGTCCGCGTGCGCCGTTGATAAGCGGCAGGCCGAAGAAGAACGGGTCGTTCGACACATAGCTCGAGCGCCACGTGTAGCGCAGCCGCGCGTTCAGCCCGTATTTGTCGTAGAAAAGCGTCGTATTGTAGGCATATTTCGACAGGTTCGTCAGCGAGATCAGGTCCTGTGAGCCCGGATGTCCCAGCTGGGTGAACACGGTGCGGGGGCCATCGGCGGCGCGGTACTCGCGCGCCGAACCACCGGCCTTCTGATAGGTGAAGTTGCCGATGAATCCGAACCCCGAAGCGAAGCCGAGCGTGTCCTCCCATGCCGACAGATCGTGCTGGAAAGCGACCTCGACGCCGGTTTGGGTCGTGGTCCCCGGAACGTTGAACGTCGAGCTTCGCGGCACGCAGATGCCGACCCCCTGAATCGGGTTGTTGATGTTCCGGTTGGCGATCGGATTATAGATGCCGCCGCCCGGACAGGCGGGGTCGATCGAAATGTTGAGATTGCCGTTAGCGTCGAGATTGGGCGCCGGATCCTCCCGCCGCTGCGCAAACAGGTTGGTGCGGCTCTTGTGGAAGAAGCCGATGCTGATCAGGCTCGACGGCGCGAAATAATATTCGCCCGAGAGATCGAACGACCATACCGCTTCGGGAACGAGGTCGGGGTTGCCCACCGCGACCGGCGTATTCGCGCCAGTGCCGAACGAGAAGGACGTCGACAGCGTGTCGAAATTCGGGCGGCGAATATCCCTTGCGATACCGGCGCGGACAAGCAGCTTGTCGGCCGGCTCGAGGACGAGATTGAAGCGCGGAAGCAGGAAATTATACGAGCTGCTTGCGACGGTCTGCCCCGTCACCGCGCCGTTCGCGATATTGTTCCCCGTCGAGGACAGTTTGGTGTGCAGCCAACGGAAGCCGGCATTGCCGCGCACCGGCATGCCGGCAATCTCGCCCTCCATATTGGCTTGGAAATAGGCGGCGTTGGTCGTTTCCTTGATGCTGAAGAAACCCGCGAAGGATTCAGTCGGTGTCGCAAGCGACGCCACGGCAGGACCTTGGGTTCGGGCTGCGTTACTCGCTGCGATTGCGGCATTGAGCGACTCCAATACCTTGGCCGGGTCGCGGAACGCCAACCCGCCGTCGATCAGAAGGAAGTCGGCGAAGGACAGCCTGCGCCCGTCGGCAGCATCGAAATTGCGGGGCCCTGGGATCAGGATGTCGGAAAACAGGTCGCCCGACGGCCTGTTCCAGGCGCTGGTTGTGTTGGTCAGGCTGACATTGTTCGAAAATTCGTTGTTTTCCGCCGACGTCCGGTTCCAGCGATAGCCAAAGTCGAGCGATGTGACGAAGGGATTGAGGTCGGTCGTGTCGTACGAAAAATCGAGGCGCGCCGTCTTTTCCTTGTTGTCGGTCGAGTTCGCGCCCTGCGTGACCTGTTGCAGTTGATAGTTCGCGGGATCAAGCAATTGCGCAGTCGTCGGTGCGAAAGGGCTGGCCTGATCGATACCGAATTGCAGCGTGCCGCCCCGCAAGTCGAATTCGATCGGCACGCCGTTGTCGATGCTGCGCCCGATCACCGGCTGCGGGCCGTTGGGGTTGATGAAGTCGAGCGTCGTCGAGAAGTTCGGGAAATCGGATTTGGAGGTCGACAGCGACACTTCGGCGCGCACCTTCAAATTATCGGTCGCCTGCCAATCGGTGCCGAAATCGAAGACGCGGCTCTTGGTCACGCGTGCGCCAGTGTCGCTCGACGCCCGCAGATTTGGATCGATCACGCTTCCGGTCGTGCCGCCGATGCCGATGGTGCCCGCGACCGCCGCCTGCACGCTGCCGAGGTCGATCGAGCCATTTGGCCCGCTGAGCGATCCGAAATCGACGGTTTCGAACGCGGTGTTGTTCATCGCGTCGACGACCGACGGTGTTGCGGTGCCCGATATCTGCACGCGGTGGCTCTGCTGTCCGCGATTCTGGTTGTTCAGCGTCGCGTCGAAATAGAATTTCAGGTCGTCGTTCGGCTTCCATTCCAGCGCGGCGGTGCCGTTGTAGGTTTCATATTCGTAATTCTCGAGCCCCTGCTGGAGGAACTGGATGCGCAGATAGGGAAAGGCTTCGGCGCTCGGGCCTGAGCCGGGAAGGACGAGCGCGTCGCGATCGACGCGCGGCTTGAATGCGGCGACATCCTGGCGGGCATAGCTGCCGCTCAGCACGATGCCGATCTCTCCGATGCCGGTGTCCCACCGGTTGCCGAGCGTGGCGGACACACGCGGCAGCGTCGATTTCGACAGGTCGCTGTTTTCCATCTGGGCGCGCGCGGCGATCAGCGGTTCCTTGAGGTCGAGCGGGCGGATCGTCCGCAGATTGATCGTGCCGCCGACCGACCCCTCGATCGTCTGCGCAGTCGGAACCTTGGTGACCTCGACCGACGCGATCAGCGCGGCGGGCAAATCCTCGAAGCTGATGCCCGAGCGGCCGGCCCCCGACCCCACGGTCGAAACGCCATTGATTTCGGTGCGGTTCGCATCGGTGCCGCGGATCTGCACGGCGTTGCCGACCCCCGCTTGCCGCGTGATCTGAACGCCGGTGACATTTTCGAGCACTTCGGCGAGGTTCTGGTCGGGCAGCTTGCCGATATCCTCGGCCTGGATGACCTCGACGATATTGTCGGTAGTGCGCTTTTCGCCCAGCGCGGTTGCAAGGGAGCTGCGAATGCCCGTTACGACGATCGCATCATCGCCCGGCGCCTCGGAAGCGGCACTTTCGTTATCCTGCGCGGCCGTGTCCTGCGCGAAGGCCGGGCTGCCAAACATCGCGAGCGCCGTGGTGCCGAGCAGCGCCGCCGCAAGGTTAATTTTGCCGGCGCCCGATGCGCGAACGATGCTGCCCCGAATCATCCCACTCTCCCTGTTTGATCTTGTTTGGAGGGAAGCTCGCTTTGTCAGACCAATATGTCAACCCATGTTGTATACCGCAAACCGGTTGATCTTGTCCTACCTCTTGTATAGTCCAGTGAACAAGAATCATAAAAAGGGTGAGGCGCAGTGCAGATAAGGGCGGTTTTAACGGTAGCGATGCTGGCCTCGGCGGCACACCCCGCGCTGGCGCGCGACAGGCTGGTGACCGACCAGGCGCAGTATAGGGCAGCGGTAAAAAAGTCGCAGCCAGGCGACACGATCATCCTCGCCGATGGCGAATGGTGCGATTTCCAGATCGTCTTCACCGGCAGCGGCAGCGCCGCCAAGCCGATCACCCTGACCGCGCAGACCAAGGGCAAGGTCACGATCACCGGCCAGTCCAACCTGCGCATTGGCGGCCAGCATCTGCTCGTTTCGGGTCTTGTCTTCAAAAATGGCGCCAGCCCGACCGGTGAAGTGATCAGCTTTCGCCGCGATTCAAAAACGCTCGCGAACGACACGCGCGTTACCGAGGTCGTCATCGACGGTTACAGCAAGGTCGACCGCCGCGCCGAGGACATCTGGGTTGCGCTTTATGGCACTGGCAACCGCGTCGACCATTCGCATTTCGAGGGCAAGACGAACAGCGGCGTAACGCTGGCGGTAATCCGCCGCGCGGGCGAACCGCTCGATAACCGCCACCGCATCGACCATAATTATTTCGGCCCGCGCCCGCCGCTCGGCTCGAACGGCGGCGAGACGATCCGGATCGGCACCAGCGAGGAATCGCTGTCGGCATCCAACACGACTATCGAACGCAATATCTTCGACCGCACCAGCGGCGAGGTCGAGATCGTTTCGATCAAGTCGGGCGGCAATATTATCCGCGAAAATCTGCTGCTCGAAGCGCAGGGGGCGATCGTGCTCCGCCACGGCAACGGCAACCTCGTCGAGCGCAACATCTTCCTCGGCAAGGGCGTGCCCGACACCGGCGGCGTGCGCGTGATCAACCGCGACCAGATCGTGCGCGGCAATTATTTCGAAGGGCTCGCGGGCACCTCGTTCAAAAGCGCGATCAGCGTGATGAACGGCGTGCCGAACTCGGTGATCAACCGCTATCATCAGGTCGCGAATGCCCGGATCGAGGGGAACAGCATCATCGATAGCGCGCGCATCACGCTGGCTGCGGGTGCCGATACCGAACGGTCGGCAGCACCCGTCGACAGCAAATTCGAGCGCAATCTGATTGTCGGTGCAAAGGGGCAGGACCCCTTCCGTGCCGAAGGCGAGATCGGCGGCATCGCGCTGGCGGGCAATGTCGAGGCGAAGGTCGCGAAGCCGTTGCTGGGCGCGGGCGTTGAACAGCGCGACGTGGCGCTCGAACGTGCCGCCAATGGGCTGCTTTACCCGACCGATCCAGCGCTTGCCGCGGTGGGTGCATCGCGCGACCTGAAGCCGGTGAAGCGCGACGAGGTCGGCGCGCCCTGGTATCGCGGCGATGCCCCCGAAGCGGCATTCGGCAGCGGCAGCAAGCGGCCGCTTGCTGCCGGCGCGTCGCTCGCGCAGGCGGTCGCCGATGCGAAGGCGGGCGATACGCTGACGCTCGCAACTGGCACTTATGACGTCGCCGCGCCGCTGACGGTGCGGCACCGGCTGACCATCGCGGGCGCGAGGAACGCGAAGCCTGTGCTGCGTGTCGCGTCGAGCCTAGCGCGCATCGCAGGCGGCGGCGGATTGCGGCTCGAAAATCTGGCGATCGACGCGAGCGGTGCTTCCAGCGAGGGCGCGCTGATCGCAGTCGCGACGGGAGTTGCGCCCAACTATAGCGTCACGCTCGACGGCGTGTCGGTGCGGGGGTCCGGCAAGGGCCGTCTCGACGGCCTCGCTATGGCGCCGGGCACCTTCGCCGACGATGTCACGATCACGAACAGCGACTTTGCCGAGATGGGCGTCGTCGTCGCGGCGACCGGTGAGCAGGAACCCAAAGGCTGGTATCCGATGGAACGGCTGACGATTACCGGCAGCCGCTTCGCGCGCGTCGCGATGGTCGCCGACCTGCTGCGCAAGGGCACCGACGAGAGTACCTTCGGTCCCTGGTTCGCGATGACCGGATCGAGCGTCGCCGACAGCGGCGCGGGCGGTGCGTCGCTGCGCATCTCTGGCGCCCAGCACGCCGACATTGTGCAGAACAACTTCGCCAAGTCGGAGGGCATCCTTGTCATCCATTCGGTCGGCGCTCCCGAAACACGGATCGCGTCGAACGCCTTCGCCGCAACGCCCGCGCCCCGGATCGAGGAATTCGCGTGGAAAGGTCCGCCGCGCGGGTTGATCTCGGGCAATGTCGTGGAGGCGCGCCCGTGACCCGCACCATCGCCCTTTTGCTCGCCGCGGCGGCGCTGCCGGCCATCCCCGTTTCGGCACAGACCCCGCCAGCTGCCTCGGCGCAGGCGTTCGCGCCGCTATTCGCTGCCGAGATCGAGCGCGCCAGGGCCGGTGTCGAGGCGTCGATCAAGGCGGGCATCAATGTGCCGGTGCCGAAGGACCCCGGCGGCGGCTTCACCCATGAACAGCACAAGCGCAATTATCGCACCATCTTCGAGGGTGGCCAGCTTTTCCGCCTGACCGGCGATATGCGCTACCGCGATCATGTTCGCGACCTGCTGCTCGCCTATGCCGATCTCTATCCGGAGCTCGGGCCGCATCCCGCGGCGTCGAACCAGGTGCCCGGCCGCCTCTTCTGGCAGAGCCTCAACGACAGCGTGTTCCTTGTGAACGCGGTGCAGGGTTATGCCGAGATACGGAACGCATTGTCCGCCGCCGACCGCAAGCGCATCGACGATCAGGTGATCCGCCCGATGGCGCGTTTCCTGTCCGACGGCTCGCCCGAGGTGATCAACCGCATCCACAATCACGCGACCTGGGCCGCGGCGGGCGTCGGCCTGTCGGGTTATCTGCTCGGCGACCGCGACCTTGTCGACAAGGCGCTGCTCGGCCTCGACAAGAGCGGCAAGGCGGGCTTCCTCCGCCAACTCGACCTGCTTTTCTCGCCCGACGGCTATTATGCCGAAGGGCCCTATTACCAGCGCTATGCGCTGCAGCCTTTCGTCGTCTTTGCAGCCGCAATCGCGGCGAACGATCCCGACCGCAAGATTTTCGAATACCGCGATGGCATCGTGTTGAAGGCGATCAGGACGGCGATCGACGTCACCCACGACGGCTACTTCCTGCCGATCAACGACGCGATGCCCGACAAGAGTCTGCGCACCGAGGAACTCTATCACGCCGTCGCCATCGCCTATGGCGCGACGAAGGATCCGACCTTCCTGTCGATCGCCGACTGGCAGGGGCGCACGGTGTTGACGCCCGCCGGACAAGCGATGGCGGCCGACCTCGCTGTGGGCAAGGCCAAGCCCTGGCCCTTCGCCTCGCGCAGCCTGAGCGATGGCCCAGAGGGCAAGGACGGCGCGCTTGTGCTGCTCCGCACCAAGGCCGATCCGACCGGTCCGCTGCTCGTCGCGAAGAACACGGTGCAGGGCATGGGGCACGGACATTTCGACCGCCTCGGCTGGCTCTATTATGACGAGACCGGCGCGGTCGTGACCGACTATGGCGCCGCGCGCTTCCTCAATGTCGAGGCGAAGCGGGGCGGGCGTTATCTGCCCGAAAACGACAGCTGGGCCAGCGCGACGATCGCGCACAATACGCTTGTCGTCGATGAGCAAAGCCATTTTGGCGGCGACTGGAAGGCGGGCGAAAAATCGGGGACGCGCCAGCTCGCTGCATCGCTCGAAGGCCCGACCCGCTATGCGATCGGTGAAATCGATAGCGCGTATCAGGACGTCAAAATCCGCCGCGCGCTGCTTCTGGTCGAGGTCGACGGCCTCGCCAACCCCCTCACGCTCGATGTCCTCCACGGGATTGGCAGCGGCAGGCATCGTTATGACCTGCCGCTGCATTTTTCGGGGCAGATTATCGACAGCGACATTGCGTTCGACCGAAAGCTCGCCGAGCGACCCGTGCTGGGCAAGGCAAATGGCTATGAGCATCTGTGGGTCGACGGCGAAGGCAGCAAGGCGGGCAAGGCACGGCTGACATGGATGCAGGGCAGCCGTTTCTACTCGTATCATATGCTCCCGCCTGCGGGCGCGCGTTTCATCGTCGCCGAAAGCGGCGCCAACGATCCCGAGTTCAACCTGCGGCGCGAACCCGCGCTGATCCAGCGCGTCGACGGCGCGGCGGACGCGACCTTCGTCAGCCTGCTCGAGCCGCATGGCGCCTATGATGCATCGGCCGAGACGGTCGCCCAGAGCAGCGCGCGCGTGGTCTCGCTTGAGCATCGCAGGGAAAAGGGCGTCGATCTGGTCCTGATCACCCTCGTCAACGGGCGCCGTATCGCGGTGGCGGTCGCCGACGATGTCGCAGCCGGAGCCAAGCATAGCATCATCGTCGATGGCCGCACGCTCGCCTGGGCCGGCCCTGTCGGACGCCTCGACCTCGCCAAAACCGGAGCGAAGAAATGAGCAATATCAAGGGCCGCTTCCGCTGGTGCGTCATCGGACTGATCGCGCTCGCCACCGTCATCAATTACATCGACCGCAACGCGCTCGCGGTGATGTGGCCCGAGGTGTCGAAAGACATCGGCGCCACCAAGGAAGATTATGCGCTGCTGGTGACGATCTTCATGATCTTCTACGCCTTCGGCCAGTCGGTGTTCGGTCGCATCTTCGACGCGATCGGCACACGGATGGGCTTTGCGCTCTCGATCATCTTCTGGTCGCTGTCGATCGCGGCGCATTCGCTCGTCCGCTCGCTGCCGTTGCTCGGCGTTTTGCGTGCAACACTGGGGATCAGCGAAGCGGGCAACTGGCCCGGCGCGGCAAAGGCGAACGCTTTGTGGTTCCCGTCGCGCGAGCGTGCGCTGGCGCAGGGCATCTTCAACGCCGGCGCATCGCTCGGCGGTATCGTTTCGGCGCCGCTCGTTGCCCTGCTTTTCGTCTATTTCGGCTGGCGCGGCACCTTCCTCGTCATCGGCATCTTGGGTTTTCTCTGGCTCATTCCCTGGCTCTGGTTCTACAAGGCCGACCCCGAAAAACACCCCAGCCTCAGCGAAGAAGAACGCGAATATATCCTAACCGGCCGCACCGAGGCTGGACAGGACGACGGTCGCCGCATCCCGCTCGGCGAACTGCTGCGCTATCGCCAGAGCTGGGGCGTCATCCTGTCGCGCTTCTTCCTCGATCCGGTCTGGTGGCTCTTCGTTTCCTGGCTGCCGATCTACCTGGCCGAAACCTTCGGCTTCGACGTCAAGCAGATCGGCCTCTTCGCGTGGGTGCCCTTCGTCGGAGCGATGTTCGGTAGCCTGTTTGGCGGCTGGCTTTCGGGGCGGATCATCGCTGCGGGCGGCGGCGTGCACAAGGCGCGCACGCTGACCATCGCGATCGGCTGCGCCATCATGCTCCCCGCGCTGCTCTTCACCATCGGTGCGGGCGAGCCGCTCTCCGCGGTGCTGCTGATCGCGTGTATCCTCTTCGGGTTCCAGATGGCGATCGGCAATATCCAGACGCTGCCGAGCGACTTTTTCGGCGGTGGCGCGGTCGGTAGTCTTGCGGGGATCAGCGGCACTGCCGCGGTTGCGGGCACGCTGATCACCACCTGGCTCGTCCCCGTGCTCACCAAGACAAGTTACGCGCCGATCTTTGCGCTGAGCGCGGCGATCGTGCCGATTTCCTTCCTGTGTTTCTGGCTGATCGGCGGACGCGTCGAACCGGTCGTCACCCCACCCACCAACACCCAAGAATAAGGAACTGCATCACATGACTCTCCAGGGGAAAACCGCGCTCGTCACCGGCGGCGGACGCGACATCGGCCGATCGGTCTCGATCGCGCTCGCGCGCGCCGGCGTCCGCGTCGCGATCAATTATAACAGCGGCCGCGAAGCCGCCGAGGACACGCTGAAAACGATCAAGGATGCGGGCGGCGACGCCTTCCTGATCCAGGCCGACGTCACCGACAGCAATGCCGTGAAGGCGATGCTCGACGAGGTCGGCATCGCGTTCAGCGGCCGGCTCGACATCCTCGTCAACCTCGCGGGCGGGATGATCGCGCGCAAGACGCTCAGCGAAATGGACGAAGCCTTCTTCGACCAGGTCATGACGCTCAACCTGAAATCGGTCTTCCTTGTGCTGCAGGCGGCGCAGCCCTTCCTTGGCGAAGGCTCGGCTGTCGTGAACGTATCGTCGCTCGCCGGCCGCGATGGCGGCGGTCCGGGCGCATCGGTCTACGCGACCGCAAAGGGCGCGCTGATGACCTATACCCGTTCGATGGCGAAGGAACTCGGGCCGCAGGGCATCCGCGTCAACGCCGTCTGCCCCGGCCTGATCGGTACGAGCTTCCACGACATTTTCTCGAAGCCCGAGGGCCGCGCCGCGGTCGCCGGCAACACGCCGCTGCGCCGCGAAGGCCATCCCGACGAGGTCGCCGACACGATCGTCTATCTGGCGTCGCCGGCAGCAAGCTTCCTTGCGGGTGTGTGTCTCGACATCAACGGCGGGCTGGGCTTCTCCTGATGCGCTGGCTCATTGCGACGGCCATCGTTGCCCTGCTCGCGAGCGGGGCGCAGGCCCAGACCCGCGAGCGGACCGATGCGCCGCCGCTCGAGCCGTACAAGATCATCCTGGTCGGCGATTCGACGATGGCGCCGCACAGCGGATGGGGCGGGGCGTTTTGCGCGCATCATGTGAAGTCGTCGGTCGCTTGTCTCAACGCCGGTCGCGGCGGACGCAGCACGCGCAGCTATCGTCAGGAAGGCGGCTGGGACATCGCACTCGCCGAGGCGAAGGTGCCGGGCTACCGCGGCACGTGGGTGTTGATCCAGTTCGCGCACAACGATCAGTCGAGCAAATCGGAGCGCTGGACCGACGAGACGACCGAATTCCCCGCCAACCTTCGCCGCTTCGTCGAAGAGGTGAGGGCGGCGGGGGCAACGCCCGTGCTCGTCACCCCGCTGACGCGCCGCGAGTTCAAGGACGGCAAGCTCAGGAACACGCTTGCGAGCTGGTCCGGCCAGGTGCGCGCCATCGCGAAGGCCATGGACGTGCCGCTCGTCGACCTCAATGCGCTGAGCGCCGCGCAGGCGCAGGAAATGGGCGCCGAAATAGCGACAAAGCTCGCACAGGAACCGCCGACCCGCGAGGAACTCGCCGCGGCGAAGACGGGCACGACACTGACCGCGCGCCCGGCACCGCCTGAGCCGGCCCCGATCGCGGGCGATGGCGCGCGCGGACAGGTGACGCGCAAGTTCGATTACACGCACCTCGGAGACATCGGCGCCGAGGTCACCGCCAAGCTCGTCACACAGGCGCTCGCGCGCGCCGTGCCTGCGCTGCGGAGCCAACTGGTTCGTTAGCAAGCAAGTGTATGGCAATATGGACTAACCAATTTGCCATACACAATGGTTGACAAAATTGCAGCCATGCCTGACAGCACAGGCCAGAACAGAATCGACATTTGGGAGAGACGACGTGAATTCTCGTAATCAGATTTGCGCGCGCACGCTGCGTGCCGCCTTGCTGGCCGGCGCCGGTTCGACGCTGCTGATCGCCGCGATGCCCGCGATGGCACAGGACGCGCCCGCGCCGCAGGCCGAACCCGAAGAAGACGCGATCGTCGTCACCGGTATCCGCGAGACGATCCAGAATTCGATCAACACCAAGCGTGAGGAAACCGCGATCGTCGACGCGCTGTCGTCGGACGACATCGGCGATATACCCGCCATCTCGGTCGGGCAGGCGATCCAGACGATCACCGGCGCGACGACGCACCGCGAAAAGGGCGATGCGTCCGAAATCGCGCTGCGCGGCCTTGGCCCCTTCCTGTCGAACGCGACCTTCAACGGCCGCGATGCCTCGAACGGCAGCGGCGACCGCTCGGTGAACTTCAACCAGTTCCCGTCCGAGCTGGTCAACAATATCAAGATCTACAAGACCCAGCAGGCGAGCCTTGTCGAAGGCGGCGTCGCGGGCACGATCGAGATCGGCACGCTGCGCCCGCTCGATTTCGGCAAGCGCCGCCTGCAGGCAGACATCAAGGCGCAATATAATCCCTATGGCGACCGCATCACCGGCGGCGCGGGAGGCATCGGCTGGCGCGGGACGCTGAGCTATGTCGACCAGTTCGCGAACGACACCATCGGCATCGCGATCGGTGTCCAGCGCAACGATACGAACAACCCCGAGGAAACCTACGCCGCGTCGACGACCTGGACGGCGTGCCAGGCTTCGCCCGTCGTCGCGAACGGCAATTGCAACGAATATGAGCGCGGGGAATATGGGCAGAATCTGCCCTTCTACCTCGTTCCCAACGCCTACACCTTCCGCCAGATCAGCGAGACCGACAAGCGCGACGCGGTGTTCGGCGCGATCCAGTTCCGCCCGACCGACACGCTCGACATCAACCTCGATGTCCAATATTCCGACCGTACCTTTGTCGAAAGCCGCCGCGACCTCAACCTGTCCGAAGGCCGCGTTGGCTTGACCAACGTCGTCTATGACGAAAACGGCATCATCCAGAGCCTGAACGGCCTTTCGGCAATCGAATCGAACGGCTCCGAACTGTCACGGTCGGAGGAATATCTGGGCGGCGGCCTGTCGGTCGAGTGGCAGCCGAGCGACCGGCTGACGCTCACGCTCGACGGCAGTTATTCGCGCACGATCCGCAAGGAAATCGAACGCAACGTCCGCCTGCGCACCGCTGCGACCGACGTCAACGGCGTGCGTACCGTGTTCAACAACCGGCGCATCCCCTATAAATACGAGATCACGCCGGGCAGCTTTGTCCCGACGATCACGGTCGACCCGCGCTTCGATCTCAACAATCACGATCTCTTCTGGGAGGACTCGCGCTTCCGGCGCGACGAAGCCAAGCGCCACAACGAGATCTTCGCCGGCCGCTTCGACGCCACCTACGAACTCGACGGTTTCTTGAAGACGATCTCGGCGGGCGGCCGCTGGTCACGGCTCACCTACCGCGATTACGATCTGCGCAACGGCGACTTCAACCTGACCGCCCCGATCGCCGAGGACAAGCGGATCAACAATATCTGCCGCCAGGCGTTCCCTCAGACCGATTTCCTGTCGGCCGCCAAGGGCAACAGCATCAACAGCTGGGCGACCTTCGACGTCGACTGCCTGTTCCGCGAATATATGGGAACCGAGGATCCGGGCCTGCCCGGCGAGAAGCGCTCGGTCGCCAGCCGCGATGTCAAGGAAAGCACGCTCGCGGGCTATGTGATGGCCGATTATGAAGGCGACCTCGGCAGCATGCCGGTGCGCGGCAATGTCGGCGTGCGGGTCGTCAACACGCGCGTCACCTCGAAGGGACTGCGCAGCGACCTCATCGTCGTTCCCGACCCCAGCGGCGACGGCTCCTTCACGCTCGACGAAACCGGTGACTTCGTGACCGAAACGATCAAGAGCAGCAACACGCGTATCCTGCCCAGCGTCAACGCGATCTTCGAGGTGGCGCCGAACACGCTCGTTCGCCTTGCCGGCTATCGCGCCATGTCCCGCCCCAACCCGAGCGCGCTCGGCGCCGGGCGCACGATCACGCTCGAAGGCGCCGGGGATTTCACGTCGATCGAGGATGCGATCGACAATATCCGCGCCAACGGCAGCCCGCGCCTGAAACCGCTGATGTCGTGGAACGGCGACCTGTCGCTCGAATGGTATCCGAACAAGGACAGCCTGCTGTCGGCGACCGTCTATTACAAGCAGTTCACCGGCGGCTTCCAGCCGGTGGTGTTCAACGAGGATTTCACGATCGATGGCCAATCGGTGTCGATCCCCGTCATCCAGACGCGCAACAGCCCCGACAAGTCGCGCATCTATGGTCTCGAACTGACGGCGGCGACGCGTTTCAGCTTCCTGCCCAAGCCGCTCGACGGATTGGGGGCGAAGGTCAGCTACAATTACGCCGATTCCAATTTCAAGACGCAGGATATCCGGCTCGGCGACGTCTATGATCCCGAAACCGACAGCGTGAGCGGCGGCATCATTCCGCCCGCGAACCTCTCGGGCTATTCGAAGCACGTCTTGTCGGCGCAGGCCTATTACGAGATCGGCCCGGTGTCGCTGCAGGCGATCTACAATTATCGCGGAAAATACTTCCAGGACTTTGTCGGCGGCAACAGCCAGCTGCGCTACGTCGCGCCCAGCGAAACCGTCGATTTCCGCGCCTCGCTCGACCTGATGAAGGGCGTGTCGCTCCGCTTCGAAGCACTCAACATCTTCAACGAACCCAAGGCGACCTACATGCCGGTCTATGGCAGCAGTCGCCAGTATCACTATTATGGCGCGAAATATTTCATCGGCATCCGGGCCCGGATTTGAAACTAGTTTCGGTCATGGGCTTCAAACTTGTCATACCGGATTGTATGGACTTCCTGACGCTTGTGCGGGGAGAAGATTGACCATGGCCGAACGCCGCCTTTTCGAAGATGTCGCCGACACGATCCGGCGCCAGATTCTCGACGGAACTTTTCCGCCGGGAACGCGGCTACCCGGCGAGCGCGAGCTGTCCGAGCGTTTCGAGGTCAGCCGGGTGACGATCCGCGAGGCCGAGATTGCGTTGCAGGCGACGGGGTGGATTCACATCCGCACCGGGGCAGGTGCCTATGTCGAGGCGATCCTGCCCGGCGACAATGCGATCCTGCCCAAGGTCAGCGCCTTCGAACTCACCGAGGCACGCTCGCTTTTCGAGGCCGAAGCCGCGGCGCTCGCCGCGCCGACCATATCGGCCGACACGCTCGCGAAACTCGACGAATTGCTCGAGACTATGGCCGATGACAGCAAGAGCGAGGAGGAAATCAGTGCGATCGACCGCGAGTTTCACATGACGATCGCCGCGGCGTCGAGCAACAAGGCGATCATCCATGTGATCGAGAGCCTGTGGCGGATGCGGATGGAATTGCCCGAGGTGCGGAGCAGCCATTCGCTGGTGTGCCGCAAGGACGGCAGCGCGCGCCAGGCCGAACATGCCGATGTCGTCGCGGCGCTGCGCAATCGCGATGCGACCGGCGCCCGGCTCGCGATGCGGCGCCACTTCAACCGTCTGATCGAGTCGATGCTCGACGAGACCGAGGAACGCGCGATCGTCGAACTGCGCCGTCAGTCCGCCGAAAGCCGCGAACGCTATCTGCTCAGCGCAAAACTGGCCTGATGTCGAACCATTTGCTTTCACCGGCCGCCCCGGATCCGGTTGCGGCACTGCTCGACGCACGCCTGTCGGGACGGGCGCTGACCGCCTTTCCCGCGCCGGTGCCGGCCACGCTCGCCGAGGCTTATGCGGCGCAGCAGCGCCTGACCACTGCGCTGGGTGCACCGGTTTGCGGCTGGAAGGTCGGGCGTATCCCGCCGGCATTGATCAAGGTCCTGGGGGCCGAGCGTGTCGCCGGGCCCGTGCTGCGGATCGCCGAACTCGACGGGGACGTTCCGGGCGAGGCAGCGATTTTCGAGGGCGGCGCCGGTGCGATCGAGGCCGAGGTGATGCTGCGCCTTCGCGCGGTGCCCGACCGGCTGACTGGCAGTGACGATGGTGCTGCATGGGTCGACGAGATCCGCGCCGGGTTCGAAGTCGCAAGCTCGCCCGTACCCGATGTCCACGACCATGCCCCCTATGGCATCATCGCCGATGTCGGCATCAACAATGGGCTTCTGTTGGGGCCGAGGCTCGACATCGACGATTTCGCGGCGCTGACCGTCGAAACAAAAATCGATGGCGTGACGGTCGGAACCGGACGCGCGATCGACGTGCTCGACGGTCCCTGGGGATCGCTCAACTTCCTCGTCGACCTCCATCGGCGCGGCGTCATCGAACTGAAGCCCGGGCAATGGATTTCGGCCGGTGCGATCACCGGCGTTCACCCAATCGGCATCGGCAGCGCGGCAACAGCCCGTTTCGGTTCGGCCGTCCATATTGCCTGCACCGCCATTGCGGAAACCGGATTCAAGCCATGATCGCGCCCCAAGGAACCATCGCCTGCTTCGGCGAAATCGTCATGCGCGTCTCGGTTCCGCACGGCGAATTGCCGCTGCAATCGGCGCGATTCGAGGCGCATGTCGGCGGTGCGGAGGCGAATGTCGCCGTTGCGCTGGCGGCGCTTGGCCATGACACGGCGATGATCAGCGCGGTCCCCGAAGGCGCGATCGGCGACGGCGTGCTCGGAGAATTGCGCCGCCACGGTGTCGACGCCGCGCCCGTGCTCCGCCCCGCGGGCCGCATGGGCCTCTATTATTACCTTCCCGGCGGTCCGATGCGGCCGGCCGAGGTCGTCTATGACCGCGCCGGCTCGGCTTTTGCCGGGGCCGGAGCGGGAGATTGGAGCTGGGATGGCCTGCTCGACGGCGTCGGCTGGCTGCATGTGTCGGGGGTTACCCCCGCGCTCGGGCCGGGCAGCGCCGAGGCTGTGCTGGAAGCTGTCACGCGCGCGCGCGCGGCCGGGATCGGCGTGTCGTTCGACGGCAATTGGCGCGGACGCCTTTGGGGCCGCTGGCAGTCCGATCCAGCGGCGATATTGAAGCCGATCGTCGCGCAGGCGACGCTATTGTTCGGCAATCATCGCGACGCGGCGCTGCTCCTCGGTCGCGAATTTTCGGGTGAAGCCGAAGACCGGCGGCGCGAGGCAGCCGTTGCGCTGCTCGATCACTTTCCTTCGCTTTTATATGTTGCGTCCACGGCTCGCGAGATTGTCGGCGCGGACGTGCACCGGATCACGGCGCGTGTCGATAGCCGCGACGAAGCAGGAGTGACCGATCCCACCGTCGTCGCGCCGGTAATCGACCGCGTCGGCACCGGCGATGCGTTCGCAGCCGGCGTTCTCGACGGATTGTGGCAGGGGAGGGGGCTGGCTGACGCAGCGAAGCGCGGCCTCGGGCTATCCGTGCTCAAACATGGTATCCACGGCGATTTTGCGCCATTTTCCCGCGCAATGCTCGACCGGGTTTCCGATGTGGCGCAGGATATTTCACGCTAGGCCGCACCGGCAAGATTGGGCTGAATGTCCCCAGCCCGTTATCGCTCGATGAAAAGGGACCAGTCCGTAAGTTGGCAATTACCGACGTGCCTGGTTTGCCTGCCCAAGCCGCCATCGCCAGTAAAATTGCGAGGCCATCAAAACTGCGAGATCGGGGCGGGCAACCACTGACCCCGCCGAGTTTATGGCTTCAACCAATATGCTGAAAACAAGCCATAAACTACTTACGATGGTGCGGTCGAGAAGACTCGAACTTCCACGGCCTTTCGGCCACAACGACCTCAACGTTGCGCGTCTACCAGTTCCGCCACGACCGCACATCATGATGGTCCGGACGGGTCCGGCACCAGGTAGGAGCGGGCGCCTAGCAAAGCTTTCCGGGTGATGCAAGCGAGCTTCGCCGCATTTATTTTCACAGGTGCGAGCAGACGGCTCCTAGTGCCGCCGTTCTTGTCATCAAACCGACTCGAAAGAGTCACTCAAGTGTCACGGCTCTGGCGTCAGACCGTCATCGAATCACCCTAGTGGCGGCGTCACCGGGGGCGAGTCAGCATATCTCTTCTCGTTCGCCGGTGATTTTTCATCAGGGGCGCCGCTCAACCGATATTGGGGGCGCACACCGGGAACGGAGATTTTCATGGCGGCTTTCGCACGCATTCGTTTGGTCATGCTCAGCGGCGTGGCCTGTTCCATCCTTGCGGCGTGCGGTGCCGACGGCGTCGCATCACCGGGTGAGGGTGTGATCGTCATCCCGACGCCGACCCCCACCCCGACACCGACCCCCACGCCGACCCCGACCCCGCCGGCGACCGTCACCCCCGCCGCGAACTGCCCCAGCATCGCCGGCCCCGACCAGCTCGCGAACCTCGGCACCGTTTCGGGGCCCGGCGGCGAATGGCGCAACTGCGGCTTCCCGACGCGCTTTACCGCGACGACCGCGATTCCGAAGGTCGCGGGCGTTCTCTATTCGCTGCCCGGCCGCGTCGATGTCGGTACCGACCAAGGTGCGACGAGCACGAACAACGTCGTCACGCTGACGATCGACCCGGGCGTCACCATCTTCGGTGCGACGGGCGTTTCCTTCCTCGCCGTCAATCGCGGCAACCGCATCGATGCGGTCGGTACGCCGACGCAGCCGATCATCTTCACCGGCCGCGGTAACGTCGTCGGCTCGGCTGGCGACCAGACGTCGCAGCTTTGGGGCGGTGTCGTCCTGCTCGGCCGCGCGCCGATCACCGACTGTCTCGCACCGGGCGCGGCGCCGGGCACCGCGGCTTGCGAACGCGACACCGAAGGCACGTCGAACGCGCTCTATGGCGGCGCGCAGCCGGCCGATAACTCGGGCCGTATGTCCTATGTCCAGATCCGCTATTCGGGCTTCATCCTGTCGGCGGCGAGCGAGCTTCAGGGTCTGACCCCCTCGGGTGTCGGTTCGAACACCCAGCTCGATCATATCCAGATCCACAACAGCTCGGACGACGGCATCGAAGTGTTCGGCGGCCGCGTGAACATGAAGCATCTGGTAATCACCGGCGCCGAAGACGACGGTCTCGACACCGACGTCGGTTACAAGGGCAACATCCAGTACGTCATCGGCGTGCAGCGCGAAGGCGGTGCAGTCGGCGACTCGATGATGGAAATCGACTCGAACGGCAACGAAGATGCGGTTCCGCGTCAGAATGTCGCGATCTCGAACTTCACCTATATCCACCGCAACAATGCGGCGGGTAACGGCGTGTCGATTCTCGTCCGCGGCGGCGCGGACTATACCTTCGCCAACGGCCTGATCGTCGCTCCGGGCTTCCGCTGCCTCGGCCTCAACAGCGCGACGACGATCAACCCGGCGAACCCCGCGCTCGACGAAGCCGGCCCGCCGGTGTTCCAGTCGATGTCGCTGCAGTGCAACGCCACCCCGTTCCGCGGCACGAGCGGCGTCACCGACGCGCAGGTGCAGACGATCTTCGAAGCCGGCACGAACAACCGTTCGAACTATGTGCCGTCGCTGACCAGCCTGTTCATCAACGGGGCCACCGAAACCGGCTTCACGCCCTTCAACGCGAAGACGCTGAACGCCTTCTTCGACACCACCGCCTATGTCGGCGCCGTCCGCGACGCCAACGACACCTGGTATCAGGGCTGGACCTGCAACTCGTCGACCGCGAACTTCGGCACGACGAGCCGCGCCTGCAGCGCCATCCCGACGACCTGATCGCTCGCGATCCAATTGGGGAGCGGGCACGCCTGACGGGCTGGCCCGCTCCCTTCCTGCATATTCTTGGGGACTTTCCATCATGACCAAGCGGCCGATCTTCGCCAGCCTGCTCCTCCTCAGTTCCGCTCTCGTCGCGCCTGCCGTTCTGGCGCAGGACACGGGCGCCCCCGCGCCTGACGCGCCCCCGGTCACGACCGAAGCTCCCGCAACCGAAGAACCTGCCGCCGACGATTCTGCGGCTGAGGACGACGAACAGGGCGATGTCTCGATTCCCGGCGGCGCCGATCAGGAAATCGTCGTCACCGGCCGCTTTACCCCCAACGTCGTCCGCGCGACCCCCGAAGTCGTTTCGGTCCTATCGTCGGCCGACATTGCGCGTACCGGCGAAGGTGACATTTCGGGCGCGCTGCAGCGCGTCACCGGCCTTTCGGTCGTCGGCGGCGGCTTCGTCTATGTCCGCGGCCTCGGTGACCGTTACTCGCTCGCGCTGCTCAACGGCTCGCCGCTGCCGAGCCCCGAGCCGCTAAAGCGCGTCGTTCCGCTCGACATCTTCCCCTCGAACGTCATTGATTCGACGCTCGTCCAGAAAAGCTATTCGGCGAACTTCCCCGGCGAATTCGGCGGCGGCGTGATCAACCTCACGACCAAGGCGATCCCGCGCGAGCCTTTCCTGACCTTCAGTGGCGGCATCGGCTGGGACAGCGAGACGACGAACGAGCTCGGCTATACCTATTATGGCAGCGACACCGACGGGACGGGCTTCGACGACGGCAGCCGTGACGTCCCGTCGCTCCTGAAGGCCGCGTTCGCCAGCGGCAAGCCGATCCTCGAAGGCGCCGATTTCTCCCAGGAAGATCTGGAATTTATCCAGATGGAGCTAGTCAACAGCGATACGACGTTGCTGCAGCAGAATGATCATATCCCGATCAACTGGTCGGCGGGCGTTACGGGCGGCACGACGATCCCCCTCGCCGACGGCGAACTCGGGATCATCGCGACGGCGGGGATCAGCAACAAGTGGCGCACCCGCGACACGTTGCAGCAGACTTCGCTCAATCAGGATCTGTCGGGCGATCCGCAGACGAGCTACAACCGCGTCATCACCGACAATCGCATCGTCGTGAACGCCCTGCTCGGCCTCGGCCTCGAAATCGGCGAGCACAAGCTGCGCTGGACCAACCTTTTTATCCGCGACACGTTGAAGCAGGCACGTCTCGGCCTCGGGACCGACGCGAATCAGGTCGGCCGCGACATCATGAAGCAGGACACCGCTTGGTACGAACGCCAGCTGATCAACACGCAGTTCGTCGGCGAATTCCACTTTGACCAGCTAAAGGTCGATCTGCGCGGCGCTTACGCCAATTCGCAGCGCGAGGCCCCATATGAGCGCGGCTTCACCTATGTCCGCACCAACCTGCCGACGACGCAGGACCCGACCGGCGACAAGTTCGTCAACGACCTTGGCGGCAACCGCGGCGACGCGACCATCGCCTTTTCGGACCTCAACGAGGATTTGTGGTCGGGCGGCGTCGACCTGTCGTACGAGCTGGCCCCGCAGATTACCGCGACGGTGGGTTACGCCTATACCGACACGAGCCGTACCGCCGTGCGCCGCGCCTTCCAGTTTCGCGCCTCGGGTCTGCCGGTGCCGGTGACGCAGTTGCGCCCCGATTATCTGCTCTCCGACGCGTCGATCCAGCTCTATGACATCACGCTGGTCGAAACATCGGCGCAGGACGGCACCGCCGCCTTCGACGCCGGGCTGACCACCCATGCTGGTTATGCACAGCTTCAGGCCGAGATCGTGTCGGGCATGAACGTCAACGTCGGCGTGCGCTATGAGGATGGCAAGCAGACCGTCGTGCCGATCGCCCTGTTCGGGACGGGCGGAAGTGCGATTGCCGCAACCAATCTCAAGAACGACTATTGGTTGCCCGCCGTCACGCTGACTTGGGAAGTGGCGCCCGATATGCAGCTGCGCCTCAACGCATCGAATACGATCGCGCGGCCCCAGTTCCGCGAACTCATCGCGCAAATCTATCAGGATCCCGAATCGAACCGTCAGTTCCGCGGCAACCCGTCGCTAACAGACAGCGAGCTGTGGAACAGCGAGCTGCGCTATGAATGGTATTTCGCCAAGGACCAACGTTTCACCGTGGCCGGTTTCTTCAAGAAGATCGAGAACCCGATTGAGGCATACACCTCGCTCAGTACCGATTCGATCGCCAACACCAGCTTCGCCAATGCGCCCAAAGCGTTGCTTTACGGTGGCGAGGTCGAGGTTCAGAAATATTTCGCACTCGATACACTGTCGGATGCAGCTTTCTGGGCGAGCCGCCGCTTGGTGCTGATCGGCAACTACACCTACACCAAATCGGAAATTCAGGTCGGCGCTGGCGACACCACGGTGATCAACGGCGTGGTGCAGGCTGCGAGCAACTTCTTCTTCGACGGTTCGCCGCTCACCGGCCAGTCGGACCACTTGGTCAACATCCAGATCGGGCTCGAAGACCAGGACAGGCTGTCGCAGCAGACACTGCTCCTGACCTATGCCAGTCCACGCGTCACCAGCCGCGGTCCGTCGGGTCAGCCCGATATCCGCGAAAAGCCGGGCATCTCGCTCGACTTCGTCGCGCGGCAGGGCATCTCGCTGCTGAACAAGGAAATCGAACTAAAGTTCGAGGCGCGCAACCTGACCGGCCGCAATTACGAGGAAGTGCAAACATCGGGTGATAACCGCATCTTCCTCAACCGTTACAAGCTGGGCCGTACCTTCTCGCTCAGCGCGTCGCTCAAGTTCTAAGGTCAAAATCCTCCCTGTCGCAAAGCGATGGGGAGGGGGCGGCCCGAAGCGGTATTGGATGGAAGGGTTGCTGGTCGATCCCGGCCCTTCCATCAGCCCCTCTGGGGCGCTCATCTTCCCACCTCTGCGGCAGAGGGAAGATCCTTTCGGGTCGCCTCAGCAGACTCGCTCGCTTGTCAAAAAACTGTAATCTTCCGGTCAACTGATTGTCACCGTTCGCCCCTAGGCGATTCGCGAGACAGGTTTTTTCAGTCTGGGGGGACAGAGATATTTCATGGCGACGCTGATGTCCGGATCGGCCGTTCGGCTGCCGCGCGCGCTGCCAGCCTGGTTACGCGCCTGGAGGCGCTCGCCGCGCGAGATCTGGCCGCGACTGCTGGCCGGCCTGCTCGGCGCCTTGCTCATTTGGCAATGCGTCCGGCTGCTCTGGGCACTGCTTACGCCGCTGTCGCCGCTCGGCGCGTGGCAGCCGCAGGCCGCGGTCATCGCATCGCCCGCCGAACGGCGTGCGCTCTTTTCCAGCCTCGATCCCTTCTTCCGTGGCAATGCACAGGGTCCCGCATCGACGACCGTCACCTCGGCGGGCCTGACGCTCTTCGGCATCAACCTCAACGAAGCGACGGGCGGTGGCTCGGCGATCATCGCGGGTGAGGATGGCATCCAGACCAGCTATGCCGTCGGCGACGAGATCGCGCCCGGGTTGAAGCTTGCTGGTGTCGCTTTCGATCATGTGTTGCTCGACCGCGGCGGGGCACGCGAAAGTCTGTTCATCGACCAGAGTGGCGAAGCGCCTGTTGCGAACGCTACAACCTCGCTCCCCGCGCCGACGCCCGAGATCGGAGCCGCCGCCGTCGGCGCGAGTGCGAGCGGCGAAATGACCTCCGCGGCGATCAAGGCTGGCGTCGGCTTTGCCCCGCGTACCGAAAACGGCCGCGTCACCGGCATCGTCGTCCAGCCGCAGGGCGACGGCGCGGCGTTCCGCTCCGCGGGCCTGCGCCCCGGCGACGTCATCCGCTCGGTCGGCGGCCGGCCGATCGGATCGGCGAGCGATGCCGCCGCGCTCGCCAACCAGATTACGCCGGGTGCGCGCATCGCGCTCGAAGTCGAGCGCGGCGCCAGCGTCGTTCCCGTCGCCATTTTCCTCTCGAAACAATAGAGACCCATGCGCCTCAAACTTTCCCTGATGCTCGCCGCCGCACTGGTTTCCGCCACGCCGGGACCCGCGTTCGCGCAGTACACGCTCAACGTTCGCGATGCCGACATCCGCGCCTTCATCCAGGATGCGGCGCGGATTACCGGGCGTACCTTCGTCATCGACGGGCGCGTCAACGGCAAGGTGTCGGTCGTCACCGACCGGCCGCTGTCGCGCAGCGAATATTTCGAGATTTTCCTCGCGACCTTGCGCTCGAATGGCCTCGTTGCGGTCCCCGGACCGAGCGGCAGCTACCGCGTCCAGCCGATCGACGGCGCCGCGGCGCAGCCGGGCCGAATCGGCAGCAGCGGCGCGGCGCAGAACCAGTTCGTCACCGAAATCATCCGTCTGCGTTACATCGACGCGGTCTCGGCGGTCGAAACATTGCGCCCGCTCGTCAGCGCGCAGGGATCGCTGACCGCGAACCGCAACGCCAACAGCCTCGTTGTTGCAGATTTTGCCGACAATATCCGCCGCATTCGTGCGCTTGCGTCGAGTATCGACCGCGACAGCTCGACCAGCCAGATCGTCACGCTGAAAAACGCCGGCGCGCGCGAAATCGCCGCGGCGCTGCAGGCATTGGTGCCGGCGGCGGGCGAAGGCGCGCAGAAACCCGTCGCGATCGTGCCGATCGACAGCAGCAATGCGATCGCGCTGCGCGGCGATCAGGCGATGGTCGCGCGCTTCGTGTCGATGGCGAACGACCTCGACGCGAAGGCGGCGGGCGGCACCGAACTGCGCGTTTACTGGCTCGAACATGCCAATGCCGAAACCCTGCTGCCGACGTTGCAACAGCTCATCGGCGG